>LUGL01000011.1 GCA_002796835.1 Elainella saxicola E1 | reverse complement strand
GTGAGCCCGTTTGGGATGACAAACCTTTAGAGGAGTCGAATCGATGAAACTAATCCCTGTCATTTCTCCTAAACGAGTGTACAGATAACAGCACAACAGCATCAGGCTCCAAGGCATCAACTCTACAAAACGGTTGTAGCTCACCAAGTTGGGAAAGGCTCCTCGCCAGTGCGGCAACACTTGCAGGGTATAGAAATCCTTGAAGGTGCGGTAGCCAGAGCCATGAAAGGCGATGACAATCGTCATCACTTCGCTGAGGTGCAGTCTGGAGCGACTGCGTTTCTCTCCTAGCATCGAGGGCAGCTGGATTTGTTGCTGCCAAAGTCGTTCAAACTCTTGGTAGAAGTCATCTACATCGCAAAAGATTTGGGTCACATCCAGGTGCGATACGATCGGTTTCATCGCTGAGGCTTTATGTACTTCATTTCCAGTCTCAGCTTTCCTTTGGCCTTTTGTCACTCCGTCGAACTCACGTTAGCTTAGGAACTTGACGGGTCCGAAACGAGAGGTTGCTGAGCAGTTGGCGTTGCTGCGTTTGTCTAGCTTGCTGTTTAGACAGGGTTTGGAGCTGCTGAGACAGCTGTTTTAGTTTTTCTTCCAGTTGAGCTAATTCATTCCCTTCTGCATCTGCGGCTAACTTTCCCTGCCCTAGCTGGTTAATGACGGCATTCACCCCTTCTAACGGACGCAGGGCCCGTCGGGTGATTAAATTAGCGGCAGTTCCTGCTGCGATCGCCGTCAAAACACTCCCGAATAAAACTGTGTTGATGGGACTGGGGAAAAAGTAGCTGGTGCCACCAATCAGCAAAACAGGTAAGGTACTGAATAGAATGGCGACGATCGCCACTTGCTTCTTTAAGCCTAAGGTCTGCCACCATCCTCCTGGAGCCGTTGTGGGCTGGACTATAGGTGAATTAGCCGGACTGTCAGGTTCAGGCTCAGACTCGCTGGGCAACGGCAATGTAACCTCAAAGGGTTCATCTAAAAGTTTGGATGGAAACGGATTTGTTGGCATGGTTGCATTGCTGTCGTTCAGATTTGAATCTGAAAAGTTGTGAAGGTTTTCAGTCATCCCGGTCTGCCTAGTCTGCTTTCAAAAGATCTAAGATTTTTTCCCCGTCTAGAATCAAAAAAGATTTTTGATCGGAAGTTTGATAAAAACCCGTTAAGCACAAGGCCAAACGAGGCGTCATATCGATCGAAGTGGTGGGCTGAAGGGGTTGAATTTTGCTAGTTGGTGCAAGAATTAACTGACCAACCTGCCGCACAGCGACTCCCACATGCGACTGAAAGCGACGGATCACCATGACGCTATACAGCTGCCGATAATTTTGAGTAAATAATGTTTCAAACCCCAAGAGGCAAGCCAAATCAACGATCCATAACACTTCACCCCGATGATTGCAAATGCCCATCACAGCTTCGGGCAGATCAAAGATCGGCACAATCTGCCCTGCCTCCAGGCTCAGGATTTCATCCAGTTGCTGAGTAGGCAGAAGTGCTTGCAGCCTTGCAGTGAGATGGAAGCTCAAAAATTGGTAGGTTTTACTCGGCTTTACCAAGATTTGTTCTGTGGTTTCTGGAACATCACTCACGCCGCATCCTCCATCTTAGAGTGACTTCAGGCTCGCCTCAATCATCGATATCCAGCATTATCGGTTCACGTTTTCTTTATAAACGCTATATCTCTATGAAGGAATGCATTGCATCCCTTATCATAGCGCCGAAACAAGCATAGAATTGAGCGGAATACCAGTAATCCTGGTTGATAATAGGTATCCATTTTATCTTGCTATACGGGGATGACATTAACTGAGAATTCAGTATGGGATTTTGCGCTGCATCTGTAATCCCGTTTAAGATTTGAATTAGGCACGATCGGGTTTGTCAGTTCGATCTACGAGGTAGGGAAATTTATTCTTATATGAAAAGATAAAATATCGTCCAGGGTTATTCAGATAGTCCAGCGCTCGCTACCAGTTTCGATGCGCCCTATGATTGATTGCCGCTTAGAGGAATCTGTTTCAAGCCAGGTTGGCGACGATTGCAACAGTGCTGCCAACGAAATAACGCTGTTTGCTACCACTTGGCAAAGCCCGTTGATGTGACATTTAGGTTACTTTATCGCCTTCGCTTCTAGGCAATCTAGATCGAGGCGCGTTTCTATCGAAAATACTGCCATAGTGCGCTCTCTGCCATGATCTGCTGTCTTAATCCTCACTGTCAGAAACCACTCAATCCCGATGATGCCAAGGTGTGTCAAAACTGTGGAAGCCCTTTAATTCTCCTCAGAGGGCGATATCAGGCAGTGCAGCTTCTGGGCCAAGGTGGTTTTGGTAGAACTTATCTCTCTCTAGATGAAGATCGATTGCAGTCGCGCTGTGTGATTAAGCAGTTTTCTCCTCAAGTGCAAGGGACCAAATCCCTGGAAAAGGCAGTCCGTCTATTTAATCAAGAAGCGGTCAGGCTGCATGAATTGGGAGAACATGCCCAAATTCCAGCGTTGTTGGCTTATTTTGAGCAAGATGGCTATCTTTACCTAGTGCAACAATTCATCGAAGGACAAAGCCTGCTGCAAGAGATGAAGCAAAATGGGGCTTTTAATGAGCGGCAAATTCGTGATGTGTTGGCCGATGTCTTGCCGATTCTGCGCTTTGTGCACCGTCATCAAGTGATCCACCGCGATATCACACCCATGAATATTCTGCGGCGGCAATCAGACGATCGATTGATGCTGATCGATTTCGGGGTGGCAAAGCAGCTGAGCGAAGAAGGGGCTGGAGAAGCGGGTACCCGCATTGGCACAGAGGGATATGCTCCGATGGAACAGTTTCGGGGGGGCAAGGCCTATCCTTCTAGTGACCTCTATAGTTTAGGGGCAACCTGTCTGCATCTCATGACAGAAACGCGCCCTGACAATCTTTATGATCCACTCAATGGGCGTTGGATTTGGCGAGAGTATCTGGCAGAAAAAGGCGTTGCTGTTAGCGATCAGTTCGCTCATATTCTGGACCAGCTTTTGAAGGATCTGGTCGGAGAACGCTATCAATCTGCGGATGAAGTCATGCGTGACTTAAATGCAGACTCTTTCCTGCCCGCCAGCAAAAACAACTCGCCTTCCTCGTTACCCACACCATCAGGCAGACCCGTATCGGCAACTCCAACCCCAGTTTCCTATCCTCCAACCAAGCCGCCTACCTCAAAGCCGCCGATTTCCAGACCTCCTACCCCCATTCCAGTAAGATCAACTGCAAAACCCACCACATCAGTTCGTCCGATCGCCGGACCACGGGGTTCTCGTTGTTTATATACCTTAACGGCTCATTCTTCTTGGGTAACTTGTGTAGCGGTCAGCACCACAGCATCCACCTTTGCCAGCAGCAGTTTAGATGACACGATTAAGGTCTGGAATATCAACACGGGTGAGCTGTTGCTTAACATGACTGGACACACGCGGGGCGTCAACACAATTACAATTAGCCCGGATGGACGCACTCTGGTAAGTGGCAGCGATGATTATACGGTGAGGGTTTGGAGCTTTTTGAATGGGGCTCTTTTGGGCGCTCTCACCGGGCACAGCCGGGATGTAAATGCAGTTGCGATTAGCCCGGACGGGAAACTGTTGGTTAGCGGTGGAGAAGATCGGACGATTCGGCTTTGGAGCATGAGCACAGGCGCACTGCTAAAAACCCTGGCAGAAGTTGCAGGGATGATTAAGACGATCGCCATCAGTCCAGACGGCAAGCTATTAGCGAGTGGCGGCCTCGACAACAAAATTAAGCTTTGGAATTTACGCACAGGGGAATATCTACAAACCCTGATTGGTCATCTCAACCCAGTGCATACCATCATCTTTACGCCCGATGGCCAAACTTTGATTACCGGCAGCAAGGATAAAACAATCCGGTTATGGGATGTCCAGACGGGTCAACTGATTCGATCCCTCAATGAACATATTCGCGATGTCAACACCCTTGCCCTGACCTCGAATGGCAAAATTCTGATTAGTGGCAGCAGTGATAGCACTATCAAGTTCTGGGATTTCTCTACGGGTAAAGTCTTGACAACCTGGACGGATCATACGGATACGGTTAATTCGATCGCGCTCAGTCCAGATGGTAAATTCTTGATGAGCGGCAGTTCGGATAAAACTGTGAAAGTGTGGCAAATGCCTTTCTAATTCTCTCCTGGCTGAACTCTGGTTGCACTGCCGCAGAGGGGCATAGACTGGCTACACCCCCTGGTTTTATCCTGAACAAGCCTGTCAGATAGATCTTACTGAACGATTTGAGCGAGCTCTTTTGCCTCTACTTCCATCACAGCAGGAGCAATCAGGACTGGCTGAGAGAAGTGGAAGGGCTGGTCAGCAATCAGAGGCAACACCTGTCTCGCCTGTGCAGCCACCTCAACTGTTTTCGCATCGTAGGTTTGGGTTGCCAGTTTGGGATAGATGCCGATCCCAATAATGGGAATCAACAAGCAAAGGGCAATGAATGCTTCGCGGGGTTTGGCATCTCTGAAGGTGAATTTAGCCGCCAGTTCAGCCTGTCCTTCAGCTTGTTCTGCACTATGCAGCTCCTTGCCATAGAAAATCGTGCGCAGCATTGACAAGAGATAGATCGGCGAAAGAATAATGCCAACTGCGGCCAGCAGCACAATCACTACTTTAAAGGAAGTACTGTAGGCATCGCTTGTGGCAAAACCCAGAAAAACTTCGAGTTCGCCAACAAAGCCACTCATTCCCGGCAGCGCCAGTGATGCCATCGATCCAGCGGTGAAGAGCGCAAACAGGGTAGGCATTTGCTTCGCCATACCGCCCATCTTGTCCATCATCAAGGTATGAGTTTGCTCGTATATCACGCCTGACAGGAAGAAGAGGCTGGCCGCGATCAATCCATGCGAAACCATTTGTGTCACAGCCCCACTTAAGCCAATGTCTGTGAAAGCCGCAATGCCAATCAACACAAAACCCATGTGAGCGATCGAAGAATAAGCCAATCGACGTTTTAAGTTCACCTGAGCAAAGGCCGTCAGCGAGGCATAGATGATGCCAACTGCGCCCAGCACTGCCAGGACAGGTGCAAAGTAGACATTGGCATTCGGTAGCATCTCCACATTGATTCGAATCAGGGCATAGCCAGCCATTTTGAGCAGTACGCCTGCCAGAATCATGGAAACCGGGGCTGGGGCTTCACTATGAGCATCGGGCAACCAGGTATGGAGTGGAAAAATCGGCAACTTCACCCCAAAAGCAATCAGGAAAGCCGCATACATCGCAATCTCGAAACCGATCGAATATTGCTTTAGGGCCAGAGCCTGCATATCAAATGTGAATGTATCGCCATAAAAAGCCATGGCTAGCGCGGCCACCAGGATGAAAACCGAGGCGATCGCGGTATATAGAATAAATTTAGTTGCTGCGTAGAGCCGCTTTTGGCCACCCCAAGTTGCAATCAAGAGATAGACCGGAACTAACTCTAATTCCCACATCAGGAAGAACAGCAGCAGATCTTGGGCCACAAACACGCCAATTTGCGCACTGTACATTACCAGCATTAAGAAGTAGAACAGGCGCGGTTTGTGCTGAATTTTCCAAGATGCAAAGATGGCCAGCGTAGTGACTAATCCGGCGAGCAGAACAAGCGGCATGGACAAACCATCCACTGCAAGCGACCAATTCAAGCCAATTTGTGGCATCCAGGCGTAGGTTTCAACAAGCTGGAATGCAGGATTGGCAAGGTCGTAATCTTTCCAGAAGGCATAAACCAGGAGGGCAAACTCTATCAACCCCACACTGAGTGCATAAGTCCGGACTGTTTTTCCTTCCTTATCTGGGATGAATGGAATGGGTAGCGCCGCGACCAACGGAAATAAGGTCAGAAGCGTCAACCAAGGAAATTGCGTACTCATCATGAGAGCTTACCCAAGTATTTGTAGAGATAGCGGGCATTCAGATGGCCAAGGAAGCGACGGGGACAATCTGAAACAAAGTCTGCCTGAAACAAAGTCTGTCAGGAGCGCCATCTTAAAGCGGGAACCTAGATGCGGGTCACTCTCGTACTTGAAGGCAAGATGCGAGCAACGCGAATATCACAACTAAACCAATTAACCTTGAGATTAAGCGGCTGTGGCCTTGCACCTCTCCCACTCATTTCCCAACAGACTGGACGATCGCTAAACCAGTTCAATAATTAGCGATCAAAGGAGCGATAAGAATTTTTACTTATCAAGCCCTTTGCCCTAGCATACCCGATTTGTTAAGTTTAATTAACTTCAGTCAAACTAAATCGAAGTTTACCCATACTTTTCTTCACAAGTCGGGACATGAAAAATCCCCTGGCCTTACAAAACAAAGATTATGAGTCTTAGACTGCCCAAAGGAGATTGAGAGCAAACAATCAATCCTCCGAAACATTAATTTACATTTCCGCTCTAATCTAACTCAAGCCATCTGCGATCGGCCACCAATTCATCTGGATTTTATGGGGCTTTTTTGCTGCGATTAAGATTGCGACTTGCGTACGGATTTTGATTCTGACTTTTTGTATTGCAGCCCGATTGTATTGCAGCCCGAAATGAGCAAGCTGATGAATGAGTGCTTAGAATGCATGCGGGAGAAGTGCAGTTCAAAAACTTGAAACTATAATTACTGCATCTAGAGAATTTTCTTAGGTGGAAAATGATGCATCGAAATCATTGCATGGCCTGGTCTGTTGCCATTTTTTTCGGAGGAGCAACTCAAGCCTGGGCGCAAGAAGCTCCTCAAATTCCTACAGCGACCGTGCCAACCGTTGACACCGATCAACTATTTCCGCCTATTCTGCCTGCTCCTTCGATCGAGCAGATTTCTCCTGCCATTCCAGAAGTCCCGACGATTCCTGCACCGGAAGTTCCAACCACTGTCTTCCCTGAGTTCACGCCGGGAGAAACTCAACTGAATACCCCAGATTTTCCTCCCCCGTCTTTTAATGCCCCACAGTTCAATGCGCCACAATTGGCGCGCCCAACCTTTAATGCCCCCGCTTTTAATGCCCCTGCCTTTAATGCCCCTACTTTCAACGCTTTTCAAACAGGCGGACCTCAATTCAACCCACCCCAGTTCACTCCCCCGACTTTTGCAGCGCCAACTTTGAACGCGCCCAATTTAACCGCACCGACATTAACATTCATTCAGGCACCACCAGAAGCTTCTGTGCAGCCTGTTACCCTGCCATCTGTGGCTTTGCCGGATGCTCCTGCTCCCTTTGGCAACTAAATAGTTGGGCTGTGCTCATTTTGTTTAAGCAGTGTTTAAGCAATGGTTGTAACAGTTAAGAACATAAGATTTGTCATTGCTTGAGCATGGCAGTAGCGAAGAAAAGATAAGCATAAGCTATCAGGAATCAGTAATTGATTATGATCTTTCAAGTAATAATGCTTGTTAATTTGTTGACATCTTTCCTGTTAGTTAAATCTATATTTAATCCTAGAGAAATTTCAATCCAACCTGGAACAAACCTGTTATATAGGCAATCGAAAAAAGATTTGCCAGGAATTCAGTGATTCCTTCTTTTCTAAGCAACTCAAACAGGGTGCAAGTCTAATCCGTTAGCTTTCCTTATCCAATCCCAAAGAAATTCTAAAGTATAAGTAATTCGGGCTAATTTTAGACTTTTTCATTACGAATCCCATTCAACCCAGGCTCTGAATTCAGGTTACAGACCTTTGGTTTTCCCGTAGTATCAGAAATAGAGTTTACTCAGATGCACTTCTAATCATCAGGATTAGGCTGTTCGAGCACTTTATGTCGAACCAAGCAATGAGTAAATCTGACTGCCGTTTCGAACACTGAGAGGATTTCACATGGCTACGTATAAAGTCACATTGGTCGATCAGGAAGGTAAGAGTACTGTCATCGAGGTACCCGATGATGAGTACATTCTGGACATTGCTGAAGAGAAAGGTCTGGATCTGCCCTATTCCTGCCGTGCCGGTGCTTGCTCCACTTGTGCAGGCAAATTGGTTTCCGGCACGATCGATCAAAGTGATCAGTCTTTCTTGGATGATGATCAAATCGAAGCAGGTTATGTGCTGACTTGTGTCGCTTACCCCACTTCTGACTGCACGATCGAAACCCACAAAGAAGAAGATTTGTACTAAAGCAAGTTCTGATCATGCGTTTAGGAGGTGATTGATCAACGATCGCCTCCTAGGTTTCTTGGTTCAAATGATCTCTAGAGATGAAGTTCTAAAATAAGGCTCCAAAGTATAAGCAGTTCGGGCTGATTTTAGACTTTTTCATTACGAATCCCATTCAACCCGGGTCCTGAATTCAAGTTGCAGACCTTTAGTTTTCCCGTACTATCAGAAATAGAGTTTACTCAAGCGCATTGAATTATTCAATTAGCTTGTTCGCTCGCTGGATGTCGAATCAAGCAATGAGTAAATCTGCCTGCTGTTTCGAACACTGAGAGGATTTGGCATGCCTACATATAAAGTTAGACTGATCAACGCAGCTGAAGGTTTAGATAAAACGATTTCTGTCCCCGATGACGAATACATTTTGGACGCAGCTGAAGAGCAAGGTCTCGATCTGCCCTATTCCTGCCGTGCAGGTGCTTGCTCTACTTGTGCGGGCAAATTGACTGAGGGCACAATCGATCAAGGCGATCAGTCTTTCTTGGATGACGATCAAATTGAAGCAGGGTTTGTTTTAACCTGTGTTGCTTACCCAACTTCTGATTGCACGATCGAAACTCACAAAGAAGAAGATTTGTACTAAGAAGAGTCTCAATGATTCAGTTCAGGAGGAGATTTGTTGATGGTCACCTCCTGAACTTTTTTTATCGAGTTTTATCGAAACCTTGCATGGTTACAGCGATATCTTTGATTGACCACTGGATTTACCACTGCCCTACTGTCCAGTGCCGAGTTGTACCGTGCAAATAGGCGATCGTATCTACTGTAAATTTGGCAAGGCTATATCCCTGGTTTGCAAGTAGTTGAAAACAGGCTTGCTGATCAACAGGCGATAGAAGGTTATGTTCAAACTGAATGATGGCAGGTTTTAGCTGCTGAAAGGGAAACATCTTGAGAATTTGAAAATCAAATCCCATGGTGTCGATCACCAGAAGATCTACTTTCTGGATTTGATGCTTGGCCAGTAAGGTTGACACGGTTAAAGCAGGAAGCTGAATCTCCTGAATCATGGAGTCTAAATCGTCTGGTAAGGCTTTGAGTTGCTTGGCATAACGCCAGTAGTGGAGTGCGTTACGGACCACAGTTCGATCTAAACTCGCCGATTGAGACAGCCAAAACGGTAGATCGGCAACTCCTTCTTTGACGGCATAAAGCGTGGCTACACCATCCCGATCGCTAATGACTGCATTTTCAAATTGCAGCTGTGGTTCATGCCGATAGTTTTCCAGCAGTGTTTTGAAGGCTTGGGGTTGAGGCT
Organism: Elainella saxicola E1; assembly: GCA_002796835.1. GTDB lineage: Bacteria > Cyanobacteriota > Cyanobacteriia > Elainellales > Elainellaceae > Elainella > Elainella saxicola. Next base: position 32,471 of record LUGL01000011.1, on the reverse strand, counting down.
CAACCAAAATCCCAGAAAAATGGTGTTCTTGCACTAATGCCCGAATGGGATCGGCAGAGCTGCCATCATGCGCGCCAATTTGCACAAAGAAAAGTTCTCCATGGCGGCGTTGATAATCTCGAATAATCAGATCCAATAAATCAATAAAAGGCAGTTCAAGCGGCTGATAGGATTGGTGGGATTGTTCAGCAAGCTTGGTGATTTGGTAGCCGGATAGTTTGGCTACTGCTTGAATCGCATTTTTCAACATAGTCGAGTAGAAGGGAACAGGCGCAGGGAAACGGTTATATCGATCAGTACGAATTTTTGCCTGTCATTTCCGGTAGTCTTTTGTAAAAACCTAATAAATTTCACTCACGAAAATTTGTAGTTTTGCTTGACGCGATCGGCCACAACCGATGATGCAAGTCAACCCTCTGGGCATTCTGAACACTGGAGCTCTAGGAAATCAGGATGCAGCTTACACAACAGCAGATTCAGCAGCAAATTCAAGCCAAGTTGCAAAAAATTTGGGGCTACTCCAGCTTTCGTCCGCCTCAAGGTGAAATCGTACAGGCGTTGATTGCCAAACAAGATGCGTTGATCGTGATGGCAACAGGAGGCGGTAAATCGATTTGCTTTCAGCTGCCGGCGCTGATGACAACCGGCTTAACTTTAGTGGTATCGCCGCTGGTGGCTTTGATGGAAAATCAAGTTCAAGAGCTGCGGCAACGCCAATTGCCTGTTGCTTCACTTCACAGTGAATTATCGTCCGATCAACGCCGTAAAATCCTATGGCTCCTGGAAAAGCAGCGATTGCGGCTGCTCTATCTCTCTCCAGAAACCTTACTTACTCCGCCAGTGTGGGAGCGCCTGTGTCAACCAGAACTGGTGATCAACGGCTTGATTTTGGATGAAGCGCATTGTTTAGTGCAATGGGGAGAAACTTTTCGTCCTGCTTATCGCCGTTTAGGCGCAATTCGATCGGCCCTCCTCCAAACCAAACCTCCAGGCACAGAGATTCCGATCGCGGCCTTTACCGCTACGGCTGATCCCCAAGCACAACAAACCATTCGGGAAGTGCTGGATTTGCGCCATCCCCAGCTTTTTTTACAAAGTCCCTATCGATCGAACCTGCATCTGACCGTTCAAGTGAATTGGACTGCACAAGGCCGACGCCAACGTTTACTGAAGTATATTCAAGCTCGATCGCAGCAGTCGGGGTTAGTTTATGTGCGGACTCGTCGAGATAGCGAAGCATTAGCAGACTGGTTGAACCAGCAGGGTTATATTACAGCGGCTTACCATGCCGGACTCGGTGCCCAGACGCGTCGTCAAATTGAAGCTGGCTGGATCGAAGGTGCCATTCCTCTGGTGGTTTGTACTTCTGCGTTCGGCATGGGCATCAATAAGCCCAATGTTAGATTCGTGGTCCATTTTCATGCGCCGCTTTTGCTCTCAGAATATGTGCAGGAAGTGGGCAGAGCCGGACGCGACGGACAATCTGCTGAAGCGCTCACGCTGATTAGTGAACCTTCTGGATGGTTCGATCCTGACGATCGCCAACGTCAGCAATTTTTTCAAGCCCAGATGCGCAAACAACAGCAAATGGCTCAGCAACTCAGCCGCAAAGTGCCCATTCAAGGAAATATCGCCGCCGTCACTCGCCAATTTAAAGAAGCGGGAATTGCGTTATCGCTCCTCCATAGTCAAGGGCAGTTGCACTGGCAGGATCCGTTTCACTACCAGATCGATCGTTCGACCAACCCCCAACCTTCAGACCAGAATGCTGCAACGCGCCAAATGGCAAAATATCTACAAACCAAGACCTGTCGCTGGCAGTTTTTGCTGAATGCCTTTGGTTTCGAGACAGAAGCGATGTCACTCTCTCAACCAGGCTGTGGGCATTGCGATCGCTGTCTGAAAAAAGTGGCAAAAAGGACTTTGAACCCTTAAAGCTCAAAATTCCCGACTGCATTAAGCCAAAACGGTCATACCGCTGAAATAATCTTGTAATTGCCGATCGTGGTCATGGGATAATTCCCCCTTGGGAATTTCAGACGGTGTAAAGGCTTGAATATCCATAATCTCTAACGTATCATGCACCTTCATCTCACCGTCCACAATGGCTTCCACAACGACGCAAATTGCGTGAAATCGAGGATCGCGGTGTGGATCGGAGTAAACCCCGACTAAACGATTAATTTTGTGCAAATTCAGGCCCGTTTCCTCAACGAGCTCCCGTTGAACAGAAGAGGGAATATCTTCACCCCAGTCAACGATGCCACCCGGCAAACTCCAACGTCCGTTATCGCGCCGTTGAACCAGAACAATTCGACCATCTGGTAAAACAGGGATAATGCTCGTTCCCGTAATGGGATGTCGAAAAATAACACCCAGTCCTGTCTGTAGCAATCGCCAGAATTGAAGCATGGAATGCAGCCATCCTCAAGCACTAAAACAACGAGATCGATCGATAGCGGCAATGCTCGCAAACACCCTGATGGAAGAAATTCCGCTCGTAGAAAACTGTCATGATATTAGCTCAGCTAAATCAGCCAAAACTTCAGCAGCATGATTCTCCGGCTTCACTTTGCGGTAGATCTTGTGAATCTTACCGTCCGGATCAATCACAAAGGTGTTGCGGCTCACGCCCATATATTCTTTGCCCATAAACTTTTTCAGCCCATAGCTGTCATAACTTGAGGCAACCTTGCCTTCTGCATCTGAGAGGAGTGTAAAGGGGAGATTGAACTTCTGAACGAATTTGGTATGAGACTTAGCATCATCCGTACTAACCCCAAGCACAATCACATCTTGAGCTTGATAGTCGGAATGAGCATCGCGAAAACCACAGGCTTCTTTGGTGCATCCCGGCGTATTATCGCGAGGATAAAAGTAAAGCACAACCCATTTCCCGCGCAGATCTGCAAGGTGCACAAGGTCACTGTTTGCATCGGGTAGGCTAAAGTCGGGGGCAGGATCTCCTGGGTTTAAGGCCATTGTTTCTGTCAACCGTATTCGAGAATGTCAGTCTTCCCGATTGTAGGCCGGATTGTCTGAATTGCCCAATATCAAACCCTTTTCAAACTACATTTCAAACTACGAATTTGCATCCACTCCAGTCGGGACGCGCTACACTTTGAGTGACGAACAGCCATGAGTGGCAAACAGTCATTATCGACAAGCAGCCATTGACGGGATTGGTATCAGCCAGCATGAGTAGCGGAGTGAATTCTGAGACGAGCCAGTTCAATGTAATCACCAGTTCAACTGCCCAAAAAGCCGATCGGGCTACCCAGAAAGCCGATTTGCGGCGATCGCTCTTGAAAGCGCGGCAGTCGATGCCTCAAGAAATTTGGCGACAAAAAAGCGATCGGCTCTGTGGCCATCTCCACAACTCTGAGTGGTTTACGCAATCTCGCACGATTTTGGCCTACTTCAGTTTTCGTCAAGAACCCGACCTCAGCCCCTTATTTCTGACTCAGCATCGTTGGGGACTGCCTCGCTGTGAAGGCAAAAACTTAATCTGGCATGCCTGGACTCCAAATAATCCTTATTTACCGCTGCAAACTGGAACTTACGGGATTCCTGAACCTCATCCTGATTCACCGATCATCCATCCGCATGAAGTTGATTTAATCTTAGTCCCTGCGGTGGCCTGTGATGTGCGTGGCTACCGTTTAGGTTATGGCGGTGGCTTTTACGATCGTCTTTTGAGCACTGCTGCCTGGTCCAGAATTCCTACAATCGGCATTGTGTTCGAGTTTGCCCGGTTGCCCCGTTTACCGATCGATCCCTGGGACCGACGATTGCAGGCCATTTGTACAGAAGTTGGTATATTTGAGCCCAAAGGGCAAAAGTAGGGTGGGCATTGCCCATCATTACTTGGCAAGCAGCAAGGGCAAAATCCCAATATTAAAGTAAATAGCGATCGCCCAAAGATCGGACATGAACACAACTCGATGAGCCGATCGAGCATTTGGCTTTTGCCAGAAACGCCATGCCACAGCGGCTGAAATCAGCAACAGCAGCAAGCTGATCACAATGACAGGAACAACAAACTGGATGGCAAGACTGGCTTGAAATGCCGTCAGGGTCAGCAACCAAACAACCACCAGCCAAATCCAGCTGATCCTGCGATCTGGACGTTGAACAGAATTTTTTTGTAGAGAATGAGCTTGAACAATTGTCATGCGGCGGCTGAGTTCGATCGCTAAGCCAACCAAAAAACTGATCAGGAAAAACCAGCCTAAGTTGAGGTTGAAACTGGCTCCTACCCATAACCAATCATGCGCTGTAGCATAGACTGCCAGTAGTCCGACCAGGCCAGCTCGACTCAAAACGCTCAGCATGGGAGAGAGCGACTTGCGAAAAAAATTGCGGCTTAGCAAACCCAAATAAAGCCAGAGTCCTGCCAGAAAAAGGAGGAAAGAAAAGCCGATCGGCAGGGTTGAGCCAAACTGAATGCAGCCTGCTGCCAATCCAATCATTTGCAATTCCGACAATTTGATCAGGCCACTGGGTACTGGCAAATGGGGACGCTGCAACACATCAGTTTGGATGTCTTGAAACTCATCAACTACCTGGAGCTGCAGGCCAAACAAAAAGACGGACAGCGTTGCTAACAGCATGATGCCGATCGAGGCCATGGTTTGATCCGCCGCCGATCGCAGCAATAAGGAATATCCCACTGCTGAAACACTGAAAATTGCAGCCAGCAGGCTATTGCGAAAAATTGGGAAACGTTGCTTTTGGTAGATCCACCAGCGATTCAGCATAGGCAGAGAGGCGGCAACTGCCCCTGAAAACGACACCGTTCAACAGAGCGATGCGTTATGATACCTCACTTTTGCATCGTGTGCGAAAAGTATGAAAAGGACGATCGCCCATCCAGATTTCTAGTCCAGATTTCTGCCGGTTAATTCCACGAAAATATCTTCCAGGTTGGATGGGCGCAACATCATGCCGGTTTTGTCGGGCTGTTGTTCCAGGAAGCTTTTTGCGTCCTGCATCGTAGGGAAAAACTGATAATTCCAGCGATCGCCCTCCTGCTTCATAATCAAGCCCTGCCCATGCCGTTGGCGAAATTCTTCCAGCGTGCCCAGCTCGATCAGCTTGCCGCTGTCCATGATGCCGATGCGGTTGCAGAGATATTCGACCTCTTCCATGTAGTGAGTGGTCAGCAAAATCGTCATGCCCTGCTGATTCAAACCTTTGATGATTTCCCAGAGGCGACGGCGCGTTTGCGGATCGAGTCCAACGGTGGGTTCATCCAGAAATAGAATTTGTGGCTGGTGCAGCAAGGCTCGGCCAATTTGCAAGCGGCGCTTCATCCCACCCGACAAGGTTTTGACCAGATCATTACGGCGATCGATCAACTCGACATATTCCAGCCAGCGATCGATTTCCTTTTGCCGACGCGGATTGGGAATGTGATGCATCCGCCCATGGAATTCCATGTTTTCCCAGACGGTCAAGTCCATATCCACGCTGGTTTGCTGCAACACGACGCCAATCTGCTTTTTGGCTCCAAACGGCTGCCGCACCACGTCATAGCCCGCAACCACAATATCGCCTTGGGTTGGTTTGGTTAGCGTTGTCACCATACGAATCGTGGTGGATTTGCCTGCTCCATTTGGACCGAGTAAGCCAAAAATTTCGCCCGGTGCGATCGTCAGCGACAAATCATCCACCACCGAGACATTGTTATAAACCTTGTGAACCCCTTGCAGACAAACGGCAGCTGGCATATCGATCGCAACTAATAAAGAAAAGATTAAGTTCCCTATTTAAAGCTTAATCGAACCTGACGAGATAGAGAGCGTGCGCATATTTAGTTCGCGAGCGAGATGGCTGGTTTGTTCGTGAGCGAGATGGCTGGTTTCTTCGCGAGCGAGACGGCTGGTTTGTTCGCGAGCGAGATGGCTGGTTTGTTCGTGAGTGAGATGGCTGGTTTGTTCGCGAGCGAGGTGGCTGGTTTGTTCGCGAGCGAGACGCTCGCACTAGAGATGTTCAAACGTCACAAGCTTGATCGTGGCAAATCCCACAATCTAATCAGCTTCCCTGTCTGAGTGAATCAAAAATGTGTGACAAAGCAGTGCGAGCGTCTCGCTCGCGGATCGAATTGATCCTTCAGCACGAATCGAATTGATCCTTCAGCTATAGCGTGAATCGAATTAATTCTTCAGCTACAGATTCTCGATCGCCACAGGCTCCACCGGATCAGCCAGCTCGAAGCCAAAGATTCTGGAGTAGAAATATAGCTCACCATCTAAGGCGCGTTTGATGTTTTCGGCTTTGCGGAAGCCATGTTGCTCACCTTCAAACAGGACATAGGCGACGGGTAAGCCTTTTTGGCGCAGGACTTCTACCATCATTTCGGCCTGGTTGGGCGGCACAATTTTGTCTTCATCGCCCTGGAAGAAGATCAGCGGACAGGAGAGTTGGCTGGCAGATGTGATCGGCGATCGCTGTAAGTAAATGTCTCGTTCTTCGGGATATTTGCCGATCAGGCCATCCAGGTAGCGGGACTCAAATTTATGGGTATCTTGAGCCAGCGCTTCCAGATTGCTGACGCCATAGTGACTTGCCCCAGCTTTAAATACATCCCGAAAGGTGAGTGCCGCCAGGGTCGTGTATCCGCCCGCACTGCCGCCATCGATGCAAAGTCGATCGCGATCGGCCAATCCTTTCTCAACCAAATACTTAGCTCCGTTTACGCAGTCGTCTACGTCAACAATTCCCCAGTTATTTTTCAACCGCTCGCGATATTCTCTGCCATAGCCGGTGCTGCCGCCATAGTTGACATCCAAAACGGCAATGCCGCGACTGGTCCAATATTGGATGCTGGGGCTAAAGCTAGCGGAAGTGGCAGCAGTAGGTCCGCCATGACTTTTCACCAACAAGGGTGGTTTTTCATCCGCAGGTGCAGCATAGTCCTGATTTTTGGGCGCATAGTAAAAGGCATAGGCCGTTAGCCCATTTTCGGTCGGAAATTCGATCGCTTCTGGTGCAGAAATATAGCCTGGATCGATCGTCAAAGTGCTGGAGCGGCGCAGTTCTTCAATGGCTCCGGTTTGTAGGTCAAGTCGAACGATCGCGCCAGGTTTTGTAGCTGAACCGCCAATGAAAACGGCATAGCCTTCTGCCACTTTCAATCCGCTGATTGCACTGTAAGGCGTTTCAATTTCTGTCAGTTCCAGGGTTTCCGTATTCAGCCGCGCCAGATGCTGGATGCCCTGCTCGACATAGGTGCAAATCAGGCTCTCAGCGGATTCGAAGCCATAGGTGGTCATATCGAACACCCACTGCGGCAATCCAAACTCAGCCGCCTTTTCGCAAACTGGCGTGGCCCGATCGCTCTCCCACCGATATAAATTCCACCAGTTGGTGCGATCGCTAATAAAGTACAGCACGTTATCCGGCGACCAGGTTGGCTGAAACACGGATTCCGTTGGACCACCAGCAATTTGCTTCGGTGTTTGCAGCGAACCGTCCTCATTCACATTGGCTAGCCAAAGCGAGGTGCTATCCCAGGGCATATCGGGGTGATTCCAACTCAGCCAGCAAAGCTGCTTCCCATCCGGACTGAGGCGTGGCGTGGCATAAAAATCAGCACCCGAAACCAGCACTTCTCCCGCATTCACCTGATTCAGATCGATCGCCACGATCGTATTCACAGGCTCATGCCCACCTGCCGTGTGATCCTCCCGAATGCTGATCAAGCGGTTACGAGCGCGATCGATTACCACATCCGCATAGCGAAAGGCTATTTCAGGTGACGCTGCCTCTGGTGTCAACGCTTCCGGCTCCTGTCCGACCACCTGCCGATACAGCCGCTGATCAATAAAGTTCGAGAAATAAACCACGCTATCTGCGACCTGATAAGCACCGCCTCCATATTCATGCACCCGCGTCCGAACATTAAACGGTGCTGCTGGCGTCACATCTATAGTCTGACCCTGGGGCGATCGCTGCACCACAACACTGCGGCCTGACTCCGTTGGACGACCTTCACTCCAATAAATGTCATTGCCATCCAGCCGAATTTCACCGAGGCGGATGCTGCCTGCCACAATCAGGTCAGAGGTGATCGGCGATTTCCAGGTGCCGTAGGGAGCAAGATTTGGAGTGGTCATCACGGGATTCGATTTCTGCAACTAAATGGTCCAGCATTGAGCATAAAGGCTTTCAGTTGCAGATGCTAGTGGTCTGTTGGAGGAGATGAGGAGCGGGGGAGATGAGGAGCGAGGGAGATGGGGCGTGAGGGAGATGGGGCGTGAGGGAGATGGGGCGTGAGGGAGATGAGGAGCTATCATTCTGCCACCCCTGCACCCCTGCACCCCATTTCCAATCCCACCTAAGCCACGCGCAAATGACCCCGATCGAACCCATGTCGTTGCGGTAGTGGCGCTGCTTGAGACGTGACTCGCAGCAAACGCGGAATTTCGGCGCTGTTATAGACGCGGAATTCGCTGGCGACAGTGGCGCGGGCAGTTCGAACAGCCTGATTCAAAACGAGCGATCCTTCTGGATCGGAGACCGATCGATGGAAGGTGCCAGGAGGAATGCGAAGGATATCGCCGTTGGCTTCCAGCCGCACAATGTGAAACGGCTGCTCCCACTCAAAATTCACTAAATAAAAGGTGCGACCTCCGGTTAAAGCCAGCAAGTTATCTTCTTGGTTGGGGTGTAAATAAAATTGCCAGTAGCCTTCCGGACTGTTGTTGGGACTGATGGCAGGTCCGTCATGGAAGACGAGATCTCGCGCATTAGAATTGGAAATCGTGATGTCGAAGAAGCGGACATTGGGAGTATCACGAAATTTTTCGTACGGTATCAGTTCAAACATAAGTCAGGTGCTGTCTTGGACGAAACAGTTCGGTTCGTAAAACTTTGTAAAACTTAAGCTGTTGCCATCCAAGTTAGCTTTGCTAGCTTCGTTCGATCAAAGTCTGATTCGAGTCACCGTTATGCAGAAAGTGGATAGAAGTCACAAGTGAATCTCGATCATCTACGAATTCTCCGCATGATTGCGGAATGTGGTAGTTTCTCAACGGCGGCCCTCAAGCTGGATATGTCGCAGTCTGCAGTGAGTCGGGCGATCGCTGCACTAGAAGAGGAGCTGGGCGTTTCTTTACTGACCAGAGGGCGGTTTGGTGCTCATCCAACCTTGGTGGGAGAACGGGTGCTGCACCATGTGGATGTGATTCTAGAGGCGCGTGACCATATCGATCGCGAAATCAACTTAGCCAAAGGATTGCAGGGCGGGCGGGTTCGGATTGCTTCATTTCGGAGTGCTGCCACCCATCTACTGCCGCCTAAAATTGCCGAGTTTTGTCAGCGGTTTCCGGCGATCGAGGTCAGCCTCACCGAAGCTGATCCGACAGGCGTTGAACAAGCGTTGCGAGAAGGACGGGTGGATATTGGATTGGTGCCGTTGCCGCGATCGTCTGAAGATTTTGAAACCTGGGAAATTGCTCGCGATGAATTTGTCGTGTTGCTGCCTGCTACGGGCCAGCCGATCGCCAACCGGCTTACCTGGACCGAACTTTCAACTTACTCGTTCATCCTATACAACTATGCCGAATGCACTTCAGCAGTGCGGAACCATTGGGCAAAATGGGGGCAGTCTCCTAAAGTGGCCTATGAGGTGAAAGAAGATTCGACGATCGTCAGTATGGTTGCCCAAGGATTAGGAGCCGCTATTCTGCCCCGTTTTGCGGCTTTGCCGATTCCAGAAGGAATTGTCGTTCGACCCTTACCTGTGCCGCTAGAGCGTGTGATTGGAGCAGCCGTAGTAGCTAATACCCTGCATCCTCCGGCTGTATTTGCCTTTCTCGATTTGCTACGAGGAACAGGACTCTTTGCCTGATTGGCTCTTTGTCTGATCCGCTCTTTGTCTAGTACACTGCCGCGCCTAGTTAGAGGTTTGGGGTTTAAAGGTCATTTCGCTGACATCGCCCAGAGCCCCCATCTTTTTAGGACTGCCGCCGTTCTGCGTCACCGAAACTGCACCTGCATTGCCTGTGATAATCGTAATTTCCTGCTTACCAGACCAGCTTTGACGAGTGCCCTTGGGCAAAATGGCTTCAGTCTTCACCTGCCCATCCACAATCACCTGCACCCAGGATTCATCGCTGAGGTTGAGTTCAACTCGCACGGGTGCACTGCGATCGACAGTCGCGGCAGCAGAAGGCGAGGCTGTAGTTGTCGAACGACTAGTAGGGCTGACAGTAGGACTGACTGTGGGGCTAGCGGGTTTAACCTGGGCTTTCGGTGTGGCAGGTGGGACCGGAGATGCCAATGTTGCTTTCGGAGAAATGCTGGGTGAGACTGTGGGCGAAACGCTTGCGCTGGGGCTGGCTTGAGGCAGCGAAGGTTGCTTTGGTAAAACCACCGTTGCTTGATTTTGGGAACTGGGTTTGCGCGAAGAAAGACCCCAGACAACGGCTAAGGCAATTCCGCCTAATGCTAAAAGCGCTGCTGCCGCAATGTAGGGGAAATTCGCAAATGGCAAACTGCGAGGAGATTGCTCATCTTCATCGATCAGGCTAACGCGACTGGTATGTCTGGGTTCTCTTAGCTTTTCACGATTTCCAGATACAGCAGCCATCACAGGCAAAGGAGTCACATGAATCGGAAACCGTTGCGATAAATCAACCCCATCCAGGCCGAGAGCATCTGCATAGCGGCGAATAAAGCCTTGAATGAAAACAGGTTCTGGCAAGGTTTTATCTTGTCCTGCTTCAATTGCCTTCAAAAGACGCATTGGAATATAGGTCTTTGCCGAAATTTCTTCCAGCGATCGAGCCTGCTCTTGGCGAATCTGATTCAAATAGGAGCCGATTGCCCTCAGTTGTTCTTGTTGTACAGTGTCTAGACTGCCCACCTGAGATCCCCCCTGCGCTGCTGCATATAGATCGGCTGTGCCCTTTAAATTACCTGGAGACGGGATTTTATTTCAAGCGTCCTTCAACCCAATTCATCGAATTGGTCTTGCCCAAGTTGCAAAGCTATCAAATTGTATAGCCCTAGTGGACTAAGGCATAGATTTACCTCACCCCTTTGTCCTGAACCTTGACAGTTAAGTCTTTGTATCAGAACCTAACAATCTATAATAAAGTTTTAATGATAAGTTGCAATATCATGAGAGCGTTGATATATTGAAGTTCAACACTTAAAGTCTTTGTAAAGCTGATTTACTGTTCTTCGCATTTTCTTTGCAAAAGTACAGGCTTCCAAAGAAATTAGCTTTTTGCCTATTATTTTATTTACCTGTTGTTTTATTCTGAAGTAGAAGCATTGCTTGGCAAAAAGGTAATTGGTCTAGCTAGGTATCAGTTGCTCCTCTTGGGACTGAGAGCAGTAACGCTTCTACAATTTATATGGACATGAGCCACCTCCTTGAGCGTCCATTGCCGCCGAAGGAATGCCTCGTCCGCTCTTGACCAGGATTTGCCGCAGTAGGTCATGGAGTTTCGACGATGAAGACTTATCTTATGGAGTTCAGTGGTACTTGTGAGGCATCCACTTATCAAAAGCCGACTATTTTAGCGATCGATGATGACAACGACAATCTTGTATTAATTGGCTGTGCTCTTGAAGTACTAAATTGTGAGTTTATTGGTGAAACTAGTGGTCAAGCTGCTTTAGCCATTGCGATCGAACGGCAACCTAGCCTGATTTTGCTGGACGTGATCATGCCTGACATGCATGGGATCGACTTTATTCGCCGCTTAAAACAGCATCATCTGGCTTGCCAAATTCCCGTCATTGCAATTACTGGATTAGCAACCCCTGAAGATCGACAGGAGCTTTTAGCAGAAGGATTTGCTGATTATCTCAGTAAGCCCTATATGGTTGATGATTTAGAGTCGATTGTGCGACGGCACCTTCAAGTCGAATTGCTCTATTGTGAAGACGCTTAATTGCTACAGTGCTGTTTCCTGGCAATGTCCGATCCTCACTCATGACTATCTGATTTTGGTGCAAAGATAGCAACGAAACTAATGCGATCGGTCTCTAGATGAACTGCGGTCAACAAATCTATGACTGTTGTCTCAGTTGCCTGTTCAATCAAAGCCTTTACTTTAGGGTTAAGAATGTGATTCAGGGAGTCTCTCACTTGCTGGACTAGCGCTGTTTGCCCTTGATGCAGCAGCAACAACTCTGGCTGTGTCAGACCCCCTTCAATCAGAATTACAACTTTGCCTTCAAAGCGCTGACAAGTTAGCTGATCTGGAGACTTGCCAAGCTGAGTGCAATAAAGCGCTTGCATTTCAGCGGCAATGTTTTTTTCGATCGATGCCTCCATAAGATGTTGCATCATGAATTGATTTCATGGGAGTGTCTTGGCCGATCGTCTTTTCTCAAAATTTTATGGTTGGAATTGGAATTCGGCTGCCGAAACTCAGGAGGAGCTTTCAAAACCGCAATAATGCCGGTTCGGCCCGTTGCCAAGGTGGCATCACTGAGCAAATCTAAAACATCAACCTCTAAAATTTCTTCGATCAACATTCTGAGCTGGGGCCGGATGGCCTGGTCGAGGTCAGCCCGAACTTGCTCGGCAAGCTCAATGCGTCCCTCTTCTGCTAAAAGCTGCTCTGGTTGAGTTACAGAGTCTTCGATGATAATGGCGAGCTTTTCATCAAACAACTGACAGGTAATCTTGCCAGGTTGATGACCAAGCTGACTTCGATAAAGCGCTTGAATCTTTTGAGATAAGTTACGCTCGGCTTGACCACGGGTGAGAACTTGATTTGACATAAAAATCTCGATCGGTAAATATAGACCTCTATCAATAAGCTTGGCTTAATCGCGGATAAGGGGAAATTGTTCTACGACAGTCTTATGTCCTTTCTCCATATTCTGTCGCTATAATTTTCAGCGATAGAAAATTTAGAGATCAGCGATGGAATGCCAAAAGTTATTGATAGAGGTGTCATCTACAAAACACATTGTTAATTAACAATTGCTTGGGTAAAAGTCTATCAAGCTGAAAAAGTTTGCCGTGGCTCCCTTGAGATGGATTTTTAACCTTTGTTCGATCTGTCTTTGGAAATAGAATCCATTCAACTGAATCCTGTAGTTTCACTGGAACTTCTGTTGACAACTTTTCAGGACGATTCAGTAAAATCACGGTTCAAGATCACTGTTCCAGCAATCCAATTGATCTAGTTAACAACGATCGTTTGAAACAATTCGTGGTTTCAAGGCTCTTAAATCTTAAGAATTCAGTCAATTAGGGAAATAGCTTGTTCTTTTAGCCTCAGCAAAACTTTATCCTAAGTGATTTGTTTAGGGCTAGAAGCGGGAAAAATAGGTTGTGTCAAGAAGTATGGGGTAGTACAGTTATGGCGCAAGGCGATCGAGATAGTCGGTTGAACGGAGCCAGATTAATTTCAAGCAATTCCAGTGTTAGTGGTTCATTTAAAGGCACGGATTTTGATGATCTGGTCCGCTTCAACAACGGCCAACGCAGCAGTTTTGAACTCGGGCTTTCTAAAATTGCTAAGAAAAACAATGTTGATGTTCAACTCTATCGGTTTCTGCGCCCCGTCAGTCAAGTCTTAAAAAGCATTGGTAAAAAGGATTTTAGGACACTAACCTCTAAAGAGCGCAACACGAATTTCCGGTTGGTTGCTCAGTCAACCAAGACTGGCAATAAACCCGAAAAAATTTCGATCAGTGCGCTTGAACAAGGCGACTACTTTGTCCGTTTTCTCCGTAAACAAGGCGAAAAAACAGCTTATGTCGCCCAAATTGCTAGTACGCCAATTTCAACTCCTGGTCCAACACCGGTTCCAGTGCCGGTTCCAGTACCGGTTCCAAACCCCAATCCAAACCCTAATCCAAACCCTAATCCAAACCCCAATCCAAACCCGACTCCAACTCCAATTCCAGTTGTGCCGTTGCCTGATACCAAGACGGCTACGGGTAGCCTCACTGATAGTGAAAAGGAGAAGCGATATTCGATCGATGTCACAAAAGGTGATTTTCAAGTTAACTTAACGGGTCTAAGTGCCGATGCAGATGTTCAGCTGCTTTCCGCAGATGCCAGCACAGTGCTTCGAACATCAGCAAATACTGGAACGAATGCAGAAAGATTTATTCAGCCCCTAGACACTGGTAAGTACATCCTGCGAATTTTCCGCAAAGCCGGGAATACAGCAAAAACAGATTTCTCGCTGAAATTGATCGATCTAGAGGATACGATCGGCAACACAGAAGGTACTGCCAATGATCTGGGGAGTTTCATTTCACCCCGTGTCAATTATGTCGTTGCCAATGGTAAAGAGTCGCCTGTGGACTATTACAAGTTCACCTTGCCTTCGCGTGGCTTTGTCAAAGTAGAACTGACTGGCAAATCAACTGATGGTAATGCCCTATTTGGCAATTTAGACGTTGACCTGTACGAACAAGGGCAACCGATCAATGAAGGGTTATCCGCAAATAGTTTAGGGACAGCCGCAGAAGTATTCGGCGGTACGCTGCAAGGTGGCACAACTTACTTCCTGCGAGTACGACCTCAAACGGGCAGTACGGATGGTTCAACCTATAACCTTAAACTGACCTTTACATCCAGAAGTTCGAACCCCAGTATTGTTCGAGACATTTTGGTGGGAAGTGCAAGCTCAGGGGCCACTAACTTTACTGAGGTGGGCGGAATTTCTTATTTCTCGGCAAACTCTCGGGATGCTCAAGGAACGGCCAAGAATTCTCTGTGGCAGTCAGAAGGAACACTCAACCGCACTACCCGAATTTTCGATTTTGATGTCAATACGGAATTAAGCAACTTCACCAATGTGAATGGTAAGTTGTATTTCGTGGCTAAAACGGCTGAAACAGGAGCTGAGCTCTGGACGAGTGACGGCACAACCAATGGGACAAAACTCGTTGCTGACCTGGAGGCAGGAACCGCAAGCTCTAATCCACAAGGCTTAACGGCAGTTGGCTCAGATCTCTACTTCTACACCAAGGTGTTGACGGGAGGAGGAGCCCAAAATAGCAAACTCTATCGAGTCACTCAAGGTACTAGCACCGCAGAAGAGATTACCAGCACTGATCTGGCAGCCAGCAACATTCAAACCTTTGATAAGTTAACCAACATCAACGGAACACTTTACTTCTCAGCCGTAGATGCAACAAATGGTGATACCGACTTGTGGCGAACAAATACGACGGGCGGTGGTGCTGTTCAACTAGAGCTCATGAAACTCGCCCCCGATGGCAGCAGTTCTAGTCCTGCAAACCTGATTGACGTGGGTGGCAATCTGTTCCTTACGGCTGATGTAACCGTCCCAAGTGGCTCCGGTCTCCAGCGAGAATTAATTCGGATCGATAGCTTTACAACTGGCGCTTACGATCCAACCAAGTTCACTCGCTTCAATTTGAACGGCAATTTTGCTGCGGGTATTTTGGATCCTCAGCCGATGGTTTATGTAGATAGTACGAAGACCCTGTATTTTGCTGCGACGGATACAACCACTGGTACTGAGCTGTTCCGACTGAAATTTAATGCCAACACTTCAGAGGCTGTGACACCAGAGCTAGTGAAAGATGTCGCCGCAGGAGCTTCCAATTCGAGTCCGAATAGCCTGGTTCGCTTGGGCGATCGCGTCTTGTTTGCAGCCAATGATGGCACTCGAAGCGATCTCTGGATTACGGATTCTACGACTGCAAATGCGGTCAAGCTTTCATCCTTCACTGGATTGAGCAACCTGGGCAATTTCAGCAACTTCAAGAACCTGACGATCGTCAACAATACACTCTTCTTTGTGGCCACTGATGCGACCGCAGGTGAGGAATTGCGAGCAGTTACCCTATCAGGTGCAACGCAAGGTACGTTGTCGACGTTTGAACTAGTCAACGGCGTAGCAGGTTCGTCGCCTAATGCTCTTGCAGCAATTGGTGGCCAGTTATTCTTTGTTGCCAACGACGGTGTCAATGGTGCTGAACCTTGGAGCGTGCCTGCCTAGTTAAACCTGGCTCAGACCGTCGTATCTTTTATTACTTCATAACTCATTGATGCTCCGACCTCCCGTTTGGGAGGTTTTTATTTGCGTATAACTCATGAAAAATTCGTCCGGCTGCTGCATCGTGGTTCTACGTAGCATGTCTCGCTTCAAACTGGATGAACTGAAACCTTGTGCAAAGCTTTGTATTTCCGGCTTGGCTGAGCAGAAATACGTAATCCCAATATGAAGCCGTCTAAATTTAGACGTAAACACTGAGCATTCGGTTGAGGGGATCGGGCCAAACTAGCTCTGCCTAATCATGGAGCTAGAAACTGACCTATGCGCTCTGCAAACTCTCTTCGATCGGCAACGAATGTAAATTTACCGCTGGGGCAGAGCAGGTATCGAGGCAACCTTCAAGACAACAATTCCGATCGCTTCTATCGCCTTCGTTTGAATCAACGCAGTACCCTCAATTTGTCCCTATCTGGACTGCAAGCAAACGCTGACTTGGCGTTGGTCAACGAGCAAGGGAAAACTATTAGCCGATCGGCTCAGTCAGGGCATAGCAATGAGTCGATTGCACAGGCGGTAGAACCAGGAACCTACTATGTGCGAGTTTTTCGGAAAGCAGGTAAAACCCATTACCAGTTAAAAATTGGAGCTACAGCTACGACCGATGCCTCACTATCAACCCAGCCAAATCCAACCCTTTCTCTGGCCGACCAGGTCTTAGCCCTTGTGAACAATCAACGTCAGCAAGCAGGCTTAAAACCCGTGCGGCTGAATTCTTCACTCAGCGCCGCAGCTCAAAGCCACAGCGAAGATATGGCTCTGAATGATTTCTTTGGACATGGCGGATCAAGTGGTTCTAAAGTAGACGATCGGGTTTTGGCCGCTGGATACAACTATGCCCTTGTCGGAGAAAATATTGCCGCTGGTTTCTCCACCCCGGAAAGCGTAGTGCAAGCCTGGATGGAGAGTCCGAGCCACCGCCAAAATATCCTGCATCCCCTGCTCAAAGAAATGGGGATTGGCTTTTACTTTTTAGAAAACGATGCTGGAACTGCAAACTATCGCTATTACTGGACCCAGGATTTCGGCAGTCCGATCGGTTAACCCGATGAAAACGGTCATTCTGAAAATATCATCGATTAGCCTTGTGGAAATGTTGGCAAATCAACCATCGCTAAAGACTGACGCTTCTTAGTCGGACGCAGTGGATAGACAACTGGCGAAGGCCAACTGGAGTTTTCCAGGGCTGGAATGAAACCTTGAGTAGATGGGTCGTCAGCTTGCTCTCCAGTCGACCCTGCTTGGGCCTGAGCCATTTTGCGGATTAAGGGAGCCACAGCAGCGGCATCTGCCAGTTTGAGATCTGGCGTCTTAGCGGAGGTGCTTGCAGTATGAGCGACCGGAGCATGTGTAACTGACGCCTCCGTTTGAGCCACTGGCCGCTTCTGGGCTGGTGGGTTTTGCCGAGGGATGGCCGGTTCTTCTGGTGTCGTCACTTGAGCTGATACCGGTGGATTTGCCTGAATTGCAGCAAAGTCGATCGACTCAAATGCAGCCAGATCACCCGAAAGACTTGCTTTCACCACATCTTCGGTAGAGACATCAATCAGGCGAGCTAAATCCTGCCAGAGTGCATCTTCTGCATCAGCCATGACTGAAGCCAGTGGATCTGAATCTGACGTCGGGGAGGAAGCTGCCTCAGTTGAGCGATTGGCGGGAGGATTGACGGCAACCGTTGGCTGTTGATCTGCTAAGAGAGCCTCGGCCAGCATATCGGCCAGGGGTTTCACGGCATCATCTAACTGCTGTTTTAAGGCTGGATCGGTAGTGAGACGCTGCACTTGCTCTTCAATCGATCGATCGATCGCGGCTGGTGAGGTCGAGGAATCTGCTTCATCTGCTGAGTTCACTTGTAACAGCGGCATACCAAAGGCAGGCAAATTCAGATGTGTCGTTTGCAGACGTTCTGGTGCCTCCACCTGGGGTTTGCTCGGTTCTTGGTTGGATTCAGCGATCGGTTCTTCTTGAGGTGGAACTTCCAAATTTTGCACCTTCATCCAAGCAGAAGCCTTTGCTGAAGTATGGGTCTGAGCCGACCAGGGCTGAATCCGCTGCACTTTCGGGAAAGGGGCTTCTGTAATGGCAACGGGAACTTCTGGAGCGATCGCAGGAACTTCATATTGGGGAGTTGGAACTTCCAGGCTTTTTTCTAAAGCTGCCTTAAATTGCAGAGTGTAACGCTGTTGCCGCTGGAGACGGGCTTGAAGATCGCGGCAGGTATTTTCTGATTTCTGCAAGGCTTGAGTTTGCTCGTTATAGCGTTGTTGCAAAAGAGCAGCTTCGCGTTCTAGTTCAGCAACCCGTTCTTGGCTGCTTTCTAATTGCCCGGTGACGGTTTCAACCAGAATTTGCTGACGCTGATTCGTTTGATGCGCGAACTCAAGCTGATTGAACAATGTTGTAATTTGCTCCTGTACCGCCGTCCAATCCTGAGCGTTATAGGCAGTTTGTACGTCCTGGGTGCGTCCTACCTCTGCTTGTAGCGCACTTTGGCTATATTCCAGGGCTTCTTCAAGTTGGGCAACCCGATCCATCAACGCACCATTACACTGATTCAGCTCTTGAATAAGCGCAATTAAATCGGGCAGGTTGGGGGATTCTGGCGGTTGAACGGTTTCTTGGGACCAGGCTGCGATCGACACCAAATTATTGGGGACTACGGGTGCTGCATTAGTTAGGGTTGGGACTTCAGTCGGAATAGCGGCTTCAGGTAAAGCGGGTGAACCGTCTTCAAACGCATCATCCAAAGTACTGGCGTCAAAGATTTGATGAGCATCTAGTGGCAAACGACCTGGGGATGCAGGGTTGGTCATTTTTGCCCCTTTCAGGTTTTTCGTTGGAATTTGGCGGCCACTCTCAGCAGACTGCACTTCTGATTCAGATTGACCTTGAGGATTGAAAGGGGTGTTTGCTTCACTCATAGCTCTAAAACTCAAAGGCGTACTTGATAGACGAATTCGTTCGCTCAGACAGGTTGCAGGTCTGCCATCGCAGGCGGGACGATACGACTCCTGAGATAATACCATCAGAGCCAGGAAATGACTGCAATGCATCATTGATCAACAACATTTCCTTTGTTTTTATCCTGCTTTGAGGCATCTCAATCAGCCAACATGCTCTTGAAACAGTGCCAACCCGGTTTTGAACACCTAATTTAGTAACACAGAAAATTAAGTTCACAACAGGTGGAACTCATTTAGAGCTTTAAAATATTTATATAAGACTCTGAAAAAAGAAAAATAAGATTAACTCCGATCGAGCTAAGTGCTGATCATTTAACGCGAGATTCCATAGGTAATATGCGCTCGAGAAATTCCTGGTGCGTTTGGGCTCGATCGATCAAAGCCTGGACCTGGATGCGGGAAAGGGAATCTCCGTTGGCGTACTGTTCCAACCAAATTTGGCAAAGTTGGGCAGAATCTAGCGGAATTTGCTCTAGAGTCAATCCTGGCAAATCGATATCCTGCATGAGCTGAGAAACTTTGGGGTCATAGCTGATGGCAAAACACCGACATGCTGCTGCTGCTGCCATGATGAGGGCGTGAAGTCGCATTGCGATCGTCATTTCGACCCCGTGAAACACTCCCTTCAACTGCTGTGGATCGGTCAATATCAAAATTTGTTTGGGACCAAGCAGGGCGGCATGAATTGTTTCTGCGATCGCCAAATCTTGAGCCGGCTGAAACGGGATCAGCAATATACAAGCCTGAGTCGCTTTTTGGAAACTGACCAGGGCATGGGTCAAACTTTGGAGTCGATCGGGGGTCAGTTGAGGATGCGATCGCAGCGCCACCGCCACTCTAGGAGCAGGCAAATCCCATAAGTCTGGTACAGGTTGCGACTGTAAGGCCCAAACCGGATCGGGGGCCAGGGTAAACGGAATGCCCCATTGCGTCATTAACTGGGCAGAACCCACATCTCGCACACTCACGCCTGTACAGTGGGCAAAAAGATACCGTGTAAACCGTTGTGCCCATGACCGCCGCAAAGGACCAACTCCCTGGGCCCAAGCAATCGTCTTCAGCCCCATGCGTTGAGCTAAAAACATTAAGCCCCCATAGTAGAGCGGGTTGATTGGACTCGTGACATCCTGCATCAAGCTGCCGCCACCCCAAATCAGCACATCCGATCGCCATAACGCTCGCAAAACGGCAATTAGCGACATGCGATCGCAGGCTTCAACTCCATAGCAGCTTGCTGTTTCAGCCGGATTTCCAGAAAGAACCAGAGGGGTAATATGAGCAGGCAGCATTTGGAGTAAGGTGGCCAGCAGTGCCTCATCTCCGCCATTTCCTTTACCGTAATAGCCACACAGAACTGCTCGCATTCCTTGCCCCCCAGTCGCAATATTGGTCGCAATACTTTCAATCGCAACACTTTCAGTCGCAATCTCCATCAGACATCATAGGATGTGTTACGAAACCAGAGCGAGACGCTCAGACAGGACTTGCGATTCCTGAATCAATGCTAGAAACTGAATCTTTACCCTTCGATGCAGATCTACCATGCATGTTCTATCGATTCCAACCTGGATCATTCACATTTCCAGCGTAATTGAATGGATCGCGGCAATTTGGCTGATTTGGACCTATAGCAGAGTCAGCCGTAATCCTGCTTGGCGAGCCCTGGCTTTCGGCATGCTGCCTTCCTTAATTAGTGCCATGTCCGCCTGTACCTGGCATTTTTTTGACAACGCTCCCCATCTAGAATGGTTAGTAACCTTGCAGGCAACCATGACGGTCGTTGGCAATATTACCTTGTGTCTTGCAGGCTGGTGGATTTGGCGATCGGCCAAAGTCAAGCCGAATAAAAGCGTTGGTGCTCAAGATGCAAACCAGATTTGAGCCTTCCATTCGCATGCGTTTTCCTGAGTTCTCACTAGATTATTTATGCTGAATTTTGTAACCACAATTTTTCTTTCCCAGCCAATTTTGGGGCAACTCTCTTTTTTGACCAAAGACAGCCTTTTTGCGCTCTCTCTTTTCCCCTACCTGGGTTTTCTCTGGTTTTTAACACGCTCTCAACAAGCCCCCAAATTGGCGCTGATTGGGTTTTACATGACACTTGTTTTCGTTGCAGTGACGATCCCGGCTGGAATTTACGCCAAAATCGCATATGGCGAAGCGTTGGCAAATATCGATTTTTTGCATGGCGGGGCAGAGCTATTTTTAACATTGGCTAACATTTTGGTGGTTCTAGGCTTTCGCCAAGCAATCCTATCCGCCCGTTAGCCGTCTCTTTAGGCAGATCCAAGTGATTTGCCTGAGATAGAAGTGGCCAGCTTAGCTGCATTCAGGTCTTTTGCTTAAGCTTGACCAGCATTCAAACTTTACATCGCAACGATTTATCGCATGGCATGCCTTGTTTTGGAGGGCACAGCAGTTCTCTAAGAAGAATTCAGATTTAGCTTGATGCAAGGTGCTGTAAGTTTGAAAAATTGGGACTAGCAACCTGTCGGTGCTTTTTCCCAACGAACCATCACAACGTCTACCCAGATCGAATCGCCCTCTATTTCACGAATTGCAGCTTTACCAGATTCAGTAAGTTCCCTGTTGCGCCGGTTGCTACAATCGCTGGTCTGTTGATTTTCTGGTATCTTTTTTTACATAACATGAAGAACATTGCGCAGGTTTAGCCCCCCTGACTGGCCTTTCTAATTGGCCTTTAAAGTGCTGTAGTTTTGATTGTTGCACCGGTCCATGGCCCCAACTTGTGGGTTTAAAGATCTCGCTAGGGATATGCATTGATTGTTCCACCTGTCGGGTATTTTGCTCTCAATTTGCCGACTTGATTTTGATATCTGCATGGTCCTTTTTCCGATTATTCGATCGGCAACCTCTATGACAGCTTCAGTACCCAATAATACAGATTCAGTTAGTAATAACTTATACATTCTAGATTCCTCCCCCAAAGTGGTGGACGATCGCATGGCAGAGTTGGTCCAGATCAATGCTGAACTCAGGCTGCAACTCAACCGACGAATTCGGGCAGAGCAAGTGTTGCTTGAAACCAAGCGGCGACTCCAACGGTTAATTGCTTCCAGTCCGATCGTCATCTACAGCAGTCAATTTAGCGGCGACTATGGCATTACCTTTGTCAGTGAGAGCATCCGCAGACTGGGCTATGAGCCAACCCAATTTCTAGAAAACTCCTGGTTTTGGCAGCGGTGTGTTCATCCGGATGATTTATCGACCGTGCTGACGGAATTGGCTGGTTTAGCCGACCAGCCTCAATGCATCTTGGAATATCGTTTTTTGCGGCAAGACGGAGAATATTGCTGGATTCAAGATCAGCGCAAACTGATTCGCAGCGAAACGGGCCATCCGGTTGAAATTATTGGTTCCTGGCAGGACATCACTTCCCGCAAACAAATCGAGCAGGCCCTGTTTCAGGAAAAGGAATTGGCGCAAGTGACGCTGGAGTCGATCGGAGATGCCGTCATCACAACCGATGCCAATGGCCGCATTGAGTATCTTAATCCGACAGCAGAGCAGTTAACGGGCTGGCCAGTCGCTCAAGCCAAAGGTTTATTGTTGTTTCAGGTATTTAAAACTATCCATGAAACCACCCGTCATCCAGAAGAAAACCTGATCGAGCAAGTTAAACGGCGGGGACGCACCACTGGCCAGACGAATTCCATGCTGTTGATCGCCCGTGACGGCACCGAATATGCGATCGATCACTCGGTTGCGCCCATTTGCGATCGCGATAACCAGATGATCGGCACCGTGATTGTGTTCCGAGATGTGACGCAGCACCACTTTCTGGCCCGTCAGCTAACCTGGCAAGCCAGCCATGATTCGTTAACTGGCTTAGTCAATCGCCGCAATTTTGAGCAGCAGCTAAGTGCAGCGATCGCTGATGCCAGAGAAACCAATCAACAGCATATTCTTTGCTATGTCGATCTCGATCAATTTAAGGTGGTGAATGATACCTGCGGTCACCTGGCTGGCGATGAGTTGTTGCGGCAGTTGGCAAGCCGCCTCCAGATGCTGGTGAGACCAACCGATGTTTTGGCGCGGCTGGGGGGAGATGAATTTGGCATTTTATTGCGGCAATGCCCTTTAGCGGGCGCAAAATATATTGGTAATAATATTCAAGAAATTATTCGTGATTTTTCGTTTGTCTGGCAGGATAAAACTTTTGCGATTCGGGCCAGCATTGGTCTTGTGACGATCGATGCCGGAAGTGGAGACCTAAAC
Source organism: Elainella saxicola E1 (assembly GCA_002796835.1). Lineage (GTDB taxonomy): Bacteria > Cyanobacteriota > Cyanobacteriia > Elainellales > Elainellaceae > Elainella > Elainella saxicola. The sequence goes on along the minus strand of LUGL01000011.1, from coordinate 9,253 downwards.
GATGTCATGAGCGCCGCCGATGCTGCCTGCTATGCCGCGAAGGATAATGGGCGCGATCGGGTCCATGTCTATCAAGCAGACGATGATGATTTAGCTCAGCAGCGCAGTGAACGACAGTGGGTGACCCGGATTTTGAAGGCAATTGAAGAAAATCGATTTTGTCTGTATCACCAGGCCATTGTGCCAATCGCAAAAGCAAAAGCAAAAGCTGTAGATGTAGAACAAACTAGCCATTCAGAAATCTTGCTGCGTATGATTTCTGAATCGGGAGAACTGGTACCGCCCATGGCCTTTATCCCGGCAGCGGAGCGGTATGGACTGATGCCTGCGCTCGATCGCTGGGTCATTCGCACTTTCTTTGCCGATCACGGTCATGATCAAGCGCGATCAGCCAATCCCCTGGAGCGGCTTTATACGATCAATTTGTCAGGGGCAAGCATTAATGATGAGCAGTTTTTACCCTTCCTGAAGGAGCAGTTGGCCCTACACCAAATTTCACCCCAAACCATCTGTTTTGAAATTACGGAAACAGCAGCCATTACCAATTTGACCAGGGCTGTGCAATTAATCAATGAACTCAAGTCGATCGGCTGTTATTTTGCATTGGATGATTTTGGTAGCGGCATGAGTTCTTTTGGCTACTTAAAGCACTTGCCCGTTGATTATTTGAAAATAGACGGTAATTTTGTTAAAGACATTGTCAGCGATCCAATTGATAGCGCCATGGTAGAGTGCATCAATCGAGTTGGTCATGTGATTGGCATTCGCACCATTGCAGAGTTTGTGGAAAATGATGTGATTTTAGAAAAACTGCGTGAACTTGGGGTTGATTATGCTCAAGGATATGGGATTGCCGAACCCATTTCACTTCAGCCATAACATGAATAGACTTTACTGAGAGAGACGATCGGGAATGGGAAAATGGCAAAAAAGATTCTAGTGATTGAGGATGAGCGTACGACTCGCACCAGTATTGTGAATTTTTTAGAGTCTGAAGGCTTTAATGCAGTTATGGCAGAAAACGGTCGTGCTGGCATTCAAATGGCTCAAGAGCATTTACCAGACTTGATTATTTGCGACATTCTGATGCCAGAACTCGATGGCTATGATGTGTTGACAACCTTACAGCAAGATACCAAAACGGCATCTATTCCCTTCATTTTTCTGACCATGGCTGCCACCGAAGCGGGCTTGCAGCAAAGCATGAATATGGGGGCAGATGATTACTTGAGTAAACCGATTACGAGTGAGCGCCTGCGTCAAGCGATTGCATTGCAGTTGCAAAAGCAGCCTAATTCCCAACCTCGGGCGGTTGAAACAGCAGGTCTGGCTTCTAAAAGTGCGTCTGCTTGGACCTTTGCAGATGAAAGAACATCGACTCAAGCTCGATCTGCCCAGAGGCTTTCGACTGAGACTGCATTGCTTGAAGTTGAGCAAGTGCCAGAGTTCCAGCAGCTTTTGCAAGCAAAAGATCGCCTATTTCAGCAACTTTCTCAGGGTGTACGCCAGCAGGTGATCCAGATGTTACGTACCATGCAGCATTTGAAGCAAAAACCGATCGAGCGCGATATCGATCGCCAACTCAATGAGCTGCAGGAAGCTTCAGCACGGGTGCTGGTGTTGGTCAATGAGGTGACGGCTTTGCATAATGTGTTGACCCCAGAAAACACAAAAACCCTGCTGGAGCAATTTAATTTGGCTGAAGAGGCAGATCGTTCCTTTTCTAGAGAATGAATCTTTCAGATGATGAGTCTTCCAGAGCATGAATTCTTTGATGGTGACTATGGCAACCAGGGATATTGGCGGAAATCGGGAGGGCGTTTTTCCAGGAAAGCCTGTTTGCCTTCGGCTCCTTCTTCCGTCATGTAGTACAGCAAGGTGGCGTTGCCTGCTAGTTCTTGCAACCCAGCCTGTCCGTCGCAGTCTGCATTGAAGGCGGCCTTGAGACAACGAATCGCGATCGGACTTTTCTCTAAAATCTCTTGCGCCCACTGAATGCCTTCTGCTTCGAGTTGCTCGACGGGAACCACACAGTTGACCAATCCCATTTCTAACGCCTGCTGGGCGTTGTATTGACGGCAGAGATACCAGATTTCGCGAGCCTTTTTCTGACCGACAATCCGAGCCAGGTAACTTGCACCGAATCCGCCATCAAAGCTGCCCACCTTGGGACCCGTCTGACCAAAAATGGCGTTGTCTGCTGCAATGCTCAAATCACAAATAATATGCAGCACATGACCGCCGCCGATCGCATAGCCAGCCACCAGCGCAATCACGACTTTCGGCATCGATCGAATTAGCCGCTGCAAGTCCAGCACATTCAGACGAGGAATGCCATCTTCGCCGACATAGCCCGCTTCACCGCGCACGCTTTGATCACCGCCGGAACAAAATGCATATTTGCCGTCGGTATGCGGACCCGCACCTGTGAATAGCACCACGCCGATCGAGGTATCTTCGCGGGCGTCCACAAAGGCCTCGTAGAGTTCAAAAATCGTCTTGGGGCGAAAGGCATTGCGCTTATGGGGCCGATTGATCGTGATTTTGGCAATGCCATCTGCTTTGTGATATAGGATATCTTCGTAGGTTTTAGCAACCTGCCATTCGACTTGCATGGGAGTTCCGTCGCGTCAGCAATACAAAGAGCAACTTTATCACCCTACACCTTTGTGGCAGCACTGGCGATCGAATCGTTCGATTTTGGATTTTGGATTGAGGAAGTTGTACAGATACGGGTTCTTTGGGCCTGAAGCTGTAGTAACTGGGAATTGAAATGTATCCGATCGATCAACTATTTTGGTGTGTTAGTGTGAACGAGAATGATATCTTGTGTGGAATTAGGTTTTCTTGAACGAGAAGGAATTGCGCTCCCAGAACACACCTTCTGAATAGCCTTGAATGACGGCATCTTGTGCGGCTAATGCCAAACGCTTTTCGGTGAGACAGCAGTAAACCGGATCCACTTCAACGCCGATATAATGGCGATCGGTCTTCTTGGCCACCACAGAAGTTGTGCCTGACCCAAGAAACGGATCAAACACCACATCTCCCGGATTGGAGCTGGCCAGAATAATTTTTGCCAGGAGCTTTTCGGGTTTTTGAGTGGGGTGGTCGGTGTTTTCGGGCATGGACCAGAAAGGAACGGTTAGATCGGTCCACAAATTCGAGGGATGGGTGAGGCGATAATTTCCCTGGTCTGTGCGGTCCCAATCTTTTGGGGCACCCGTAGCATCTGTGTAAGGGGCAATCACGCGACGCTTGAGCTTGACGGCATCCAGGTTGAAGGTGTAGCGATCGGACAGGGTGCAGAACCAGATTTGTTCTGAGCAGTTTTTCCAGTTGGCCTTTGCGCCTCGACCTTTTTCCCGTTCCCAGGTGATGCAGTTGCGTACAATTAGATGCTGTTCTGCTACGAGATGAATGGCCGCTGCCGATCGCCAATCACCACATAAATACACCGAGGCGGTGGGCTTGAGCACTTGCAGCAATTTGGGCAACCAGGACTCTAGCCAGTGTTGGTAGGCTGCGATCGATCGTTCGCGAAACTGGGCTTGCCCAAAGGACTTTGTCAGGTTGTAGGGCGGATCGATGAATAACAAATCGACACAGCCTGCTGGCAACCACTCGAGAATTTCAAACAAATCCTGATTGATCGTGCGATCCAGAATTTGATCGATCGAAGCAGGCCCAGATAACCGCAGCAACTGTTGCTGATAGTGAGCATGTTCCTCCACTGATAAAGTCAGGGTGCGATTGCGCGGGGCTCTCAACTTCTCCACGGGGATCAACCAGCTTTTGAGACAAAATAGATATTGATTTAGCCCAGCATAATCGAAGCGGCCTGATTTAGGCTGAATCAGTTCTGAGGAAGCCTGCTAGCCTCTCTTGATGCCCCAAGCTCTCTGCTTCAGGTGCTTGCGAAGTGGGCGATCGACACGGGCTAGAATTGCAGTGAAAGTTCAGTGCAGGACTTGACCAGAAGACCATGACCACCAATCCGTCTGAACCCAGCTTCGATGAATTTCCTCAGCTTTTGCGAGAGGCGATCGTCACGTTAGTTGAGNACATTTCGGCAATGACCTGGCTGAACTGAAACGCTGATCTCAACCAACAGACTGATTTTCGATCGGCCTAACTTCCTGGATGCTGAGAGCAGTTCTTTTGCAGCCAATCCCGATCCTAATGCTACTCCCTGACAATCTGGAAGCGATCTTTGCAGAATGCCAAACGCCAGAGGCACTGTTTGATGCCCTGCTGCCCGAAATTGGCGCATCGCTGAATGTCGATCGCTGTTTCTTGGACGTTCGGCAACCCCAACAACGCATCTCTCATGTTTTTTGCTGGCGACGGAGCGATCGATTTCCAGATATGACAACGGACTGGCAACCCGAACAGCCTTGGGAAAACGAAGACCCGATGTTTGCGGCTGCATTGCAGGCAAAACCCTCGATTTTTGTAGAAGATGTGGAAACGGCCAGCCCAACTGTTTTGAACCGATCGTTTGAACGGAACTTCGGCCATCGGGCTTTAGTTCATGCCCATATCTGTCAGGATGGTGTGCTGTGGGGGATTCTTCAGCCTTGTGTATTTGATCGTCCCAGGGTTTGGAGTGAATCGGATCGCACCATCATCAATGAATTGACCGATCGGCTCCTTCCCTATGTGATCGAATGCAGTCGGGCTGCGGAGGTTTCGAGAAGATTGCAGATCTCCGAAATTTCAGAAGTTTCAGAGATCTAGGCTGCGTGACTCAACCGATCGGATTGCGAGATAAATTTCGGGGTCGATCGATCACCAAGATGCTCATCACTTCGTCTGAGTTAGGTACGGGCAATAAGCGACTCCAATTTCCGGCATCGGCGACGCGACATACATGCAGTTTGTGAATCATTTCGCGCACTCCGGTGGTAGAACCGATCAAGATCAGGCGTAATCGTTCGCGATCGTCTCTGGAATCGGTGAGTAAACGTTGGGATGAATCGGTAAAGATGGGCAAATCGGACAGAAATTCTTCTGCCATAACAATACTCCTGTGAATTTGGGCCTGGAGAAAAGCCCAAAAATCTAGCCACCCCGCAAAAATAGACGCAAAACAGAGTGACTAGACGGAGTGTTAAAATACTCCGTTAGCCGCCTTGCTGCCGAATACAGCTCGGAGGTTAGTCGCTTATGGCTGCTGGTAACAGTCGTAGGCGACGCTAGATTTTCGGGTTGCTGACTGCAATGAATGCAGCTCTAATTTGACAGAATACCGAGATTACGCCACAAATGCAACCGCAATTTGCTGCCTAAATTCATCCGGTTTGAATGCCCGTTCAAGCGATATGTTGGAGGATGGGCGATCGATGAAATTTTAATCGTAAGTCTTTCTTTGAGTTGCAAAGTTGAGTGTACATTAATCGTAAATAAACGGCTGATCGCTTTGCTGCGTGGCCGCTCGCACGTAAACGGCGAGCTAATGGTAAAACTGCACTAAAGTGCACTCAGTTGATATTGAACGTGAAAGATTAGAGGGGGCAGCGGTATAGGGTTTGGGGTAATTTTTGCATGATGAATTGAGGGTTGCTATTGCAGCTGCAGCGATTGGGGTTCCAGGATAGCAATCAAGGTTTGATCTGCGTGATGTTGTTTTTGCTGTTGCACATAGAAAATTGCGTTTTGGAGTTGCTTTGCCCCTAGCGAGAAGACACCATACTCCCGTTGCCATGCAAAGGTTTGGCTTGGGTAGGTGTGATTGAGATGATGAGAGCTGCTTCCCTTAATTCGCATGACAAAATCAGCAACGGCGCGACTGGGCGGAATTGAGACAATCAGATGAATATGATCGACGATGCCCCCGATCGCATGAATTGGACAATTGAGCGACTTCGCCTTGGTTTGAATATAGTTATAGAGTTCTGGCTCGATCGTTTCTGTAATCAATGGTTCACGGTTGCGGGTTGCCCAAACCAAATGATAATAGGTTCTCCAAAGCGTCATGGCCTAATTTTTGAAAGCAGCTCTCCTAAAATGGGCATTCGCTCCAGCCCACGCAACATTTACAATATTTACAATGAGTTTGTCGTTGCGCTGCATGACCGTTCGCACGTAAACGGCGAGCGATCGGTGAAACTGCACTGAAGTGCACTGCCAAGAGCCTCTGTTTGTCGAGATTTGTTCAACGATCGCTCCAATCCTCTAAGATTCCTGAGTCATCAATTGAGTGCACTTCAGTGCAGTTGATTCCATTAGTCCGCCGTTTACGCGCGGACGGGTCAGGAAGATCGCCCTCAATCCTCAAACCACTTTATTCCTGCAACTGTGCCAATATATCTTGGGTGATCGGATGATCGGACAGTTCTGCGGTTCGTCCTGCTTCAACAGCCTGTTGCAACAAATACCGAAAATTTTCTTGAACCATTTGCGTATTCGGATGATTTTCTCCCAAGCTCTGTATGAAGATTGCCAGCGCTTGGAGATAGAGCGGTTCTGCCTCTCCATAGCGCCCTTGCGAAGAGTACAACAATGCCAAATTGTTCAAACTCGATGCGGTGTCGGGATGCTCTGGTCCTAATTGCGATCGTCTGATGTCGAGGGCTTGGAGATAGAGCGGTTCTGCCTCAGAGTAGCGCCCTTGCGAAGAGTACAACAATGCCAAATTGTTCAAACTCGATGCGGTGTCGGGATGCTCTGCTCCTAATTGCGATCGGCTGATGTCGAGGGCTTGGAGATAGAGTGGTTCCGCCTCAGAGTAGCGCCCTTGTGAACGATACAACTCTGCCAAATTGTTCAAACTCGTGGCGGTGGCGGGATGCTCTTCTCCAAAACGTTCGATCGTCATCTCTTGGCGAGCCTTCCACCAATACTCTGCTTCTTGCCAGAGGCTTTGCCCTGCATAAAAGCGAGCGGCTCCGGTGTAAGGCCAATCACAATCTTCATCGTTGATAAAGCTGGTGTAGACAGTGGCCGCTTCTAGATGGGGAATGGCCGCTTTGACTTTTGCGATCACTTCCAGCGTCACGGTCTGGGGAATCGTTTTGGCAACTGCCGTCATTGCCTCTGCAAACTTGCATCGCAGTTCATCAGCTTCGGTCGTCGGGCTCTCCAGCTTGGTGGCAAAAAACTCGCGGGTGAGGGCATGCAACAGATAGGAACCCTGGTTTGAAACAGAGAGGAGCGATCGATTCACCAGTTCCACATCCAAGCAGTCTTCTAAGTCTTCCTCATCCCCATCCCAACAGTTGGCGATCAGGTCTTTGGGAATCGGAGCCAGAGCAAACAGACTCAACAAACTGCCGACCTGCTTTGCAGCTTCACTCAACGTCTGCCAGCTCAACTCAAACGCCGCTTCGATCGAATCTCGATAGGGCATTTCGGAAGGCACTTTTTGTAAGGCTTTGGCGCTCAGCTTTTGGGCTTGCAATCTGGTCAGCAAAGTTTCCAGCTTCAAGTTGGCATGGATTTCCAGATATCGTCCGATCAGTTCAATGCCAAGGGGCAGTCGTCCCACCCATTCACACAGCACTTTGGCCGTTTTCACTTCTGCGACAATTCGATCATCATTGCCCACCAGCTTTCGCAACAATTGAAAGGCGGCAGCTTTGCCCAACACATCCAGCTCCAATCGCTGTACCGGATGCCCCAATCTGGCTCTGGTGGTGATCAGCAGGCGAAATTTGGGATCGGGCGGCAAATATTCCTGTAAGTTACGGTAAGCTTCAGCATTGGCCACATCATCCCAGACGATCAGCCTTGCTCCATCCGGAATTGCCTCTACCCATTTCTTATAAAACCACTGCACCTTGCGGGTTTCATTCCATTCATCGGGCGGTGAAGGTAAACCCATAAATCCGGCACATTCCACCACTTTAACGGCGACCTGATTGGCCGACATCCACCAGATGCCACCGGGATAGTCCGATCGATGTTGGTCTGCATAATGCCAAGCTAGGGCAGTTTTGCCAACGCCGCCCATACCTGTTACCGCCGTGATCGCCAATCTATTGCTCTGTTGCAGCAATTCATGCAGATCGATCAGGTCTTGCGATCGACCGACGAATAGGTTGGTGCCTAAACCTGATTGCAGAAAATGATCCGCACTGCCTGAATCTGGAACGATCGGAGTACGGGAAGTTACTTTTTTGCTGCACCTCGAATCAGCCGCGTAAACGTGGGGAAATGTGTCCGAAAGAAATTCTCGGTATCAATCTCAGTTTCAAAGGTCGGAGTAAAAAACGGCGGAAATAGCGATAGTGTACCCTTCAGCTTGGCCGCAGCAGGCGATCCGGGCTGATTCAGCTTGTCTCGAATCTCCCGCAAAAGCTGCAACATCTCCGTAGAATAGGTGGGTATCGGATGCGCTTCAATCCGCGTCAACTCTGCTACGATCTCTTCAACTGCCACCTCAGCCTCTGGCTCTGGAATACTGAGCTGATTGGCCGATCGAGCAACGAGCTGCCAATATTCTTGCTCAACAGGCCGCATTTCCTGCTTCAGTTTATTGATCTGCTGCTCCAGCAATACTTTGTCTCCGAGAGGACTGAGGATTTTCGCTTCTTCTTTTCCTGCAATCTGCTCCTGCAACAAATCCAAGTGATGGGCAAGCTGGTTTAATCGATTGGTTGACATAGAAATTCTCTGGCGTGGGGGGATCACTGCCTCAGTTTTAGCCTAATTTCTGCTGAAATGCGTAAAAAATGGGGGTGGATGGGCTGGAATTGAAATGTTGGGGCGATCGGATGGGGAGCACCGTGGCTTTTTTCCCGCGAATGAATTCTATCCATTACGCAAAAGTTGCTGAAGTGATGATGCAGCTTAGGTTTTGGCTGCAAGTTGCACCCCTTCAAGCAAATCATATAACTTACTAATTCCTCTNCCAGATCGTTTTCAGTCCAGGTTCATCACTCTGACTGCCCATAAAACCGCCCAGCCTTGCAATCCAACGAATTGCTTGTGCAAACGTCGGTGGCTTCTGACTCCGATTTTTCGGCTCGAATTTGCGCCGCAACAGTCGCCACTCTGCCCGACTGAGGATGCACTCACAAGATTGCTCAGGCTGCAATCGTGCCTGGTAGGTCAGCCACAAAATTCGAGTGGCAACAATCGAGTAGGTTGCTAAGGCATTGGTCAATCGAGTCCCACTCGATAACTGCAACGCTTGAATCTGACAACCTTGTTTGAGGGTGAAATGAAACCGTTCTATCAACCACCGGTGACTATACCACCTCACACATTGCCAAGCCGCTTCCACCAACTCAATCGCCAAGGTGGTTAA
>LUGL01000092.1 GCA_002796835.1 Elainella saxicola E1 | reverse complement strand
AACATGGGGTTTTGCCTTTGTACACTCCACTTTCAGGGAGTTGGCTAAATATGACAGAATCTATCCAACGTATTCTCAAACGACGGGCTTTAGATGGACAACATCCGCAAACTCCCCAGCAAATTATCGAACGATTTGAGATCGTAGCTAGAGTATGGAATCAAAACCCGACCCCTTTTGAATGGGGTGGTAAGCGAGCTGCACGACGACAACGGGCGCGATCTAAACGACAAGGACATCGTTTAGGAGGGTCTGGGGCTGTGGCTCAGTCCTTGGTTGCGTGAAATGCTCCACTCTAAATGGCTATCTACGTGCCAAATGACCCACTAGTTGCACCAGGTTTCGGCGGCACTGACCTAAGATTGGCTGCGATCGATCGCTTTTTGCAAATAGCCTGAAGCCTCCTCAAGCAACGCTGTGGCACGCTCGATCGATAGTCCAGTTCGGTCAATTAAAATGGCAAGTTTGACATCGTAATTTGTCAAATCAAGCAACTGCTCAGCCCGGTAGCGATCGACCCCTGTAGCCTCACAGACAATGCGCTTACACCGTTCTACCAACTTATCGTTTGAGGCTTGCACATCCACCATCAGGTTGCCGTAAACCTTGCCAATTTTGATCATGGTCCCAGTCGAGAGCATGTTGAGGATCAGTTTCTGAGCGGTTCCGGCTTTCATGCGGGTTGAACCCGTAATCACTTCTGGCCCCGGCAGTAGTTCAATCGCAATATCGGCAATCGCACCAATTTGGGAATTTTGGGTACAGGCAATGGCGATCGTAAAAGCTCCCAAACCTTTGGCATATTGAAGGCCACCGATCACATAGGGTGTTCGACCACTCGCAGCTAAACCTACCAGCACGTCCCGGTTTGTAAACTGGTGCGCTTGTAAATCCATCGCTGCTAATTCGCGGTTATCTTCTGCCCCTTCCACCGCTTTACGAATGGCTGCATCACCGCCCGCAATTAAGCCGATCACCTTGCCAAATTCCACGCCATAGGTAGGTGGACATTCCGAGGCATCGAGAATTCCTAATCTGCCGCTCGTGCCTGCTCCGATATAGAACAATCGACCGCCTTGTTGAAATTGGATAGCGATGCGGTCAATGGCTTGGGCAATTTCTGGCAGCACAGGCTCGATCGACTCGGCTACTCGCTGGTCTTCTGCATTAATCAGCCGCACCATTTCCAGGGTAGACACCTGATCGATCCGGGCGGTATTCGGATTGCGCTGCTCGGTTGCAAGTTGACTGAGGTCGATCGCCATTGCCATATTCTCTTAAATCTACAGGATTTAAATCTACAGGACTGAGTTGAAGTCAAGCAGCTGAAGTCAAGCATACGAAAAAAGCCTGATGCGATCGGCACCAAGCTCATGCAAGATTATTCAAAAAATTGGGGCTGCTAGAAAAGGCTGCTGTAGCGCTCTTCTGCAAATGGTTCACCGCGATGATGATAGCCATTGCGCTCCCAAAAACCGAGCTCCATTTGTTCCAGGAACTCTAAACCATTGATCCACTTAGCACTCTTCCAGGCATAAAGGTGGGGAACAACCAATCGCATTGGCCCACCATGGTCAGCAGGCAGCGGTTCTCCAAATAAGGTATGGGCAAAGAAGTTTTCCTCGCGCAGAAAATCTTCCATGGCAAGATTGGTTGTGTAGCCTCCGTAGCAATGCTGCATTACATGCAATGCTTCTGACTCGACCTCAATGTACTGCATGAAATCAGTTACCTTCACGCCAGTCCACTGCACATCCAGTTTGGACCAGGTTGTGACGCAATGAAAATCAGCCGTGAAGTGGCTTTGGGGCATCGCCATAAAATCTTCCCAAGTGAAAGTTTTGGGAGCCGCTAATCCCCAAACCTTAAATTCCCAAGCCTGTTTATCAACCTGCGGGGTTTGCCCATAGGTCAAAACTGGAAATCCTTTCGCAAGATGTTGGCCTGGTGGAACTCGATCTTGCAGTTCTGGCTCTGGTTTTTGGAAGAATTTGCCTAACATAATGATTGCAACCCAGGCGTGAGGTGAAAAAGTTTGTCGAAAACAACAAACTGTAGCTGCATCCAATCGAGGCACTGTCAGCTACCGCTAGCAATCACTGTAGCAAATTTACTCTTCCTCTTCTTCTTCCGCTTGTGGGTAGACAAAACTGGTAGAGCGATTGGTCAAGACTGACTTACCAAGCGACAGAGCCTTTTGAGCTGCTAAAGAGGCTTTGTGCTTCCAGGTCGCTTTGCGTGCATTGCGCTTTGATTTCGAAGTTTTCTTCTTAGGAACTGCCATGGTTCGATCGAAATTTGACAACCTTTCTATGTTAAGTCTTTCATCTAGAAATTGGCAGCATTTTCAATCAAGAAAAATCAATTAGCCACAAAAATCTAATTCAACGTAGTTCAAACCCCTTGAGAAATTGCTGGAATTCCTTGCACAAAATCAAGGAGTGCCTGTTTCACCTGTAGGCAAGGGCAGGTTGATCGGACTCGGGTTCACGCCTGTTCCAGCAGGACTTGATGAGGTATTAGATGAAGAGCTTGATGCAGAATTGGGAGCCGATCGCAACGTTGTCGTACGACGATCCGCAGGAGAGTTTGGGGTGGGTGATGGATTAGCTGGTGTAGCAGGAGCAGTGGGAGCGGTTGGTGCAGCAGGGGATGGAGTGGTTTGAGGGACCACGGGTGTGACCGGCTGAGTTGGTCGAACAGGCGCATTCCCATCCATTTCCAGGAGCAGTGGGGTGCTGCGATAATACTTAGCCCAAATTTGAGGATCGGGACGACTGCGCCAATCTTCACGCTTCACATCTAACACGAGAATTGGAGCAACTTGGCCACCATTGTCTCCGACAACAGTAATGATTACGCGAGTCTGCAAAATATCGCTATCAAACCGCTGTTGCGCCAAAGAGCGAGCGGCATCTTCGGCTCGTCGAGTTAAGGCATTGTAATTTTCACCTGTTTCACGATAGACGGTTAGCAGATCCTGCGTGGTGTAGGCATAAACTGCCGAGGCAAAGCCAGCCGTTAAGCTAATGCCAGCCCATAACGCCAATTTCAGCAGGATGCTACCAACAGTCAAGCTTTGAGAGAGCGATCGCGGCTGCACCTGACCGTGAGTTTGAACATGACGCTGAAACCTGATTCGATCGAATCTGAATGAAGGCAACCTGTTCATCCCTATGCTCCTGGGAATTTTGCTGCAACATACTGCAATTACTGGGGCCGTAGATCCCTTGATCGCAACCAAGGATTGACGTAGAAAAGAGTCATCACAGCCGCCCCTAACACCAGTCATAGCACGAAGCTCGGCAAATCATCGATAAATTCTCTTGAAAAAGTTTTTTTCACCGGATCTGTGGGGCTGTGTTATCGTGAGGGGCAATTTCGGGATCGTGATTCGGGATTGTGAAACCCTGCTAACTGAAGTTGAGTGAGTGGTTATGGTAAATTATTGGGCAATCCAGATCGGCATTAATCAGTATCGTTTTCTACCACCGCTAAGCTATGCACAGCGGGACGCGGAGCAATTACGTGGCATCCTAACTCAAGCTGGTTTTTCGCCACGCCAGTGCAGTCTGTTTGCCGATCAAATTACCTTGAGCAACGGTGATCCTCGCTTTCCAACTGCCCAGAATATTCAGACACAAATTGCCCAATATCAGCGCGTGATGCAGCCAGAAGATGTGCTGCTCTTTTTCTTTAGCGGATATGGTTTGTGTCATCAAGGCAAAGAGTATCTGATGCCGATCGAGGGAGATCCTCAGCAAATTGTAACAACCGGCATTGAAGTGGAAGCCCTGTTCAAAGCCTTCAAAGCAACCCAGTCTAAAGTGCTGGTGATTTTAGATGCCAATCGCAGTCAACTTGGGATCGATCGCGGTGGCTTTGGCGAAGAAACGATGCAGCTTGCTCAACAATATGGCATTGCAGCCTTGCTCTCTTGCCAGCCAACGCAGTTTTCCCATGAACCACTCACCCTGCGGCAAGGAATTCTGAGCGCTGCTTTGATAACGGCCATTCAATCGGGCTGTGCCACGGTCGAACAACTAATCCAAACAGTGGCCGATCGGCTGCCTAAATTGAGTGAAGAGTGCTGGCGGCCCCGCCAAGATGCTTTGGCCTTTGTCCCGCCCAATTTACGCTATCAAATCATTTTGCCGGAAGCAGGTCGCCGCAGACAGGTCACTCCGTCTTCTGTTGGCACAGTTGGTGGACGGATTACGAGTGGACCGATCGCCCCCCTTAAAGACAGCCTTGCTCGTCCAGTGGCCTTGCTCACTCAAACCAGTTCTGGTCTAACCAAAATCGTGACCCATTGGTTCCAATCCTTCATGAAACCGAGCGCTAACACACCGCCGCTAGCAACCTCATCGGGCAGCCTTGCAGCTTCTTTGCCTCAATCCATGCTGCCTGCTACCAGAGAAGAGTCTGCCGGGATTAGTGATGAATTCTTTTGGCGACGATTGCTGATGCAGGGAGGTTTAATTGCAGGCATTCTCTTGTTTGGGGTGATTTTGCGCAACAGCAGCACTTTGATCAGTTCAACCCGCACCCTTGAGCAACTTACACCCGCTACACAGCAGCCGCAGAGCCCAACTGCAAATTCCGACAATGCCGACTCTGATGCCACCCCTGGTCCAGCAGTGTCCCTGGATCCAGCACTGGTAATGCAATCTGCTGAAACGGCTTTTCAGGCGCAACAGTTTGAAGAAGCCAACCGTCAGCTCAGCCAAATTCCGGCAGCCCAACGCACTGCTGAGCAAAATCAGCTTTTCCAGCAGACGAACCAGGCTTTGTTAGATAACGCCAAAACCATGCTGATTCGCACTCGTGAACCCAGGGCTGAGAATCAGGTCTCTGATCTAGTTGAGGCGATTAAAATTGCCCGTCTGATTAAAGCAGATCAGCCGCTCTATTTAGACGCTCAGCAAAATATCGATCGCTGGAGCCGCGTCATTATGGATATGGCTGAGGGGCGTGCCGCCCGTTCAATCAGTGAATCAGCAATTGATACGGCGAACAACTATAAAACGGCCATTTCTGCTGCACGTCTGGTCCCCACCGATCAACCTGTCCATGCTGAGGCCGAACAAGCGATCGAAGGCTGGAGCCAACGAATTCTTGATCTGGCTAAGGATCGTGCAACGGCAAACGACTTTGATCGAGCCATTCAGATTGGTGAACTCGTGCCCCCCTATACCCCCGTTTATGCGGCAGCTCAAGAGGCCATTGCCGGGTGGCGCAATCAACCCATTTCCACACCAGATGAAACTGCTTCTGCAACAAGTGATGCTCGATCGGTCGAATCACCCGATGAGCCACTCAGTGAGCCATCAGATGAGTCATTGACTGAACCATAGCGGCCTAGCCTATCTGACTCATTTTGCTTTCGCCGGTCACGGGTGCTGTCTCAGAGGTTCCTGTTTCCACTGGAACGGTTTCGATCGCAGTAGGTGGATAAAAGAAATCAACCAATTCCTGGATCGTGCTAGCCAGGGGAATCGCCAATAGAATGCCAATGAAACCGGCAATCTGAGCCCCCAGCAGCAGCGATAAAATAATCCATACAGGGTTCAGGCCAACGAGCTTGCCCATAATGCGAGGCGTTACGGCATTGTCGATAATTTGGTCCACAATCAGACACAACACCAAGACAACAACCCCTAGCCACACATTGTTCAGTGCCGTCAATAGCGCAACCGTCAACACACCCAACAAATCAAAGAAAGGAATCAGGGCCAGCAATCCAACCCCCATGCCGCAGAGCAGAAATAGCGGTAGCCTCAGGGCAAAGAACAGCAATGACAGTGCCGTTCCTTGAATCAGGGCGACGGTTGCTTGGCCAATAAAATAACTGCGGAAGTTTTTCTGTAGCGCTTGTTGGACCTCATCGCTAAATGGTTGGGGCAACCAGCGGAAAACGCCTCGCCAGAACGATCGTCCATGCAGCAAAAGATAGAGGGTGAGCGCAATCACCAGCACAATTTCTATCAAGCTATCAGCAGCATTGAGGACGATCGTCGGTAGTTGCGTCGAGACAGATTCCAGATCGTCCGGAGCCATATTCTCTAAACGGCGAACCAAGCGAGTCACATTCACTGGTAGCCGATGGGCGATCGCCCAGTTTTGAAACGATTGAAGCTGCATACTGGCTGCATCGATCCAATCGGGTAGCCGTTGCACCATTTCCTCTAGCTGGATCACCAAGAGCGGCACTAGCGTAATTGCCAGAATTGCAAATAGCCCCAAGGCTGCCAAAAAGATCAGCAGAACGGCCTGCCCCCGCTCCATGCCACGCTTTTGCAAAAACTGTGCTAGATAATCCAATAAAAATGCAAGCACTGTTGCTATGACAAGGGCCGAAACAATCGAGTGAAAGTAATTCAATCCTTGTAAGAGCACCCAACCGTCTAATCCAATTAATGGGATTGCCAAGGCGATGACTAACCAACGGGGCAAGCGGTTAAACCAAGTGGAAGGGGAAAAATCAGCCATTGGGCGGGTCAATTTGTCTCAGCGACGACTAGCAATTTCATTTTGCTATTGTTACATTAAGTAACCTATAAGCCCTACCTGTAAAAACCATCCTTCTTGGGGATGGAGCTGGCGATTTAAGGATTCCAAGATCCTGCAATCACCTTCAGGATTTTTATTTCGGGTTATTACGGTTCGTATTCACTGTTTGAAGCATCATCTTAAGAAGCAATCGACCGATCGAGTTGGCATTTGGGGATGGATATGCCAAGTTCGATCGAAAGTAGCTTCTGCCCTAACTTGTACGGTTATCGATATACAAAACTCAAGAGGTTCCCGTGGCATTATACGCTGAATTGCACCGCCACCTGGGAGGTTCCGTCGTACCCAGGATTCTTTGGCGCTACTTTGAACGGAATCAAGCTGATTTAACTCAGCGGTTTCCAAATTACGAATCATTCGAAGATTTCTACACCCGGCCTCGCAACACATTAGATGAGTATCTGGAGCTGCATACGCTGGTTGAAAAGGTACAAACTGCCGAAACCTTACCGTATTTCATCTATCGGCTGATGCGCGGTGCTTTTGTGTTCGAGAATCTGGCTTATTTGGAATTGCGATATACGCCTTTCCTACGCACCCCTGAACACCTGAGCCAGTCTGAGCGGATCGATCTGATGGCTAGCGTTGTCGAAGTGGTCGGCAGAGCCAGTCAAATGAGCGAATATCCGATCGTCACCAGTCAAATTCTCTGTATGCATGCTCGTTTGCCCTATGAGGTGAATCGGGCGATTGTCGATCTGGCGGCTCAAATGCCTGAATATGTCTGCGGCATCGATCTAGCTGGAGGCGACAATCACTATGGCGATCGGCTGGATGAGTTTATTCAGCTCTATGACAATGCGCGATCGCTAGGCTTGAATACAACTGGCCATCTGTATGAAACACCCGACGGTTGCCATCCGGCATTGCTGCCCTATCTGATGCGCGTTGGTCACGGGATTCAGATTCCGCTAAAGCATTCAGAGTTGTTGCCCCAGTTGGCGGCTCAAGGGCAGTGCCTAGAGGTCTGTCCCACGACTTACCTGAAAACCGGCACGATGCAAAGCATTCATGAACTCAAGGTCGTGTTCGATCGCTGCTTTGAAGCAGGAGTCGATATTGCGATTTGCACCGATAATGCTGGATTACACAACATGCGTCTGCCATTCGAGTATGAGAGTTTGCTAACCCATGACATTATCGGTTTTGATGAACTGCAAGCTTGTCAAGACGCGGCATTCCGCCATGCCTTTGCCTGGAAACACAAGCAACATCCTGTCTCGATTTTGAACGAAGTGCTGCGCCCAGAATTGAGTGCGGTGTAGCTAGCAGAATTCCTGCCCTGAGTAGATCTCTTGCAACTTCTTTGATTGACTCTATCATTGGCCAAACTGCAAGGGGTCTATTCAACCTGTTGGGCCTGCATGCCATATTGATTCAGGAACAGCATTAAATCCTTCACGGTTTGCAGCGCTGAATCATCCCAACAATCGCTGATATCTACACCGAACTGTTGCCAGAAATCCTCATGCAGCTTCGATTCCCAGTCAAACCAGCAGATTTGCGACCAATGCAGATCTTCATGCAAGCGATCACTCGGTAAAACTCGGCCAAAATCCAGTCCCGAATAAGTTGCCAAATGAGTATAGGCAAAATTGGCGACTGAATAGGCAATTCCCTGAGATTGATAGAATGCCTGAAACCATTGATCGAGGTGCAGAATGGGGCGTTGGCGCAACGTTTGATTGACCTGCCGCCTGACGTTCAAATCAGGACTCAGAGCATGATAGGTTTGGAGGCTGAAAACGAAATTTTTGAACCTGTGCCACATGAGCATTTGAGGAATGGGTTGCCCGGAGCCGCTCGCAGAGCGTCATCTCTTCTCCATTATTCCCATCCGGATCGGGATCTCTCGATGAATTGACAATTCGGTTAAGCAGACCCAGAGTCACGTAAATTTAGCCGACACATACTTGCTGTAAGGTTGGCGTGAAATCTGGATAGGAAATTGCCGCTGCTTCAGCCCGATGAATCACCGTTTGACCCGAAGCAACAAGAGCAGCGATCGCCAAACTCATGGCAATGCGGTGATCCGTATAGCTATCGACCTCTGTGCCTGTGAGAGGCATACCACCCACAATTTCCAGACCATCAGGAAGTTCAGTTACTTTGGCTCCCATCCGGTTCAATTGGGTCGCCATCACCGCTAAGCGATCGCTCTCTTTCACCCGCAGTTCGGCTGCATCGCGAATCACCGTAGTGCCCTCAGCCAGAGTAGCTGCCACCGCCAGGATAGGAATTTCGTCAATCAACCGAGGAATCAGATCTCCTGCGATCGTGCAGGACTTCAAAGCACTGGAACGCACGCGCAGATCGGCGACAGGTTCCCCTGCCACAAGGCGCTGATTTTCCTGCTGCACATTTGCCCCCATCAACGCTAAGGCTTCCAAAATACCAGTCCGAGTTGGATTGACCCCCACATTCTCGATCAGTAACTCTGAGTCCGGAACGATCGCCCCTGCCACCAGCCAAAACGCCGCTGAACTGATGTCTCCTGGCACAATCACAGTTTGTCCCGTTAGCTGAGAAGGTCCAGTCACCGTTGCACTACAGGTCTCTGGATCCACCGTTACTTTTGCCCCAAAGGCTCGCAGCATTCGTTCACTGTGATCGCGCGACAAAGCAGGTTCCGTGACAGTCGTTTGACCTTCGGCCAGCAATCCCGCCAGCAAAATGCAGGACTTGACTTGAGCAGAGGCGATCGGCGATTGGAAATGGATCGGCTTCAGCAGTTTTCCCTGGACCGCAAGCGGCGCATAGCCGCCTGAACGAGACCAGATCTCAGCTCCCATTTGCTGCAAGGGCTGAATGACTCGTTTCATCGGGCGCGATCGCAGTGAAGCATCCCCTGTGACTGTGAAAAAGCGGTTTGGCTGAGAGGCCAGCAGCCCCAACATCAATCGCATCGTCGTGCCAGAATTACCAGAGTCAAGTACGGCAACGGGTTCTTGTAGCTGCCCTACACCAACTCCCCGCACGGTCACCAATTCTGTGTTGAGTTCTGAAATTTCGGCTCCCATCGCCCGAAAACAGGCGGCTGTGCTGCGGGGATCTTCGCCAAGCAACAATCCCTGAATCCGGGTTTCTCCTTGCGCTAAGGCACCCAACATCAAGGCGCGATGGGAAATGGACTTATCCCCTGGCACCTGAATTTGTCCCCGTAATGCTAGATCGGTAGCAGGGGCGATCGTCAATGAATCATGATTTTCAGTTGAGTTGAGTGTAATAGTGGTGCTTGGCATTGGGATAGACTGACAAAGGGGAGCGTTAGACATCCTACCCCTTTCCTGCGCCCTTATGCTGACTCAACACCATACTTCAGTCTGTCTTTCCCTCACTGCCTACGATTTACCCGTTTGGTCAGTTGTGCAAACTGATGCCACACTTTACCAGCGAGAACCCGAAAAGTTTCATCTGCTGTTAACTGAACCGCTGATTCAAGACCCGATCGCTTCTGGGTCCCACCTTGTGCTAGACAAGGCCCAGACAGTCACCAATATTTTGACCCCCAGACTGCTGTGGTTAGAAATTTCGCCCGATCGCGTCGTCATGACCATGCAGGGAAACGGGCAGTTTAGCTACCGCCATTTTTGGGAGCATAGGGCTTATGGCATGAGTCGCTATTGGCTGCAAATGAATGATGTCAGCGATAAACATCAAATTCGGTTGCGCAATTTTACCCGCAGTCTCTTTATTAAAGGGAAGAAGCTGCCCCGCCACCTGCGCGTTGAGTATGAATTATGGGCGAACCAGCTGCAGATTGGCCATTACGTGATGAATGTAGAGATCAAGCTATAGATCCCTACTTAAGGGATCTAAATTCTGACAAAGCAAAGCTAGTTAAACACTTTTAGCGATCGATGAACCGGCAGGGTGAAATGAAAGCAACTCCCCTGACCTAATTCTGAATCGACCCAAATTTGTCCATAGTGGGCTTGCACAATCCGCTTACAAACTGACAAGCCAATACCATAACCTTCGGTTTCTTGATCTCGCTGGAGTCGGAATCGATCGTCAAAAATTCGCTGTTGATTTTCGGGTGGAATGCCTGGTCCGCTATCGCAGATGCTCACCTGAACTTTTTGGGTCGTGCGGTGCAGGATGGAAACTTGAATCTGGCCGTTAACTGGCGTGTATTTGATGGCGTTGTCTAATAAATTGACCAGCACCTGTCTCACCCGTTCAGAATCAGCATAGACGGCTGGCAAATCAGCAGGAATATCCGTCTGAATTTGGAGAGATTTTGCTTGGAATTGCTCTTGCAATCGCTCAATCACCTCCAGACAAAGATTTCCCAAGTCCAGCTTTTGGGGTTGAATGCGAAATTCTGCGCCCCGTTCACGCGCCACCTGCAAAATATCGGTAATCATGCGATCGAGCGCTCTAGCCTGTGCTCTGGCCTGACGAATCAACTGAGTGAGCAGTTCTGGCGTCATGCGAGGATGCTTGACTTCACGGCTCATCCCCATTTCCAGGGTTTCTAGGGCGATCGATAAAGTGGTCAGCGGATTGCGTAAATCATGGGCCAGGATGGCAATCAACTGATCTTTAAATTGGAGCTGGGCCTGGAGTTCTTCTTTTTCTTTTTGTAACCGAAACACTTCATCCGACACCCGCATCAACTCGGCTGAATGGGCGATCGACTGAATCTGATTCGGATTGCTGTCAGACTGACTCAATTCGGTTTGATTGGGCTGTTCCGCTAAGTAGTCTTCGATCGCGCGCTGCCAACGGGGCCACCAGTTTTCGAGTTGGGCTACCAGATTGGTTCCCGCCAGAGTTTGACGAGGCTCAGGATGAATTTTGATCAGCGAAGGAGTGGCAACCAACTTGAAAAACTCTGCTAGATGCGGCTGCTCACTCACATCCACAATCTGTAATTCATAGGGATAGGTAGCTTCTGCTGAAAGTTCGCGCAAGCGTTGGCGAAGTTGGCGAATCCGTTCACTAGAAACAGGGCGTTTGTCTACAAACAGCAAAAGCTGGAGTGATGCGTCCGAATTTGCCGATCGTTGTAGCGATACCTCCATGTAGATCTACTGAATCCTGAACGAAACTGCGTTGTGGAATTTAGTATGAAAAGATGGTAGTTGAAGAACAGGTTGTATAAACAATTCTGCTGCTTTCAGTGCAGCACAATCTTGAAATCGCTCGATCGAAGAATGAAAGCCAGGGCTATCTTTGTCTTTGACTTCCATGGCTCAATCTTGCGGAATGAGAGCAAATGGGTGAAATGAGGATTTCAATCTAACTTCTTAACTATTTTGACAGATTTGTCAGGGTTTATTTTGGTTTAGAACCGGAAAACCGTCAAGCGTATTGTTGGCAGTCAAAATTGCGGATCCACCCTGACAGCGGAAATGGAATAACCTATGTTAAGTTATTGAAATTTATTTAAACGAGGCTGGCAAGTATGAAAATTCTGGTACTGGCTTGGGAATTTCCACCTCGCATTGTGGGCGGAATCTCTCGCCATGTAGCAGAGCTCTACCCAGAAATTGTGAAACTTGGGCATGAAATTCACTTGTTAACGGTGGAATTTGGTCATGCGCCGCATTACGAAGTGGTAGACGGCATTCAAATCCATCGCGTTCCGGTTAGCGAGAGCCACGATTTTTTTCACTGGATCGCCAACATGAACGAAAGCATGGGACGGCACGGTGGCAAATTGCTCCACGAAGATGGACCTTTCCACCTCATCCATGCCCATGATTGGCTGGTTGCTGATGCCGCGATCGCCCTAAAGCACCTCTTCAAAATTCCCCTGATTGCTACAATCCACGCGACTGAGCATGGTCGGTATAGCGGTCTCTATACAGCGACCCATCACTACATTCACAGCAAAGAAGCCGACCTCACTGCCGAAGCATGGCGAGTGATTGTTTGCACGAATTATATGAAACGCGAGGTGCATTGGGCCTTGCATTGTCCGATCGACAAAATCGATGTGATCTATAACGGCATCTGTCAGGAGCGCAAACAGCCTCGCCGCGAATTTGAGTTCTGGCGATTCCGGCGGAGATTTGCGGCTGACCAGGAAAAGATCGTCTATTATGTCGGGCGACTAACCTACGAAAAGGGCATCGACATTTTGCTTTGTGCGGCTCCTAGAGTGATTTGGGAAATGGGGGGACGCGCCAAAATTGTTGTGATCGGCGGGGGCAATGCAGATGGTTTAAAGCGATTGGCCTGGGATCTGGGCATCTGGCATAAGTGCTACTTTACCGGCTTCATGGCAGAAGAAGAGCTGAATCAGTTTCGCCGTGTCGCCGATTGCGCAGTGTTTCCCAGCCGCTATGAGCCTTTTGGCATTGTCGCCCTGGAAAACTTCTCAGCCCGTGTGCCGGTTGTCGTCTCTGATGCGGGAGGACTGCCCGAAGTGGTGCATCACACAAAAACAGGTGTGGTAACGCAGACTGGCAATCCAGACTCGTTAGCCTGGGGCATTTTGGAAGTGCTGCGAAATCCGGGCTATGCCCAATGGTTGGTGGATAACGCCTATGAAGACCTCGATCGTCGCTTTCAGTGGGCCGATATTGCCCAACAAACTGAACAGGTATACGATCGGGTCACCCAGGAACGCACCCAAGTAGATTGGTAGCTCAAAAGCTATTAAGCCACTGTTTAACTGGACGCTATTTAAACAGACAGAAAGCAAAAAGGGTGGGACAAGAAATGATGGTGACAGGAATCCAGCATGCTGCCAACTGATCTGCTGATTGCCCGACCGAATGGGGAAACTATTGTCCCGAAACATTTAGCAGCGAATGCCCATCATCTAAACCTGGCAACCACGCTGATCAATCTCTTTCAACAGGCAAAAGGCAGCACTCAAGGGGAACTCGATCGCCAACTTCAAGAACTAGAAGGCGACAATACCGACTACCGGATTCAACGAGGACTGGCCTATTTGCTCAAGAGCGATGCTTTCAGTCAGTTTGAAATCGTCAGTCCGTTAGACCCGCAAGAATTACGGCAGCAAGTCTTTGCCCTCTCAGCCCAGGCGGCTCCCCTGCCCCAAACAGCGACCCAAACGCTGCAAACGCTGGCCGATCGTCTCAGTCTGCAATTGGAAAGGGAAGTGCTGCCAGAGCAAATCCGCGCTGGACTCTATGCCGATCTGTCTGAAAACCGAATCCTGACCCAGTTTGACGCGCCCAGTCCGGAAGCGTTGCTGCATCGCTATAACCTGTCTCAGGTGCAGGGCATCTTTTATAAAGCCAGCCAAATCCGCATCCATGCTCATCGCAATGATCCGGGTGAGTACAAACTGCTGTTTCGCTACCTGAAGCTATTTGGCTTAATGACCTATATTGAAGGCGATGCCGATCATGGATTTACGATCGCGATCGATGGTCCCACTAGCCTGTTCAAACCCAGCACTCGGTATGGCCTGGATATTGCCAAGTTAATTCCAGCTTTGCTGCATGTCACCAAATGGAGTCTGGCTGCCGATCTGCACTGGCGCGATCCCTACACGAAAACCGAGAAAACACGACGCTTTAGCCTCGACTCAGATTGCAATTTGGTCAGCCACTACCCACCGGGCAAAGCCTACGATAGCTTTTTGGAAATGTCGTTTGCCGATCGTTGGGATAGCCTCAAAACTGATTGGCAGCTAGAACGAGAGGTAGATTTGATTCCCATTCCTGGCAGTGTGATGATTCCTGATTTTCGGCTGGTGCATCCGGATGGCCGATCGGTGCTGTTGGAAATTGTCGGCTATTGGCGACCCGAATATTTGCGCAAAAAGTTCTCTCAGGTACGGCAATCTGAGCGGAATAACTTAATTCTGGCGGTTTCAGAAAGGCTGAACTTAGAGAAAGCCGGAGTCAAAGTGAGCAATGTTCCGGCCCATGTGATCTGGTTTAAGGACAAACTCTCGCCCAAAGCGGTTCTAGATGTGCTGAATCAGGAGTTCTAATGAGATCAAGCTCAGAATGGCTCTCATCAGACCAAACCACTACTCACAATCCGTGGAATTCCGGACGATATTTGATGAGCCCTTGACAGGCTACCAAAGCATCCGGTTCCAACTCCAGCACCATAAACACCTCGTTTGGAACAGGATACTCACAGCTGAGTCCCTTTTGTTTCGCTGGACCAAATCCAAATCGTCGATAATATTCTGGATAGCCCAGAACGACGACCGCTTTGCATCCCAACTGACGACATACCTCAAGTCCGTGATGAATCAGCAACGATCCGATCCCTTGCCGCTGGCGATCGGGCAACACAGCTACTGGTCCTAAACCCAGCATAAGGAATGGATCGGGACAGGTGCCTTCGATCGTGACGGGACTGAAGAAGACATGTCCAACAATTTGTTCTGCCTCTACTGCCACCAAAGAGAGCGTCGAAGCAACACCACGCAATTGATCGACTAAATTTGCTTCGCTGTCTCGACCAAATGCAGCTAAATTTACCATGCGAATTGCCGCAATATCACCCGATTTTTCTGCTCGAATTTCCATAGACTCAGGTTGCCGATCGCAATCAGTTTACCTGGACAATTGCGTTGCTGATCAAAAGCGCTGCAATCCCGTTTGGTTTGCTCAGTGCGATCGGCCCAATCAACTTAAATTATGCAAACAGGAAATTGCTAGCCGTCAGGCTGGAGGCAGTCACGTCCACTAACGTCACTAAATTCCTGAAGCCACCCGCTTCATCGCCATTGCCATCGACTCGCACCACCGTATCGCTGCCTAACTGCTGCAATCGAATATAGCGATCGAACTTAGGCGTGCGATTGTAGTCTGCCTTGGCAAAAATGCCTTTGACGCTGATCCGATCGATCGATTCGAAATCAAGAATCGTATCCAGCCCATGGCGAATATTGCGATAGACAAAGCGATCGCGACCACCGCCCCCGGTAAGGGTATCAGCACCACCCCCGCCAATCAGCACATCGTTCTTGAGACCACCATCTAGCTGATCATCTTCGCTGCCGCCTTTGAGGAAATCGTTGCCGCGTCGGCCAAACAAAATATCAGCGCCCGATCGGCCAAACAGACGATCTCTTTGCAGGCCACCATTCAGCACATCATCGCCCCGGCCACCATCGATCCGATCATCGCCCCGGCCACCTGACGCCACATCATCGCCATTGCCTGCTTTGATCCGATCTTTGCCTAAGCCAGCATCAAGTTGGTCCTGACCACCGTTGCCGATCAGTTTGTCATTGCCGCGTCGGCCAAAGATGATGTCATTCCCTACTCGGCCTCTCAAGAAATCACGGCCCAGTCCACCATTCAACAGGTCGATATTCTTACCACCATCCAGGCGATCGTTGCCCTGCTGACCCCGCAAAGTATCGTTGCCGTCATTGCCGAACACCTTATCTCTACCCTTACCGCCATTCAGACGATCGTCGCAAGCTTTGCCGCGAATCCGATCGTTGCCATTCAACCCTCTGAGGCGATCGCTATCTGGCGTTCCAACCAGTTTGTCGTTGCCGTTTGTCCCTTTACGGTTGATTCCTGGCTCACAATCAGGGGTAGTCGGTACGCTCGTCCCTGTTCCTGCCAGTGTGACGGTACGGGGGTTCGAGATTGCACCCAGATTATCAACGGCAACATAGGTAAAGTTAGTTGTCGTAAATCCTGCACCAGGACGGAAGAAAAGCTGATTGAGTTGCTGAGGGGTAAGGCTTTGGCCTTGAACTACAGCTGTGCCTCCCTGGTTCGGATCGCCGATAAACAGCGTGCCCTGGCTAGTGGGGGGAATAGTGGTAATGATGTAAGAGTCGATCGATCCATCGGGATCAACTCCTGGCAGCCCTGGGATGGTAATGGGATTCGTTGAAGGAACTTCTGTCGTGCCATTTCCCGGTAAGGTGGGGGATTGATTGTTAACTTTAGCGATGGATACTGTACCGGGAACTTGGCTTGGATCACCATCCGTATCCGTTGCCCCATAGGTAAATGTGGTGCCTGTGAAATTAGGACCTGCTTGAAAGACCAGTTGCGCCAGTTGGGTTGGTGTGAGAACTTGCCCGACAGTAACCGGAGTAATTCCAGAGGGATCGGCTAGGAAAAGCACACCTTGTGCCGCAGGTGGCAGCGACAAAATGGTGAAAGAGGCAATGCTGGTTTCCGCATCTGTTCCCGACAAGCCAGTGACTCTCACTGTCGAATTTGGACTGGCAACCAGACTGGCATCTACAACAGTCGGTGGCGTTGAAAAGGTAGAGATTACCAGGTTGCGAACGGCATGAAAGTTGGTGGCCGATCCCGTTGAGCTGGCAAAACCAAACTTAAATGTGGATGGAATCGAGCCTCCATTCGCAGCAATGATATCGATATTGCTGAGAGAAGTCGGAGCTTCGCCCGCATCGGCAAAATCTCCATCATTGTTCAAATCAATTTTGACTGAGAGGATGCCGGCTTGCGTGATGTCAATTCGAGCTCGACGGGCTGCATCGGCTCGGTTCGTTGTGCCGACTTCATCAATCCCCCCATTGGCAGTAAGCGATCCAGATGTCGCAATAAAGCTGTAATTGTCCGCGAGCTTGCTGGTGCCATCTCCCCGACCACGAATAGTGACCGCATCTTCTATGAGGCCAGGACCCCCATCTCGTTGAGGCGTTCCCCCAACAAAGTCCAATGGGTTAGCGAAGTTACCAAATTCATCCAGACCAACGCCCAGATAGCCGCCTGCAATGCCTGCGATGCCATCCACATTCTTCTGGGCGTACCCTAAAGATCCGCCAAAGGCTCCAACCGTGCTGGGAGATTGCGCTCCATCAATTAAGAAAAAGCTGATGCCATCTCCACCAGCTTTGGGAGCATTGCCCGTTGCCCGACCATCATAGGCAAAGAAGTCAAAGGTAATACTCAGTCCTGCATTTGAAGCAAAGGCATTGTTGTAAATGACAAATGAAGCCTGGTCGGTACTGTTATTGGTTAGCTGCAGGACTCCATTGCCTGCGGTATCCGTTCCGCCTCCAGGCAGACCACCCGTGGGCGCGTTGGGATCGCTGCGTGCCGTTAGGAAAGGATCGGCTGATCCAGAGGATGCGTTAAAAATCCAAGATTTGTCTGTAACATCAGCATTGCGAAACGATTCATTGACCAAGATGGGCAGTGCATGAGGATAGGTCCTGAGCGCTTGGGGCTGAAAGATCGATCGCGCCTGCACCGCACCAACCGTAAACTCCAGGTTCCAATCACCCCCTTGACTGGAATGCCCTGTGATCGTGGTCGAGGCAGCAATGCCCGTTCCTAATAGCTGGTGTAAGTTATGGATAAAAGTGCGGCCCTGTTGCTCTGCAGCCACCCGACAGCCATAGAGAAAAAGAGAAGCTTGATGAGCCAATGACTTTGCCCAGCCCTGGATCAGGTCGGCATAGTGGGACAAAGACCGATCGTTCAGTTGCGTTGAGCCCAGCAGCAATGTGCCCGGTTGACCGTGGGAAATCAGATGAATGCTCTCTAAATTTTGGCGATCGGCCAGTAAACGGCTAATTTGCTCTACCCCATCCTCAGCTGCATCCAGTACAAAGACTTCGATATCAGGATTCAGACCTGCAATCAGGAGATGATGATCCTGAACGGTTGGATCAATCAGAACAAGTGAACGAGAAGGATAGAAAGTCATAGTCATTAACTATCAGTAGAAAATTGCAAATTGATTCGGCATCCAAAGAACCGATGCCTAAATGAAACAGGCAAAACTTGGTAAACAGCCGCAAAACATTGAGATCACCAATGTTTAAAGCATGCTCACCAAAAGATTTGCGGAACTAGCTCAACAAGCAGCCAAAAAAGAACTTAGAGGGTGACGATCATCAAAGTGAGAACTCGGGAACTTGCGCTGCAACTGGCTCAATATAAACAACTTGCGAAAATATTATTTCGCTAGAAATTAATTGATTTTAAGCGATTCTCCCAGGCAAAAAATCTAGAATTTAAATTTCTGAAAATTCCAGCATTGTGTGGTCAGAACTTCCAGTCAACTTACCGGAAAATCCGTTGATCGGAAAATCCCTTATTGAAAATTTAAGGTGGTGGCAGCCCGAGTAGATAAGGAGGCTCACCCCTCAAGGGGCGATCACCTCGCTGTCCAGATTACTTTACACTCCAAAGCCAGCCTTCACTGCATGTGTAAAATTAGCCGAGCCACATTTAGATAAATCAGCACCCCTAACACATCGACTGCAGTTGTAATAAAGGGGGCAGACATTAAGGCTGGGTCCAGCTTCAGGCTTTGGAAGATCAGCGGTAGAGTCGATCCAGCGATCGAGGCCAAAACTGAAATAGCGACTAAACTAATGCCGACAGCGATCGCAACGGGCAAATTTCCCTGCAAGAAGTAGGCCCAAACCAGCACCACTGCCCCCAACATCAACCCCAACAATGCACCTGCGATCGCTTCTCGCCGAATCACCATCCCTGCTTTCCCGAGCGCAATTTCGTCTGTATTCAGG
Source organism: Elainella saxicola E1 (assembly GCA_002796835.1). Classification (GTDB taxonomy): domain Bacteria; phylum Cyanobacteriota; class Cyanobacteriia; order Elainellales; family Elainellaceae; genus Elainella; species Elainella saxicola. The sequence goes on along the minus strand of LUGL01000092.1, from coordinate 11,144 downwards.
CCGCGAATCACGACCGTGGAAGACTGCGCTCCCACATTGCCACCCGTCCCAATCAGCAAGGGAATGAAAGCTGCTAACGCCACAACCTGCTGCAAAATATCTTGCTGGCTGCGAATCACGGCTGAAGTACCCGTGTTGGTAACCAGTAGAACCAGCAACCAGGTGACGCGACGACGGGCCACACTCAACAAATCACTCTGAAAGTAGCTGTCTGTCCCGGCTTGAACGCCACCCCCTAAGGTGTAAATATCTTTGGTCGTTTCTGCTTCTAAAATGTCGAGCACATCATCCACGGTGACAATGCCCACCAGGTGTTGCTCAGCATCCACAACCGGCAGCGCCAAGAAGTCATAGCGCTGAATCATGCGGGCTACTTCCTCCTGCTGCATGTCGGTTTGAACATACATGACCTCTCGCACCATAATTTCACCGATCGTCTGTTCGGGTTGAGCCGTCACCAATCCCCGTAGGGAGAGAATGCCAGTCAGGCGTCGGGCAGGATCGGTGACATAGAGGTAATAAATGGTTTCGCTGATGTTGGCCAACTGCCGAATTTGCTCCAGGGCCTGATTCACGGTCCAGGTTTCTTTGAGCGAGATATACTCTGGCGTCATGATGTGGCCAGCCGTTCCTGCCTCATATCCCAATAGCAGGGCTGTGGCCTGTCGCTCTTCCGCACTTAACTGCGGCAACAATCGACTCACCACGCTCGCAGGCAGTTCATCAAATAAGCGGACCCGATCGTCCGGAGACATTTGATCGACCACATCCAACACATCCTGGCCCTTAAACTCTTCGAGCAAGGACTGTTGCACAGCGCTGTCTAGATATTCAAAAACCTCGATCGCTTCTGCTTTTGATAGCAGGCGAAAGGCAATTACTTGACTGGTGACAGGTAACCCTTCGATCGCATCTGCTACGTCAGCAGGCTGCACCGGCATCAGCAGATTCTTCGCTCCCTCCAGATCGTTCTGCGACAGCAAGATTTGCAGCTGAGACTGTACCAACGCATGCGGTGCTTTGCGCGATCGGGCTACAGCGGAAATCGAAGAATGAGTCGTTTCGTCTAATGCCAAGGCGATTCACCCGGTAAATGCCAGTCAAGCAACTGCTTTCTAAAAATATTACCTGGGAAAATCAATGACTATCGACTATCTCAGTGACGATTTAACTGAGTAACTACTTGAGTGATTAGTATACCGTTGTCGTTCACCCATTCAATTTCATGATCTGCCTCGATGGATTCAGAGGCAACCCGTTTCAGATTCAAGTTCTAGATAACCAGACCTGAGCTTGAAAGCCAAGGCTCAAAGCATTTAGTCATCTACCATCTCTCCATCAATTTGTTTTAAGCGAATATGCTTGCGGCCCAGAGAGATCTCAAACTCATCGCCCGGTTTCAGATCCATCTGTTTTGTATAGGCTGCCCCAATCAGCAAATTGCCGTTGGCCTGCACCGTAATGCGATAACTTGCACTACGTCCGCCGCGACCATTGCCCGCCTGCTTGCCATCCAACTCAATTTCTTTTGCTTCTAGAAGTGCATTGTAGAACTTCATCATATTGACCCGTTCTACACCGTTTTTTGTAATGGTGTAATATCCACATTCTTTAGCTTTTTCTTCTTTTGCTAAGTGCTCTAGCTGCTTCACTTTCGCAAGCAATGCTTCTCCTATTAAAGGCTCGTTCTTTTTCTTTCTAGTCATTCGTCTGAGTCTGAATCTTCGCTAGCAAATTGGTGAAATTAGATTAGGTAGATGGCTGTATAGCTTCTTTTGCCAAGGGTTATATCAGCTGTGAAACTATCCTACCTTGAGGGGTGATCTTTTTCATCTTGTTTGCATCAAGCTCTAAGTTATATACACGTTAAATCCATGCCAATCTACAATCTCCTTAAGATGAGGTAGAAGTGTTTTCTATCTTGATGGGATGAGGTAGGGAACCGTTGAAATAAATTCAGGGTTGAACTGAAGTAAAAGCAACATCAAAAGCTCTTTGCTTATTTCTCGGCTCTGCCGATCTTTCATGCCAAACCAGTCAGCAGCTCATATCACCAAAAGTTCATGCAGGTCTAGTGCTTTATACTCATTCAGCGTTTAACACCTGCCAGAGGCAAAGTAGGTTCATTTCTGTTTACCCCTTCTACTGCTTAATCATTGATTAATCTGTCGATAACAGCCTGTTTCTATATTTCGATCGCATCAAATGAAGCTAACCTCTGAAGCGAAGACCCAATGAAACTCACCACAAAGGGACATTACAGTGTAAAGGCGCTGCTTGACTTAGCTCTGCAACCCAACTATGAACCCACCTCCGTGCGGGCGATTGCGCAACGACAAGATCTGCCTGCACCCTATTTAGAAAAGCTGCTGATTGAGTTGCGACGGGCTGGAATTGTGGAATCGACTCGCGGTGCTCAGGGTGGATATCGATTAGCCCGATCGCCCGCAAAAATTTCGTTGGGGCAAATTCTGGAAGCGGTGGGTGAAACGATCGATCCATTGGCGCGCCATACGCCTGAAGCTGAACATGCTGAAGATTGGGTGACTCTTACCCTGTGGCGGCAGATCCATCAAAAGCTGCGAGATGCCCTATACAGCATCACTTTAGAAGATCTGTACTACGATGCCAGAAGTTGGCAGGCCGCTCAAGGAGAATCCACCAGTTTTGTAGTGTGACAGGGAATGCAGTCGATAGTTTGAAAATTGCAGTTGACAGTTCTCTGCTTGATTCAACACAATAGTAAGTTGGCCATTTATTTTGCTCGGATCAGGTTTTCTTGCCAAATGTCAGGGCGGCATGGATTAAATGAGATTAATTCCAGGCTTGCTCAGGCTACCTGTACGGCTCGTTGAGACAAATTCATGACTTACGCAATTATTGAAACGGGTGGAAAGCAATTAAGAGTCGAGCCCGGTCGGTTCTATGACATTGAACGGCTGCCCGTCGATGAAGAAGGCTCTGTGGTAATTGACCAGGTGTTGTTCGTCGATAACGATGGCGAAATTTCGATCGGTCAACCGCTCGTTGAAGGGGCAACCGTAGAAGGGACCGTATTACGGCATCTGCGCGGTCGCAAGGTGATCGTTTATAAGATGCGCCCTAAAAAGAAAACCCGCAAAAAACAAGGCCATCGGCAAGAGTTAACTCGATTGATGATTAACTCCATCACTGTGGGTGGTCAGGTAGTTGGAGGCGGAAGTGCTGCTGCTGCTCCAACATCAGAAACCGCAGCAGAAACCGCTGAGGATGCAGATAGCTAACCTGCATTTCTGGGCTTTACCAGGGCTTGAGTAGAATATTCATAAAGGATTGCAGAGGTTGATATGGCTCATAAGAAAGGAACAGGCAGTACCCGCAACGGCAGAGACTCTAACGCCCAGCGGTTGGGTGTTAAGCGCTATGGCGGTCAAACGGTAAAAGCTGGCAACATTCTAGTGCGGCAACGCGGCACCAGAGTTCATCCCGGCGTGAATGTGGGTCGGGGCAGTGATGACACCCTCTTTGCTCTAGTGGACGGTGTGGTTACGTTTGAGCGGAAGGGCAAAGATCGGAAGAAGGTTAGCGTTTATCCTGTGACTGCGTAACGCAACCCTAAAATCAAAGCAAAGGAGTTTAGGCAAAACCTAGGCTCCTTTTTTCATTAGCTACAGCAATGGGCTGAGAGATTATTTTTGCATTCCGCCTTTGCTGATTCTGAAATGAGTGAAATCCGGCTAGTGAGATTGATGATTGCCGACTGAGTTTTCAACGGCATCGAAATGGGCCGATCGCAAAAACTCATCTAGGTCGGTAAACGATCCTGCATAAGTGATCGTTGGAATATCAAAACCCTTCAAAACAACGGTGTGCTGTTTAAACAAGGCAGCTTTGAGTCCGGCTCCTTCCAGATACTGATAGGTCGTTTCGCCAAACGCCACATCAACCCCAATTTGTTTAGTGGAAGACTCCAGCCGGAAAGCCGCATTCACCGTATCGCCTAGCGCCGTGTAGTCTGGCCGATCGCCCGTACCCGTATTTCCCACCATGGCATAACCCGTGTTTAACCCTGCACCAATGCGGAGGGGGAAGGGTAAAGGATAGCGCTCGTGTAAATGGCTGGTCATCTTCTGCAAAGCGCTCAGCGCCTGCGTAATGCGGATCATTTCTTCCGGTGAAACTTCCTGCGCCCCGTGGATCCAAACGGCCATGACGGCATCACCAATGTATTTATCGACCCAGCTGCCATACTCGCGGATAATATCGCCGGCACAGCGAAACCAGGTGCCGATTACTTCGGAAAGGGTGCTTTCATCGATCTGGCGGGTCATGCCGGTAAAGTTACGGATGTCTACCACCAACACCGAAATCAGACGTCGCACATGGAGCGTTGCGGTTGCCGTAAATTCCTGGGAATCCATGCCCCCACTCGACGGATCTGCTTGCAGCTCAATTTCAGGCGCATAAAAATCCAGATCGGTCTGGCCGAATGTGAGCCGATCGCCATTCTGAAGCGTCACAGGCACACTGACTCGTCGTCCATTCACAAACGATCCATTCCGACTGCCCATGTCGATGAGGTAAAACTCTCCGGTTTCGACCCGCTGCAGCATGGCATGGTTGCGGGAGATCCAGCGATCGGGTAAGACAAAGTTGTTGTCATCCCCCCGACCAAATGTCCAGCAATTGCTGCCAATTAGTGAGAGGTAACGACTCCCTGACTCAGTTCGCAAAATTAAGTGAGGAACAGGTTGTGTTGTCACCACAGGCTATGAAACGATTTTCGTTGCTCCGGGATGCATCCTGGTATACAAAATACCAACGAGCACGTGCTTCCGACTGAAAAATTATAAAGAGCTGAGGCCCCAGATGCACTCCGAATTAATCATTAAGTTTTACAGCTCCAGCCTGTCGAGACTCAGTAGATCAGTATAAATACGCTGAGCTTGTGGCAAAAATCGTGTGGTCAACCGGGAACACTCCCAATCATAGCCTCACTTAAACCAGAGTCGCACCTAACCAGAACAATCCGTCAACCAGTAGCGTACTTAACACGGCTCCACCAAAAGCCCACCAGTGAATTTGAGGCGAACGGAGCGGCAAGCTACCGACGACGAGCAAAATCATAATTAATCCCAATGCACAGCCAATGCCCCAGGGAGTTTGAATTTGAGCGATCGCACTCCGCAACACGGGCTGTACCAAGTCTGGTTCCACCTGCATGAGCTGCCGCCAATGGGGAATGAGATTAACCAGATAAAAATAGGTATCCGTCAGGATCGTGCCAAACAGCGACCCTAAGTAAAACCAATGGCCAATCCGATTGGTGCCTTGACGCAACCCCCAAATCGCGAAGGGTAGACCGATCGCTTCTACAGGCAAATGGATTAGCGGTTCCCATCGCAGCCATCCCCAATAGAGCGATCCAGCTAGCCAGGTCCAACTGAAGCCAATCAGTAAATCTCCCCATTGAGAGGAACCGGGCCGTCTCTGTAATCGCAGACTGAGCCCAATCCAAAGCACTGTGATCACCAGGCTAAGCCAGGGTGCAAGCCGTACCAGGGGAGCCTGAAGAAATACTGGCACCGAAACCAGAAAAGCGGCTGCCGCAAACATCAGCCAGTTTTGTCGTGATTGCGGCGTTGCAACCGTTAAATGGCTCAGTGGTGCATCTAAAGCGGTTGAATAAAGTGGCTTGGGTGGGGAATAGGAAGACAAAATATTTTTAATAATCAGTTCACCTTTTTTAACATAACACAGGAAAATCCCCCAGGGGGGCATAGGATGAATGTTAACGCTAGAAAAAAGTTGATGGGTAAAATTCTGGACATTTTTATAAAAATTTCTTGAAGCAGAAGGGCGATCGCCCAAGGCAGCGTTTAGCGCCCGTAAGCTATTAGGGGGTAAGATTGACCAACGTGAACTGCCTGACCATCAAGCCGGATAGCATGGCAGATCGTTAACAATTCCCCCATTGCTAAGCGCGAAGTTAGGTGAAACCGTGGATTTGATACAAGATTTATTGCAAGCCATCGTCCTGGGCTTAGTACAGGGGATCACAGAATTTCTGCCCATTAGCAGTACAGCCCATCTGTTGGTTTTCACAAAAGCGCTTGGGTGGTCCCATGTTGGCCAGAAGTATTTTATTGATGCCATCCAGTTTGGCAGCGTTATTGCGGTCGTCCTCTATTTTTGGGAAGACATTCTGCAAATTGTCACAGGCGGCTGGTATGCGTTTCGCCAAAAAGATTGGCAGCGAGAAGAGTGGAAATTGCTGGTTGGCATTGCGATCGGCACCATTCCAGCCCTGGTCGGCGGCTTTTTCCTTAAAGACATTCTGCCGGAGAGCGTGGGTGTGATTGGCGTCATGTCAATTGTGATGGCGATCTTGCTGGGACTGGCAGAAAACCTGGGGAGCCGCAAACGTGGCTTTGAGCAGCTCCAGATCCAGGACGGCATTCTGGTAGGCCTCGGACAAATGATTGCGCTGATTCCCGGAGCATCTCGATCGGGTTCCACGTTAACCGCAGCCCTGTTTCTGGGGCTAGAACGCCAGACCGCAGCCCGCTTTTCTTTCCTGCTCGGCATTCCTACTCTGACGATCGCCACGCTCTATCAATCAACCAAAGCATTGGGGAATGTAGATAGCATTCTGCCGCTGCTCGCGGGTATTATTTCGACCTTTGTCTTTTCTTACGTTTCGATCGCCTGGTTGCTGCGATATTTACAGCGACGCAATACCTGGATTTTCGTCTGGTATCGGCTTGGCTTTGGTGCGGTGCTTTTGATCACGCTGGCCATGGGACTCTGGCAGAATGGCGGTGCTTGAGCAGTTTTGAATTTAGATGCAGCACTTAAAGTTAGCAAGCTGCTTAGATTAGGCGACTTTTGCGAGAGTTTTGCTCAGCCAGATGCATCTCATTGACTAGATGCTGACTCCGCCGAATATAGGTGACAAACAGCAAAATGGTGAATGCCACGATCATCAAACCGGGCAATCCTCCTGCAAAGGTGTTATACAGACCATGCAGCGTTGCGGCGATCATAATGCCAATGAAGACGATCGCACTTCGCCGAGAAGGATTGATAACCGCTAGCCCAATAAAATAGCCGACAATGCCTGCCAGCATGGCGTGGAACAGCGGCAATGAAACAAAGCGAATCGTGTTGGCTGTGACATAAGCACTGAGATCGAGCTGACCCTGCGACAAACCCGCTGCATAGCGAAATGAGTAGGCAGCCCCTTCGGCGATCGCAAATCCCAGCCCTGACATCGCTCCATAAAAGGCGGCTGTAAGCGGATCTTGCAGTTTTTGGGAACGAGCCAGCAGAAAGTATATGGGCAATGCTTTACAAATTTCTTCCAGGACACCAACCCCTAAAACAAAACCGACCAAGCGAAATAGGGGTCCGGCATTAATCGCATGATATAGGGTGCGAAAGGGCGGCACTTGCTGAAAGATCAGCAGCAACGGAATGCCAACCATCGTCGTAAACGCAATGCATTGCAGCGTATTGCGCCAGGAAAACTGGACGGGTTTGATCAGGTTATAGAGCACCACTCCCCAAATAGATGCAGAGTAAATGCCGATCAACCAGGCGATTTGCTCCAGGCTGACCTGCTTAGCGAGCAAGTTGATCACCAACGGAAACAGTCCCAGAAACAGCAGAGAGCGCACTGTATTGCTGCGATAAAGCTCCGTGCTAAATACCTCTCGATAGGGAAAAATCGAATCGAATTGGAACGTGCGTAATGAGGTGAGAAAATCCTGGCTTTCGGTTTTCAGTTTGACGATCGCCATCGTTCCCTTCGGAGGGGCCGGAACCGGCGGTGGTGCTTTGTAATGGAGCGGCACAAATTCTTGAGACCAATCTGGAACCGCTTCTCCCTGCCGCTGGCTATAAACCTTCACTGAGGCGATCGCGCTAATTTCCAGGCTATCGATCTGCTGCTGAATCAACCGCACAAATGCCTTCTGGTCCAGAGCCCGATTTGAAGAAAGCAAAATCTTGAGGCGCTGTTCCCGGAACAAAACCTTGGCCACGACACCTCGAGGTTGCAGGCTGCGATTTAAGAGGCGAGCGATCGCTCCCACATCACCTTGCTGAACGAGTTTAAGGATGTCGGTCTGCACCATGCCCTGCTGTCTGATTCAAGTCGTGCCCAGAGGAATATTGTAAGAATTAAGTATGTTACAGAAACCTCAGTTTGCTTTGCCCACAATAATCCTATCCAAACTTTATTTAATCTCTTTTTTCTAGATCACCTCTGTCAAATTTTATAGACCACGATGGAGCTGGGTATGGAATATTCCTTTGAAATCGTTGGGGTTGCCCCAGTTGTATCCTTTTTTGATCAGCAGCAAGAGATCCACAGCCGACCAGTAGGTGCAGAGTATCTCGGAGCCTATCGATGTACTTTAGATGCCTTTATTCAATCGATCGAAACCATTCCCAACCGACGCAATTGGCAGCTCGATCGAGTCGTTGATACGGTGATTCACTTCTGGCTCAACAATGCAGAATCGGTTCGGCATTGGAAACAGCGCCTCGAAGATGCCGGTGCCCAGAATTTGCTGGTAGCCAGAGTTGCCGATTTAGAGGCATTGCGAATGGAGTTTGAATCACTCTTGGGTCAGCAGCCCTAGCTTTCGAGCGTCCCAGTTTCGATCGGCCTTAGCTTTCGATCGGCACAATATTGATTTGTCCAACACAGTGAATTTGACCAGGATCGATCGTTAACTGTTGCAGGTTGACTTCGGTCCCCAGTTCAATTTGCAAAGGTTCCACTGGTAAGGCAATTTCCTCGCCAGCAATCCGGCAGGTTAGCTCAGTCGGAGTGAGCTGCAAACAAGATGGACTGACTAGCTGTACCCCAGTTTGGAGCCGTAAATGTCCTGCTGGATCGATCGAATTGGGTAAGACCGCTGACAAGCCAATTTGATCGACATGGAGCTGCACCTGGGCATGGCGCAATTCCAGCAACTGAGTTCGTAAGACTAAATGCGCCGGAACTTGTGACCAATCTACCGTGGCCAACACCATGCTCCAGACATCAGCCAAGGCTTGTTGAAACAGGGGAGCCTGACCAGAGCGCTGTAAATCGGCTTGAGTCAGTCGTACTGTCCCAGTCACCGGCACAACCTTGAGTAGGCGAAGTGGCTTGCCTCTTAAAACTTGTCCTAAATTGATTTGAATTTGACTGGCTGCGAGGCCCACCTGGCTAAGATGCAGCCCTTGATAGACCACTTGCTTTGCTGCGACGGCGACATGAGGAATCCAGCCTCGCAAAATTTGCCGATCGCCTCCACCAATCTGAAAGTCTAGTTTTTCAGCAGACTCAACCTGCGATCTCAACCATAGGCGCACAGCGGGTGATATCACCTTGGGGATAATTTGACTGCCAGCCGAGGTGGCTTCTGCTTCAGCATGACCCGCGAACGGCAAGGACAATTCCTCAGAATTCAATTCAGCCATGAAATCAATGAGTAACTTTACTCATGCTACAGCCTGATCAGGCGACCTCAAAATTATGTCATGATTTCTTGACATAACTCCATTTAATCGATCCCCAATGCTTAGAAAGTTATGATTTCATGACATTACGATCCCCAATTCTGGCGGAATCTCGTGAAACTCAATAAAATCAACCTTCGCTACCCCTTGATTCTGAAGCGAGTTTTCTGCACTATAAAGGGGCATTCGATCCCCACGATCCCCGTCCTCACATTTGAGTAAATCAATTGCTTATGCAAAGTTGGGTTACGCAAGGTTTATGTAGATTTAATGCTGGTTCCAAGCAATGGAGATGCCCTGCTGAATTAGTAGCAGCGCTTACTCAGGTGGAAAGCTGGGCTGATGCTTGATTGTTTCGTGCAATTCAGGTTGTTTCGTGCAATTGAAAAGAATGTGGTTATTCGGCATGCAGCATTTCAATCAGATTCCAGGCTATTTCGCTACTGGCGTCATTGATTCCGAAAGGTTCCAAGTACTTTTGGCAAAACTGATCCGATTGACGCACTGGCATTGAATTAATCCCCTTTGACTCTATCGGAGGCTCACTCTATGTCAGCAGAACGTCCGCCCCTGGAAGAAATGACACTTCGGCAGCTTCGCCGAGTCGCAAGTGAATTCAGCATTTCGCGCTATAGCAGAATGCGGAAGGATCAGCTTCTAGAGGCAATTAAAGAAGCTCAACGGGTTCGGTTCTCGCCGAATCCCACCCCTAGTTTGGAGGCGCAAGCAGAAGTGGAAGCAGCAAAATTTGATGTTGGACAGACCGATCGCACAGGTGGTTCGCTAGCCGTTGTGGATGAAGGCTTGAGTGAACTACCAACCGGATACGGAGACAGTCGGATCGTGCTTATGCCGCGTGATCCCCAGTGGGCCTATGCCTATTGGGACATCCCAAATGAGAACAAAGAAGTTTTGCGGCAACAGGGTGGTATCCGTCTGGCATTGCGATTTTATGATGTGACTGGCATCAACCCAACTTATCAGCGACCCCACAGTTTGCAGCAATATGAATGCGACGAACTGGCCCGCGAATGGTATCTGCCCATTCCCGTTAGCGATCGGGACTATGTGATCGAAATTGGCTATATTACCGCAGATGGTCGCTGGCTGGTTTTAGCGCAATCGGATGCCGTTAGAATTCCGCCAGTTTATCCCTCTGATTGGATTGACGATCAGTTTGTGACGATCGATTGGGATGCAGAGCTGCAAGGCAAAACTTTCCTACAGTTGGCAAATCCTGGCCAGAAGACGGCATCACCCATTTATGACCAGGTATTTGAAATGGCTCAAGAGGTTGAAGCTCAACGGGTCGCAGGTTCACTGTTTGGCTCAATGCAGCAGGTGCCCGAAGAAACGCTGAGTTCCTATGTTTTCCCCTCTGGGGTTGGCAAGTGGGCTGAGAAGACGGAGTCCGGGGTCGGCATGATGTCGGGTGCTGGCCTGGGTGCACGGACTGAATCTGGCGTTGGCATGATGTCGGGTGCTGGCCTGGGTGCACGGACTGAATCTGGTGCAGGCATGATGTCGGGCGTCGGCATGTATACCACTTCTGGCGGGGGCATGATGTCCGGCGCTGGTCTGGGTGCACGGACTGAATCTGGTGCAGGCATGATGTCGGGCGTCGGCATGTATACCACTTCTGGCGTTGG
>LUGL01000091.1 GCA_002796835.1 Elainella saxicola E1 | reverse complement strand
GTTGACGAATTTACCGATAGCGTTGGCAGATGCATCAACAGTTGCCGATTTGTATCTGAAACGTTGGCGAATTGAGAATATGTTTCAAACTATCACCGACACATTTCACTGCGAATTGAATACGCTTGGTTATCCACGGGCTGCCCTGTTTGTGTTTTGCGTTGCCTTGGTGGCTTTTAACATTCTGGCAACGGTGAGAGCGGTTCTCCAGCAAGTGCATGGTGCAGCAGTGATTGAAGAGCAGTTGTCGAATTACTATGTGGTGGAAGACATCCAAGCCACCTGGCGAGGATTGGAGATTGCCATACTAGCCCAAGATTGGCAGGTGTTTAGGGCAATAGATAGTGTGGCATTTGCCCTGTGTTTACGGCAATGGGCAGAACGGGTCAATCTGCAACGGTTTCGTAAATCCAAACGAGGACAAAAGAAACCGACGACCAAGAAGCCGTTTGACCCAAAACATCCCCATGTCGCAACTGCTCGATTGCTCAATCCAGAATAGTACAAATATTCACCTTAACAGGGGTACTCTAAAGCACTCACCTGCGCAATTTGGGTTTTGCTGAAAATGACATAGCCTACAGCAAACAAGGTGCCCAGGAGCACCAGCAAATCGCCAAGGATAGAACTGGCGCTGCCGGTATTGGCCTCTCCGATCAGCAGGAACACACCAATAAAACTGACGATCGCCAAAATAATTTTGGTTCGCGTCAATTTTTCTTTAAGGAAGAGTGCGGCAAACAAAATCGTCAGAATCACTTCCGTTGAGCCAATCAGCGAAGCATTGCTGGCCGTGGTCAGTGATAGGCCGATCGTCCCTACCATATAGGCAAGGGCGGGTTCAAAAACACCGGCAGTGCCTTGTTTGAAGCTTTGCTGGATGGTGGGCAACCTTTGTTTCTGGCAGTAAAGCAGGGCATAGAGGAAAAGCACGCTGGCCAGGAGTTGAATAATCAATAACGTGGTCGGGGAAATTTCGGTGAGCGCCAGTTTTGCCAGGGTTGTACCCACTCCCCAACAGCAGGCATAACCTAGAGAAATGATGAGGTGTTTCATTCTGTTTGCTTGAGCTGTTGATATTGCTGTTCAACCGGGCAGCGATCGCCAGGGCAAATTTCTTCTTCGCAGAGCCGACAGAGCGCATAAGCCCGCAACGGATCGGTCGTCATGGCCGCCAGCATTTTTTCCAGCAGGTGACTTAATTGGTCACGCTCGGTTTCATCCAGACAATGGATGGCAGGGAGTAACTGCTGTCGCCGCTTGGCTAATAATTGGTGACGTTCCGCTTCTCCTGCGGCTGTCAGGAAAAGGGCGATCGTTCGACCATCAACGCCAGCTCTCCGTTCGACCAACCCAGCAGTTTCCAGACGATCGATTAAGCGTACGGTGCCGGGATGCGACAGACCAAGAATTTGACAAAGTTGATTGATCGAGATGCCCGGTTCAACCCCTAACGTGATCAGGGCTGCTGGCGTTTCACCACCCTGTCCTAGGCTGGCGGTTGCTTGATGCAACGAATCCATGAGCCCCAGCGCAAGAGCGCCTAACAGATTGACTGTGCGATCTTCATCCATTGCCTTCATCTTATTAATGTATGTATTATACATATATCTAGAGCTAAAAAATAACCTGCCTCAGTAAATTCCAGCGGCAGGTCGGTCGAATGGATTCAGGTGTGAAGGAAAAGCCGTGTGTTTAGATAGAAGAGAGGGGAGGAAAATGAATATTTGCTACTAGCGAACTAGCTTGGCGTAGAGATCGCCAAAGACTTCCGTATCCCGAATTTCCTGATCGAGGCGATCGATCATTTCTGTGTCAGACATCCAATTGGCGTAGCGGAATTCCCCGATGCCTTCTACCGTTTTGCGGGTTGTGATATTGAATTGATAATTGCCGAGGTTGGCTAAATATTCAATGGATTGAAAGGTCGGTTCAATTCGCCAGGGTACATATTCCACAGAAAGGCAGGGAATCGGCTGGCTTAAACCGGTGAGTGCTTCATACTCAAACCCCTCAATGTCGATTTTGCAGAAGGCGGGAATGCCGTAAGCCTGAATCAACTGATCGAGCGTTGTCACTTCAACTTCGATCGTTTCGGTCCAACCTGCGCGATTCATGCCGGGAAGCTTACGGGCTGCTTCAGTCCATCCACTTGAAAGGGTAGAGGTAATATGCATATCCTCGCTACCCAGGTACATCGTACTTTTGCCGATAGTGGGCCCAACCGCTTTGGGAATTAATGTAAATTGGCTGTGGCTCCCATATAAACTCTGCAATTCTCGAATGCAGAAAGGATTAGGTTCTAAGCCATACACCGTTGCACTTAAAGCTAAGAAAGCGTCTGTGAAATCTCCCAGGTTTGTGCCTACATCGAATACGATGTCATCGGGCTGCACAAATGCGCTAAAAAATTGAATTAGACTTTGACGTTGATGTAAATACTTGCGATTAAGAGTCTGGCGATAGAGCGCTTTTGCTTTGGAATAAATTCCCACCTCTCTGAGTGTGTTAGCAATACGACGCTTGAATGAATAGTTGTACTGAGTCGCTGATTCAATCACCTGATTCACCTCTTAAGCCAATTTGTCTAAACTACATGGAGTTAAATAGAGCAATGGTTATAGCAAAAGCTTACGAAAAGCCTTGGATTTAAAAGTCCTTCAGATCGGTAGTCAATCAGATAATCCAGCTTGCGACAAAATTTTAACGCCTTTAAGCGTAATCTCTTGTATTCGCGCTGTCTTTTAAAGGCAATCAAACAGGTATTTGTCAGTAGGCTTCAAGGATATCTATCAGAAATCTTAGCCAAATCTATCCTTGGGTAGATTAAGCAGCAAATTTTCAGTTCCTGGATTGAGTAATTCAACCCTATTCTGTTCTACAACCTGGTGTTAGCCTCAACTCTAAGATCCCAATTCCCGATCGTTCTCAATTCAAGTTCCTCTTCATGCTCCTCTAGAGGCTAAATTATGCTTTAGCAGTATTCTATAGATCGTCGATGAAAAAGCAATGAAAAAAGACTGACAATTTTGTGTGCCAATTTGTGTATCGACAAGAAAGGGCAAAGCATCGGGTGACGCAATGCCAAACAGTCCCAAACTGCTTGCTACTGCTTTTCCCAAATCCTTTACCCTGATAGTTTTTTGCTTTGATAGAGGTTGAGCAATCACGCTAGATTGCACAGGTGAGATCGCCTGCCCGTTGACTGAATCGCAGGTTTTCCCGATAATCGATCGGACAATCGATCACGGCAGGCACCTCTTGCATCAAGGCTTCTTTGAGGGTTGGAATAAAGTCAAGGGCAGACTCAACGCGATAGCCCTTCAAACCCATACTTTCAGCCAGTTTGACGAAATCGGGATTGGTGAAGTGGACAAAATTCGACTCACCAAAATGATTGTATTGCTTCCATTCGATCAGGCCATAGCCACCATCATTGAAAATGATCGTCACAAAAGGCGTGCCAACCCGCAGGGCAGTTTCCAACTCCTGACAGTTCATCATGAAGCCCCCATCCCCTGTGACCGCAACGACCTTATTACTAGGTTTGACTAACTTGGCCGCGATTGCTCCTGGAATCGCAATCCCCATCGCCGCAAATCCATTCGAAATAATGCAAGTATTTGGCCGATCGCAGTGATAATGCCGCGCCATCCACATCTTGTGCGCTCCCACATCGGAGATCACCACATCTTCCGGCCCCATGACTTGGCGCAGGTCATAAATTAGCTTTTGCGGCTTGATCGGGAAACCATCATCCTTGGCATGTTCTTCATAGTCCGCCAGAATTTCCGATCGCAAATGCACGGCATAGGGTTCCGGTTTGCCTGTACGATTGACCCGTTTGAGAATTTCAGTCAGCGAGTCAGAGATGTCGCCAATCACTTCAGCTAGGGGTGAATAGCTGCTGTCTACTTCTGCGGGGGTGAGATCAATGTGAATAATCGGCGTGGTGCCATCTGGATTCCAGCGCTTAGGTGAATATTCGATCAGGTCATAGCCAACTGCAATCACTAAATCCGTATGGTCGAAGCCACAGCTCACGTGATCGCGCTGTTGCAGCCCCACCGCCCAGAGCGCAAGGCGATCGGTATAGGGAATCACACCCTTGCCCATGAACGTATTGGCAACAGGGATATTGAGTTCTCTGGCAAAAGCTGTTACAGTCTGACTGGCCTGGGCTCGAATGGCACCATTACCGACAAGGATGATCGGGTTTTCGGCTTGAGAAATGGCTTCTGCCGCACGAGTAATGCTGTGGAACGAGGCATACACTTTTTCCCTGGCGTCAATCTTTAAAGGCTGTCCGGGGGCTGCCATCGCAGCAATATTTTCTGGCAAATCAATATGAACGGCTCCCGGTTTTTCGCTCTGGGCAATCTTAAAGGCTTTGCGAACAATTTCGGCAGTGTTGCTGGGGCGAACAATTTGGGCATTCCACTTTGTTACAGGCGCAAACATGGCCACCAGATCCAAATATTGATGCGATTCGATATGCATCCGATCGGTCCCTACCTGACCTGTAATCGCCACCAAGGGAGCGCGATCGAGATTGGCATCGGCAACTCCCGTCATCAAATTCGTTGCGCCCGGACCCAGCGTAGATAAACAGACCCCAGCCTTGCCAGTCAAGCGGCCATAAACATCAGCCATGAAGGCGGCCCCTTGCTCATGTCGCGTGGTAATGAATTGAATGGAAGATCGTTTTAATGCTTGTAAAACATGCAGGTTCTCTTCACCGGGCAAACCAAAGACATATTCAACCCCTTCATTTTCCAAACATTTCACTAATACATCAGCAGTATTCATTTCAGTATTCTTCAGTTTTTCGGTCATATTGATTCTCTATCTCCTCAAAGCAAGTTTTGGATCGTTGGCGCTCAACTCCCTGCCTGTTGCAATTGGCATTCCTACTTCACCCAAACGGTCTTGATGTTGACGAACTCTCGAATCCCTTCGGCTCCCAACTCTCGACCATAGCCTGATCGCTTAATTCCTCCAAACGGCAAACGCGGATCCGATTTCACCATGCCGTTGATAAAGACCGATCCGGCTTCCAGTTCCCGCATACAGCGCTGCTGTTCCTCTGGATTTTGCGTCCAAGCGCTTGCCCCTAACCCAAAGGAGGTGCTGTTCGCAAGTTCGATCGCCGCATCCAAATCGGGTACTCGAAACAAAAGCGCCACAGGTCCAAAGAATTCCTCTTGACGGGATGGACTGTCGATCGGTAAATCCGTCAGAATGGTGGGCGGATAGAAATTGCCATGTTGCAGCGCTACGATCGATCGGGTCGGTACAGTTTCAGGATTGCCGCCGATCAGCACCTTTGCTCCAGAAGCAATGCAGGCTTCTACCTGTTCATGTAGCTCGTGCAGAATCGCCGCAGTCGCCAAGGGACCGATATCGGTTTCTGGATTCATCGGATCGCCCAATTTCAACGCGGCGTATTTGTGAACTAATCGTTCGGTAAATGCATCTGCGATCGATTCTTGAACAATGAATCGTTTCGCTGCGATACAGGATTGACCGTTATTGATCATGCGAGCTGTAACGGCAGTCGCGACAGCAGTTTCCAGATCGGCACTCTCCATCACCATAAACGGATCGCTGCCACCCAATTCCAACACCATTTTCTTGATTTGGGCTCCTGCGGCACTGGCCAAACTGACTCCAGCCGACTCACTGCCCGTTAACGCGGCAGCTTTAACCCGATCGTCCGCGATAATTTGGCTGACCTGACTGGCTCCCACTAACAGCGTCTGAAAGGCACCCGTCGGAAAACCTGCCCGCAAGAACACCTCTTCGATCGCTAAAGCAGATTGCGGCACATTGGAAGCATGTTTGAGGATGCCCACATTTCCGGCCATCAAAGCTGGCGCAGCAAACCGAAACACCTGCCAAAATGGGAAGTTCCAGGGCATTACGGCCAAAATCACGCCCAGCGGCTGATAGCAAATGAAGCTATGGCTGGCGTCTGTCTCAATGGTCACATCGGCTAAAAGCTGCTCAGCATGGTCAGCATAATAGCGGCATACCGAGGCTGATTTCTCGACTTCTGCAATGGCGGCAGCGATCGGTTTGCCCATTTCCAGCGTCATAATTTTGCCAAAATGCTGGCGCTCATCAATCAAGATCTGGGCAGCCCGATGCATCCACTCTGCCCTTTGAGCAAACGATAACCGGCGATATTGCTCAAATGTTTGCTGGGCTAAACCAATTCTGCGATCGATCTCTTCTGCTACTAACGGTTCAAACACCTTCACCGTCTCGCCGGTTGACGGGTTAACGGTTGCAATTCCCATGCTCGCTTCTCCTGAAACAATGTTGATTGGATCCAAAACGCCTCTAGCAATGTTGAGCCTGATTTTGAGTCTGATTTTGAGTTTAGAGGGAGCAATGACAAAGCTTTCACCCAATGAAGGGATCGACTGACTTTGCGATCGATCAACTTTAGCGATCGACATTTGCTGAGGCGCAAAATTTGCTGAGGGTATGAGCAGCCAAAAAACTTTTCCTGACTGCGGACTACCCCGTCTGCTCCCATTCTAGTGGGGGGATTTGAAGGACTGGCTGGTTTGACATATCTAGCAATAGAGACTCATAAAAGTTCAACTCTCATGGTCTGCAGGGAGGAGAGTGAGATGCTTCAGAGGAATTCAGCGGGTGAATCGGCCAGCAAGATACAATGAGAAGTCGCAAAATTGCAGTGAAATCAACCCAATGGATGAGATTGTATGGCTGATCTTCCTCCCCTCACTGATGAAACCTTGTGGGCAATGATTCGAGATGAGATTGACGACACGACGATGAATCAGCTGGTTTGGCGCTGTTTAGGCTACACCTATGATCCTGCGACAGGGTGGGATGCCTCTGCGGTCGATGAAGCTTGGAAGCAAGACTATGCCGAACCCCCCAATTTTATTGAGAGCCGCCCTGCGACTGTAAAGTTGACGCGATCGATCCCGCCTGAGAACAAACAGCTCCTGAAAGAAGAATTGGGATTTGAGGGTTACAAAGTTGGCGAACTCGTGCCTCGTAAAACTCGTCGGGCTACGATAGTGAATTGGCTGCTCAGCTATCGTCGGCTCAATTCTTAAATTGTTTTAAATGGACAGCGAAAAAATCGTCACAGCGGTTGCCAAATCCTCTGGTCGGGTTCATCAAACTTAGAATTAAGCGTTTAACTGTCCCTGCCCTGCAACTTGCTTGTGGGGCTTTTATTGATCAATGGCCCCAACCATCGGTAATCCAGCCCGCAGGTTGCTCGACACTCTGGAGGACTACCTCGGTGCAGAAATGGCCCATCCTTGGCTTAGGCGCGTTGTTGCTGGAGCTGGCTGCGTTTTTTCAGGTATAGAACGGCACAAAAATTGATAGTAATACAGACGGTCCCCAACAGAGTCAGGATAAAAGTGGGAGCCATGACTACACCGATCGCAAACCAGGTATAAACATGCAAGACGAGCAGCAGGGCATAAACAGTCGCGATTGCGGCCATAAGCTGGACCTGAGCGATCGATCGACCAAAAGCAGCCATCAGCATCGTTTGCAAGGTGGCCAGCAAATTTGCCGGAACCAGAACTGCACAAATTGCAATGCAGTGAGTCCGCGAGAAATCAAACCAGAAATCTATATCAACCATTGAAAACATCAACTTTTTAAGGGAATTTTCTCTAGATTATGACTGACCACAGAACTTTGCGTCTTCAATTTTACAGATCAGCAATTGATAGCTGAGGGCAAAGCAGTCTGTTCATTCGAGATTTTTCCGGCGATATCAGGCGAAATGATGCCAACGTAAAGAAAGATGAATTTTCAAAATCAAACAATATGATGCTGATTGAATTGACCAATCCTTCAACCAATTGTTTCTTTAAGGCCAACCCTGCCTGAACTGACTCTATCGACGATCGAGACAGGGTTGCAGCAATGGGCGATTAACGGGGCAAAAATTACTTGCCGCCGTAATAAAAGGCAATTTCTTTGTCTTTCAAGGGTGCGAAATCGGCATCAATCAACATCTGATTTAATTCATCCTGAGGAATGTGCTTTGCACCAATCCGCACAATTCGAGACCGCATGGTATTAGAAACGCCACTGCGCTGACGACCTGCTTCCAGCCCCATCACTTTTTTGTAAAGATCGAGCTTTGCTGTAGGAATTGGACTGCCATCAAAGTCAATGCCGCGATCGATCGCCACATCAATTGCATCTGCGCCTTTTGTATCCAACTCTGAACTCATATCACTTCTCTCAGCCTAGAGGTTTAGCTTTCGCCTCTTAGATGTATCACATCTCGCGTTCAGCCAACAGCACTTCCCAAGCAGGTCCGACTTCTGGTAGGGGTAGTAAGTAAGGGTAAGTGAAAC
This sequence comes from Elainella saxicola E1, assembly GCA_002796835.1. Classification (GTDB taxonomy): domain Bacteria; phylum Cyanobacteriota; class Cyanobacteriia; order Elainellales; family Elainellaceae; genus Elainella; species Elainella saxicola. Next base: position 29,947 of record LUGL01000091.1, on the reverse strand, counting down.
ACGGAACCCGGTTGAGGAAACCTCTTCAATATCGCGCTTTAGGGTAACGAGACAGATGGAGGTGAGTGTCCGCAATTCCCCTGAATTCAGCGAGAAATTGTACTTTTACAAATTTTGAATGGGCATATTCCAGAAAGAGATAGGTTATTCCGTAGTTCCTGGAGAACATAAAGATTTATGATCCTGCGTCGGCTGCCAATGATTTTTGGTGTCACTTTAGTTGGCACGATCGGCGCACTCTATGTCGTTTCTTCGAAAGTTTTGCTGCATAGTTTCATTCAGGTTGAGCAGCAAAGGACTCAAGATGATGTTAAGCGGGTAATCGAGATGATTACCAGCCAACAGGCTGCCCTCTTCAATGGCTTGATGGATTACTCGGCATGGGATTCCACCTATAACTATGCCCAAGGCAAGAAGCCGGACTATATTACGGCTGATCTAACGGAATCAACATTCACCGCACTCAATATTAATTTAGTGGCCATCAGTGATGCCAAAGATCGTATTCTCTACAGCTCTGGTTATGATCTGCAATCTGCGATCCGGGTTCCCTTACCTGCGGAATTCGACAATTACCTGAGCCAACACGCCCTTTTGCGGCGACATATTCGGCAAGATGAGCCACAGCTCCAGTTCGTGATGCTGCCGAAGGCTCCTGCGATCGTCATTTCTCAGCCAATTCTGACTAATGACGGACAGGGACCCGCGATGGGAAACATCATGTTTGGCCAGTATCTGGATGCTGCAATGCTTCAGAAATTTAGTCAACTGAGCCGTCTCTCGCTGAAGCTGCGCCCGATTGCCGAAATTGCTCATTCCCCAGATTTACAGCGGATTGCGACTCGGTTGTCCGAAGAGGCGATCGTTGTGCAGCCATTGAGTCCGACTCAGGTGGCTGGGTACACCCTGCTGAGAGACATTGATGGCAAGCCGATTGCTGTTCTCCAGGCTGTGAACAATCGCACGATTTATCAGCAAGGGTTAGTCAGCCTGCGTTATCTGGCCATCACGTTGACCATCAGCGGCGGGTTGGCAGGATTGGTCATTTGGTGGTTGTTTCAGCAATCGGTGCGCTATTTAACAGAGCGCGATCGGATGCAGCAAGCCTTACAGCAACAAACCGCCCTGCGGCAGGCAGACCAGAAATATCGAGCAAAGGCTGAAGAACTGGAGCAGACGCTACGGGAGCTGAAGCAGGCTCAAGCCCAGCTGATTCATAGTGAAAAGATGTCGAGTCTGGGGCAGCTTGTGGCGGGGATCGCCCATGAGATCAATAATCCAGTCAATTTTATTTCGGGCAATATTGAATATGCTGAGTCCTATACCCAAAGTTTGCTGCATTTGATCGATCTCTATCAGCAATCTTGCTTGACGCTTTCACCGAAGATGCAGGCAGAAGTGGCCGAAATTGATACCGAATTTCTGCGAGATGATTTACCCAAATTGATTCAATCGATGAAAATAGGCGCAGAACGAATTCAGACGATCGTCCTCTCTTTGCGTAACTTCTCTCGTTTAGATGAAACAGCGATTAAAGCGATAGATATCCATGAGGGGCTTGAAAGTACACTGCTCTTGCTGCAAAACCGCTTGAAGTTACGAGGTAGCCGTCCTGATATCCAGGTTCTGCGGCGCTATGGGGATCTGCCGTTGGTTGAGTGCTATCCCAGCCAGTTGAACCAGGTGTTCATGAATTTGCTCAGTAATGCGATCGATGCCCTGGAGGGAGAAACTCAAGATTGCGAAGTGGATGGTGCAGATGATCTAAGTGTGCTGAATATCCAAGCTGAACCAGCGATTTGGATTGAGACGGAGCGCTTATTGGATGATCAGATCGTGATCAAGATTGGGGACAACGGCACTCAAATCCCAGAAGTAGTCCAGAAACGGCTGTTTGAGCCTTTCTTTACAACGAAAGAGGTTGGCAAAGGTACAGGGCTGGGACTCGCGATTAGTTACCAGATTGTAGTGGAGAAGCACCAAGGACAGCTTTTTTGCAAAAACGTTTCCAACGGTGTGGAGTTCATTGTACAAGTACCGTTGTATCAGTCGAAATAGGGAAGTGCAACGAGTTCTCAAATGAATTGAATTCTCAGATGAGTGACAGGGCAGCATCTTGTCTGTCAGGTGAGGTGATCGGCCTAAATTGGTGACTGAGTTGATGGCTCGATTGGCCTGAACTCCTTTTATAGCCTGATGTTCATTGATGTGGAGCAAGCTGGTGATCAGGTAGATATACTTAGTCATTCATTGGCTTTTCCAAACGATGGGATCAGTCTATAGACTAGCCTGCTGGTAAAGCGAATTTGTAGCCTAATAGACAGGTTGACAGGTTATATCGACCTCTTTTCCCCCAAGGGATAAAGAAAACCTTTCACTCTGCCAGTCTTCCCTAAACAATTGACTACTCTGGTAGGTGCGAGCCTAATAGGACCTATGCGAGCCTAGCCAGATATCGTCCATGCGCATAGAGTCCGAAATGGATTCTAAACCGTTGTCCAGAGTAATCAGAGAAAGGCGGAGTTTTATGGCACAAAGTTTTGGTCTAATTGGTCTGGCAGTGATGGGAGAAAACCTGGCGCTGAATGTCGAGCGCAATGGATTTCCGATCGCCGTCTATAACCGCACATCTGCCACCACCGAAAAATTTATGGCAGAGCGGGCCCAGGGTAAAAACGTCAAACCCACTTTTACCCTCGAAGAGTTTGTCCAGTCGCTAGAGCGTCCTCGCAAAATCATGATCATGGTCAAGGCGGGTGCACCAGTCGATGCGGTGATGAACCAGCTCAAGCCGCTGATTGAAGAAGGCGACATGATTATTGATGGAGGCAACTCGCTCTACACCGATACTGAGCGCCGAGTGAAAGATATGGAGTCCCTGGGCTTTCGCTTTGTTGGCATGGGTGTAAGTGGCGGTGAAGAAGGGGCATTGAATGGTCCCAGCCTGATGCCAGGAGGTACGGAGGCCGCTTACAAAGAGATTGAACCGATCGTCACAAAGATCGCGGCGCAGGTAGATGATGGCCCCTGTGTCACCTACATTGGTCCGGGCGGATCGGGCCACTATGTCAAAATGGTGCACAACGGCATCGAATATGGCGACATGCAGTTGATTGCTGAAGCCTATGACTTGCTGAAGAATGCGGCAGGTCTGAACCACGAACAATTGCATGAGGTGTTTTCGGAATGGAATACAACCGATGAACTGAACTCCTTCTTGATCGAAATTACGGCCAATATCTTTACGAAGATGGATGACGAAACAGGGTTGCCCCTTGTGGATGTCATTTTGGATGCTGCTGGACAGAAAGGAACTGGCCGATGGACTGTAGAAAGTGCGCTAGATTTGGGCGTCAGTATTCCAACCATTATTGCCGCAGTAAATGCGCGGATCATTTCTTCCATTAAAGAAGAGCGGGTGGCGGCTTCGAAAGTGCTGACCGGTCCATCTGGTAAATATGATGGTGACTTGAAAGAATTTGTGAACATGGTGCGGGATGCCCTGTACTGTTCTAAGATTTGCTCCTACGCTCAGGGGATGGCGCTGATCGGCAAGGCGTCGAAGGAGCTATTTGAGTCGAAAGTCGATTTAGGCGAATGTGCGCGGATCTGGAAAGGCGGCTGTATTATTCGAGCCGGATTCTTGGGCAAGATCAAGCATGCGTTTGATGAAAATCCCGATCTGCCAAATTTGCTGCTGGCTCCTGAATTCAAGCAGACCATTCTCGATCGCCAAGATTCCTGGCGACAGGTCTTGATGACGGCAGCGAAGTTGGGAATTCCGGTGCCTGCCTTTAGTGCATCCCTGGATTATTTCGATAGCTATCGTCGCGATCGTCTACCCCAAAACCTGACGCAGGCCCAGCGCGATTACTTTGGGGCGCATACCTACGAACGGACCGATAAACCCAGAGGCGAGTTTGCCCATGCAGAATGGTTCTAGGACTGTTCAATCGAACGGTCTGATTTTGCAATAGTCGGTTTGTAATAGCCAATCAAGGGTCGATCGCATTGCAGATCGACCTTTTCTATTTCTGTAAAATGTCATGATGCAATTTTGTTGAACACCTACTTTAAGAGTAAAGTCGATATCAGAACAACATTAGCAATTGTAATCTTGACTAGACACAACTCTAACGGAGATCAGTGATGGCAGCGACCCAACAAACTCAAGAAACCGCTATTCTAGACTGCTTTCTAGAACTGGTAACGTCTCCCTATGGCAACTTTACTGCAATCAACAAACTTGCTTATCTGCTCAATGATCCAGCCACGCTTCAAAAAATTGTTGCTGCCCTCAGCCTGACTCCTCAAGGCAAACAAGCTTTTATCGATCGGCCTTTACTAGGACAGGTTGATTTACAGCATCTCCATCAGTTACCAACAGAGACTTTGGGCTATTTATATGCCGATCATATGATTAGGAATGGGCTCACACCCCTATCTGCCAATACACAAGTAAATGATTCAATTACATATTTGCAGGCACATATTAGCGAAACCCATGATATCTGGCATGTTGTAACAGGGGCTGACACGGACAAATCGGGAGAGGTTCAATTAGAAGCGTTCTATGTAGCACAACTGTATCCAGATCGCTTATTTCTTGCCCTGCTGACTAAGAATCTGCTGAAAACAGCCCTGTATGAAATTGAACTCTGTGAGCAGATCATGGATGCGTTAACACAGGGTTGGATGATGGGAAGACAGGCAAAACCGCTATTTGGCATCCAATGGAACCAGTTATGGGAAACACCGTTAGAAGATGTCCAGACATCCCTATGCATTATTAAACGCTAACGCATAATCTACTCCTGGATGTCGGGTGAATCTAACTAGGTTCACTAGAAGCTGTATTGATGGCCAGCCGAGCTTCTTCGTTGAGGAGCGGCATTAATTCCATTTGCACATCGGCAGGTTGATTTTGCCACAACATTCTGGCAAAGTTGCCTTTTCCCTGTTGGCTCGTGCTGTTCAGGACGCTGGCAAGCTTCTCAATGTTGACATGCTCAGACATCAATTCCTCCCCTCTGTGGAAATGGCTGTTGGGGCAACTATAGCAGTTGTTCTCCGAATTCGGCTAGAGGTTGGGACAGTCCATCGAAGTGGTTTGACGATCCCTATGCTTGTTTACCACTCTCGCCCTTAATTACAGCAGCAGCAATCAAGTGTGCAATCCGGAGTGCTTCTGGGACATGCCCCCGATCGGTCAAGCGGGCCAATACCTTGGCTGTTACGACTGGTTCTGCACCACAAACCTGAAAGAAAAAGGGCGGATGTTGATGAATGGTGCCTGCCCGTCGCAGAATTTCTAAACGAGCTTCGGGATTGGGCAATTTGCGAATGGCATATTCGATCGCAGTAAAGTTGGGCAATCGCCGCATCACCGTAACGCAGGGCAAAGCAAGCCGATCGGCCATCAGCGGTAGATCGATTAAGTTAAAGCCTCCCACCGAAATGCCGTCCAGTAAAACAACATGGACCTGCGAGAAGAACTTGCTGCGCAACAGCATATTACACAGCGTATCCGTTGCATCCCATCCATCGGCCTGGATTGTATCCCACAGCATTCCCTCAAACCGGGTGCCTGCGCAAATGACGCCAGCAACAGGGACTGGCTCAGACGATTGTTTGATGAAAGGTGCATCATCAAATCCGATCGCCCGAATCAATCGATGGTGCATCAGTAGTGCTTCAAGTTCCATGGCAAGCCACTACCATCGGCGAAAGGGGAGATTGGGGTTCAATTTAAGCGATCGATTGAGCTTTAAAGCTTCTCCAGACTTGAGTTGCTGCACTTGCGGCGTTAAATCCAACCATTCCTGCAACTGTCCAACTTGAAAGGTGCGGCTCATCACCACATAAATTGAAGTCTGATCGCCGCCGATCCCTGCAGAGACAACAGGACTCCAATCGCTAGCCCGCAACTCATCGCTAACATGCCAGCAACCCTCCTGCCAGAATAATCGACGCGCAAACTGGAACGGCGCATCTTTCTTACCCACGATCAGCAATTTTTGCAGCAATTTACGAATCAAGTTGGGATAAAACCGACCGATCGTCAACATGACAACTCGTAGGATCATCAAATTCAACGGAGTCATTTGCTTTTGCTTGGCCCAACCTAATTGACCACGAATCAGAATTTCATCTTCGCCCACTTCTACCGTATAATCGCTGACCAAATGTCCTACCGCATTCTTCAGCTTGTTGCCTTGCTTCACCTGCAATGAGAACTGTGTATCGGAAGCAATCAACCGATCGCCCTGAAATACTTTGAAAGCTCCCCCTTTATTTAAGGCCAGATAAAGTTCTGTGCCATCTCGTCGATCGACCAGCAGACGAGCCTGCTTCAACCAGATGCGGCCATCGGGACGAGGAGCCAGCGTCGGTCGCTGAGATTCAACAAAATCTTCCCAGGTTAATAGATAATTCCAGGTGTGATGGCCAATAATGTGATCATCGGCGTAACAAGGGGCTTTGCCGTTCTTTAACCCTAATAGAAAGCGATCGTTGATGGCTAAAGCGCTGGGGAACCATTTGCCAACCAATTCGAACCCATGAGGGAAAAAGTTATAGGTGTTGCGGCTGGTATATTCACCGCCAAAGGAACCGTCTGGATGCACGAAATGACTCGCTAATTCAACGGCTTTGATCAAAGATTCCTGCAAGCGTGGATCAGCATTGAGTTGATGGAGTCTGGCAAGACAAGAAATGGTGAGCGTGTGATATCCCGGATCGCATCCTTCATATTCCTGAAACCATCCCTCTTCGTTTTGCCAGTTAAATACCTGCTCCAATCGTTGCGCCTTCGCTCGATCCCAGCGATCGGTCTTCAGCAAGCGAGACAATAATTCCAAGCATAAGACAATCAGAGCTTGGTGGTTGGTGAGTTGGCCGCTTTCTTGATGGTGCGCGAGCCAATCTGCTCGTTTAGCAAAAAAATCAAGCAGGGTTGAGTCGTTTAGTCCCAGTCTGGTATAGCTTTCAATGCAGGCCAATAAGGAAAAAGCTGCTGCACCGCCTGCCCGCTCGAATGGAAAATAGTCATCGCAGGAACCGTCAGGATGGGAACTTTTAGCCGCATAGCGAATTCCCGCCTCAGCCCATTGTTGGATGGCAGACTGACCGTAAAAGGAATTATCTGGCAGATCAGTGGTATAGGCTAATGTCAACGGCAAGACGAATTCTTGCGACATGCCGCTAGGAAAATCAATAATTTTGTAATGCCAGAAGTTGCGATCGAAGCATCCGTAAGTTGGACTGTGGGGATTGCGATCCAAAAGCGTCAGAATTTTAGGAATTTGGGCAAGTGCTTCACGGGCAAATAAATCCCTAACCATACGTTGCTTCTCAACCTGTCTCAATTGCTGCTCCGCCAATTATCGCTGATGGCGGCACTTTCTTCCTGCTTCAATGGCCTACCCATGAAATTGGAGATCTTGGACGATCGCCCCAAAAGCATTGCTAATCTTCTGCTGGGCTGCTGCAAACCCTGAAGTTTGCCAATTGGGTGGATGAGGTTGTTCTAGCTGATCGGCATCGAGGTAGACCGTGTAACGTAGTTCGATCTGTAAGGCTTCGACCTGGGGCAGTTGACCATAGTGGCGCGTAATGTAGCCGCCTGTGAAAACTTTGTTTTTGACGACTGAATAACCCTGCTCTGCAAAACGATGTTCGACCAGCGACATCAACAAGTCTGAACAGGTCTTGCCATCGGCATTGCCCAGACAGATCGGATCGTCAATTAACCCCAAAAAACTATGTAAATCAAACAGATAAACCTTGCCAAATTGGTCGATTTTAGCCTGCAGCAAGGCTGCCAACTGTTCATGATACGGCTTGTAGAACTGTTCAATTCGGGCTTGAATCGCTGCTTCTGTTGGCAACACACGATAAATGGGCTGGCCCAATGCCGTTTCCTTAGCAATCACCGATCGCCAAAAGTTGCCAAAATAAGGAGGTTGGAGCGATCGGTTTAAATCAACACAATACCTGCTGTAGTTGGCTTGCAGCATTGTGATTCCCAAATCAGGCAGCGATCGATAAAGCTGATCGAGATGCCAATCGGTATTGGGCAACGCCTGCAAAAATTCTGGATGGGCCTGCTCTATCATCTCGGGCGGCAACGCCTGACCACTATGAGGCAAATTGGCAACTACAGGAATTTCGGGCGATCGAGGCGGATAAAGGGCCCAGGGATCCATCTCAAATGCTCCCTTCAGACGAACTAGAAGGTGAAAATAATTCTGGTACATGAATTGCATTCAAAAAAGCAGTCTGACCGAAGTAAATGTCAAATCCCTGCTCGATCGTCAGCCAGAAGTAGGAGAAAACCAGTCCAGCATCTAATCCAGTACCTTGGACATGATGGTTCCAGCGATCGGCTAGAGGATCTGTCGCCTCTAGCAAGAAATAATGCTGCTGCCTGGTTTTGCCTTTGAGGACGAGATCTTGTACCCCTAACTTGCGGCGTAATTGGATATCTGTGAGCCCAGATTCTTCCCAAATTTCTCGAAACAGGGCATCTTCTGGGGTTTCTCCTGGATCGATCGTTCCACCAGGAACCTGAATTGGCACGTCAGGCTGACCTTGATGGGCGAAGACCAATAGCTCATGAGTTGCGGCATTGGCTGATTGAATGCTGCGTTTACGGATTATGTAGGCAGTTACTTTTGAAATCATCAAACGTTACGTTCGGTTAACAAATGAGTTTGGTCGGATCCCAATTCGGTATAGGCTAGAGGGCGAGATGAGTCCGATCGATCGACAAAGCTCGGTTTCTAGACTCTCTCGTTTAATCAACCGCTTCGTTTAAATTTGTTCAGATCTTCGCTCAACAAGCCACGATTATGGTGAACACTGCTCCAAATCCCACGTCCACAACACAATACTTGCCACCTTCTGACTCACGCGAGCGGGTCAGCACATTTCTCAAACAGCTCCAAGACAACATTTGCCAGGGGTTAGAGCAGCTCGATGGTCAAGGTCAATTTCAGGAAGACAGCTGGCAGCGGGAAGAAGGCGGCGGTGGCCGTTCTCGTGTGATCAAGGCAGGCAATGTTTTTGAGCAAGGTGGCGTCAACTTCTCAGAGGTTTGGGGTAACGATCTACCGCCTTCGATTTTGGTGCAACGTCCTGAAGCTGCCGGTCATGGCTTCTATGCAACGGGCACTTCTATGGTGCTGCATCCGCGCAATCCTTATATTCCAACAGTCCACCTGAACTATCGCTATTTCGAGGCCGGCCCAGTTTGGTGGTTTGGTGGCGGCATTGACCTCACTCCTTACTATCCGTTTATCGAGGATGTAAAGCATTTTCATCAAACCTTGAAGGATGCCTGCGATAAGCACCACAGCGAGTATTACCCTACATTTAAGCGCTGGTGTGATGAATACTTCTATTTGAAGCATCGTCAAGAAACGCGTGGCGTGGGTGGCATTTTCTTCGACTATCAAGACAGTCGTCCAAGGCTGTATCACGGTCCCGATCCGAAAGGTCCGGCAGCAGTGTATAGCGATGCCTTGAACAACGTGGAGTCCCGTAATTGGGAACAGATCTTTGCCTTTATTCAAGAGTGTGGCAATGCGTTCCTACCTGCCTATGTGCCGATCGCAGAACGTCGCCAGAATACCGAATGGGGCGATCGGGAGCGTGACTTCCAGCTCTATCGTCGGGGCCGCTATGTGGAATTCAATTTGGTCTATGACCGGGGCACAATTTTTGGGCTGCAAACCAATGGCCGCACTGAATCGATCCTGATGTCTCTGCCGCCTTTGGTGCGCTGGGAATATAGCTATCAGCCTGAAGCAGGAACCCGCGAAGCCCAACTGTATGACATCTTCCTCAAACCTCAAGATTGGCTGGGTGGCGCAGTTGGCTAGGGGTCATTGATGGGGTCATTGATTAAAAAGCTCTGTTCGGTGTGATTAACGACCTCGCTTAGGGCAACCTAGGGAGGGTTGAGGAAGCTACCTTAGGGTTGGGCAATTACTTCAGCCATCTTGCTCATTAAGTTCTGCGGTGCTCACGATGAGTCACTAACCCGGCGGCAACGATCGGAAGTTTGGGGCTTAGAGTCTTGCAGATAGCTAGGGCTAGCTTAAGATACTCATATGTCCTAAGGAAGGATAGACATCGAATGGAGCAGACAATCTGTACGACTCAAGATGGCAGAACTGTTGTTGTGCTTGCGCCAACAGGACGGCTAGATATCACGACGGCCTGGCAGTTTCGTCTGAAGCTGCAAGAATGCATTTCCAAGGTCAGTCCTCATATCGTCGTGAATTTGGGGCAGGTCAATTTCATCGACAGTTCTGGCCTCACTTCGTTGGTTGCTGGGATGCGGGATGCCGACAAGGTGAAGGGGAGTTTTCGCATTTGTAAGCTGCACCCCGAAGCCAAACTCGTCTTCGAAGTCACCATGATGGATTCGGTATTCGAAATTTTTGAGACAGAGGAAGATGCATTAGCAGGCTTGCGGCGGGGTTTAGTGAGTTAAGTTTAGTGAAGCTTCCCTTCAAACCCTACTTACAGTTGGTCTGCTGGCGTTGAAAGACACTGATCAAATCGCAGCTCTATCCGTTAAATGCTTTTAGCAACTAAAAAGGAGGAGCATGATGATGCCCCTCTTTTAGCTTTTTATCCTCTACTGCCACAATCAGCAGCCAAAAGACTAATCTTCGTGGTCTTCGAACGGATCGTCCAATTCCTTTGCGGGTGGCCCGAAGGAAGTGTAAATCGAGAGCGCAGTAATGGCCAGCAAGAAAACGCCGATCGCCAAAATCATTGCTGTAGCAGGCTCTAGATTTTGAATGCTAAAAACTGTTGCAAGCTCCATGTTCAGATGAAACATAAATAGTATTATCCTTAATGATATTACGGATCATTAAAAACTTTAGAGAACGATAGAAGGTCACTCATGGCACAGCGGACTCGCTTGGGAGATATCCTTAAACCCCTGAACTCAGAATATGGTAAGGTTGCGCCCGGTTGGGGTACAACGCCCCTCATGGCAACCTTTATGGGACTGTTCTTCGTCTTCTTGCTAATTATTCTTCAGATCTACAACTCTTCGCTGATTCTGAACGGCGTCGATGTGGACTGGACTAGTTTGGGCGGCTAAATTTTGGCTCTCTAAGCTTTGTAAGCTTTCATTACAATCGCCCTGGTTGTTCCGGGGCTTTTTGCTGTTCTGCAGCCCAAAACGGCAGAGCATCCGCCTAGCGCCAACAACTTCTACACTAGAGGGAGCAGATGAAACGTTCTGAGGAGGACGCGAGATGAATATTTTTGGGATCGGTTTACCCGAAATGGCACTGATTATGGTGCTCGCCTTGCTAATTTTTGGTCCTAAAAAGCTGCCAGAAATTGGGCGTAGCCTGGGCAAAGCGATTCGGGGATTTCAAGAAGCCTCTAAAGAGTTTGAGAGTGAGTTCAAGAAGGAGGCTGAGCGCCTGGAACAGGTTGTAAATGAACCAATGAAGGCCAAGCTGGAAACGCCTGAACCCAAAGCATTGTCTGCGAATTCAGCTGAAACGGCCTCTGCCACAGACGACGGAATTGTGAATGCAGAAGTCGTTGAAGAGAAGGCCAGCTAGTCCCCAGCTATTTTTGCTTGTCTGCTCGATCGCTTCCCTTGTCTGCTTCGTGGGTTGACTCCACTGGTTTGCTCTATTTTGCTGCACTTCTATGGCAGAACCATCTTCTGAAACGTTGATCATGCCTCAACTGATTGTCGGTTTAGGCAATCCCGGCACGAAATATGATCAGACGCGCCACAATATTGGGTTTGAGGCGATCGACACCCTGGCTCGCACCTGGCAAATTCCCCTATCTGAAAATCGCAAGTTTCAAGGCATTTTTGGCGAGGGCATTGGGGTGAAGGGCCAAAGAATTCGGTTACTCAAACCCACGACTTATATGAATCTGTCGGGTCAGTCGATTCGGGCTGTCACCGATTGGTACAAATTGCCGCCAGAAGCCGTTTTGGTGATCTACGACGATATGGATTTGCCGATCGGTAAATTACGACTGCGGCAGTCTGGGTCAGCGGGTGGTCATAATGGCATGAAATCGACGATCGCCCATCTCAACAGCCAGAATTTTCCGCGTCTGCGGATTGGCATTGGCAGTCCCAAGCAAAAGAGCAGCGATGGTGAAGTAGTGTCCCATGTGCTGGGCCGCTTTTCTGGGGCTGAAGCTCAGGCCATGAAAGAAGTTTTGCAGCTCGTGGTGGATGCGGTTGAACTTAGCCTGAAGCAGGGAATCCCAAAAGCGATGAGCCTGTATAACAATCGATCGGTGGAATTAGAGCCAGCGAGCTGAATCCCGATCAATTTCGTTGCCCTAATTATCCTTCTGGTCATGCTCTACGGTATTGTGATCAGGAGAGAGCCTTGGATTTCTCTCGTTTCATAGATGATTTGCAATGACTGCAATTACTCCCGACTCAAACCAGCATAAGAAAGCAAAAGCACTCAAACCGGGCAGCCAGCGTCCAGCCAAGGAACTGTGCAGCGAGTGCGGCTTGTGCGACACCTATTACATCCATTACGTCAAAGAAGCCTGCGCCTTTCTGAATCAGCAAATTCCAGAACTGGAAGAACAGACGCATGGCCGCAGCCGCAATCTCGATCATCCCGACGACTGGTATTTTGGCGTCAATCAACAGATGATGGCAGCTCGCAAAATCCAGCCGATCGAAGGAGCACAGTGGACCGGGATTGTCAGCTCGTTGGCGATCGAAATGCTAAATCGCGGCTGGGTCGAGGGCGTGGTTTGTGTGCAGAATACAGCGGAAGATCGGTTTCAGCCGATGCCGGTGATTGCCCGTACCCCAGAAGAAATCTTGGCGGCTCGTGTGAACAAGCCAACACTGTCGCCTAATCTGTCAGTCCTTGAACAAATTGAGCAGTCTGGTCTGAAGCGATTGTTGGTAATTGGCGTGGGTTGCCAGATTCAGGCTTTGCGAGCGGTCGAAAAGCAGTTGGGCCTGGAGAAGCTGTACGTGTTGGGCACACCCTGCGTGGATAATGTGACGCGGGCCGGATTGCAGAAGTTTTTAGACACCACCAGCCGATCGCCCGATACGGTTGTCTACTATGAGTTCATGCAGGACTTTCGGGTGCACTTCAAGCATGAAGATGGCTCCACCGAAACCGTGCCGTTTTTTGGCTTGAAGACGAATCAGCTCAAAGATGTGTTTGCCCCTTCTTGCATGAGTTGCTTTGACTATGTCAACTCGCTGGCCGATCTCGTCGTGGGTTACATGGGAGCACCGTTTGGCTGGCAGTGGATTGTGGTACGAAACGATCGCGGCCAAGAAATGCTGGATCTGGTGATGGATCAGATTGAAACCCAGCCTGTGATGTCGCAGGGCGATCGTAAAAACGCAGTACAGCAAAGCATTCCAGCCTATGACAAAGGGGTGACCCTGCCGATGTGGGCTGCGAAGCTAATGGGTGTCGTGATCGAAAAAATTGGTCCCAAAGGACTGGAGTACGCTCGGTTTTCGATCGATTCTCATTTCACCCGCAATTATTTGTACGTGAAGCGCCATCATCCAGAAAAACTGGCAGCCCATGTGCCGGATTTTGCGAAGCGGATTGTTGACCAGTATAAATTGCCAGAATAAAGGACCAACCTGAGGCTAAGTACACACAACAGGCTTTAAGCAGGCTTAAAGATCGGTAGCAGGCATTGGCAGTTGAATCGTGACGGTTGTTCCATCGTCGATCGCACTAGCGATCGTGATATTGCCTTGATGGAGTGTCACTAATTGCTGCACGAGTGCCAATCCTAATCCAAGACCTGACTGTACAAAAGTATCTCTCGTAAACTGGGTGTAGGCTCCAATCCGGTTAATTTGTTCTGGAGTCATACCCCGACCTCGATCGGCAACGGATAAGTGAAATTTTTGCTGTTTGATGTAGCTCCTGACCCAGACGACTGTTCGCGGTTCAGAAAATTTAAAGGCATTTTCTAGCAGTTCGATCACTATCTTCTCAAAATAGATGGACTCCATTTGCACTGCTCGATCCTGCAAATCAGACCGCAGATCAGCAATACGACCACATAATTTGGCGGTTCGCTCAGAACAGGTTTGAATAAGCTCCTGGGTTGCCCATGTTTCTGCCTGCAGCAGCCGCTCGACATAAGCCGGATTATTCGCTAGCAAATTCAGCTTGGCATGAAGCAGAAAATTCTGACACAGCCGCTCTAATTGAGTTGCCGAAGAACGGATACATTGCAACGTTTCCAATGCCTCAACTCTCGACATCGAATCATAGTGGTTCAATAAGACATCTGTGAAGCCTAGAATGCTGTGCAGGGGAGTATTAATTTCATGGGGCAGTAAGGTGCTGATTTCCTTTCGCAAAGACTCTAAACGAAACTGTTCAGCCCGGTGCCGAACGAGGGCAATTTGAATCGCAATATTCAATTCTTGTGGCTGAAAGGGTTTAAGCACATAGCCGAATGGTGCGGTCACTTTAGCCCGTTGCAGCGTGTCTGAATCAGCATAGGCCGTCAAAAAAATAATGGGAATGCGAAAGCGATCGCGAATTCGATCGGCTGTTTCAATTCCATCGGCCTCACCTGAAATCACAATGTCCATCAGCACCAGATCCGGCTGAGTTTCCGCCACTTTAGCGAGAGCCGACTGACCATCCGACGCAATGCCGACAACCACATAGCCCAGCTCTTGCAGCGTGATTTCAATTTCCCGAGCAATCAGGACTTCGTCTTCAGTAATCAGAATTTTTGCGGGTGCCATTACGTTCATTGCTAAAGCCGTCTGTGGTAGACCAACTCTGAAAAGGTGAGTTGAAACTGTGTTCCTTGAGACCGATCCAATTTCAATGTTCCCCGGAGTTGCAGGGTCAGGTCATCAACAATCTTCAGTCCCAAGGATTTTAAGTTGCTGAAATCGAAGTCAGCCGGAATGCCAATCCCCGTATCCTGCACGGTTAAAACATAGTGACGAGGGGTTGTTTTAGGCGATCGATCAGGTAAGTCAGGCGTTAAGGATGGCGAAGTCAATGGGTTGGAACAGTCGGGGTTTTCCTCCTGAGTAGCTAAGGTAAGGTGGATTTTGCCTCTGCGGCCATCTGGGAATGCATGCTTGATCGCGTTAGTAATCAGCTCACTCAATAGTAATCCGCAAGGAATGGCAGTTTCCAGATTGAGCAAGACGGGTTGCAACTGATAGGTCAACGAGATCTGATTGCTGTTGCTATGGCTGGTCAGAATTGTGCTGGCTAAATGTTGAATATATCGATGGAATTCGAGTTGCTCTAAATTATTGGACTGATACAGAATTTCGTGAATCAGGGCGATCGCGCGTAAACGGCTGCGGCTATCTTCTAACACATCTAGGATCGCGACATCTTGCGTCGTTCGGGCCTGCAGCTTCAGCATGGCTGAAATCACCTGCAAATTATTTTTGACCCGATGATGAATTTCCTTCAGCAAAATCTCTTTTTGGCTAAGTTGACTTTGTAGCAACTGTTCAGTAAATTTGCGCTGGCTGATGTCTGTGACTCGCACCAGAGACATCAGTTGGCCACCCACCTGAATGCGTTTGGTCGCGATGTTGCCCCAAAAATAATTGCCTTTGAGCGTGCGATACTCAATTTCTTGACTCCAGACGCCATACAGATCCAACTCTGCTAAGGCCTTGCTCAACGCCTCCTCAGGAAAGGGATATCGGTGGAGCGTCTGACCCTGAACGCTCAGCAATTGCTCTTTGTTACTGGCTTCAAACAGTTGCATCGCTCGCTGATTACAGTCCAAATTCAGCAGCGTGACAGGATCCACTAGAAAAATGGCATCAGCAGATTCTTGAAAGACCGCCTCAAACAGATCGCGGCTACAGCGAATTTTGGCTTCGGCTTCTCGTGAAACCGTGACATCATCAGCAATTCCAGCAATTCGATAAACTTCTCCCTGCAGATTGTAAACCGGGAAAGCCCGATCGCAGATCCAACGCACTTTTCCATTGGGTTGGGTAATTCGATACTCCACTTCCTGCTGAAGCCAACTTGAAGGACGACTTTTGAGAGAAGCTAATTGCGCCCGATCTTCAGGGTAGACTGCTTCAATCCAGCTCCGAGGATTTTGATAGAGAAATTGGACTGACTGCCCCCAAATGTCTTCATAGCTAGGGCTGACATAAAGGAGATTCCCCTCCATATCCTTCATCCAAAACACGCGCTGAATATTTTCAGCAAATTGGCGAAAGATTTCTTGGCTTTGTTGTAACGCCGTTGTGCGTTCCTCAATTCTGCGTTCAAGATCGCTATTGAGTTGCTGTAGCGCCAGTTCTGCAATTTTACGAGTCGTAATATCAATCCAGTAGCCAATGGTTTCGATCGGTCGGCCATTCTGATCCCGCATCAATTTCGCTTCGTCTCGAAACCAACGATAGGATCCATCTTTGTGACGGAAGCGGTATTCCTGGCTATAGCAAGCCTGTTGATAGAGTGCTGCTGCGGTTTGCAAAAAGCTGGTCCGATCGTCTGGATGAATTTGTTGCTGCCAGAAATGAGGAGTTTGCAGCAGCTCTGCAATCGTGAAGCCAGTCAACTGCTCAACGTTGTCGCTGAGAAAAGGCATGCAATGGCGTGATTCTGGTTTTGTGTAAATGACTGCGGGTGAAGAGGTCAACAAAAACGCAAGTCGTTCCTGGCTGTTGCGCAGTGCAGCTTCTGCCAGCTTGCGTTTCGTGATATTAATGCTGGTGCCAATAATTCGATAAATCCGAGAAGACTCATCCCACAGTGGCGTTAAACGAGTCAGCCACCAATGCTCGCACCCTTGAAAAGGCAGCAACTCTTCATAGGCAATACTGCTGCCTTGATCAACGCATCTCTGATAATTCTGGCAGAGGTCGGCAGCCAGATGGGGTGGAAATAATTGTTCTGGTGTTTTCCCACGCACATCTTCAACTGAGAGGCCTGTGAGTTCAGAATGATAGGGATTCAGTCCAACAAACTGAAAATTACCCGTTTCGGTCACATCCACTACAAAAATACAGTTGCCAACTCCTTCATAAATACTGCGAAGAAAGGCTTCCTTGTCTTGTAATTCGGCTTCTGTGCGCTTGCGATCGGTAATATCGATATCGATCGCCGTTAAGACCCAGCTATTTAAAGTCTCTTCCCACTCGGTGCTGGTTAGACTAACGAGCCAGCGAAGACGGCCATCTTTGTGACGAAAGCGGTATTCGGTGGTAGTGCTCATGGCTTGACTGACATGTTCTGGCAGCAGCAGGTGAGGCAGATCCTCTGGAAAAACCCGCGATCGCCATAACTCCTTATCTGCCATAAACTCTTCTGCGGTGAAGCCAAACACCTGTTCACTGCCAGCAGAAATATATTCGGTCTGATAATCGCCTTCAGAGATGCAGCGAAAAGAAGCGATCGACCCATTAATACTATTGAGAATCCGATGGAGTCGAGCCTCGGAAACTTGCAGGGCCAGATCGAGCTGTTTATGCCGCGTGATGTCATGGGCAACGACCACAACCGAATTTTCAGAAAAGGGCGAGACATTTGCCGAAAACCAGGCTTCTCGGCCTGCAATTTCCAAACTATATTCATAGTTCACCGTCTGACGAGTCTGAAGCGCCTGTCGAATCGCCGTAATGCTCGCATCGGCTACGGCAGGAGGCAACACCTCATGGACCGTTTTGCCAATTAATTCGGCTGCCGATCGATAAAGCAATTTCTGGTTGGCCGGAGCAATTTCTAGATAGCGCCCTTCCGCATCTGTGACAATAATCAGTTCAGTAATCGCACTAAAAATAGCCTGCAATTCAGCACGATGGTATTCCCGATCAACCTCCATTTGCTTGCGATGGCTGATGTCTTGGACGACGATCGTTTGGAAGCTATCCGTTTCAGCCGCCGCTTGAATCCAGGACACTGTAGCTTGGGTCCATCGTATTGAACCATCTTTGCAGACAAACCGCAGTTCCAGAGAAGAGCTAGTGGGCTGATGAACTGGCAGTCGGGCCGCTTGACCTCGGATTGCTGACCAATGAACCCGGTAATCCTCTGGATAAAGGAAATCCTGCCAGGGGCGCAATTGCAATTCAGTGGCGGCATACCCCAACAATTCACAGAATTTGGTGTTGACCTGGATGAGTTGATGCGCCTGGTTGACGCAAGCGATACCTACACCAATCTGTTCAAACAAAAGCTGAAAGGGCAAATTACTTGAGATCTCGCTGACTCCATTGCCCGTTGGGTTGAAGGTCTGATCACCTTCTGCCAGATGATTCAAGCTGTGCCCATTTTTCATTTGTGTACGATGTCCATCCATAGATCATCAGATCATCAAGAGATCATCAAGCGACTGCCTGTCTCATCGGCTGTTTGGAGACAAGGGTGAAATAGAGAGGCGATCGCAAATTTACCCAAATTCCATGTTGAATATCTGATACTGTGGTGATGAAAGAGATTTTTTGCGCACTTAAAGTAAAAATTAGCTGACAGGCAAATAGATTATAATCGGCCTCAAACGTGACAATTTTGCCATACAGTTCATCGGCATATCGTATTCCTTGATAGAGTTGATTTCCTAATACAAAATGAAAGACTGAACCGGATGCCTCCGGAATCATTGGAACGGGCAAGGTTGAAAGGATTGCCAAGAATTTGAGTCCTAAAAGCCACAGGATTCTTTGCTCAATCTGCAAAATATTTGGAAAAGCAAGAATCGCTCTAGAAGCTTTATGGTGTAAATCAATCAATTTTTCCAATTCATAAATTTTGGGATATAAATCAGACTCTATGGGATAGAGCTGCTTTAATAATGAATTAATTTCTAATTGCAAACATGGCTGAAGCCCAATCCCAGAAACTGGATAGTGAAATTGATTGGCATAGCGGCACAGAACTTTGCGAACATAATACTGCTGATAAGACGAGATTTTCATAGAACTCCGATTCAAACCGTTTAGGGGCAGCGGCTTACTTCCGAGCTCAGCACAATATAAAACTGGGTTTGAAGATAGCCTCGACAGAGCGAACGATCGGTATACTTTGAATTCAGCCTGTCCTTAAGAATGGCATACAAATCTGTTTCAATTCAAGCGAATTACGCTACATAAAGCTGTTTTGGTTCGATCGGTATCCCCCAATTTAAACTGATTAAAAATCTTTTCATTTTTGGGGCAGAGCAGTGCTTGGATAGAAACCATTGAAATAAATTGATTGGCAATAATTGCATCTCTTTTTTCTTGGCTTTCAGCTATTTTTGTGATTGATGCGTTCAAACCTGTGAAAAATGCCAATCTTTCCCGAGCCGAGTGAGCAAAACTGGTATTTGATTGAACATGTCAATCTGCTGTGCCACAGTTTTCGACATTATTTAGGCCGATCGTTGATTGATTCGACACTCGATGACATTGAGGTTGCCAAAACGATTTACAATGCGCCTTTTATTGTGGTTTCTCACGATACTTCAAGCGACCCCATCTTCAACTACGGCAACAAAGCGGCCCAAACCCTGTTCGAAATGACCTGGGAAGAATTGACGACCCTGCCTTCTCGCAAATCAGCAGAACTGCCCGATCGAGAGGAGCGCACCCGACTGTTGGCCACCGTTGCAGCGCAGGGGTTTATCGAAAATTATGCTGGCGTCCGCATTTCTAAACAGGGCAAACGCTTTCGAATTGAACAGGCGATCGTTTGGAATTTGATCGATCGACACAATCACTATGCGGGGCAGGCCGCTACTTTTAGCCACTGGATCGATCTCTAAAAGCCTGTCCTGTTGAGCAAAGTCACCCGCTCCCATGCTTATGGAGGTTTTTTGTGGAAGGGACCAAAATCGAGAAGGCGTGAAGATGGATCCAGGCGATTACTGACAAGCTTCGCAACAGAGCACTATAACTATTAAATAAGCAGCGCAAAGTGAGCAGCGAAATCTTGTAGATGGATGAATTAAAAATTACAGATTCAAATTGCTTGCGTTGGCTATCGCATCAGCTATCAGACTCGCTCTAATAGTAAACAGAGGAAACTCAGCATGGATGAAATTTCAACCGATGAAATCGTGACGGTCCGGCCCAACATGACAACTGACACCCTGCAAAAGTTGCCAAACTATGTGGGGATTTCGGAGGCGACGACAGGGGCACAAGGCATCTCGATGAATATGGTGATCATTCCACCGGGGGCAAAGGCTGAACCCCATTTTCACAAGGGATTTGAAACGGCAATTTACTTGCTGAAGGGCAAGGTAGAAACAAAATATGGTCCCGGTCTCAAGCAATCTGTAATCAACGAAATGGGTGACTTTATCTTCATTCCAGCAGGTGTACCACATCAGCCCCATAATCTCAGCGATACCGAAGCGGCGATCGCGATTGTGGCCCGCAATGATCCGAATGAACAAGAGAGCGTTCAGGTCTATCAATTACCCGAATAAATTCCATCCATTGGGTGGATGACAAAAGCGGGACGTAATGGGAGGGTTTGATCGAGCCGTTTGGTTTGAGCTAAGTTCTTCCTCTGTTCAGAGTGAACCTAGATTTCCGTCAATTCAAATACAAAATTAGGCTTGTATCTGCGTCTCAATTGAGTTATGGACTCGATCGGCTTTTCTCATGCCTGACTCTCTGACAGGATCTCTCAACCTACCGCGTATCCTGTTTGATTTGCAACAGGCGAACGAGATCGTGCAAGGTTTTTCTGGCTGTTTAGAGCCGGAGACGATCGCGCAGCAGGTGACGCAGGGATTAGTCGAAAAATTTGGCGTTGCCTTTGCTCGCATTTGGTTGCTAGAGCCGGATCAGACAATTCTTAAACTGGTGGCCTCGGCAGGAATGTATACCCACACGGACGGTTTTTTTGGTCGCATTCCCCTGGGCGCTTATAAAGTGGGCAAGATTGCTCAAAATCGTGTGTCTTTTCTCAGCAATAATTTGGCGGCGGAATCCTGGGTGGGGAATCGAGATTGGGCAATTGCCAATGATATTCGGGGATTTGCGGGTTATCCTCTGGCAATTAAAGATCAGGTGGTGGGCGTGCTGGCCACCTTCAGCCATCATGCGATGGAGCCGGAATTTCTGGAGGTGTTGCAGACGCTTTGCACTACAGTGGCGATCGTTCTAGATACCGCCGTACGCTACCAAAGTGAAAAGCGCCTCTGGCAAGTGACTAACCATCGTCCGATTTTTAGCGATCTGCCCCTCTCAGAACAGCTAGTTAGCATGCTTAGCACCACTCGCTTGACGCTGGTTGGAACGGAAAGACCGCTCAGCTTGACTGTGGTCTATGTTTTTCTGAAGGCGGCTGAGTTGCTGAATCAAATGGGGCGGGCGTCTTGTCGCCTCAGCTATGGGGAAGAATCAGTGGTGCTGGAAGCGCTCGTGCCCACTCTGGCAGCTAGTTCGATCGCGACGCACTGGATGGACTCTCTCTCTTGTGAACTGTTGCCCACTGTTTCTGGGTTAGGTGGAGTCTTGCAAACTCAAATTAGCCCCGATCAACGAGCGCTTCAGGTGATGGTCGAACTGCCTTACGGACGCGATCGCTCTAATCAGGCCCTAAGAATTCGTTGCCGTTTGCCCTTGCTGCAATGTGCCTTTATCCACCTGGCTGTTTCGGCAGGGTTTACGATTTGCCCTACTGACGATATCGACGTTGTTTTATTCACAGATGATCCGGTTCAAGCCGCTGCTGCAAAACGGGTGATCTGGATTCAGCAGGGAAACCAGGCAGTCCCTAAAGGGGTTCAGGCTAAAGTGGATTTGTCGATCGATCCAGCGCAGTTGCAGGAAGTGGTGGCGACAGTCATGCAAGATCAGCAATGGGGGGTGGAATCGGAGCCTTCAGGCCAGGTACTCTCAGAGCGGGAGTTAGAAGTTCTGGTTTTGCTAACGCAGGGATATCGCGATCGCGACATTGCTGAGCATTTAATTATTAGCGAAAGCACTGTCAAATTTCATATGAATAACGTGTTGACCAAACTGAAAGTACGCACTCGCTACCAGGCAATTCATCAGGCAATTTTAAACGGATGGATTTAGAGATGTCGCCTGAGATGTCACCTGAATAGACTTCATCTCATCTCGACCTATCGATAAGGATAGGCTTAAGCTTTTTGTAATGTTCAGCACAGAACACAGTTTCTTTCCCCTCATAATCTGGCAGCACGTTTCGATGCAGGTGAAACCAGATTATGACGAATCACTTCTCAGTCATTATTGTTGGCGGTGGCCAAGCTGGGCTATCCATAAGTTATGCCTTGCGCGAAAGAGGAATTGATCACCTAATTTTCGAGAAGCATCAAATTGGGTATGCTTGGCGCTCTAAACGATGGGATTCGTTTTGTCTCGTGACGCCAAATTGGCAATGCCAACTCCCTGGCTATCCTTATCCGGGCAATGATCCGCAAGGATTCATGAAAAAAGACGAGATCGTTCAGTATATCGAGGCATACGCTGCCTCATTCAATCCCCCCATCAAAGAAGGTGTGGAGGTGTTGAGCGTCCGCCTGAGTGAGGAACTGGAAGTGTTTGAGGTCGCCACTTCGATCGGGGACTATACTGCGAATCAGGTAGTGATTGCGGCTGGAGGCTATCACAAACCAAAAATTCCTAGAATTGCCGAACGACTGCCAGAATCTATTTTGCAGCTACATTCGTCGGAATATCGAAATCCTGAACAGGTAGGCGATCGCAGTGTCTTAGTCGTTGGTACGGGACAGTCAGGCTGCCAAATTGCTGAAGATTTACACCTTGCTGGAAAACAAGTCCATCTCTGTGTGGGTGGCGCACCCCGATCGCCCCGACGCTATCGCGGCAAAGATGTGGTGGATTGGCTGGATCAAATGGGGTATTACGATCTGTCGATCGATGAGCATCCCCAGAAGGAAAAGGTCCGCACTAAAGCCAATCACTACGTAACGGGACGAGATGGAGGTCGTGAAATTGATTTGCGGCAGTTTGCCCTGGAAGGGATGCAGCTGCATGGCCGATTAAAGCAGGTGAGCGGCAACATCCTGGAATTCCACAATGATTTGAAGCAAAACCTCGATCAGGCTGATGCAGTGGCCGAAAGTATCAAGCAGACGATCGATAAATTTATTGCTAAACATCAGATCGATGCCCCAGTTGAGCCGGAATATCAGCCTATCTGGGAGCCAACTGAAGCGGTGCTGGCCCTGGATTATCAGCAGACGAATATTGGAGCCGTAATTTGGTGTACGGGCTACGAATCTGATTTTAGCTGGATCGAAGTGCCGGTCTTTGACGGCAAAGGTTATCCCGGCCATGAACGAGGAGTGACTGGTGTGCGCGGCCTCTATTTCTTGGGGCTACCCTGGCTCTACACCTGGGGTTCAGGTCGATTCTCCGGGATTGCCAGAGATGCCAACTATCTGGCTGATTACATTGTGGCTCGCACGAGAACGGTCCACACCAACGCCTGGAGTATTGTGAATGAATTTCTGTTAGGTTCGTAGTATTCGCTACAGAATTCATATTGTATCTCTCAACCTATCGAAATCGTCAGGTAAGACAAGCCGTCAAATTTGACATTTTTGGGTTACGCTGCTGTCCCCTATGCTTATCGCTAGATTTCGCAATTCCGTAGTCAGAGATACAAACTTTACATTCTGCAAACTCGTAATCTTGCAACACGTTTTAAGGAGAAAGTCATGCCTGAAGTAACCGCTCCCGCTCATCAAACTGGCGATTTTCTAGTTGACTACGAAGAGAAAGTATTTCCCGATGTCAAGGCGGAACCGGGTGAGAAGGCACTCGTCACTTTCCATACCGTTGCGTTTGAAGGATCGATCGGTTTTGTGAATTTGCTGCAAGCTACCCGTCTGCAGCGCAAAGGCTTTGAAACCTCGGTGCTGCTCTATGGT
The DNA here is from genome assembly GCA_002796835.1 of Elainella saxicola E1. GTDB lineage: Bacteria > Cyanobacteriota > Cyanobacteriia > Elainellales > Elainellaceae > Elainella > Elainella saxicola. The sequence continues at coordinate 6,061 of LUGL01000091.1, read as the reverse complement.
CCGGGTGTGACGCTGGGTGTGCAGCGCGGTTTTCCCAAGCTTGGAGATTCTGCGTTTCCTGGCCACCAGAATTTCAATGATCAGATCACCAAATTTATGGCTGAAGGGGGCAAGGTCTATGCCTGTCGTTTTGCGCTGCAAGCGCTTTATGGCCATGGTGAACCTTCGCTGATTCCTGGCATTCGCCCCATTAATCCCTTAGATGTGTTGGATTTGATTTTGCTGCATCGTAAAGATGGCGCATTCATTCTCGATACCTGGACTTTGTAATCTCTTAGTTATCCAAACCTATCTCACGAATCGATCGATAGTCTTTCTGGCCCCCTAAATCCCCCAATTCTGGGGGACTTTGAGGAATCAAATTTATGGATTACTCACGAACCATTCGCGCAGCAGCAGTCCAGCTTAGCCCCGTTTTGTTTAGTCGCGATGGCACCACCGAAAAAGTGTTGCAGGCGATCGCTCAAGCGGCCCAGTCAGGTGTGCAGCTGATTGTTTTTCCAGAAACCTTCATTCCCTATTACCCCTATTTTTCGTTTGTGCAACCGCCCGTTTTGATGGGCAAAGAGCATATGCGGCTATATGAGGAAGCGGTGACAGTGCCCGGTCCAGTTACGGATGCGGTCAGTCGGGCGGCTCGTTCCTATGGCATGGTGGTGGTCTTAGGGGTGAATGAGCGGGAGAATGGATCGCTATACAACACGCAGCTGATTTTTGACGCAGATGGGACATTGTTGCTGAAACGCCGCAAGATTACGCCCACCTATCATGAGCGCATGGTTTGGGGGCAGGGGGATGGATCGGGACTGAAAGTGTTAGATACAGCAGTCGGTAAAGTTGGCTCATTGGCCTGCTGGGAACATTACAATCCGCTGGCCCGGTTTGCATTAATGGCGCAGCATGAACAAATTCACTGCGCCCAATTTCCCGGTTCTTTGGTCGGCCAGATTTTTACCGATCAAATTGAGGTCACGATTCGCCACCATGCGCTGGAGTCCGGCTGTTTTGTCGTGAATTCCACCGGATGGTTATCGCCCGAACAGGTGCAGCAAATCACCTCTGATGAGAAATTGCAGCGCGTTTTGAGCGGCGGTTGTAATACGGCCATTATTGGTCCCGAAGGCAATCACCTCTGTCCCCCGATCACGGAAGGCGAAGGAATGGCGATCGCCGATCTGGACTTTTCCCTGATCACCAAGCGGAAACGCATGATGGATTCAGTCGGCCATTACTCGCGTCCAGATTTGCTGCAACTTCAAATCAATCGAGATGCCCGGACCTTGATCAATGATTCGAGTGTGAATGCTGCCGATCAGGCTGAAAAAATGAATGCGGCAATGCTGCCAACGTTCCCTGATTCACCACTTGCGATCGATGCTTAGAGCCAGGAATTCAATCGCTCGCGAAATTCAATATCCTGTACGGGCACAGCATGCTGTGCCCCAACCCAATCGGCAATATCCAAGCAATTCGATAGGATGCTTCAGTCAATTCGGCAGCGACATGATCTCAAGATTAGCGATGCTCCTACACTATGAATAAACAGCAATTAATTACCGAGCTTCAATCGCACGGGTTGAAGTTGATTACCGATGAGCAAGGAGCCTCTGGACGAAAAGGTGGCGCAGGTCCATCCGATCACAAAGCCGTGATCATTGAAGGAACGACCGTGATGGTGCCCATTTTCAATAGTTCTGCTGCTGAATCTCCCTATACGGTCACTCGAAATTCGTCGGTTGCGCTTTTGGAGCATTCACCGATCGAACCTTTAGTATTGGAACGGGATGGAGAAGCGATTTCAGAAATCCATTTTCCAGAACAACCCAAGTTCTATAGTCTAAGCACAGCAGACGGCATTCCCTATTGGAAAATTGCCCTGCTGCACAGCCGCGATGTGTTGGCAACCACGGTGCTGCAAACCTGCATGCGCTATAACGATGCCGCCACATCCTGTCAGTTTTGTGCGATCGGTCAATCGCTGGAAGCCGGTCGTACCATTGCTCGCAAAACACCTGCTCAATTGGCTGAAGTGGCAGAAGCAGCAGTGCGGCTGGACGGCGTGAAACATTTGGTGATGACCACGGGAACACCAAATACCAGCGATCGCGGCTCGGCCTATTTAACCGAATGTGCGAAAGCGATTAAAGCCAAAGTCGATTTGCCGATTCAAGCGCAATGCGAACCGCCGGACGATTTCATCTGGTTCGATCGAATGAAGGCCGCAGGCGTAGACAGTTTGGGAATGCATCTGGAAGCGGCAGATCCACAAGTGCGGGCAAAAATCATGCCGGGTAAGGCTTCTGTGCCACTAGATTACTATTTCCAGGCATTTGAAGCCGCAGTGCAGGTGTTTGGGTGGGGACAGGTTAGTACCTATCTGCTAGCAGGTCTAGGAGATAGCTTAGAAACGCTGTTGGATATGAGCGATCGATTGATTCAAATGGGAGTCTATCCATTTGTGGTACCTTTCGTACCGATTACGGGAACACCGCTGGCGAATCATCCCGCTCCGAAGAGTGAATTCATGTTTACGCTCTATGAAAAAGTAGGAGGAATGTTGAAGCGATCGGGAATGTCTTCTGCCGAGATCAAAGCAGGATGCGCCAAATGTGGGGCCTGCTCAGCCCTTGCTAATTTTGAATAGGAATGATTCAACGATGACCGATCGACCGTATCGTTTTGAATTAGCGGTTGCTGCCCCTGAAATCGAGGCTTACTTTAATCTGCGGCAGTTAATTTTTTGTCAGGAACAGGGGCTATTTCCCACCTCTGATGTGGATGAGATCGATCAATATGCCTATCCGATCGTGGCGATCGATCAAACTGTGGCAACTCAGCCGATCGTAGGTGTCGTTCGCATCTATGAGTCGGAACCTGGACTCTGGTATGGCGGCAGATTGGGCACGCATCCGGATTACCGCAAAGGTTGGCAAATCGGCAAAGGCTTGATTTACAAAGCTGTCACGACTGCCAATACCTGGGGCTGCGATCGATTTCTGGCCACCGTTCAATTACAAAATGTGCGGTTCTTTCAGCGGCTGCACTGGGAATCTTTGGAAGAAATCACGATTTGCGATCGGCCTCACCACTTGATGCAGGCGGATCTAAATTTTTATCCAGCAGGCAATGAACTGCGTCCTGTTCTTCGCCAAACCAGAGAGGCGTCTTAATGTTGGCTAGTCTGACCGCCCAACTTCAACAATCGCTGAGCTGGCTGCAAAAGCAGGACATTCAAACTGCCTCGCAAACCTTAGGATCGCGGGTGGCTTCGACTTTATCCAAGGGTGACATTTTGCTGGGTGATGACTGTGCGGCAATTCCCGATAGTGAGGGCTATTTGCTGCTGGCAGCAGAAGGAATGTGGCCTTTGCTGGTCGAAACGGAACCCTGGTTTGCCGGATGGTCCGCCATTATGGTGAACGTTAGCGATATTTATGCGATGGGAGGCCGACCGATCGCCGTTGTCGATGCCCTGTGGAGCCAAAATACAACCGATACGCAGTTATTATGGGACGGTATGAAAGCCGCAGCTCAGGCGTTTAATGTGCCGATCGTCGGTGGCCACACCAACTGCCATAGTCCTTACAATGCGCTGTCGGTAGCAATCCTGGGCCGAGCTAACCATTTAATCACCAGTTTTAATGCGCGACCGGGCGATCGGTTATTGGTCGCGATCGATCTACGCGGTAAACCTCATCCAAAATATCCGTTTTGGGATGCGGCCACAACTGCCGATCCAATGCAGCTTCGCGAGAATCTAGCCATCTTGCCCTATCTGGCTGAAACGGGTCAGTGTGACACAGGCAAAGATATCAGCATGGGCGGCATCATCGGCACGCTGTTAATGCTGCTGGAAACCTCTGGCTGCGGTGCCGTTCTCAATCTCGATCGCATTCCCTGCCCGACTGAACTATCGCTCGATCGCTGGTTGATTAGCTTTCCCAGCTATGGCTTTTTGCTGAGCGTTCGACCAGAGCAGGCTGCCACGGTGCAATCCCAGTTTCAACGGCAGAATTTAGTGTGTGCAGAAGTTGGAGAAGTCCAGGCCCATTCGCAGTTGGTCTTGCGATCGTCTGATGAATCGATCGTTTTTTGGGATTTTGCAGCGCAGAAATTGACGGGTTTTTCGAAACAGGGAGTTTCTTCTAGTCAAAAGTCCTTGTAACCACAGCAATTCTATTTCTATCCAGATGAGGCAGGTGTATGAGATTTACAGCTTTAACCAGCCAAAAATCTCTCCTACCGTTAATTGCAAATCGCTAGCTAAAGTTGGAACGGGTAATAGTTCGTGGGATTCCTGTAAAAACTCAGGTTGTTGTCCGGATGGGTAAATGAGGAGTGACTTCTCCTCTGGATCAATCAGCCAGCCCATCTGACATCCGTGCTTTAGGCAATGCAGAATACTCCCCGTCACTTTTGTCGGGCTTTGGTCTGGAGACAAGATTTCGATCGTCCAATCGGGGTGAATTGGGAAGACGTTGGCAATGTCGCCATTGTCATCAACCGGAATTCGATTCCAGGCAAAGACAGCAACATCAGGAACAATCGATCGACCACCAAAGGTACAGCGTAATTCTGGAAAAGCGTGAGCAATTCGTTGCTTTTTAACCACCGCGTTGATGGCTGTTATCAACTCACCCTGGATAGTACTGTGTTTCCCTTGTGGCATTGGTTTTTGAATGGCATGCCCATCAATATATTCGCTTGCGGGTTTCGTCTCTGGTAACTTGAGAAACTCCTCTAGCGTGATTGTTTTTTGCGGCACTTGAACCATTCGCAACCTCCCTTGTGCTCAAGGTTGACCCAGCAGAGTAGAAAAGGCATGACTGATTTGAGTGGTCAATCATGTTTTATTTTAACCTGACTGATTCGATCGCACGGGCGGTGGTGTGTCCAGAATTACTACCAGCCGTTCTAGACGGGAGATGCGTTTTAGTGGGTTTTCGGGCGATCGCTATTTCTCACTTCATGGACCATCCAACATGTGCTTAGCGAATGTATTGACCCAAAGTGGAGAGAGGTTCATATCAATCAATATTTTCATGATGCGCTTAAGGGAACCTCGATCTCCTCAACTCGCCATGCGGCATAGGCTAATGATTCTCTTAAGTCTTCGGCTTCCAGGTAAGGATAGGCTTGCAAAATTTCCTCGGTGGAATGCCCGGATGCCATGAGTCCTAGAACCATGCCAACAGTAACCCGCATTCCTCGAATGCAAGGTTTGCCTCCCATCACTTCTGGATTAATGGTGATGCGGGTAAGTTGCTTCATGATTTTCTCTTCTGAAGATTAGGGATACCTGAATTGTAGCAAGGGCGATCGTCCTCTTCTATGGGCTATCTAGCATCAGAGCACGAAAACCTGCCTGAACGAAATGCGCCCATCATAATTTAGGTTCCTGATGTTTGGGGGTGCCGTAGAGGTAATGATCGTGTTCGGTTGACCAATCGACAGGAGCTTCCACAGTTCCAGTGAGAGATCTTAGTGCATCCCAGGCATTGCCAGAAGCTTGCAAATGCTCTTCTCGCAAAGTAAGCACAAGAGCAAGAGCTTGTTGCTGAAGATTGTTTGATAAATTATTTACTCTTTCAATCATTTGTGTGACGATCTAATTGCTCATGATATTATTCTTGCTTTTCACGATCAATATATTTTTATGTATATCTCATAGATATTTTTACCAGTTGAATATTCGTTTTTATAAAAAGCTTAATAAATCGCCATTCACAGGCAGCTAAAGTTTTTAATTTTAGTGTTATTCCTATTGCTTAATCCCGTGATCCTAATCCGAAAATTCTGAGATGGGCTTGTAAATGCTTTAGACATGACACATCTGTTGGCTGAGTTGTAGATAAAAGTAGTCGAGTGAGCTGAGTTAGTCCGCTCAAAGCTGATAGGTCTGTTACCTGAGTTTCAGACAAATCCAAGTAAGTGAGCTGAGTTAGTCCGCCCAAAGCTGATAGGTCTGTTACCTGAGTTTCAGACAAATTCAAGTAAGTGAGCTGAGTTAGTCCGCTCAAAGCTGATAGGTCTGTTACCTGAGTTTTAGACAAATACAAGT
>LUGL01000090.1 GCA_002796835.1 Elainella saxicola E1 | reverse complement strand
ACCAATAATCGCTCTGAGCGCAATTTGCGCCACGAAGCTGAAGTTCGTAAAGGGGGGCGTACCAGTAAAACACAAGCTGGTGCTGAGCGTCGCAGCATTATCATGAGTGTCCTCGCCACCCTCAACACTCGCTTTGAGGGGTTTACGTTGGAGCATCTCCTTGAGGAATTAGCGCAGTGGACGCAACTCGGACTCTCCCGATTTCAAATAGAACTGGCAGGTATGACTCAAACCAATGCGTTGTCGAGTGCCTAAACTCCAATCAAGCTACTCCAAATCCTGAATATTGGCTTCGCTATCGGTGAAGCTACGTTTCGTTTTGAAAATAGACACTTACCATCCAAGTTATTCTGGATGCTCATCGATATCGGAAACTGAGCAACCAGCGTAGAAATCGTTGATGTCTGATCACTCATATTGCTCATGCAATTCAACCTATACACAAAAATCAAAATCGCGATCCTAAAACGGTTCTACCCAAGGCCGTAGTTCAACCTCCCAAGTCCAGGCATTTCGGGGTTGACGCAGGATATTCAGGTAGGTTTGGGCGATCGCATCTGGATCTAAAAAACTATCTGGACGATCGGGGGATTCCTGACGAGTCGCAGATCGAATGGCTCCATCGATCACGAAATGAGCAACATGAATATTTTTAGGGGCCAGTTCGCGGGCAATGCTTTGAGCTAATCCCCGCAAGGCAAATTTACCCATTGCAAAGGGGGCTGACTGAGCATAGCCTTTAACACTCGCAGAGGCTCCGGTAAACAGAATGGCTCCCTCTCCCACTTGCAGCATCCGTTTAGCCGCAGCCTGTGCCACTAAAAAACCACCATAGGCCGAAATTTCTAGCGTTTTCGCAACCTCTGCTGGATCGAGTTCAATCAAAGGACCGCGAATCCGCCAACTGGGATTGTACACCACAATAGTGGGAATACCAATTTGTTGTTCAACATCGGCAAAAAGCTGGTTCACCTCATCGGGTTGAGAGGCATCTGTGGCAAAACTGGTCGCGCCAATTTCTTCACACAAGTCATTCAACTTGTCGATCTGTCTGGCAGCTAGCGCAACCGTAATGCCTTCGGAAGCAAACAAACGAGCCAGGGAAGCGCTGAGTCCACTGCCTGCTCCAACAATTAATGCGATCTTTTGCATGAAATTATTTCTCCCGTGATGAAAGGCAATGAAGCGATCAAGAAGCCAGGAAAACAAGTGCGTATAGCTTCATCATTGTGCAGTTCCTATTTCTCTAATCGTACAGCAAGAGTTTATTTCAGGCCGATCGCAAAACCGATCGCAATAAATAACGACACCCATCCACACAATGTTGCAGGCGTTCTGGATTGTTGTATAGGCGACCCAGCAATAAAGCACCTTCGATCGCACTCAATAACTGCTGAGCTAGCCGATCGGGATCAATTTCTGGTTTCAATTGGGAACGACCTGCCCAGAGCAACCGGGCCAGTTCTTGTTGCCATTCATCAAAGACCTGAATCAAATGTGGACGAAATTCGGGATTATGTTCGACGAGTTCGACGATTAAGTTGCCCAAAAAACACCCAGCACAAGGATCTTCAGCTTGATGAATCGCTTCCAACCGATCGAGCATCTGAAAGAGTTGGGCGATCGGATCAGGGTGGGTCACACTAAACAGCACCGACTTAAGCTGATTCCACTTAAAGTCGATCAAGGCATGGGCGAGTTCATCCTTTGAGGCAAAATAGTTGTAAAAACTGCCAGAGGAAATGCCGCTATGGGCGAGTAGCTCTTTCAATCCAGTTGAGTGAAATCCTTGCTGGTGAATCAAATCTAAAACGGTTGATAGTACCTCCTCACGCGTCCGTTTAAGATTAACCATGAATGGGTGGCTCCTCAACAACACAGATTTCTTGACGGCAGTTTTGTCTATCGCAGCCTCAATGGATTGCAAATTGGTGTTGGTAGCTTCGTTTTTATCTCGCCCGCACGTAAACGGCGGGCTAATCGAAGAAGTCCGCTAAACCGGACTCAATGTGGAAAACAGCTTCCAGTGCACTTTAGTGCAGTTGCTCCCATAGCCCGCGATTCATCTGCGGGCGGATCGGCAACCCTGTTTTGAATTTGCAATCTCCTGAGGCTTTCATTTCATCATAAACTGAATCATGGTTTCAATTGGCTCCTGCACAGACAAAAGCTATCCACTTAACCTTGGTGAGTCCACCGCTGGTAAGCAAATCGCAACACGCTGTCTAATCCATAGCCGATCAGACCAATGATCAAAATTACAGCCATTAGTTCCGAATAGGCCAACCGATCGCGCGTGTCCAGAATGTAGTAGCCCAAACCAGCGCTAACCCCCAACATTTCGGCAGGAACCAGCACAATCCAAATAATGCCGATCGCTAATCGCATTCCCGTCAGCAAATGAGGAACGATCGCTGGAATAATTACCTGGCTAATTGTTTCCCACCTTGTTGCACAAAGACTACGGGACAGGAGCAGCCAGCGGGGGTTAACCGCTACCACACCCGCCGAAGTATTCAGGATGAAAGGCCAGATAGCTGCAACCGTCAGCAAGAAATAAACCGGCAGATCGCCAATGCCCAAAGCCATGACTGCTAGCGGCATCCAGGATAAGGGGGAAATCATTCGAATGAACTGAAACAGGGCAGAAGTGGCCTGTTCTAGAGGACGAGATAGCCCCAACAGCACACCCAATGGCACTCCAATCACCAATGCTGCGAATAACCCAACAAACACTCGTCGTAAACTGGTGGTGATATGGGGAAAGATAACACCATGACTAAACAATTGGACTAATGCTGCGATCGTTCGTTCTGGTGAAAAGTCAGCCACGATCGGATCGGTATGCCAGAGCGGCGTTGTAAACAGCCACCATAGGCCTAACCCACCCATAAGTCCCCATAGCGGTAATGGCAACTTAAATCGCAGCACGGATGAAGAGGGGAGAGTAGAAGACATGACTATCGGAATTACCAGAATAAGTCTCAACAATGGTTCAAACGACGATCTTCTCCGATCGAGTAAAGTTCTCTTCCAATCCAAAGGTTTTGAGTCCACCAACAGATTGCAGTGCTTGCTTAACGAATGAATCATCCACAAGATCTTGCGCCACATTCGTCGGATCGAGTCCCTGCAAGAAAGCGGTATCTCCCTCAACCTGCGTGTCTTTCAACAAGCGCACCAGTTCCTCAGTATAGGAAGGAAATGGGTAGGGTTGGAAGTCGATCCGTTTAATGCCCCAATCTGCATGTTGAATTGCGCCCTGTTTTCCATAGAAGTCAGTGTCGTAATAGGTCAGGGTGCGCTTGAGTGCAGGTAAAGGATGGGGAGTATATTTACCAGTACCTTCTTTTGACAAAATCTCCGCTGTTTCTTCTCGGTTATCTCGAATCCAGGCTTGCGCTTTCACGATCGCATTCACAACACCCTGCGTCCATTCTTTGCGCTGATTGATATCGTCCTCATGCAGAAATACGACACAGCAGGCGTGATCTTTCCAGACATCTCCTGTAAATCGGAGGATCTTGCCTTTTTTCAAATTTTCAGCAGCAGCATTAAACGGCTCTGCCACAATGTAGCCGCCGATCGACTGGTTGGCCAGAGCAGACACCATGTCCGGCGGCGGCAGAACGACCAAATTGACCTCATTCGGATTTACCGCCGCATCTTTGGGTTTGCGAACCACCGTCAATCCCTGTTGTTTCAGAACTTGCTGTAAAACAATATTATGGATGGAATACCAGAAAGGAACGGCGATCGTTTTTCCACCCAAGTCTCTGGGGGTTTCGATTTCTGGCAACACCGTCAGCGCCGATCCATTCACATGGTTCCAGGCCACCACTTTAGCCGGGAATTTGCGGCCATAGCGCAGAGAAACCGTGATGGGGGACAACACATGCACCACATTTACTTGACGTGCCACAAAGGCTTCTATCACCTGTGCCCAGGAGCGAAATAGGCGCGGTGCTTCGGCGGTTAACCCTTCGGCCTCATACAACTTCTTGGCGTGAGCGATCAGCAAAGGAGATGCATCGGTGATAGGAAGATAACCAATTTTGACCGGCTGGTCTACCTTGGAGCTATTAACGGGACTGGGACTGGGGCTAGAGCTGGGGCTGGGACTATTGCTGGCTTGAGGTGTGCCTGACTGGCAGCCCCCCGCAGCAAGCGTTAATCCCAAAGAGGTGGAAAAGAGACTCGTCATTTTCAAAAAATCGCGCCGCGACATGCCGCAGCAAGCGCAAACATGATTCCAACTCATTTTTGATCTCCTATGAAGCTGTGAGAAAGTTAGGTCGGCAGGGTCATGACCGTCGATAGAGCATCCAAAATGGCGCATCGAGTTTCAGTCAAGCTATGGGCCAAACGTGGTTTGGGTTGAGTGATTTGCCATTCCTGATAAATCCGGCCAGGGTGGCGAGCCATGAGTACGACGCGATCGCCCAGTAACAGCGCCTCATCAATATCATGCGTCACCATTAAAACGGTGGTTTGCTGTTGAGCAATAATCCGAAGTAAGAGCGTTTGCATATCCAGTCGCGTAATCGCATCTAACGCACTGAACGGTTCATCCAGCAGCAATAGCTGAGGACGGCGGGCTAATGTTCTGGCTAAGGCAGCTCTCTGGGCCATTCCACCTGAAAGTTGATGGGGATAGCTTTGTTCAAATCCCTGTAATCCCACTTGATCAATGGCTGCGGCAATCCGCGATCGCAATTCCGGCCTGGTCAGCGACGGCATGTGCTTGAGTTTCAGTCCAAACGCAATATTTTGGGCCACCGTTAACCAGGGCAACAAACAGGGATCTTGAAATACGACTCCAACTTGAGGTTGGCTTTGGCGAACCGAACGACCTTGCAAATAGACTTCACCGCGATCAGCACTTTGCAACCCTGCGATTGTCGCCAGCAGCGATGATTTGCCGCAGCCACTCGCACCCAGCAAGCAAACGACCTCGCCAGTTTGAACCTGTAGATCGATACCGTCAAATGCCGTTAAAGTGCCTTGCCGGGTTTTATACCGCTTTTGCAAATTCTGCACGGCAAGCAGGGGAATGCTTGTCGCTTGCAAGGGGTTATCGGTTGAAGATGTAGTCAAAGGCTGATTCATTGTGTAAACCTAAGACGTTCATAAGTATATAAATTCAGAACCTTGTCAACTTCCAATTTCTTCTAATTGGTGCAGCATCTTTTTGAGTTGTTTGATAGCCGGAGTGACGATCGCAATAAAATAGGCTTCGCGTAACCGTCTGGCTGGTTTAGAACCCTGTAAATAAGCTCGCGCGCCTGCATGTAACATTGCTGCATTGGCCGCCTTCAGGGAAAGTTCCGATCCGGCAATTCGGACTTGAATCACTTCTTTGAGCAAGTCTGGAGTGGGCTGCACATCTGGCTGACTCAACTGATTGGCCAAAGCGTATGTTTTAAGGCGAGCACTTGCCAGTTCTGCAGCCAAATCTTCTACTTGATCATCCAGGAAACCATTCACATGGCCTAAACGGGATCGGTAGCGTTCCATGATCTGGATACAATCTGCGATCAGTCCCAAGCCCATCCCCACCTGCGTCAAAATAAACCCAGGCCGAATGCGCTGCACATAGTCTTCACAGGGGGCCGCCAAAATCCACTCATCCGCGACAAAGACATCCTGAAACACACAGCTATAGGTGGCACTCCCTTCCAACGCGATAAAGTGGGCATTCTGCCGCAGCGACAATCCAGCAAACTGGTCAGAAACGATCGCCATCAGGTAATCCTCGCTGTTTGCCAACCTGGCGGCAATACCAAACAGATGCCCCGCGCCGAGATTGGAAACCCAGGGCAGTAAGCCATTCAACACATAGCCACCCGATCGCCGTTCAGCCATCAGCGCAATCTTCTCAATATTGGCAAAATGCTTCATCGGATTGGATAATCCTGTTCCACCCAGCGTTTTCCCAGAGGCCACCTGAGGTAATACCTGGGTTTTGAGATAGGCATTCTCGCTATTTTGCAAATACCAGGTACAGGCAATCTGACACCAGGTAACAAATCCTGTACAGAGGCATTCCGCAGAAATCGCTTCAATCACCTGGATCGCTGCTCCCAATCCTTGGCCATATCCACCATATTCTGGAGATACCGCCTGACCAAATCCACCGATCGCACCAACTTGCTGCATCCATTCCCGTGGATATATCCCGGCTTGATCAATTTGCTGGATCTGAGGCACCAGATTTTGGGCGATCGCCGCTTTCAATTCAGGAATCACAGGCGCGATCGGCGGCTGTTCAGTCAAACGAGATGAGTGACTTTCTTGCCTATCCAACACTGTTGAAGCAATCTGCATAAGTCATGCTCTCAAAAATAAGGAAATACTGTTTAGGAACCAAACTCAGCCTGAAACTAGAGAGTCAAAGTGCTGAGTCCAGTTCTAAAAATCACTCTGCTAACGTTACTGCAACGTTCACCGGATTACGAAGTGTATTCGCCACCGGGGACCACAAATTGGCATGGGCAACCAAATCATCTAACTCTCCTCGGCTAGCGTCTCCTTCCAGATCAACTTTCACCCGGATGTCAGTAAATCCCAAGCGCTTTTCGGTCAGATCGCCAATGCCCCAAACGCCCGTAATATTAATGTCTCCTTCCAGCTCTAGCTCCAATTTAGTCAGGGTAATTCCCCGCACAATTGCGTTAGCATGAATCCCTACCGATAGGCAGGAACCCAGAGCGGCTAAAACCGCCTCAGAGGGATTGGGAGCTGTATCCTGACCCAGTAAACCGGGCGGCTCATCGATCACATGGGCAGGTAAATCGCGCACATAGTTGAGGTTGCGAAACTGCCCTTCACAGACGGTTTTGATTTTCAGGGATTTAACGACATTGGGATTGGCTTTTGCCGCCGTCGCCAAATTTTCCAGTCCAGTCTTGCTGACGGGGCGAAGCGCACTTTGGGTCGAAACAGTCACTTCAGTCATGGGAATTAAATAGAACAATCTATCTAGTTGAAACAGAGACAATTCTATCTCACGTCCTGTCGAAAAAAGTGAAATAGGTATGCCTCTCAAATTAAATCCGTAAACTCTATCAATTTACCGGATTTAACTGAAGCCAATCATGCCATAGACCTAGCAGAAGATCAATAGGCTGAATTAAAGTTCTTCAAGTAGATAAATCAAGCCGATCGCCAGAAATTTTTCGATCGACTTGATCTTTGCCAAAGAGTGTGACATGATTCGTAATGTAAAATACGGTAATTTGATAGATTTACCGTATTATTTATGGCCAACAAACATGGATCGATCGATCACTTGAACCGACCGCTGGAGAGGTTGGATAAAGAAAGTTCTATTCACACCTCTGAGTTGGAGCGGCATCATCCATGGTTTGCCCAGTTCAGGTGATGTTTATCTGATTGGGCGCTCGTCTTGGCCAACTAAGTTTTGGGAATGTTGCACTGGAGAATACTGTATGGCCGCTATTACATTAAATCTATCAACGGTGAAACCGCTGGGCGATCGCGTTTTTCTGAAGGTGAGTGCCTCTGAGGAAAAAACGCTAGGAGGTATTCTTTTACCCGATACAGCAAAGGAAAAGCCACAAATTGGTGATATTGTTGCGATCGGTCCTGGAAAGCGAAACGATGATGGCTCTCGTCAGGCTATCGATATCGCAGTTGGTGATAGGGTTCTCTATTCCAAATATGCTGGAACCGAGATCAAGCTAGGCAGTGAAGAGTATGTGCTGCTATCTGAAAAAGATATTCTGGCAATTGTCTCTTAGACTTTTTGAGTTTTGAGCAAAAAACAGTCAAAACTCAAGGCAGTAAATCTGCTCTTTTCAACATTCAACCGACACAACTCAACATTCATCATTGATCGGAGATTATGGCTAAGCGAATTATTTACAACGAAAATGCGCGTCGTGCTTTGGAAAAAGGCATCGATATTCTGGCTGAAGCCGTTGCCGTCACCTTAGGACCCAAGGGACGCAATGTTGTGCTGGAAAAGAAATTTGGTGCGCCTCAAATCGTCAATGATGGCGTGACGATCGCCAAAGAAATTGAACTGGAAGATCACGTTGAAAATACCGGCGTCTCTCTGATTCGACAAGCTGCATCCAAAACCAATGACGCTGCCGGAGATGGCACAACCACCGCAACCGTGCTGGCCCATGCGATCGTCAAAGAAGGGTTGCGGAACGTTGCTGCTGGAGCGAACGCCATTCAGATTAAGCGCGGCATTGATAAAGCCACCACACTTTTGGTGGACAAGATCAAAGAACATGCGCGTCCGGTTGAGGATTCAAAGGCGATCGCCCAAGTGGCCTCGATTTCAGCAGGTAATGACGAAGCAGTGGGCGACCTGATCGCAGAAGCGCTGGAAAAGGTCGGTCGTGAAGGCGTGATTTCTCTGGAAGAAGGTAAGTCTGTCACGACAGAATTGGAAGTCACCGAAGGGTTGAACTTCGATAAGGGGTATATTTCTCCCTACTTTGCCACCGATGCTGAACGGCTGGAAGCAGTGCTCGATGAACCCTTCCTGCTGATTACCGACAAGAAGATCACGCTGGTGCAAGATCTGGTGCCTGTGCTGGAACAGGTGGCGCGAGCTGGCAGACCGTTGCTGATTTTGGCAGAAGACATTGAGAAAGAAGCGCTGGCCACGCTAGTTGTGAATCGACTGCGCGGTGTGCTGAATGTTGCAGCAGTCAAAGCGCCTGGATTTGGCGATCGGCGTAAAGCGATTCTGGAAGATATTGCCATTCTCACGGGTGGTCAGCTGATTACAGAAGATGCAGGGCTGAAGATAGATGCCACCAAGCTGGATCAGTTAGGTAAAGCACGTCGTGTGACGATCACCAAAGATAGTACTACGCTTGTTGCAGATGGCAATGAAGTGGCAGTCAAGGCACGGGTCGATCAAATTAAGCGACAAATTGAAGAAACGGAATCTTCCTATGATAAGGAAAAACTGCAAGAGCGCTTAGCGAAATTATCCGGTGGTGTTGCGGTGATCAAAGTGGGTGCGGCAACGGAAACTGAACTGAAAGACCGGAAACTACGCTTAGAAGATGCGATCAACGCCACGAGAGCAGCCGTTGAAGAGGGTATTGTTCCAGGCGGCGGCACCACCTTAGTTCATCTGACTCCCGTTTTAGAGGAATGGGCAAAAGCAAATCTGACAGGTGAAGAACTGACTGGAGCCTTGATTGTGGCAAGAGCTTTGGCAGCACCCTTGAAACGCATTGCTGAGAATGCTGGACAAAATGGTGCGGTCGTGGCTGAGCGAATCAAAGAAAAGGACTTCAACGTCGGCTATGATGCCGTAACTGGTGACTTTGTCAATTTGTTTGATGCAGGGATTGTTGATCCAGCAAAAGTAACTCGTTCAGCGATCCAAAATGCCGCTTCGATCGCAGGCATGGTGCTCACGACAGAAGCGATCGTCGTCGATAAACCAGAGCCGAAGGAATCCGCTCCTGCAGCTCCAGGAGGAGGTGAATTCGATTATTAATTTGGTGACGACTTGATCATCTCAACCTGTGAATTTTGAAGGACAATCCAAGCGGGCGATCGAAGAGACAGCGGTCGCCCTTTATCTCGCAATTTAACCAATTGCGTTCAACTTCCATATTTCAATCACTCACTTCAGTCTGATTCAACGAATTCTTCATGACAGCTCATTTAATTCAAACCGCCTCTTCTCTAGAACAAATTCTCGAACAACAGAGCCTCGCCACAGAACCGACTGACGCACAAGTTGTTGAGAAATTTGCCGACGAATCTAACCATGAATTTGCTGATGCCAAAATCGATCATCCATTAATTCAGGATGAACCGATCGATGAAATGGCCGATGCGGTCCAGACCTTGCTGTTAGGACTCGGCGAAAATCCCGATCGCCAAGGGCTACTCAAAACACCCAAACGAGTCGCTGACGCCATGCGATTCCTGACGAGTGGCTACCACCAGTCATTGGATCAGTTGCTGAATGGGGCCGTTTTTGATGAAGACCATCATGAAATGGTATTAGTGCGGGATATTGATCTGTTTAGCCTCTGTGAACATCACTTATTACCCTTCTTCGGCAGAGCACATGTGGCCTATATTCCTACTCAAAAAGTAGTGGGATTAAGTAAATTGGCTCGTATTGTGGAAATGTATGCCCGTCGCTTACAGGTGCAGGAACGGTTGACGCGCCAAATTGCTGATGCGATCGAGCAGGTGTTGCAGCCACAGGGTGTGGCAGTTGTGATTGAAGCAACTCACATGTGTATGGCCATGCGAGGCGTGCAAAAACCGGGTTCCTGGACCACTACGAGCGCAATGGCTGGGGTATTTCAGTCAGACTCCAAAGTTCGGGAAGAATTTTTAGATTTAATTCACCATCGCCCTAATTTTGCCTGAGCCGCTTCTGTGATAGGATGCAAACATCGGTAAATCGACCAATTTACCGTATTTTAGATTGAGTCCATCATGCTGCTACAGCAAAAATTGTAATGAGGCAGATGCATCTCGCTGCTTTTTTAATTGCCGGTAACGGAGCACACAGCCATGCGCTCTGGCGGCATCCAGAAGCAACGTTAGAGTTTTTGCAGCCCCAGCTCTATCAATCGATCGGGCAAATTTTGGAGCGCGGCAAGTTTGATCTGGTGTTCTTCGCCGATCGTCTGGCCGTCTCCGATCGCTATGGCTTGAATCTGGAAGTTGGGGTGCAGTTTGGGGATCAAGATGCCACGCGAATGGATCCCGTTCCCGTATTAGCCCTGATGAGTGGCTGTACTCAATCGATCGGGCTGGGTGCAACGCGATCGACCACCTACCATCATCCCTATCATGTGGCCCGTACTTTCGCCACCCTCGATCACCTGAGCCAAGGCCGAGCCGCATGGAATGTAGTGACTTCCATGAATGATGCTGAGGCGCGCAATTTTGGAGTGGAGCAGCATTTGGCTCATGATCAACGCTACGATCGCGCTGATGAGTTTGTGGAAGTTTGTTTCAAGCTTTGGAATAGCTGGGACTCGGATGCGCTCCAGCTCGATCAGCAAACGGGACACTATGCCGATCCCAGCAAAGTTCATTATATCGATCACGTTGGTTCCTGGTTTCAGTCCAAAGGACCGTTGAATATTCCCAAATCTCCCCAAGGAAGACCTGTGATTATTCAGGCCGGATCATCGGGACGAGGCCAAGCCTTTGCAGCACGTTGGGCAGAAGTCATCTTCACGGTTCAACCGGATCCTGCCAGCATGAAAACCTACTATCAGGCCGTGAAATCCCAGCTTGCCGACTATGGGCGAACGCCAGAGGACTGTAAAATTCTGCCTGCGGTGATGCCTTTTATTGGCGTCACAGAAGCAGAAGCGTTGGATAAACAGGCCATCCACAATGAGTTGGTGCATCCCCTCGTCGGTCTTTCCACGTTATCAAGCCATGCCAACTATGATTTTTCCCAGCATTCCTTGGATGAACCGATCGAAAATATCGAAAGTCGCGGCACAAAGGGATTATTGCAGGCAGTGCTCCAACTGACGCAAACTCAAAAATTAACGCTGGGTGAAATTGGCAAGCTTTACGGCAGAAGTGTGCTCGCGCCGCAGGTTGTCGGAACCGCTACACAAATTGCCGATCAGCTAGAGGCCCTGTTTCGCGATCAGGTTTGTGATGGATTTGTGATTTCTCCGGCCTATTTACCGGGTACATTCGCTGAATTTGTCGAACAGGTTGTTCCAGAACTGCAACATCGGGGACTGTTTCGCCAGGACTATACCGGCACAACTTTACGCGATCACTTGCAATTAAGCCACCTCAACTAAGGAGAGAAAAGATGAATTCCAAACGCTTTTATCGGCTAAATCCATCGCGGCAATTAAACCGGCGAATATTTTTAATCACCTCTGGGTTGGCGACCCTTGGCACGATCGTTAGCTGTGCACCCACTCAACAAGCTTCTACAGAAACAACTGCGCCGAGCGCTTCCCCGACCACCAGTCCAGCCCAGCCGCAAAAAGTGCGGATTGGCTATCAGAAATTCAACACGTTGAACATCTTAAAATCGCGCGGCGCACTCGAAAAAGCGTTAGAGCCTTCAGGCATTACAGTGGAATGGAATGAATTCGCCGCAGGCCCGCAGCTACTGGAAGCCCTGAATGTTGGCAGCATTGATTTTGGTCATGCCGCAGACACCCCACCGATCGTTGCCCAAGCTGCTGGAACACCCTTAGTCTATGTGGCTCACGAACCGCCCTATCCCAAAGGCTTGGCCGTGGTGATTCGCAAAGATGCCCCGATCCAAACCGTGAAAGATTTGCAAGGCAAAAAAATTGCGATCGGCAAAGGCTGGAATGTATTTAACTTGTTGTTGGCCGCGTTAGAGAAAGAAGGGTTGTCATTAGAGGATATTGATCCAGTATTTGTCTCCACGGCAGCAGATGCCCAGGCCGCTTTTCAGCAAGGCAGCGTGGATGCTTTTGGGATTTGGGATCCCTTCTATGCGGTGGTAGAACGCACGCTGGATGTCAAACCCTTGATCGATGGCACTGGCATTGTGAATAACCCCACTTTTTATTTTGCGACGCGCACCTTTGCAGAACAGCAGCCTGATTTGATCAAGACCGTTTTGCAAGAGGTCCAAAAAGTTGATGACTGGGCAAATGCGAACCCACGGGAAGTCGCTGAATTTTTAGCGCCTCAATTAAAGGTTGAAGTAGCCGATCTGGAACGGGCAACCAAACGTCGAGAATATGGAGTGAATCCGATTACGGAGAAAACGATCGCTGCTCAACAAGAAATCGCCGATCGATTTTTCAGGCTAAAGCTGATTCCCAAACAGATCTCCGTAAAAGAGGCTGTGGTTGAAACAAACTTTGTATAAGGTAATTTGTACAAACATATGTGGAGGAAAATTGATCAAAAAAGCCTCTCGACTGGTGAATCAGAGGCTGTGATAGAGAAAACGCACTCAATGAGAAACTGAAAGATCAATTTGCAGCCGGACAAACAGCGGAGGCAACATCAACTGGCTTTGGAATTACCTTTTGTTCCAGCATCCAATCTGCTTCTGCCTGGATCTCAGAAATGACCTGAGGATTCAGAGGCAGCACTTTTTCAGGTGGACGATTGGCAACGACATTTTTGATCACCTCTGGCGGTAATTCCATCGCTTTTTCTAGAATCGTCGCAGATTCTTCTGGATGTTCCGTTGCCCATTCTCCCTCCTGCTTCAAAATATCTAAGACAGTCTGAACCGCCTTGGGATTTTGGGCCAACACTTCGCGGCGAACCACATAGACGCCATTACTAGGCGCAGGATTCGTTTCCACCACCCGACGAGCACCATATTGCACTTCAGCCGTTGAAAGACCCGGATCCCAAATAGACCAGGCATCCACATGTCCCTGAAGAAACGCAGGCAGCGCATCCCTGGGACCAAGATAGACTCGCTCAACTTTATCCGCCGGAATCTTTGCCTGTTCCAGGGCCTTCAAGAGGGCAAGTTCACCCCCACCACCTTTATTCACCGCAACTTTTTTACCAATCAAATCGGAGACTTGCTTAATCGAAGAATCGCCCAAGGCTACGATCGTTTGCGATTTCAGATCGGGAGGACGATAGGCAAGAATACAGAGATCTGCCCCACCAGCCAATCCTGTGATCACCGGAATACTTCCTCCAGCGGCAATGTCCGCACTGCGCGCATTCAGGGTTTCCAGCAAAGGCGAGAAATTTGGGAAAGGACCAACCCATTCCACTTTAATATTCTGAGGAGCCAATTCCTTTTCTAAATTGCCGCGTGCTCTGGCGATCGGCAGCAATGCCCATTTCACATAACCAATTTTGATCGTGGCCGGCTCGCTGGCAGCAGGCTGATTCGCTGTCGCGACAGGACTGGCCGCAACTGGTTGAGAGGTCGAGGAGGTCGCAGACTGATTGGTAGTTCCTGTGCAGGCAGTCAGCACACTCAAACCAGCTACCGTTAGCCCCAGCGTTGCCCGTTTGATCGATCGCCAACTTAATAAAGACAGCAACCGTTGTAGATTAGAATGGACGACCAAAACATCCGATGGTGGCTGAATGGTCTGCGGTTTTGAATGCGTGAAAGCGTTTAAATTTCTCTCCCTAAACCCTGGTTTCTGCATGATCAACTCCTGCAAAGAGATGGATAACGATCGCAGTAACTTAACTAAATCTATATCGATCGCATTTCGCGGCTATGACGAAGATTTCCAGACCGCATCTTTGACTTGAATTGCTTTAGGAATCAGCTTTTCCTGATAGAACAAATCATGAGGGCTACTTTCCCTTTGAGTGCAGCCCGCCAGCATGAGCACCCATATAAACAAGAAAGTAGCAATTGCCAGACTCAAATAGCGAACGATTTTAGGCAACTGTCGTTGCTTAAGCTGTCTCAGTATGTTCACCTAATTGGTAGTTGATTTTAGAACTTTGAAAATATTTTTCTAGAATTTTGCGACCTTTTAGAATTAGAAAAGGCGATTGATTCGAAGGCTCACTCGTTTCAAAATTCTCAAACTATGGATCGTGCTCACATTTTGTTGTCATGACTGCCATTTGAAAATCTCCAGAGACGAGCAGGAACTAAAACGATCGCAACAATTCGATCGCTTAAAGCGTGACAAACTTAGTCTAAATTGATCAAGAAATCATCACCTTAATTTCGGATTGAAACTCCGATCATTTCACTCAAGAATTCGCAAATATCTGCAACCTGGCAAATTGATTCAGTCAGCAGATGAAAAGATAATGCAACTCTACTGGCATACTGTAGTTTGCATCATATTTCATTTTTTAGGGAGGAGCAAGTAAAACGATATACATTTTTTATGGCGACTTCAAAACAATTTGTTAATTCAAGTTAATTTGTAAATGAATATACTTGATTTCTTGAAAATGACTATGTTAAGTCTATGCAATCAAAATCAAATACCGTTGGAATAGGACGGGATTTTATTTGTATTTTTCTGCGTGAAAACTGAATTGTGATTCGCCAGTTTCAGTTGATTCTCTAAACCAATTTCAACCCCGGAATTAACAGATTTTAGCCGCTATTGTTTGCCTTGTCAGGTTAATTTCCTACTTACGAATGGTCTATAAAGATTATTTCCTCAGACAGTTTTAAGGGAATTATTTACACTGATTTAGTCAAGATATCACTCGTTCGTAATTCAATCTTTATTCGCTTTTTTGGCAGCCATTTTTTACAGTAATCATCCATTCAAAGCCGATCGCACCCGTACTGTTGGGATCAGTTTTCAGTCCATATTCAGTTGAAATGCTACAGAGTAGAGATCCAAAAATGGTGCAAATTTCATCAGAAGTAACCAACTGAAGTTTAGACTAAAGACAGGTGAAAAAAGCCCAACCCTTCAGTGGGATTGAGTGAAACAGAAAAAATCGAAGCAGGCAGAAATTAAGCAGACTTTTTAGTAGCTACTTTGGGTTTGCTGAATCGTTTTCGGACAGTTGGATAACGAATGCGACGTGAACGAGGTTGACCCGGTGGCCAACCGGGTGACTTTCCACGAGGTTTGGGAGCAGGCGCTGGCGTTCCAATTAAAGCTAAAACGGCTGCGAAGGCATTTGCCGTTCGACCCGGTGAGCAATTAGGAGAAGATTTTTGCCAAGGAAGTGGGGAATCTTGCACCTCTAGTCGGACTAACCAAAGCTGCCAGGTCAATAGGGGCATTAAGTCGCTCCAACGCTGTGAAGATTCAGGTGTCGCTAATTGAGGCAACGTCCAATGCAATCGCTGTTTGGCAAAGCGATACCAGTGGTCTATGGCAAATCGACGCAAGTATTGCTGCCAAAGGGTAGACAATGAAGGGGGTTCCAGTCCCACCCAAATCAACCACAAGGGCCGCAGTGGAGTTGTACCAGTACAGCTCAGTCGTTCGACTCGAATCAGCGACAATACGAGTCTGTAAAATAATTTGTGTCAAAGGATAAATCTCCTGGGAAAGTGAACTACTGTACTTTTATCTTCAGGAGACTCCGATGACGATTCGACCCGAACTACTCGATGAACTGCTCAAAGACTTCAGCAAACCGGAAGACTTAACCGGAGAGGGAGGCATCCTGCAACAGTTAAGCAAAGCGCTGATTGAACGATGTCTAGAAACCGAGATGACTCATCATCTGGCTGACCCCAGCTACCAAAGTGAGGGAAAGGCCAAAACTAACCGTCGCAATGGTCATTCCAAAAAGACCATCAAAGGGGAGTTTGGCCAAGCCACCCTTGAAATTCCTCGGGACCGAAATGGAGAATTTGAGTCGCAGATCGTCAAAAAGGGTCAGACCCGGTTTGATGGGTTTGATGGCAAGATTCTTTCCCTTTACGGTCGTGGCATGACGACTCGTGACATCCAGGACCAACTCAAGGAGATGTATGGGGTAGAAGTCTCTGCT
>LUGL01000010.1 GCA_002796835.1 Elainella saxicola E1 | reverse complement strand
AACTAAACAAGACCAACATATACCAGAAGCTTAGAAAACCTTTTTTCATAATTAGTACTCTTCTGAATCTTCTTCAGAATCTACTCCCTGAAGCTCATCAATAAGGTCAACAATATCTCCATATTTGGGATCACCCTTATAGATTTTAGCTAAGTAGATTAAGATAATAACAAGTTCAAACTCTAAATTTCCTGGATAAAAGTTACCCTGTAGTTGAGATTTTCTAACGCATCCAAGGCTGATAACAGTTAGAATGGCTAGCTTTTTATCACTAAATAGCGAATACATCCCAACTGATTCCGAAGGTAGCGCAATACCCATTAGGATACTAATGATGTCCGGCGTTTGAAACTCTACTAGTGAAGACAGCAAATCATAAATCCGTTCAAAAGCAGACGGACTTAGTCTTAAATATTTATTATCGTTCATTTATTGGGATTTAAAATAAACATATTATTGCCAACAGCCAAAATTATATTAGCTGCGGGATCTACTTTTTTTACAGAAGTATTAAGAGCGCCAGCTATTTTCTCAACTTCGACAGAAGCTTTATCAGCTATGTTAAAAGTAGTACTCATACTCCAAAAGGTGCGTTAGCGCGAAATACAGCTTTAACTTCCTGCCGTAAATCGTTCAAGGCTCTGGAGTATTCTAAAATCTCCAAAGCTTGACACTCGATCTTATTGGCTTGGCAGTCAACGGTTTCTTGAAGTGCTTCAATTTGTCTTCTAAGCTCTTCAATTCCACTGTCCTTATTCGTCTGAGAAACATAACAGGATCTATCAACCATTTACTAGGTCCTCAATTTAATCGAATGGTATTCGTATCCAGGCAAAAACTTCCAGATAGGCTATGCCCAAACTTTACAGCAGTAAAGGCATATCCATGCGTAGGGCACTTCTTCATGTAATTTATACCCGTTACATGAATCTCACTGTACCCCCAATCACTTATTAATGCTTTTGCATAGGCGAGATCGACAAGACTACCTAGGAAAAAAATAAATAAGCAAATGATGGCAATGAAGATAGTGTCCAAAGAGTAAAGTGTTTTCATAAAAAAACCTGCTAAGTCAGCAGGCAGTAGATTTCAAGTAAAGAAGAAGCATGGAAGAAATGCTGCTTTGCGCCCGTAGATTTAGATCTCCCATGCCAGAAAGTAAAGGCTCTACTAAGTATTTTCACTTTATACCAAATATACT
The DNA here is from genome assembly GCA_002796835.1 of Elainella saxicola E1. Lineage (GTDB taxonomy): Bacteria > Cyanobacteriota > Cyanobacteriia > Elainellales > Elainellaceae > Elainella > Elainella saxicola. Next base: position 25,970 of record LUGL01000010.1, on the reverse strand, counting down.
TTGCAAAAAATAGGATACTAATTTAGCTTTTACTTTTTATCTCTCAGGGAATTAGTGTCTGCAATACAGATATGTAAATCCAACAAAACGATCTGAAGACCCTTATAGCAGAAGTTATCTATCTCTCTTTCAGTAATCGAAATATCAAATAGATACCATAGTTTAGAACCATCTTTTGAAAAGGTATACCACAGCTCATTAGGACTACGGTCTATTCGAATGAGAAAATTTAAGAATTCAAATTTCATATTAACCCCATTCAAAAATAGGAAACTGTTCTAAAACATCCCCTTCTGGATCCAAGCGGAGCCAGTGGATTTCTAGCTCATTAAAGTATCGAACAAGGTTAATCAGATCTTCAGAAAAGCCATATTCTCTCAAATAGGAGAATAACACTTCCCTATCTTCAGAATCTCCTGTCCAGACAATCCAAAAGTAGTCGCTTTCTGCCACCAACCATGAAAAGTCAGAATCCCATTTATGCCGAGATAAAAGGGCATCATCTGATTCTCTAATATGCGAGATAGAGATCGTAGCCACAGTGGCTAATTCTAAATTACTATCAGGCGTCAGTTTTGCCATTTTTAATTCCTTCTAAAATAACTTTGGCTTCTTGTACTACTTGGTTTAGTTTTTCTATTTCTTCCCAAGTAAAATAAGAAGTACCATTCTGACTAAATTTTACGTTTGCCTCCAATCTTGTATTAGATGAGGTGTAAGGATTAGGAAATCCGTCTAGAGACACTATCATTAAGATTTGACAGTACCCCATAGCGGCCCCAGTTCTAATTTCAATATATGGAGCCCCATTTTTATAGCGCTTTAGCTTTGCAAAGTACTTCGCATCCTTATTCTGAAAGTCTAATAAAGTCATATTATCTAATTTGGTTATTAAAGAATTTAGATGGGACTCGAACCCATGAAGCCCTATTTCTAGAACTCCTTCCAAACTAAATCCGGATCAAACAGGGTAGGTAATCTACGTCCCTAGCTACAGTAAGTATTTTGTTACGTTTAAATTACAAGTTTGATCTCACTTCTATAGTGAAGCGTACTGCGTTCAGGAGTGCAACCCACTGTATGGTACTGAGACCCCGCTGATTATGGTATAGGACAACCCCGCCTTAGGAATGGGAACCGTTCGCCGTTATGGAATAGCGCTAAAACCCTCGTCACAATTGAGTAGAGTCCAGTGTCCGACCTCCGACTATGAGTATTGCCTAACTCTGGTATGGAACTCCTATAAAAACCTTAACCAGAGAGAATATTAATTTCATTTAGATACTGCACTTTACATAATGAAAAATATTGAAAACAAAAGTAAGTACAGACTACCCTGTAGCGCCTCTGTCGAAGGCGATAGTATTTGCAGGATTTAGAAGACATGCTACTAACAGCTATTAATTGCATTTTTTCAATTAATAGGGTGCTTTCAGATATCCGACATTCTAAATAGTGGCAACTTTTTACTTGGGCTTGCATCAAGGCTAATTTTGTATACTGAATTCTAGCATCAGAAGAGCTCATGGCCCTTGACTGCCTTAATTTTTTCCAAACTTTTTAGGAAAGCAGTCTTCCTATTCACGTTCTATTTGTTTTAAAAGACTTATCCGATCGGCCTCGGTCTAATAAAATTAGTGGCGTTAAAAGTTTATATGGTCTCTACGTAGCTTAGAGACGGAGTGCGCTAACCTTCCATATCTTTTTATGGTTAGCGCCTGCCTCAATCAGAAGAGTAAGCTTTGGCTTTAAACAGCCTCAGTTGTTTACTAGCTGGAGTATCCAACCTCTTCTTATATCTCTGGGCAGCCGGAGATAATCTTTTGTTAGTAAATTCTTGTGATCTGCTAATTACATATTCGGCTCTGAGATGCATACCCCCGCCTCGTAAAGCTGTAGTTTCTACTTTTTCTGCGGTAGGCCTACAGCTAGAGTAAGTATTACTGTAATCAACATGGCTTTTTAAGGCTGCAAAAATTCCTCTAAAACCAAAAGAAGAACCTGATAGTGCGATCTCAAAGACAATTTTAACCTTGCCCTTGCCCATAGCAATTCGAGTATGGGTGTAATGAAGGACTTCTTCGCCCCTAAGTCTTAGGGATTTGGGAACTTGATCCGCCCTCCTGTTACCGCTAATCACCCAAAAGTTTTGTACTTGACCTTGAACTTCAGCAGGAGGTCCTTCTACCTTAAAGCTACACTCTTCTAGCTTCCTTTGCTCAGAGCAGGATAGACCTTGGCCGCAAATCCCGCCTCGCTCGCAGAGATAAAAACTACAGTTGGAGCAGATATTAGACACCAGAACCTCCTTTCGATATCAAAATCAGTGGACTTTAACCGTGACATTAGAGCTGTTCAAGGCCGCGTTAGCAGCAACCTCTGCCATCGCAGCTTTTGCGGTATAGATCTGAATAATGGCTTTCAGCTCGGCTTCTAAGGATCTAGAACCGCCCCCGCAGGAGCCATAGCTAAAGTCAGCCACCGCATTGAATTGAGTACCATCCCATTGAAAGCCCAGGTCATACTCACCATCCAGGACCGCTACCACAGTGGCTCTAACCGCCTGCCCATGGAAGCCTCGAATGGCATACTCCGTTTGAACTGGCTTGCCTGCCTCACGAATCGATTCAATCAGAAGCTGCTTGTTAACGATTTTTGTCCGGACAGCGCTGAAATGTGACATATAAGTAAATTCCTTAAATTACAAAGTTAATTAAAAAGAAGATAAGATTTTCCTATCTTCTTGCTCAATAGGCCCCGCAGGGCAGTACGAATTTATTGATACGGGATCATGGCCTTCGGAAAGCAGCCAGAGTTGCCCATCCAACCGGTGGAGCATTCTAGAGTCAGAATTTGCCCCTGGTCATTTTGAGCAGTACAGGTGATGTAGTGATTATTGTTCGTATCAATGCGCTGGCAAGAACCTGGTTTCAAATTGTATTCTTCAGAGAAAGCATTAAGACTCTCCATTGCATTTTGATACGCAGTGGTATTGTAGTTGAGGAATGCCGGGATCCCGATACTGATTAAAATACCAGCAATAATCACAACTACCAGGATTTCAGTAAATGAGATATTGCTGCCAGGATGGTGGTTAAAGAATTTATTTTTGTAATTACGATTCATTTCTTTCTAGCTCTTCGCTTGTTGTATAAAAATTCATGCTTATCCATTTCCTGCTGCTCTATCTTTTTCAGAATTCTTTTATCAGGAACTAACTGCAATATCGAAAAGGAAAAAGCAGTGACACCATATCGATCGAAATCATTTTGTAGATTAGAGTTGCAGTGTTTTCCCAGCATCAGGTCTATAAGATGGGAGTTCCATCTAATCGCCATATCTAAAGAAGATCCAACATACACCTTTTTATTGAATTTGCAGGTGATTATATAAATTCCAGTCAACTTTGGACGGCGCATAAAAGATTCTATGATTTTATTTTCATAGAATCTTTTTTATTTAATTACAGTTGGTAGGCTCGATCAGTCAATGTAGACGCTTTCACCACCTTCGATGTTGACATCAGCAGACTGCAGCAGTAATTCCTTAATGCAGCCTGAGCATATTGTAAAACCCTGTCCCCCATACTTCATCATTCTCCTGACTGAAGCCACCGGATAGGTAATCTTATGTACCGCCAATCGTCTACGGCCTAAATCCCACAAAGAGTATTTGCCCATCCAAACGGTCTTGCCGTCGGTAGCAAACTGACAAATAGTAAAATCGAAGCTATCCAACAATTCTTCAGGAGTTGGATAATACTGGATAAAAATGAGCTGAATTTTAATCTCCTTCTCTAAGCCCGCCTTATCGGCATACTTAAATAGATAAGTAGAATTCTTCTCATTCTTAATTAACAGAGAAATCTTAGGGTTAGATTCCAGCTTGCGAACAAACTCTTCAAAGGTATGGGAATCCCTAAAGAAAAAGTCAACATCGGAATCCAAATAAGCATTGATCAGCGTTCTTCTAATGGCTCCTCCAGCCACCCACACTCCACCTGGAAGTTCAATCCGGTCCTCTAAAGCATACCCTAGCTGTTTCATAATGTAGAAAAATGTAGTCTCTACAAAAGGCCGAGTGCTACTTCGATGATACAGGCCCACCAAAGAGTCTGAAATAAATTCACTACTCATTTAAAGAGGGCTCCACTTTTTCCAAAGAACCTTCAGAACATCAATGGCATCCTCCACCGCTGTATGTTTAACCGTTGACTGAATACCTGCCCGGTTCAAGCATTCCTGTAAACTGGGCACGTCAATATCCGTAGTAGGGTCATAGTATAAAGTGCCAGGGTCCAATACTTTATGACTGAAGTTTGCAGGCATAAAAGTCTGCATAAAAGGAAGTTCAGAGAGGAAGAGCCTATCAAAATTGGAAAAATTCTTCCCAGCTACTGTCAACTGATTGTATTTGTTTAAAGTGAGACTGTGGAGATAGAGAAATTCTTGAATCGCATCACATACTTCATCTGGATGTAAAACGGGAATGTCCCCATAGCTTTTTTCGTGAGGCTTCACTTTTGAAAGAGTAGAAAGGACCTCAGCGTTTAGAGCCAGGGCATAGGGATTACCAGAGTACCGCTCGTGCCGAACATAGCAATGAAACGTAGGTAACCCTTCAAAATAATCATCGCCCTGCATGAGCATTTCTTTAGAATTTGCAAGGACGATACCAATTTCCAAAATTTGATCTTGAGCATGATCGAGGCCGGTGGTCTCGATATCGATCGAAGCGATGTTATACATTGGGTTCTTTAATAAAATTACAAGCTATAAATTCTTTACGCCATTCATCGGGCATCTCGTACCCCCTATCTTTATAACTACTCCACCACGTAAAGTCGACTTCAACTAGATCTTCCCAAGACTCAATAGCGTCAACCTGACCGTATCGAGTAGAGCAGATAATATTTCCATTGTCGGTAGTATAAAGAGTGGCCGAACCACTTTTACTAAAACCACTTATCTCATAGGCAATACTTTCCCCATCAGGAGCCAGCACTGCATTAATTGAAGCTCCATTTTTGAGACTTCTAACTACAATGCTCGTCAGTGTTACTTTCATAAGTCACCCCAAAGATTCGAGCAATACTTCTAAAGATTCATTAGATACTTCAGAAGTGCTATCTTCAAAAGTATTTAAGTACGTCTGAAACTCAACAAAGACTAACTCTAAGGTGATTTCCATTTATCTCTCCCGATCTTCCATATCTGCTAAAAATTGAGCCAATCCTTCAGCCAGTTTTTCATCAGTAATATAAAAAATATCTCTATCCCCGCAGGAGTTGCTAAGGATTTGTCCTAGTCTTAAATCCGGATATTTTACGCGGATTGTAGCCAGGAGCTCTTGAGCTTTCCAGGCTGATCGCTGCTGCCTAAATAGAGTGCCAGCATGCTTCTTCTTGTAATTGATCATGTTTTTTCTAACTACCTTTCTGCAGGATCATAGGAATTCAGTTCTTATTAGAATCCCTAAAGCAATCCCTACTAAAGCGCTGGCTACTGTAAAGGAAGGGATGAAGAAAAGAGAAAAAATCAGTAGGACAGTTGCTATTTTTCTAAGCCTGTTAATAATTTTCATAATATTCTGCCATGTTAATAAAACAAAAAGAACGGTAGGCTACTACCGTTCTTTCTTTAATTCTCAATAAAGCAAATCTAAGCTACGCTGAATATCAACAGCCTTTGCCTTTGCCTTTGCCGCCACACTTTTTGCTGCCCATTTTCTTTTTAGCTGCCATCGGATTGATTCCTGTTTTTATACTTGAGCTACTATCAGTGTATCCTGCAGAAGATGAATAAAGTGGGAGTTAAGCGCTCTTTATAGAGTTGTTAATCCTTAACGTTGTTTGTGGTCTGAGAATTCTGAATCATATATTTCTAATTTTAGAATCCGAGGCAAGAGTGATATAAGTGTACTAAAAAATATTTAGAACTTTCTTTATACTGGCATGAAGAATGAGTAAAGATATCAGCATGACTCTACTTATAAAGACTAATATCAAAAAAGTACGTGCAAACTGAGCTCCAGGAGATTTAATAAGTGCTACGCAAAACCACTTTCTTCACAGGAATCTCTATAGATTTCTTCACCTCGACCCAGATTTTCGTAAGTTTTCTAAGATGAGGCAGAAAAGAGAAAGCCGATTCTAGACTAAATAGAAACTGAATTGCTCCATTTTGTCTAAAAATAGAATATTAACCTTTTTTGGAGGGCAGACAAGTTCTAAATAAAAACAATGTTTTTGGAAGTAGATTACACTCTAAACCTAGCTCAATTTTGTACCTTATTATAAGTTTGTGGTTATGAATATTGACTTAGCCAAGGAACGATTTGACATCTTATATCAAGAATTGATTCAAAATGAAGTCCCCCTTGAAACTGAGCAAGATACCCGGCTTCATATTATTGACCGTATATTAATTGAGGTTTTGGGTTGGGATAGACAAGGAATACGAACAGAACCTCATACAGAATCTGGCTACATTGATTACTTGCTATCTGCGGGAGGTAGGAATAGGCTTGTAGTAGAAGCCAAACGCACTTCTAAGCTTTTGATCGATACTCGCCAGCCACGCATGATGTGGTATAAGGTTGGAGGTTCAGCACTTCAGTCAGCAACTGAAGGATTAGAACAAGCAAAACGTTATTGTACAGACACTGCTGCTTTATTCTCAGCATTGACAACAGGCTTTGAGTGGATAGGGTTTTGGGCTCTTCGCACTGACGGAATACCCCCGAAAGAAGGTAAAGCAGTAGTGTTTCCAAGTTTTGAAGCTATTCAGCAGAATTTTGCCACATTCTATGACTTATTTTCTCCAGAAGGAATGATAGCAAACCTCTATCAAGTCCATGTACATGAAGCGGAAGGTTTGCAAGTTAGCCAAAATGAAATTTTAGAGGCAGTCACGGATTTATCTGAAAGGCGGTTACTTCAAAAAGCACCATTGCTAAGAGATCTTGAAGGTGTTTACCGTAACTTCTTCAGCACTATATCAGGTGAAGATCCTGATATGCTAGCGAAGTGCTTTGTAGAGTCCAAAGAAAGTCGCGCAGCAGATGAAAGTTTAGAGAAAATAACCAGTAGCTTGTTGAGCAGAATTGATATTGTTAACTCTCAGGAAGGGGAAGAGTTACAAGATGAAATTCGGAGTGCAATAGAACTAAAAAAAGGTGAATTTGTTCTAATTATAGGAAATAAAGGTGCAGGAAAGTCAACCTTTATTGATCGATTCTTTCGATTAGTTTTAGAAAAACAATTACGTGATAGTTGCTTAGTACTTCGTATTGATCTGGCAAACTCAGATGGAAACCAATCAACTATATCTGAATGGCTAATTGATAAATTAAAGATTGAACTAGAGGCGAATCTATTCAAAGATGGTTATCCTACTTATGACGACCTTCAGGGAATCTTCTTTTCTGAATATAAGCGTTGGAGTAATGGAGAGTATAAGCCACTATATGATCGGGATAAAGGAGTTTTTAAAGAGAAATTTGGTGAATTAATAGGCGATTTAATCGTAAAGCAGCCTCAAGATTATGTAAAAAAACTTCTTAAAAGTGCAGTTTCATCCAGAAGATTGATGCCTTGTATTGTCTTTGACAATACTGATCATTTCCCTCAACCTTTTCAAGAATCTGTTTTTCAATTTGCGCAGGCAATATATAGAGAGTGCTTTTCGTTTATTATATGTCCTATAACTGATCGTACTGTGTGGCAACTTTCTAAATCGGGACCACTTCAATCCTATGATCATAGAGACTTCTATTTGCCAGTACCTTCGACAAAGGAAGTTTTGACAAAACGTGTTGAGTTTATTAAATTGAAAGCTCAAGAAGCTCCTGAAATTAGCAAAGAGTATTTTACCAAGAAGGGTATTCGTTTATCGATCCCAGATGTGGCAGCCTTTGCCTTATCTGTAGAAGATATTTTCATCAACGAGGACTATGTAGGACGCATGGTTGGATGGCTCGCCAACTTTGATATTCGTAGAGGACTTCAGATTGCTCAAAGGATAATAACTTCTCCAATTGTAGATATCTCTGAACTGGTCAAAGCTTACGCTATTGGTCAAAGATTTCGTCCTCAACGTTTAAGCATTAAAAAAGCCCTTTTACTAGGCGACTATAATCACTTCTATCAAAAAGATAGTAGCTTTATTCTAAATCTTTTTGAAGTCAACTCTAATGCTGTTACAAGTCCACTACTCCGATTATCAATTCTTCGTTTACTAATAGATGTTTATTCTGAAACTTTAGAGCCTGAAAAAATATATAGATCAGTAGAAGATATTTTAAATTACTTTGAGCCTACCACTGTTAACCGAAATACTGTCAAAGAAAATCTTAAAACTCTTCTTGACTATCGACTTGTTGAGCCTTACGATCCGACAGACACAACTATCTACGAGTCTCAAAGAGTAAAAATAACTCATTGCGGTCGTATACACTATGAATTTGTTGCTGATGATAAAGAAGGGGTATACATGAGTGAAATGGCCCTTATGACTCCGGTTGTCAGTCAGGAGTATATTTCAAAAATTAGAGATTTGTTGATGAAAAAAGAAAGATTGAACGGACAAGATTGGAGGAAAATCACTAAATGGTTTGTGGAGTACTGTCTAGACCAAGATACTATCTACACATCATTACCGAAAACTTTATCCTATGATGGTCAACGTGCTTTAAGAGAAACACTCTTTAGCATTTGGTTAGATAAATAAAATCTTTATTTCTCTCCCGAACTACCCATGCCCTTTAGAACGGTGCTTTAATCTGTTCGTCATTCAACCATTCCCTCAACGTCCTTATCCCTGCATCTCATGCTGGTCCACAAATCCGAACTCTCTGCCAAATCTCCCCTCTAAAGTCCCGCAATTAAAGGTTGCACTAAAGAGGACAATCCTGCCTCAAAACCATCAATTAACCAATGACAAAGTTGCGTCCAGTGAGTGCGGTGGCAGTCACATTTTGGAGTATCACCAGCGTTGTGAAATTCGTTCCTGCACCACTACCATCTGTATCAATGTTCACTTTTGTATCTGTGCCAACTTGCTCTAATCGGATGAACTGCTTAAGCCGATCGATCGCCTGACCCTCTGTGAATCCGGGTTGTTTGAAAATACCCCGCAGATCCAGCAGATCGTTAACGGAAAAGTCACGAATCGTATCAACAGCGTCACTCAGAGATTTGTAGGTGAACATATCTCGCCCCCTGCCGCCAGTGAGGTCATCCGCACCCTGACCGCCTGCCAGAATGTCATTGCCATTACCGCCCACAAGCACATCGTCTCCAGTCCTACCGGATAAACCGTCCCGCCCGTTGCCACCAAGCAGCCGATCGTTCCCTTTATCCCCAAACAGCAAATCATTCTTACCGCCACCGTTGAGTAGGTCATTCCCGCCTCGACCTCTACACTTATCGCTTCCTCCCTTGCCCAGGAGTCGGTCGCGACCCTTGCTGCCCTTGAAGACATCATTACCAGCCGTTCCCACCAGGTTGTGATTCCGGTTCGTGGCAGTCTGATTTAAGCCACGTTTTCCTTTGCCCAGTTTAATCAGGGGTAATCCAATGCCAATTCCCCCGCCTCCATCCGCAATGATAATGACAGGGATGCCAGGAGTACTAGGAGTGACGGGAGTACCAGGAGTACCAGGGGTGACGGGAGGTGCTGCATTAACGGTGACTTGAAACTGCGACCATCCTTCTTCTTCACCATCAGATACCAGCAGATTGATTAGGGCTGTGCCTGTTTGCCCAACGGCAGGAGTAATGGAAAGGGTGCGATCGGCTCCTGTGCCAACGATTTTGATACTACCCTGCGGGAAAAGGGTCAGGTTGTCCGATTCGGCTGAGAGCGTGAGGCTGGTTGGATCAGCATTTCCTAAGATGTCAAGATCGCCAACCACGATGGGCAAATTAAGCGACTGATTCTGAGGAATCGTTTGGTCGTCAACTCCTTCGATGTAGGGGAGATTATCCAGGTTGTAGGCTGCTTGCGCCTGTACCAAATAATCTTTCAGCGCCTTCGGAACCTCTCCACCCAGAAAATTGCTAGAGAGATCAAGACCTTTTAACTGAGTGAGCTTTGCCAGTTCAACTGGAATAATGCCGTCCAAATTGTTGGTAGAAAGGTCGAGGCTACTCAGTTTAGTCATGCTACCCAACCCAACCGGGATTTCACCTTCTAGCTGATTGTCTGCCAGGGTAAGCTCCACTAATTTTGTCAGGTTGCCCAACTCATCGGGAATTTCGCCCGTCAGTTGATTCTTCGTCAAATTTAATCCTTCCAGTTTTGTCAGATCGCCTAACTCAAAAGGAATCTCACCTTCTAACTTGTTACCGGATAGATCCAAGTCGGTCAGGTTTGTCAGATCGCCCAACTCAAAAGGAATTTCACCAGTCAGTTGGTTATCAGATAGATCCAAGTTGGTCAGGTTTGTCAGATCGCCCAACTCAAAAGGAATTTCTTGGGAAAACTGGTTGGAAGAGAGATCGAGTTTCTTCAGCTTTGTGAGATCGCTCAATTCCACCGGGAGCTTGCCATCAATCAGGTTTTTGAACAGGCTCAGATTTTCCAGGTTGACCAGATTGCCGATCTGGGTCGATAGCTCTGCCCCAAACAGCAGGTTTTCAGACAAATCCAGTGTCCTCAGGTTAACCAGGTTGTAAAGTTCAACTGGAATTTCACCCCCAAGTCCGTTATTCGCAAGATCCAGCGTGGTTAGGTTTGTTAGGTTGCTTAACTGAGTTGGAATCTGGCTACTCAAGTCGTTGTTACACAGATACAGCTCTTTCAGGTTTGTCAAATTGCCCAATTCGGTCGGGATCGCACCTGTCAGCTTGTTACTGTTCAAATAAAGCTGTTCCAGCCCAGTGAGATTGCCTACCCCGACTGGGATCGCGCCCTTCAAACCATTGTCAGCCAGGTCAAGGACTTTAACCCGATTGCCCACCACGGTTACGCCTTTCCAACCTGCGGCAACCTCAGCATTCGGAGGAGTATTGGTGGTAAAGTCCCAATCCTTCCAGCCCGTTTTATCTATCCAATTCGCTCCGTCTGTGCCAGTGTAAAGTGCTTTGAGCGCAGCATAATCGTTTGCATCTAATGCCACACCATTTGCTGGTTGATCGGGCGCGTGAACTGCAACCCTAAATTCCTTGGTGGTGGTTTCCTTGCCGTCTGTCAGGGTGAGGGTGAGAATGGTGGAGCCAGTTTGCCCTGCTGCTGGGTTAAGGGTCAGAGTACGATTGGCTCCAGTACCGCCGAGAACCAGGTTTACATCAGGAATCAGGGTTGTATTACTGGAGCTGACTTTGAGCTGGAGGCTACTGGGATCAGCATTTGCGCCTTTATCAATATCTCCAACGCTAAGGGTGAGCTGCAATGAACTGTCTTGAACAATTGCGCGTTCAGCGATTGGCTCCACAAAATAGGGCAAATTGTCCAGGTTATAGTTAGCAGCGGGGAGATTACCAATGAGCGTCTTAACGGATTGGGGAATCTCCCCGCTCAACAGGTTATTATTCAGTTGCAACGCAACCAGGTTTGGCAGCGTGCCTAACTCGGTTGGAATACTGCCGCTCAACTGATTGTCACTTAGGAGCAAACCCCTCGCGCTAGTTAACTTGCCTAACTCCGTGGGAAGGATGCCACTGAGTTGATTACCAGTAAGCGTTAGAAAATCGACACGATCGCCTTTTAGCACGACCCCTTGCCACTTTGCTACATCATTCAACGTGGGTACATTGCCACTACTGAAGTTCCAATTCTTCCAACCGGTGTTGTCTCTCCAGCCAGATCCATTGGTTTGTTGATAAAGCGCCTTGAGTGCCGCGTAGTCATCTGCGTTCAGGAACGTGTTAATCCCGTCCTTGGGCAGAACGGTGAACTGAAAAATTTTAGTAGCTGGATCTGTGAGACCGATTTTTCCAGTTTTTGGATTTTTAGCAAGAACTCCAGCAGTAAGTGTAATTTTGGCACTGCCGTAAAGGCCTGCTTTAGGCGTAATTATGAGCTTCGGGTTGACTTGCCCAGGAGCGATAGGACTCAGTGTCAAAAGAGCAGGGGTATCTGTGGTGGCGAAAGATAGGATGCGCCTTGGGTCGGTATTCCCAACTGCCCCGATATCGCCGACTGTAAACGTGAGTTCGAGGGGAGTATCTTGTGAAGTGGATGGACTGGCTGGGAGTTCAAAGTAAGGTGGATTATCCAGGCTATTCATAGTAGGATTCGCCTGAACAAGCGCTTTAATGCGATCGGTAACTGTCTGAGGCACTATACCGCTCAACTTGTTCCCAGCCAGGAGCATGCTTTGCAGCTTTGGCGGAGCAACAATTTCTGGAGGAATCGTGCCACTGAGATTGTTCAGAGCCAGGGAAAGGAATTGCAGGTTCGCCAAGTTACCCAATTCCTTAGGAATCGTACCGCTTAACTGATTCTCGTGTAAGTTCAGTGTAGTCAAGCTGGTCAAACTTCCCAGTTGGGGAGGAATGCTGCCACTCAGTTGATTCTTGTTGAGGTTGAGTGTTGTTAGACCTGTGAGGTTCCCTAGCTCTGTGGGCAATGTACCTTTGAGCTGATTCTCCGGTAATTTGATACTGGTGACACGATCGCCCGTCAGCGTGACTCCAAACCATCCCTTCACCACATCCACATCAGGCGGCGTTACACTGCTAAAGTCCCACGTTTTCCAGCCGGTGTTGCTTTTCCATTTAGCGCCATTCGTTGACTGATAGAGCGCCTTAAGTGCAGTATAATCGGAACTATTAAGCAGTATAGCCATCGATCGTCTCCAAAGATTAAGAAAAAATTGGAAAAATGAGTCCACTACAAACAGCGGCTCCAGCCTATAACCCACTGCGGATCGGCATTAGAGCTGTGTGTTGAGGGCACAAATAGAGAGGTTTAATTCGTCAAAATTTTGAGAAGTATCAGAGATAAAATATACTTCCCGGCAGAATACGTTGAAGTACTTTTGTCTTTACTTGGAAATTATCTAAAGCTGAAATACCTATTTCATAGTTGTTGTGAAGACTTAAATATCTAGCAGATTACAACTATCAAAAAGTAGTGTACAGAAATAGATACAGCCTTTTTTACTCCACTTAAGTAAAAGTAAGAGCTTCAGCTCCTCAGCTCTTTATGATTAAGAGTACCTTACTAGATTGGAAAAGGCTGTAAACCCTAAATTCCTATTCTTCCCTCTGAGAAGAAATGATAATATCCGCACTCGTTAAATTAAGTCCTTTTGAAAGTCTGGCAACTAAAATTTGCTGAGAGTTAGACCCAAGCCCAGAATAAAAAAGGTTCCCCGTTGACGGTTGATAGGCATAAATTTCAGAAGTTTCAAAAATTGAAGACTGAGCAATCTTGGCTTCTCCTGATAAAGTCTGAAAATTGGCAATGGGCAGAGATCCAGATGAGAGGTAGTAGCTTCCAATCTTTAAAGTGTCAACTTTGGGCGAGAAATCGCCAATACGGTTGCCAGCAGTCTTACCTTTTGAATCGAGTACAAACGTGTCCTGACCTTCTCCACCAACAAGTACATCTCTGCCACCAGATCCAGTCAGAACATCATTATTCCCATCATCACTAAATCCAGTCAGGATATCATTCCCATCACCGCCTAAAAGAATGTCATCGCCCCATCCACCAGATAAGGCGTCATTTCCATCCCCTCCAAAAAAGACATGATCTGCAACACCCGTAGGACAGGAGACAGTATCATTTCCTGCTTTTGCATCAACATAATAAGGTCCATAAGGCGGAGAAACCTCAATTGTCAATGTGTCATCCCCATTAGTCCCTTCACGATGGTGATTGCTTCGCTGCTTCAGTATCTCTAGGCTTTTCTTCTCAATTGTCTCCTCCAACTCAACAGTTGCTTTAGCGACTTCGGATGCTCTTTTTACGAGGTCACCATACGGATTTCCACGGGATGGCTCGATCTGGCGAACAAATTCCAAGACCAAGCTCTTGACTTCCTCAGCATCACCCATGTTCAGCTCTTTGTCAGGCAGTTTTTTCTCAACCACTTCAAATGCTTTTTCAACTTTGACTTTGGCATCGTCAACAGACAGGTAAACTTTTTTCTCCTTCAAGTAGAGGCGTAGATAACGAGCCAAGGAGTCAGTTTGAATTTTCACCACTGAGTCATCGAACAGGGGTGGTATAAACTTCGAAGAATCCTGATTAAAAAATGCCTGCACCGTAGCAGGCGGCATCTCTATCATAAAATTTTCATGAGAAAATCGCCTGTCTGCACGTAATGACGCTTCTTGATTGAACATTGTTTCTTTCATTGGTATTTCTGGATTCTTTAGCGTGCAACGTTAAATTGATGCAAAAGCTCTTCAACCACAACTGAGCCTAGTTAGGCTTGAGTTTATGGGAGGAGTTCACTTCTGATACAGTTTCAGTGTTCTCATTTGTATTGTGAGTGTATCAACTTTGCAATAAGTAAGTAATGCTTGCGAACAACCACTATATCAGCCACCTTAGTAGCAGGATCGCCGTCGTTACAAAGGCACTCTTAAAGCCTAGGAGGCCGTAAAGCCTATTGCATTGCAGGGTACTATAGTTCGAAGATGCGATGGCAGCAGGTCTTGTCGAGTAACATAGGTGATCGGAGCACTAGAAACACCTTGATCGCCTATTGTTTTTGGGTCAATCCTACCTTGCTGCAAGCACAAACACTTGGCTAATGCGATTGCCAAGAGCAGTATCGAAATGATTGATAGATTCGTTTAGGATTGCGAACGGCTTGAATCCATCACCTGTATTGATTTCAATCCTTGAGCTTTGTTTACTGTTCTGTTCAAACCGCACACTTGTGCGAAGCTCACGGACTTGCTCGGTCTTGCTGGCGTTGGAAACACCGAGGATTTCTCGAACGTCCAGCAGATCCTGGCCCAACCTGAAGTCACTCAGCCTGCCCATTGCTTCTTAGGCTGAATATCCTTCATCATGGAATTGAAAGGTGTCTGTATCGCCTTTGCTTACCTGTAACCCTTTACCACCGACAGAGACACCTATCCTGTGCTTTGACAGATTGAGCTGTACACTGGGAACAAGTTTGATCCGCTTACTAAATCTAAGACCCATAAAGCCTCTGCAATGAATTTGAATTAGTATTGGCTTGCTTTGCCTCTACTTCTACAATCCCTACAATCTCCCATCCCTCTTTAAGAAACAGTAAAACAGATATGATGATTTAAATAACTAACCTCATTGATATAACGGCTGCTTCAGCAGATATTTATCAGTAGGTGCTATAAAAGATTTAGTTCGAAGAGAATTAGAACTTGATCCAGGATGTCCAAGTTTTACTAAGAGAACGTCTGAAAAGTAGGAAAGGTATCGAAACGATAACCTATCAATAGTAAATTTCAAGACAGCATATCGAGAGCCATGAAATCATCGTATCCGAGTAACCTGACTCCAGAACAATGGGAACTGCTGCAAAGCCTCATTCCAGTCGCTAAACCTGGGGGTCGTCCCCGGAGTATTGATATGCAAAGCGTCATCAATGCCATTCTCTATATCCTTTGCGCTGGGTGTGATTGGCGGATGTTGCCCTCAGACTTTCCAAACTGGAAAACGGTCTATCACTCTTTCGCACTTGGCGCATTGATGGCACTTGGGAGTGCATCAACTACAAACTCCGTCACTGGGTGGGTGGGAGTGAAACCCGAGAAGTGTCCCCGAGTGCAGTCATTCTCGACAGTCAATAGGTGAAAACGTCAACCCCTACTGCTTCACGCGGGTGCTAAAACTCGGTTTTCGTTTTATAATATATTGCTAGAGTTGATTAGCCAACAGTTAGTGCATTTGCGTTCCAACCGAGTTGAATCCAGAGTTGTCAAGCGTAGACCCAAACCATTCCCAAAAAAGCAACAACCTCGTTCTGTCCTTAAAGCTAAATTGCTGGCCTGATACTCCTTATTTCAGTGCCATTCGGCTATGGTGTCGTACTCTTGTTCCCAATCACTACTCAATTGATTCAACAGCGCATTCGCTTGCGATTTACTTAAGTCCAAACCCGTGAAAAATGCCATCACTTCACAGACATGGTCCAGTGAAATCCCAATCCAGTAGTGTAAAAAAGCCACCGTTAAAATGATCTCGATGCCATATTCACTGCGACTGTTCCGTAGCCCGCTAATCGCTGGCAGTTGGGTTGCTATTGGCAAACTATAGATGTGGTAGCACACATACTCGGCTCGACCCGATATGAGCCGCCATGCGTATTGTTGTCGCTGTTCAATGCATTCCGATTTCGTCACATCCCCTGGATAGATATCAACGTCGTAGCTCACCCAATCAAGCTTTGCATCTTGTGCACGTCGTCCTGTTGATTGTCGCCCCCGTTTCCCTTTGCCTTTTTGTTGGTCAACGCTATAGTTCTCTTTGAACTGAGGTGCTTTTGCGTCCTTGGATGCACCCTGCCGATGCAAAAGGTCTTTCAGATGTTTGTTTTCGGTTTCCAGTTCTTGATTTCGTGCTTCCAATTCTTGATTTCGCTGCTTTAGTTCTTCCACTCGCTTTGTCAGGCGATTAATTTCCTCGATTAGCCTCGTTAAAATCGTACTGGACTCATCAGACATCGTAGGTTTGACCCAGCAACTTAAGAGCAATTGCTCTGAAACTTAGCATACTTCTCAACAACTTTCACCTCCAGGAAAATAGACAGCTACTCCGATTGAGTGAAAATAATCGGAAGTCCGTGCGATTTAGATGCTTCATTGATCTAGTACAACTCTCAGAAGCCCTGACCAACTTCATGTCCCCCACTGGGGGGTTGTTGACCTTGTTTTCTCTTCATGCAAAAAACGTCGTAGGGTCGGTACGACTTTTGTTAATGTGATTTTGTTTTTAGTAGGTAACTTCGAAGGGCACCATAAAGGTACTCCCAGTAAAAGGGTGCTGTATCGTCAATGAAGCCCCTTTAGCATTTGGAGCATAAATATAAGTACATCCTCTACCCAGTTCAGATGGGTCTGGGTTCCAGTCTCCCTGATTATTGCGGTCCAAAAGAATTTGATAAACCTCTTTTGCAGAAGGTTCCGCTAGAAATCGATCCATCAGATCCTGCTGAGCCTTCTTATCCTCTTGAATTCTCCATGCGATCAGGGCATCTCGATTCTCAATTAGGTTAGAAAAGATTTCAAATTCACCGGCTATCCTTTCTAAGTATTTGGAGTCTGTGTTATCCATTTTTATATTTAAAGGTAATAGAAAAATATAGTAAAAAGAGTAAGCAACAAGATAAACCTTAAAGTCAAGCACTTTCGCTGCTAATCATTAAAGCCAGCGTTTGAAAAAATAACGTCATCCCTTCTTCTGATAGGGAATGCAGTACTTCTGTTAAGTACTTAATATCTCCAGAAGCACTCATATAGCTCAGTGAAACCAGCTCTGGAGGAAGCATCTTTCATGATTGAGAAGTTTCTGATTCCATTATTAGTCTAGAAAATAACGGGTGTAGCTCATGCCGAGAAATAGAGCCTGCTCGCACTGCCTTCTTTTAGAAGAAAGAAAACAAGAACCCCATTTTGTAAATTCTGCAGCAGCTCCAGCATAGTTTCCACTATTTAAGAGTTTGAGAAGAGAGCTGTATAGTAAAGCCCCACCCCCAATATCNATGAATCAGGCTAACCAAAGCTGAAAATTGATCGCTGGTTAAAGGGACCCTAACCGCATCAGAAACGGTTGCCTCATATGAGGCAAGATCATTCTTTAAGAGTTCTTCGGCCTGGGCAGGACTAACCACTCTATCTGCCTGGTTAGAGTCAACTAGACTGCCGTAACCAATATACAGACGACCGTCGCTTCTTTCATAGGGAACAAGGCTGAGACCTTCAAAGTGCTTGATAATCTCTAAGCCCTTGTCGTTTATTTGAGTAATTTGCATTTTNCAATAAGAGGGAGATTCAGATCTCCCCATGTCTTACAATAATTTAATTATTTTTTAACTGCGGAAAGGAAGCGACTCTCTCTTTCTCTAATTTGAGAAATGATGCCTGCTTTTTCTGAATCCTCTTCACTAAGAGTGAAATCTGTTAGCGCCTGAGTGATAATGCCAATCAAACCAACCTTCTTAGCCTCATTAGTAGTAAGCAATCCATGGTGAGGATGGTTTACATTAATGAAGATTGTTAGAACGTTGTTCTCAAGATTAGAACTGTAAATTCTGCTATGGAGATCCTCTGCATACTTAATATTGATACTGAGAGAAACTGCTTTAGAAGATTTTTTACTAACCGTAGAAGAAGATGATGCCTGCTTCTTACTAGAGGAGCTTTTAACGGCAACCAAACGAGGCTTATTCACTCTTTCAGTAGAAATAGGGGTAGAAGCGATACTAAGCGAATCCAAATGAATGGTACTCAGAGACTCTTTAAACAGGCTGAGAATCTCTTTGATCAGTTTGCGATCTTCTGCTTCCTTTTTACTCTTAATGCCTGCTAAAGCAGTCTTCTTAACTTCGGCAAAGAACGCTGCAGTCTCTTTACGAACCAGCTCTACTAGCTGAGGAGAGATTTCGCCCCCATTATTCTTTTGAAAAGAAGTTGTAAAGAGCTTATCCAGAGTTGCTGGAAAGTATACTTCTACTCTGGCCCGGTTATAGTCATTGTGGCAGCTAATAATTTTGCCAAACGAGCAGGGTTTTCCAATTTGACGCCCTTCTCGAAAAATGTAGAAGCCTTGATTATGGTAGTTAACCTCTAATCCTTTGATATCGATGACAGAAGGAACTAGAGATCCTCTAATGCGAATATCTCCAGAGACCCCAGAAATATTCACAGGAACCACTTTATCTAAAAGAATTTGGCCTCCAGCCCCAATCATAAGAGGATCTAGCGGCTCAAGCACTTCAACGCTAAAAGGAGAAGCTAACTGAGAAAGATGAGAGACTTTATAAGTAGGCCGAACGACCATACCAAAATCAATATTTCTAGTCTTTTTAATTTCCCTAAAGGCTCGTCTGATGTCAAAGGAAAATCTTTCACGATAAGCTGGAATTGCGTCCCCCTGAAAAGCTTCAACTTCTTGAATAATAACAAGAGTCCCAGAAGATTCTTTCGGTAAATAAGTTGTAAAAAGATTAAGTAGAGTTGCACTCATTCTAGGCTGGATTTCCCAACTATCAGAACCCACCGCAGATCTGCTAAAGCCACGAGCTTCGAGGACCTTACTGCCTCTCTTGCGAGAAACTACTGTAATATCCTTGCCCAAGCTAAGTGAAGCAGATTTTAATCCCATGCCAAATCGGCCAATAAAGGATCTACCGACTCCGCTCTTGCTCTTAGACCCCCCCAGAGAAAGCTTCGATGAGGTCATCATCGTTCATTCCATTCCCATTATCAGCAATAATAATGACTGGAAAGCTACCAAGGGCGACCACATCAACCAAAACTTTAGTTGCATCAGCATCAACCGAGTTATCGATCAAATCAGCCAGGGCTTCCTCAGCCAGATACCCCGAACTACTTAAAGCATCTAGGGTTCGATCAAAATAAAATTTACCTTGAACAGATACTCTATTTTTTCTATAAGTTAGCATATTTAATTATCCTTAATATTCTATTTTATTTATGCAGCTTTTTGTAATTTGAGCTGTCTTTGAAAAGCTTCAATTTCTTCTGAAACTTTCTCAGCTACTACTTTATATTTACTCTTTCTTTGGAGGAAAAGTTGACAGACAGTAAGTACTTCTTCCAAAGTGTATAGAGTCCTTATATTTCCACGTCGATCAGGGTCTGCAACCTGCATTCCATAGATATGGTAATATTTAGCCAAAGACAGAAAGCATTTATTAAACAACTCTGGAATATCTAATTCATTTCGATATAAATAATGCTGATATTCCAACACATGGACGTTTAGCGGAATCGTATTAAGACTAGTACACCAATGTAGCGTAGGAGAGTAAGTAAGCAGGCGAGGCTTTCCAAATTCAACAGAAATAACATTGTCATTGACTTCAACTTTTCTTTGAGAAAGAGTAGATTTAGGAGCCTCTGGAACTTCTGCTTTAGCGCCGCTCCCAAAAATAGCAATAAGAATTTTTAGACTATTGTCAATAGATCTTAAATAATCTAAGGCAGTTTGCTCTTCTTGGCAAGTAGAACTCAATCCTACCCCCATTAAGGTTGAGAATTCTGAAAAAGAACTATCGATCATATTTAATAATTGAAATGTGTAGGAAAATAATACCAATGTCCCAAGCTGCTAGTGCAGCCAGGACTAGTATGGTTGTAATAATACTGAATAATGAAAAAGAACTAACCAACCCGCTGACGCAAAGAAAACCCACATACAGGTTGAATAGCAATGTAGCTAGGTAAGCAAGGGCTGCAAAGTAGTTACGGCCTATTTTTAAGAAAAGGGTCTTAGGGTTTAGTTTCATTTCTATTGATCTTCGAGAATTGAAATTCTGTTTTTACTTTCTTCGTTTAGTAGGGAAGAAACTATTTCTAAAGCTTGACTTACGGCTGAATACTTTTCGGGATTATAGGAAGGACCATAGAAGAGCTCTCCAGCAGTAAGGTATAGCTGCTTGAAGGTCTTCTGAATCTCTTTAGCTTCAGCTAACTTAGCTTCGATCGCATCATCTTGGTGAACTAGGTATTCCTCGTAATCTAGGGTAAAGCCGACGGCCTTCCTATTTCTAGAATGAGGGGCATGAATCGGAATGATTCGATATCCAGCCGGATTAAAGCACCTAGCTCGACTCTCTACTATGGTTCCATCAGAAGACTCAAAAGAGTAATGAATTCGATAATCATTAATCGAAGTGATGACTAAGTTACCTAAATAGGCTCGATACTTCTCGTAGCCTCTCCAGGAAGAGGGGATAAAACCATTTTCTGAGACAAGACAAACCTTATCTCCTACAGAAAACTTAGGATTTCTTTTAAGGGCCTGCCATTCTTCTACAGCTTCTTCCAGGGAAACTACTTCACGTTCTATATTATGAAGTTCAGGAGCGATCCAGCAAGCTTCTACAACTTCAGCCGGTAACTCCTCGTCATCCGGTAAAGTGAGCTTAGAGGTTAATTCGTAGCTTACTGGTTCTGAAAAGTCATACCAAAGGCCATCGCCATCTTCAAAACATCCTATTGGGAATCCAAACTGCACGAATTCATTAAATTCTTTTACTAACATAGAGGTCTAACTTTAAAAATATAAGCGCTTAAAAAGAGGGGAAATAACTCCCCTCTCTTGATCAGATATCAAAGCGGATCTAAAGCGGGGCTTGTGATTCTAAAATTCCTGGGATCACAAGCCAAAACCACATCCGACACTTGAACAATCGCAATGGCAATAATTCCTCCGGATAGAAATTGCCGCCATGCCCTTGCCAGTGGCCCAAGTGACCAAGCTGACACTTACAGCAGGGAGGGAACAAATCACCCGGTTTACCCTTATCGATCGAATAGGTCGGATCAGCCTCATCCAAGGGGATAGGGTCAGGCATCTTTTGGTTTTTTGCATACTCACAATCACGACAGACTTGCCACTCAGTCGCGCATTCAGGACCTAGTAGGAAAATTGGTCGTTGCATTACTTTGAAAGTCACTAAACTGACGAATTAAAGCGATAAGTCTTCTTAAATCAGTAGTCTCTTGAAGAAGATTTCCATCTTCCCACTAGCTGAAAGATTTAATCAGTTTCCGCTAGGTAGAACTACACTAGGAAGATTGCCACCATTACCATTAACAACGGTAGTAGGAGCCTGACCGTTCCACTTTTCTTTAATGATTTCAAGTTCCATTTGCCGAAGTTCGAGTCTTTTAGCATCCAGGACTGCTGGAGTAAGCGAAGCAGCTTTCACATTATTGATCTGAGCATTGGTAGTTTCTAGAGCCAACTTAGCCTGAGCTTGAGTTGCTTCCTGCTGAATACGAAGAGTCTGTTGTTGAACTTCTTGGGCCGCTTCAATCTGTTGTTGAATTTTATCAGGAGGAGTCAGGCCGTTAGCAAACACAATGCTTTCAATAACTACGCCGTTCTTATTCAAAACAGTATTTACAGACTTGGTAATAGATTGAAGGAATGCCTCTGTATTAGCCGTCCCCACCTTGGTAGGATCGTTTGTGTAATTGAACAGGTCGGCCAATCTTACCTTACTACCTTCAATGGTAATCGCCTCTCGCAAAGCGTCACGCAATTCACCACTTACAAATCCATCGTCGTCAATCTTGTAAGCTACAAGAAACTTCTTAGGATCAGCAATACGGAATCGAACACTGATATTGGCAGTCAGTTTGATTCCATCATTCGTAGTGAATGAAAAAGACTGATCGGCAGCGTTACCTTCGGCAGCGTCACTGGTATAGGTGTAGTTCTGTAGAGAGGTATTGATGAAGTAAACCTTCTCTCCCCAACCTTCACGAATAGATCCTGCCGTAACTACTTCAGCATTCTCAACACCGGCCTTGTCCCCCGTCAAGTAAACCTTAACAGCAGCTTCGTTTGGATTAACAGTAGAGCAGCCTACAGCGAAGCCCAGCAAGCTCAATGGAAGGAGAAATTTTAAAGTTTTTTTAAACATGGAAACCAGAAAAATAAACTAGCAATATTGAGACCAAAAACAATAATCAATCCAGCCCACCCTAAATCAGACATACTGGATTTAGAAATAGCCAGGTTTAACAGACTATTTGAAACAACTATGGTTAGAAAAGTCTGAAAACCTACCCCTAGTACAAAAAGAAAAGAGCTAAATTCCATAAATCAAACAAACAGAAGGAGACCAATAATTACGATCAGAGCAGTGATGGCGACAGTTGCAAACAATAAAGTAAACGACAAGTCTTCTTTGGAAGCTGCAAGCAGGCCAAGATACGCACTAAGCACAAAAATAGTAAAAAGAAATACTTTTAGAAACATGCGGAAATTAAATCAAGAATTGAAATGAATAACTAGTGATAATACCAGCGATTATCTTTTAGTCTTTCTAAAGCAACCTTATTAATAAAGTTACTAATTAGAAAAGTTTCAACGTGTTCAGGCTGCTGAGGTCCTGTCATAGTAGGCATCATCATGCGATTGGCTGCTGTAAAAGACCAGATGAGTCTCTTCAGGTCTGCTGTCTCTTGAAGAAGCCGCCCTTCTTCCCACTCTTTAAAATAGAGAGGAAACATGACTTTAAAAGCGTCCCTTAACCCTCTTATATAATCTCCAGTGTAAGCGGCATCATATAGAGAAAACCAAACAGGAGTATCACTATCAGGAGGTAGATTTCTTAACTTCCTAAAAGCATCTTCTCGGCGTTTCAGCTCTTCTTTGGCTTTTTCAGTATCATTCCTAATGCCTATCGCCAAGTTATCTAATGACTTAGCTTTCTTAATTAAGGATGGAGGAATCCCTTCATGACCATCTTCAAGCAAGGCCTTGTGCATTTTAGCAAGGGTGCCCGCTCCATAGTCTCGAATAGCTTTACCACCGATCCACAGGTCAGTAAACCAACCATAAGTGTAGAACTGAATATGAGGAGCATCTTCATGGGCGTACACCTTCATTTCCCTATCTTTGACAGAGACGGTCTCTAAATATTGACAACCTAACGCTTTAAGTTGACCTTCTCTTAGGTCCGATCTCCAAACAGTGTTTCCATATTTAATATCGGTGACTCCCTTTGTGAATCTTTTATAGATCTCCGGATGCACGAAGCATCCAAAAGCTTCTATTTCAAGGGATCTTTTATCATCATATTCGTCCTCTTTTACTCTAAAAGAGCCCCCACTACAGCAAATATCCGCAAACTCCTGAATCTTCATTTCATATACTTGTGAAATGAGACTCGTATTTCTATTTTTTGTTACAGAATCTAATCTCCCATACTCACCTAGATTTCCAAATAGAGGTAGAGTAAGAGGTTCAAATAGAGTTGTTGCTAGTCCCCCTCCACCGTATACCTGTGCTCCTTTAAAGCTATTGGAGGTCTTATAGGTATGATGAGTTAGAGGAATTAAAACTACCGGTTCATTGTAGAGAGTAATGCCGCTAAAGGCACAAGATGCAGAGAAACTTCCCATCTTATTTTTTATTTTGTAAATTTATAGTAGTTAAAGTTCCATTCATACCGAGGATCTCTGATCCACTCGGTTCGCTCCAAATAGGCAGCAAATTCTGGCACTAAAACATTCTCAATATAAGTACACTCGGCAGAAGAAAAGCTGGAGCTAATCTCGCAGATGTCTTGAATCAGCCTAGAAGCAATTCCTCTTTTCTGATGCTCCTCGGCAATCTCTATCGTGGCAATATCGATGCAGATCTTGATCTGGCCCTCGAACAGCCTTTTATTAATTCTGAGATAAAAAGAGAGGATTCCACTCTGAGTCCGGAACCATTGATTTCCCCCAAAGGAAGTCTTGATATAGGCTTGAATAAAGCGCTTTACCTCGTTTAACACCTCTTCATACTCCGGAAGAAGTTCTTCGATGAGGTCTGTCACACTTGACTCCTATTTATCAGCATAAGGATCTTAGCAAGCAGAATCACTTTCAAAGGAGTTATGTCTTACTAAAGATAGAACCCCTTGGCGATCTACCACCCAAACAAACAGAATAGCCTTTTGGTTAAAGACTACTACTTGAA
This sequence comes from Elainella saxicola E1, assembly GCA_002796835.1. GTDB lineage: Bacteria > Cyanobacteriota > Cyanobacteriia > Elainellales > Elainellaceae > Elainella > Elainella saxicola. Next base: position 1,353 of record LUGL01000010.1, on the reverse strand, counting down.
AGTCAACAATAGCAACGGCTCCGTGCTTTACGCTATATCTTTCATCACCGACAGATAGGCCCAATGAAGCAGCCCAAGACTCAGCAACCGTTTTGCTGCTGAATTCTAAATAAAGATCGTTCATAGTTTAATTTTCGTAAGTTTCGCGCCAGTCTTCTTCTGCCGCCATCACCCCAAAGTCAATATATTTAGAGAGATCGCAAGCATACTCACCCGCGCAGCTAAAGGAACCGAGTTCCAAAACGCGGAACTCGCCATTTACTTCACAAATATCCATGCTCCAGAGCTTTTCTGGATACCACTGAGCCCGTCTCGTAACTTCCCCAGCATAAGAGAAGGTCTCTCCCGACTCGCAAAGTTCGCATAAAACCTCATCATCCTTGATGTATAAAGAGCCGGTAATCGGCTGGTCCTCATACATGAAAAATCGCCATTCTCTGGTAATCGGTTTTTTNGGAACTAACCAGGGTAATCGTGTGACGATCGGTTCTGAGTTTGCTGCAAAGCGTCTCGGTGGTATGGGCTTTGATATCAAAGCATCCAGCATGAAAGGTTTTCATACTGCTTGACTGACAAAACTAAGAAGACGGAATGCGGCTAAGGACGGTAAATTCACGTCTGAAGGAATCCTTATGTTGTCGCTTGGAAGCAATGGCAGGTTGAGGGTCAGGCAGACTGGATAAGAACTGAAAAACTTGAATTTTCCATTGCTGGGTGATAGCAAGGCGAATCCAGTTCCACCCGAGTTTGAGATAACTCATCCCTCGCTGCCAATGAGTATCCACTTGACGACGCTTGCCTGAAGCCACCACTTGTACTCCTTGCAACACCAGAAATAACATCGTTAAGGCAATCACCCCACACAATTGGGACAGGGCAAATTTGTCCCGGAGCCTGGAGGCTTCCAGATTGAATCCATTCGATTTGAGATCTAAAAAGGATTCCTCCACTTGAAATCTCAAGCGATATTGGGCAAAGGTTTGCAAGTTTGTCGGCTCGTCGCTAACAATCACCCAGTCTTCATCACTTTGTTTGTCATGGGCAAAGGCAAGATATACATTAGGATAAGGCTTTGTTTTGCCGATGGATACAACTGGCGTGAAGTAAGCTTGTCCCGGTTGTAATGACACCGACGACACCTTGAGCCACTGCCCCTCCATCTCAAACTGGAACGAGCGCTTGATGCGGATACGAAAATGCCAACCCAAGTTTTCTTTGAGGTACTTCATCAACTTACCATCGGCAAAGCCTCGGTCTGCCAATAAGACAATTGCTACTCCATCGGGCAAGACTCGTGCAGCCTGCCGCAGGACCCGTTGAATCGTCCATAATCGCACTGTGCTGCTGGATTGG
>LUGL01000089.1 GCA_002796835.1 Elainella saxicola E1 | reverse complement strand
GTTGGAAACAGATTTACCTGTTGCAATGTCTGAGGCAACATATTCTTGAGTACTTACCGATTGCTTGCGATCGGATTAGTTGGAAACCGCATAGCCTGGTAGTCCAGCAGTCCGTCATCGTTGATCCTTACCGATTGCTTGCGATCGGATTAGTTGGAAACAGAAAATAATATTCATATGCAGCCGGGGCGCATACAAAAACCTTACCGATTGCTTGCGATCGGATTAGTTGGAAACAGGTTGGGGTTTCCGCGGACAATCTCCGCTACTTTGTGGCTTACCGATTGCTTGCGATCGGATTAGTTGGAAACGAGTTGCCTGGGACGCCGAAACTGGAGCCAGATGTTGTCTTACCGATTGCTTGCGATCGGATTAGTTGGAAACACGTTTTTGTTTTGCCCATGAAGCAACTGAATCGTGGCACTTACCGATTGCTTGCGATCGGATTAGTTGGAAACTGGTTGCAATTGTTTCCGTGGGCAGGGTCAAATCCGCCTGCTTACCGATTGCTTGCGATCGGATTAGTTGGAAACACCTCCATCGTCCGGGTAGCCGTCACCAGCATCCGGAGTCTTACCGATTGCTTGCGATCGGATTAGTTGGAAACTTCTTGGTCAGAACGCTCTTGGCGAATCAGTACAAGGCGCTTACCGATTGCTTGCGATCGGATTAGTTGGAAACTTCTCTCTAAGATTGAATGGGTTGAGCATTCCGTAACCTTTCACCGATTGCTTGTGATCGGATTAGTTGGAAACATCCCAAACGCCCTCGCGAATGCCGTTGGAGTGTCGCTTTCACCGATTGCTTGCGATCGGATTAGTTGGAAACCCTAAAGAAATTTGAGTTGCTTCTGTATCGGATAGAGCTTTCACCGATTGCTTGCGATCGGATTAGTTGGAAACGGCAGCTTCAAAAATTCATTAGTGAATCTGACTGATTTCTTTCACCGATTGCTTGCGATCGGATTAGTTGGAAACTAGAGCGGGTCGATACTCACTTGTCCATCCTGAATGGATGCTTACCGATTGCTTGCGATCGGATTAGTTGGAAACGTGAACAGCGATCCGAGATCTTGCACCAGTTCTGATGAGCGATCCGATGTCCCGTCCGCGAGTAAACTGCGGACTAATGGTGAAACTCTGCTAAAGCAGACTAGGCAAGCCTTGTAGCCTACTTTAGTGGGCTTGATTCATTAGCTCGCGATTTATCTGCGAGCGGGTCGTTGCAGGCGGCGCAAGATCTCAGCTCACGAAAGCGCGCTAAAAGAACTGACCAATCGCCTTCGATCGAACTAACCAAAAATCAGCAACGGTTTTTGGCAGGCTGCAATCACTCAACCTCCGAGATCCGTTGTTTTTGTTTAGGGCGATCGGTTTTAATGACCTGGTGATGAACGGTTACAGAGTTTTAGAAGCCCGATCAAAGCACAGCATTTCCCGGTTGCCGATCGGCCACGATACAATCAGATATTGAGCAATTGGAGCAGCTAGCCTAATCCTGCAATCCTTTTTACGAGATAGTTCTCTGCCGCGCTAAAAAGAATCCCCCCAACCCAGATAGAACAGTGCCATCGAGATTAGGAGGATGCAATCAAATTCGATCGAGCTGACAACCGATCGCTATTTCGCAGTCAACCGGGTCAACACCTGGTTCGATCGCTCCACAAACGCCTTCATACCGTCTGCATCAAAGCCTTTCTGAGCCATCAGCGCCAGGTCATAGACATGGTGACAAATCAGGTTAGCTAACTCTGCGGAAGGCGATTGGCCGCCCGATTGGATAATGCTGCCCTGACTGATGCTGACCAAATTTTGAATCAGCGGGTGAGAGATGTTTACCAGCAGCGTATGCTCTTCAGGGAAAGTAACCGCTTGCTGCGATAGCATCGCTGTCATTTCCTGCATCCGCCGCAGCGCTTCTGGCAGCAACACCATCGCAGGTGGAGCCGCTTCCGCATTCTCGGATTTCAAAGCTTCAGTGCGGATCGTCAGTTTGGGTTTATTCAGCGACTGCTCGAACAGTTCCTTAATCAGTTCACTGCGCGTCTTGTTGGTGCTTGGATCAACGATTTCGCTTTCTTTTTCTTTATCGATCAGCGTCTCATCCAGATCTGAATCCACGCGAGAGAACTTCACATCCGAATATTCCCGCTCCAGGAAGCTGATGAAGTGCGAGTCAATGAAGGAATCCATGAATAGCACTTCTAAGCCCTGGCTCTTATGCAGCTCCACATAGGTGGCCTGGGAAGCTTCATCGGTGCAATAGTAAACGCGATTTTCATGACGTTCCTTATTGCGTTCCAGATATTCCTTGATCGTTGTGTAAGATTTACCTTCCAGAACATTACTCTGCTCATTTGGGTTACCTACTTCCTGCCAGACGTCACCTTCTGCTGACTGGACTTCCACCGCAGGCGCTTCAGCTTTGGGAGCGTTCAAATCAGCCGTGGTGCGGAAGATCAGAATATCTTCGACCTGCTTCTTGAACTTGTCATCGTTCATCGAGCCAAACTTGACGAACGTACCCAGATCCTGCCAGCCGCGAATATATTGGGTTCGATCGTCCCGATACAGCTCTTTCAGCCGATCGCCCACTTTCTTGGCAATGTAATCCGCGATTCTGCGAACCGTGCGATCGTTTTGCAGGAAGCTGCGGGAAACGTTGAGCGGAATATCCGTACTATCAATCACACCTCGCAGCGGCATCAGGAAGCGAGGAATCACCTCTTCGCAATTGTCGCTCACAAACACCTGATTACAGAACAGCTTGATCTGCCCCTTGGTGACATCGACATCCGGCTTGAGCTTCGGGAAGTAGAGAATGCCGTTGACAACAAACGGATAATCCGTATTCAGATGCACCCACAGCAGCGGCTCTTCCTGGAATGGGTAGAGGTAGCGATAAAACTCCAGGTAATCCTCCTGCGACAGGCTGCTGGGCGTCTCCTTCCAGGGCGCTTTCTGCTTGTTGATTTGCTCTGGCCCCTTTGGCTCTGCCCCTTCTTCCGTCGGAGGCGCTTCTTCACCCGCCAACCGAATCGGGAACGGCAGGAAATCGCAGTATTTCTTCACCAGGGTCCGGATGCGATAGGACTCCAGGTATTCCTGCTCCTCTTCCATCAGAGTGAGGGTAATCTTGGTGCCCACCGTGGTGCGATCGGAATCACTCAGTTCAAATTGGGTGGAACCATCGCAAGACCAATGCACCGCCTGTGAGCCTGCTTTGTAGGAGAGGGTATCAATCTCGACCTTGGTGGCTACCATGAACGACGAATAGAAGCCCAGCCCAAAATGGCCGATGATTTGCTGATCGGTGCTGTTCTTGTACTTCTCAACAAATTCTTCGGCGCTGGAGAAGGCCACCTGGTTGATATATTTTTTGACCTCATCGGCAGTCATACCAATGCCCGTGTCGCTGACCGACAGTGTCTTATTCTCCTTGTCGATCGAAATCACGATTTCCGGGTTGTCGATATCGCCAGAATATTCGCCCGATCGCGCCACCATCCGCAGCTTTTGAATCGCGTCTACGGCGTTAGAAATCAGCTCTCGTAAAAAAATCTCGTGATCGGAATAGAGCCATTTTTTGATAATCGGGAAAATATTCTCGGTATGAATACTAATATTGCCCTGTTCTAGAATCGTCGTCATAGGCTACAAGGGGGGTAGAGGGACAGTCTGAGAAGGTCGATCCCCCTTCAATCTCCCACCAGAAGAGAGATTTGCATCCTATCCAGCAGTCCTTTTGGGAGGGATAGGCGGGATCTGCCCACAATTCAATTCAAATTCGCGCAAAAAGTGCGATCGCTACTTATTCTAATCAGAAGAACTCCTCTGATCGCGAGTTCGGATTCCCCTACCCTACCGCAAGTTCTTCCTTTCAGCCCATGTCAAGCCCTGCTTTGATTACGCAGCTCCAGCGCATGGATGCGACCGATCGCACGCTGGCCCAGTCGATTTTTGGCTATGCCGAGCCGGAGCAGATTTCAGCGCAGGTGGTAAATCTTTGTCGATCGCAGTTCAACCAGGAGATTACGGCCTGTCTGTTCTGGGAGGTCAGCGTCAGTTTTACGATCGGGGTGCAGCTTGAACGGGGCGATCGAGCAGTGATCAAGTTTCGCAGTCCGGCTAATATGACGCTGGAAATGCTGCAAGCGGTCTGTTGGGTTCAACAAGCGTTAGCTGAGCAAGGATTTCCTGCACCGCCATTACGCCTGCTGCCGATGCAGCAACAAGATTATTTTGTCTCGATCGAAGAATTTCTGGACATTGGCGAAAACGGCAACGCTCATGGGCCTGAAGTACGACAAGCGATGGCAACCGGACTGGCCCAACTGATTCAGCTAGTCCAATCACTGGCTGCTCCATCTGGATTCCCCCTGAGTCGATTTCGATCGAGCGCTCTTTGGGAAAAGCCGCACAATGTCCTGTTTGATTTTGAAGGCACCGCTGCCGGAGCCGAGTGGATTGACGAAATTGCCGATCGTGCCAAAACCCAATTTCTGGAAGATACCTCACCGCTGATCCTGGGCCACATGGACTGGAGCGTCAAAAATATGCGAATTGCCCATGGAAAATTGAGTGCCGTCTATGATTGGGATAGTCTAAGGCTAGAGAATGAGCGGGTAATTTTAGGCAATGCGTTAAAAGGATTTTTAGTCACCTGGTATGTGGATGCAGGCGCGATCGTGCCAACGCCAGCCGAAGTCGCTGATTTCTTGCAAATTTACGAGTCTATGCGATCGGCTCCTTTTACCACGACCGATCGCCAAACCATTTTTGCGGCATTTCTTTATTCCATGGCCTATACTGCGCGATGTGAACATGCGATTGATCCAATCGGGACGCAATTTTCAGGTAGCTTTCGAGAAGCGCTGCAAAATTATCGATCCTATCAAGCATGCTTCTTGTCGGTTTGATGGTTGCCAGGAGATGGGCTGGTTCTGAGCGTTGATCTAAGACCAAGCAAGATAAGGAAATCCCTGCCGCACTCGTTTTCAGGTCCAGCCTGGAAATATCTTTATAGTGGCTCTGTCACTGACTTCAAGAGGCAAGAGCCTTTAGATTTTCCATCTCAAGGCAGAACTTTAAAACAGGTTTTGCATTCTTTATATAGAATTGCTACATACAGACGACGCTGAGGAGCGCTTCCTGTGGCAAATCGAGAAATTCTCACTCATTGATCCCATATCGTGTTCTGAATCAATTTGTTGGAACTACGAAGATTTCACCAGAGGTATAGGGATGAGCGATCGCTTGATTAAGCCTAATATTATGAATCATGAGTATCTAATCATACAAAGAGAGGGTCTATTGGCGGATGCCCAATCCCGTATATTAGTAGTGTCAATGCGTGAAATTTCTGATTTGGTCGCTTTTTGCGCTTTATATGAATTCGAAGATGTGATAGCCGAAATCAATGCGGTTGACCTTGTGAAACCACTAAGGTCCAGCAATAGTGTGGCGAGAAAAATCTACAAGTTGGTTCGATATTTAACGCACTCTAAATCCTTGACAGAATTCCTGGTGCCAGCGACTCATCCCTACTGGATTGAGCAAGAATATGAGCTATTTCTACCTGTGTTCAATGATCTCTTCGATTTGTTCACGCTCCATTCCTTCAAAAATTGGCGGCAAAAGTGCAAGAAAGCTGTTTGCTATATTGGTGAGCTTTGGGAAACGTTTTTTCAGCCATTGAATTACTATTTCCTGGATTTTTTAGCGGATTTCGATCATATTTTTACTGGCACAAAAAATTCTACGGAGACGATCGCTCAACTGACGGGTCGCCCTTGCACCTATTTACCCTTCGGCATAGACACATTGAAATTTAGTCCCTATCCTCGCTTGCCCGATCGCAGTATCGATGTGTGTTACTTGGGTCGCCGATCGCTCTTGACTCACCAGGTTTTGTTAGAGTTTGCGCAGCACCACCAACTTTTTTATTACTATGACACCGTCAAATCTCTTGCGATTGCTAATGCCGCTAAGCAAACAACCTTTTCAGTCAGTAATCCCCAGGAACACCGCAGTCTATTGGCAAACTTACTGAAGAGAAGCCGCTATTTCATTGCAAATCGCTCACGCATTAATGAAGTGGAAATCACCAAAACCAATCAGGAATTTGGTTCTCGCTTTTTCGAAGCGGTTGCTGCCGGAGCTGTGATGCTCGGTGACCCACCTGCAACAGAAGAATTCCAAAAATATTTTGGCTGGTCTGATGCCATTATCAGGGTGCCCTTTGATGCTCCTGAGATTGGTCGAATCATTACCGACCTAGATGCTCAGCCCGATCGCTTGGCCAAGATTCGCAAAGATAACGTCGTTCATTCGTTGCTGCAACATGATTGGGTGTACCGCTTACAAACCATGCTTGAGGCCGTTGATGTCCAACCCAGTCAAGCTATGTTGTCCAGAGAGAATAAGCTGAAGAAACTGGCTCATGAGATTCAACAGATGCCAATTTCCTCGTGGATTTGCTAGAGGGCTGAACCAAAGTGACGGACTCGGCTGTAGCTTTCTGAAATGGGGGCTGCTGTAGTGCAATAAGGGCGATCGGGCTAACCACAAAAGTTAAGAGTTAATTAAAAGATTGAATGCGGTAGCTGGTGAGCTTACACAAGGGACAGGATCTTTTTAAGGGCAAGATGGCTGGAATTTTTTCCTTTTTTGGCTGATTAAGTTCTTGACTAATTGCATTAGGGAACACTAAATGAGCGTAAATCTCTCCTAACAGCCTAATCGCAGCCAATGTCTGATCTTCCTACTCCAAATGGGCAATTTACGGCCTTGCAACAAACTGCTCAACAACTGACCACCCATGCAGAAAAAATCTGCCAACAGATTGAACAACAAAAGACGCTGATCAGTATCACTGACCAGATTCGGTCCTCATTAAACTTGGAGCTCATCTTCCAAACCACCGCAACTGAGGCTCGTCGTTTGCTCAATGCCGATCGAGTTGGGGTGTTCCGTTTCATCCCAGGTACGGGTTGCAAGGAAGGTGAATTTGTTTCAGAAGATGTGGTTTCAGGTTTTGCCTCAGCCATGGCGGTTAAAGTGCAGGACGGCTGCTTTGGCTCACAATTTGCCACTCACTATCGGCAAGGCCAAATCCAGGCTGTAGAAGATATCTATCAAGCCGATCTGAGTGATTGCCACCTTGAGTTCCTGAAGAAATTTCAGGTACGAGCGAACCTGATCGTTCCAGTTTTGAAAGGGAGCGAACTTTGGGGACTACTGTGTATCCACCAATGTCAAAATCCACGACAATGGCAACCCTCAGACATTGAGTTTGCTCGAAAAATTGCAGACCATTTCGCTTTGGCGTTGCAGCAAACAGAGTACCTAGAGCAAATTAGAAGCCAGATGCTGGCTCAAGCGCAAGTTCAAGCAGCAGCCCAAGAGAAGGCTTTATCTCGCCAAAAAGCGCTGGTCAAAATTGTCAGTAAAATCCGCCAATTGCTGGATCTTTCTGAAATCTGTGAAACTGCCACTGAGGAAGTCCGGCATTTATTGGCAGCCGATCGCGCCACCATCTATCGGTTTAATACTGATTGGAGTGGAGATTTTTTGTTTGAATCGGTTGCAGATGGCTGGAAACCATTGGTCGGAGTTTCGCCAACCATTGAGGATACCTACTTAATGGAAACGCAAGGGGGACGCTACGCAGCCCATGAAACTTTTGCGATTCCAGATATCTATACAGCAGGTCACGCTGACTGCCATGTGGCGTTGCTTGAACAGTTCCAGGCAAGAGCCTATGCGATCGCTCCCATCTTTCAGGGAAATGTTTTGTGGGGATTGTTGACGGCCTTCCAAAATTCGATGCCTCGAAATTGGGATGCAGATGAAGTTGAATTGTTGACTCAAATTGGCGAACAGATTGGGATTGCTCTGCAACAGGCTGAATATGTTCAGAAAATTCAAACTCAATCTGTTGAATTGAAACAACTGCTTCAGGAGTTGCAGCAGTCTCAAATTCAGCTGATTCAAAATGAGAAAATGGCTAGTCTGGGACAATTGGTGGCTGGAGTGGCTCATGAAATCAACAACCCAGTCAACTTTATCTATGGCAATCTGAAACATGTCCATGAATATGTTACAGATCTGCTTAAGCTTGTCAGTTTGCATCAGCAACACAACACTCAATCCCATGACGAAATTGAATCCTGGGCAGAAGAAATTGACATCGACTTTATCCTGGAAGACTTGCCAAAAACGCTTTCATCCATGAAATTAGGAGCCGATCGCATTCGGCAGATTGTGCTATCCCTGCGCAATTTCTCTCGTTTAGATGAATCTGAGCTCAAGACAGTTGACGTGCATGAAGGGATCGATAGTACGCTGCTGATTTTAGGCCATCGGTTGAAGAACTGTAGCGATCGATATCAAGTTGAAGTAGTCAAAGAATATGGTGAGCTACCGTTGATAGAATGCTATCCTGCTCAGCTAAATCAGGTGTTTATGAATCTCCTGGCCAATGCATTAGATGCGATTGAAGAGGCGATTAGTCTCAGGAAGGAGGACAACGTTCCTCAGGACAATAGTCAGTCCCCCAAGATTTGGATCAGCACAAAGCTGAATGAAAGGGATCAGGTTGAGATTCGCATCCGTGACACGGGCATGGGGTTAGATGAAGCCAGTAAATCAAAAATCTTTGAGCACTTTTTTACAACGAAGCCGGTTGGAAAGGGCACAGGGTTAGGATTAGCTATTTCCAAAAAAATTATCGTTGAAAAACACTGTGGAACGCTGGCGGTTGATTCAGTGTCGGGTCAGGGTGCAGAATTTATCATTGGCTTACCGGTAAAACTAAACTGTGAAACCTGTATCCAAGATTAAAACTGATGCATTCTAAATCCCATTCCCAATACATTGCCTCCTCAACGGTGAACTCCAGATCGACCTGCTAACAAATTCAAGTGCTTGGCATCCAGTTCTAGTTTGTTCTGTAGGCTTTTGGAGTGATTCCAGTCAGCTGCCGGAACTGCTTGCTCAAATGGCTATGGCTGCTGAATCCACAGGAAAAGGCAATCTCTGTGATCGATCGATCGGTTTGTTTTAAAAGCTGCTTTGCCCGTTCTATTCGCTGTTGTAGCAGATATTGGTAAGGGGTAATGCCAGTGGCCTGCTTAAACAAATGGCTGAAGTGGAATTGGCTCATGCCTAAAAGGGTCGCTAAATCTGTCAGCTTGATGTCTTCATGGAGATATGCCTCAATGTATTCTAAAATTTGTACAACCTGCCGTTGAGATAAGCCTCCCTCATATATCGGCAGATGCAAGTTGGGCGTTGCATATTGCCTGATCAGATGCACAGCCAGGACGTTGGCTAAAGATTCAATATAGAGTCTGCTGCCTACATGTGCTTGTTGAAGTTCAGCGAGCAGCAACAGGCCGATCGATTCCAGATGTGGATCGCGAATTCGAAATTCAGAGCAAAGCTCAAGCCGATCGGTTTCTTGATCGATCGTTTCCTGCGCCACAGTTTGGATGAAGCGAGCGGCTAACCGAATTTGCAAGTATTGGTCTTCTCCCTCCCAGCGCGCAAAAAAAGGCATCTGGGCAGGCATGATGGCAATATCTCCTTTACCATATAGGCCGGTATAGGTTTTGCCTCCTCTAATTTGCAGCAAGCGAACTGGACGGGGAGCCAGCGACAGACAAATAGTATGTTCATCCCCAAATTGACAGTGACCCTCTCCCGCAGGATGGTGAAATTGTTCAACCAGAATATTCTCCCAACCCTGACTTTCGCTGGACAAGATAGGCAAGCCAGTCAACTGAATTTGGTGAGGGTCATTGGTTTTCATGATGCGAACCTATTCGCCTGATTTTGATTGTATGCGTTTTTCGATCGTTCAACAAAGCGACCAAAAATTCACCGCAAGATTTTGACAGTTGCACAGGAATCAGATAGTCCGGTAACAGGAGGTTACCTACGCTGGAAAGGCAACTTATTTAGAACGGACAAATGGCCCATTTATTACACATCGATTCCAGTCCACGTGGTGACCGATCGCACTCTCGTCAACTCACAAAAGAGTTTGTTGAGGTCTGGCAGCAGGTTCATCCAACCGATATTGTTACCTATCGAGATGTGGGGCGCAATCCTGTGCCGCATGTAGATGAACGTTGGATTGCAGCAGCTTATACTCCACCGACCCAACGTTCTGTTGATCTCCAGGCAGCGCTTCAGGTGAGCGATCAACTCATTGATGAATTTTTAGCGGCTGACCTCTATGTGATGGGTGTGCCGATGTACAATTTCAGCATTCCAAGTCTGTTGAAAGCCTACATTGACCAAATTGTGCGTCCAGGCCGTACCTTTGCAGTCACCTCAGAAGACCCCGACAATCCTTATCAACCTCTTGTTTTAGGAAAGAGAATGTTTATCATAACGGCACGTGGAGGGACAGGCTATGGACCTGGAGAGCATAACGCTCAGTTGAACTATCAAGATCCTTACTTAAGAACGATCTTTGGATTTATCGGGGTGACTGATATCACCTTTGTTTCGGTTGAGCATGATGAATCAGGCAACCAGCACTTAACTGAGTCGATCGCAGCTGCTCGCTCGCAAATCGCCCAATTGATTGGCAGATAATGTAGAGGCTTGACAACGATCGTTGACCACTTGACTTGAAACTGGTTGCAAGACTTGGATGAAGCCTCACTGTAGGGATCTTCTTTTCTCAATGGCAAAACCTGTTGTCTTAGCCTCTCTCCAGAGTAGGGATCGATCGTCTTCCTTCAGTAGGTTTGCATTCAAGATCGAGCTTGTTACGGTGCAAGGGTGAATTTGGAAGAGTTTTTATGACCTACACGACATCAAATTCGGCACCAGAGTTGGTGAGTGCCTTTCAAGCGTTAGAAGTGGACCAACAGCTTGCTCTATTTTATGAAATTTACAAGCAGATGGGCACTTCTGTGACACCTGCTGCTCCGGCAGCCAGCACGGTCTCTCCGGAGATTGCAGAATCTTTGTTTAATCAAGTCAAAGAAATGCCGCATCAGGAGCAACTGCAATTGCAGCGCGATTTAATCCGGGGCCAAGATTCCCAGGTAGCACGCGAGTACGGCGCATTAAGTGACACAACGAAACTGTTGTTCTGGTATTACTTGGCCCAAGGGATGGATGAAGGATCGGTGATTCCTATGCCTGCCGATTACCAGTTGTCTGCTCAAGCCCAGCAACTGCTCTCTCAAATTACAGGCCTAGAGTTTCAACAGCAGATCACACTGTTCCGGGATATTGTATCGCCCATGGGGGTTGATGTAACCCGCCGCTAGTTGAGCGGTTTGCCAGAAACTCATCAATTGAATGCTTGCCTCCTTCTGCATTTGAGAAGGAGGTATTTTATGTTAAGGAGGGGTGTGCCCTCGGAATTCCTGACAGGTGTGCAAAGTGGTATGGATCAGTCAAATATCGGCCTGCCTTTACGATCGGTCTATCTGCCTTTCATGCAAGGATGGCGATTCGCAATGGAACTGCGCCCCTTAGATTTAAAGGAGTGGATTGAAATTGATCAAGACTTGCCAGAGCAACTCCGCCTCAAACAATCCCTCTTGGCCGATCGTTCTAGTCAAGTGTTTGTCAGCTTGCCCGAAAGCCAAGCGGCTCAGCAAGAGGTTCTATCGCTTTTACTCACCCATCTTTGCCATTATTTTCCGCAGTATTATCAGAAAAGTCCCCATCGAATTAGTAATCTGATCACAGGTGAAACCTGGAATATTGCAGATTTTGTCGCGAATCCATTAAATCTGGCGGAAAAGCTTGTTCAGGAAGACATGTGTTTGCTGCTGCCCGGTGCTTCTGGTTATCAACTCGTGGCTGCTGCAGTGTGCTTTCCCTCCCGTTGGGAACTGTCTGAAAAGTTAGGGCAACCGCTCGTGACCATTCACCAACCGGTTCCAAATTACGCCAAAAAGCTGCAGCGTCCTGTTGATCACATGTTCGATCGACTCAGGCCAGAGTATTCTGCTTATCGATTTAACTGGAGCATTGTGGACTCTCCGGATTTGTTTCTGCCACCTTCCGTGGAGCATCAAAGTAGTGTTCCTGAAATTACAGCTACAAATGCCGGAAATCAGCTATGGATGCGGGTAGAGCGCCAAACCTTACGTCGCTTACCCACAACTCAGGCAGTATTATTTACAATTCGCACCTACGTCTATCCACTACATTCATTGGTTCAGGACCCAACGATCGCACAACGACTGATCGATGCTTTACAACAAATTCCAGAGTCCACTCAGCAGTATAAAAAGTTATCGTCAATTCGATCGCCTCTGTTAAACTACCTGACTGATAAAGCGAGCATCTCTGCCTAATGCTTCAATGCTGAAAGTTGTGTATTGATCGAAACATTGACGATTGAAATTGATCTAAAAAATTAAGATTTTCTGGCAAATCAAGAAACGATTCATCCAAAAGAATTAAGGATTGCTCATCAGCCTTCAAACTGGGGTTTCTAGCGATTCGTGTATTGAGTAAAACTTCCCAATGGTGCTAATTTCTGTCAGTATTCTTGACAAAATCAGGTATTTAGCTACTGTAATTTAATTACGGGAGTTAGGCTGGTTCATCTCCTGTCAGCTTGAAACATCCTCACATCGATGTGTTTGATCGGTCATGGACTTGATCAGGCGTGGGTTTGATGAAGCATGGCGATGCTCAAGCAATATCTGTGCAGTAGTTGGAATAGGTTTCACTCATCACAGTTCTGAAAATCGGGTTTTAAAAAAACATATCTTTTGAATAGCGAGGTTGTATTGATGGAAGGCTGTACTGTGACTGATTTGAAAGTTCATAGCAAGCAAAATTGCTTTTTCCTGGATGCAGATCTTCTCCAAAAAATTCAACAAGAAACCGCCGTCTCAACTCCTCTAGAACCAGGTACGACGGTGGTTAAGATTCGCGATGGAGCCTTTAACTACCGCGCAGATTCCGGTCATCCAGGAGAACCCATTGTGTTGTTGTGGATCTATGGCGGCAAAGTGATTAACAAAAAAACGGGCGTTCCGGTTGGGGCAACTTGGTCCACGCTGAATGGCTATGACGACACGCTCACCTTAGAAGTGCTGGAAGCCTCGACCCTATGCGCCTTTTTCTTCGACACGCATTTGGAGGACAACGATGGAGAGATCCTGCTCTCTGTAGTGAGAATCTAACCTCCTGAGTTATCTTGTGTAGCTTGCTTTATCAGATAAAGCAGGTAGCTTGGCTTGAGTGATTGCCAACAGGGTGCTCAGGCTGCTCTGATCCGCAAGTTGCACTTTGCCCTTCGTGAATCATTAACTGTGGTACTCACTCATGTATCCTCGGAATACCTTCATTAAGCTGACGGCGATCGGACTGGCGCTGGTGGCAACGCCGAAACTGCTGTCAGAAACAGTGGCGATCCGTCCGGTGTCAGCCCAATCTCCTGCTCCGACTTCTTTTCCCCTGCCCTCTTCATTGCCGAGCGGCACGACTGTTAAGGTCGATGGTTCGGCCAGTATGGCGATCATCAATGAAGCGCTGAAACAGCGATTTTTGCAGCAGTTTTCTGGTTCCTCAATCGATTTGGCCACCAATGGAACCGATCAAGCTTTACAGGCGCTCCTGGACGGTCAAATTTCGCTAGCTGCCATTGGGCGTCCTCTCACCGAAGATGAAAAGGGTAAGGGTTTGGTGGAAGTCCCGATCAGCCGTGAAAAGATCGCGATTATTGTGGGGCCTGAAAATTCCTTTAATGGCGATATCACGTTTGAACAGTTTGCCAAAATCTTTCGAGGCGAAATTACGAACTGGTCGCAACTTGGGGGGCAACCTGGCCCAATCCGATTGGTCGATCGCCCCGACTTTAGCGACACTCGGCGATCGTTCAGCAACTACAAAGTTTTTAAGGATGCTCCGTTTCAAACCGGACCGAATACCACTCAGGTGACGGCAGATGATACGGCTTCTGTGATCCAAGAATTGGGCAAAGACGGCATCAGCTATGCGATCGCCGATCAGGTGTTGAACCAGCCCACAGTCAAAATCATCCCCATGCACCAAACGCTGCCGGATGATCCGCGCTATCCCTTTTCGCAACCCAGAGGCTTTGTTTATAAGCAAGGAGCTGAGGCCGGAACCCTGGCGTTTCTAGGATTTGCTACGTCACCTGCAGGTCAGGCAGCCGTGCAGGCGGCCAAATCAGCAGAGGCGAATGCGGTCGCAGGGGCAGCTTCTACGGCTCCATCAGGTGTAGGAGCTGCCAGTTCAGCTTCTCCAGGTTCAGCAACCGCTCCTAATGCCACAGCTCCTAATGCCACAGCTTCTTCAGGTGTAGCGATCGCTCCCAACGCATCGGCTTCTCCGAATGCGACAACTGCTCCTGGCACAGCAACCACCTCTCCGAATGGGGCAACGGCTCCCAATGCCACAGCTTCTCCGGATGCAGCGACGGCTCCTGGCATAGCAACCACTGAATCTCAAATGGCTCAGGCTCCACTCGCTCCTGGATCGGCTGAAGCACGGGGTGGAATACCACCTTGGCTGTGGTTACTTGGTTTGTTAGGTCTGGGTGGATTGCTCTGGTGGTTCTTGAAGGGACGGCAACCCGTCGCTACTGGCATTCCTGCTGCCGGTGCTGCTGGTGCTCCTGCTCCTGCTCCGATCGCGCCCTTAGTGCCGCCTGCCCAAGCAATTCCAGAAGGTCGGATTGTGCTCACCCCTCGCGATTGTCGCCATGCTTACGCCTATTGGGAAGTGCCAGAAGCGCGATTGGCTGAAATTCGAGAGCAAGGGGGGCGTAAAAAAGCACTGCGCCTTTATGATGTCACCGATATCGATATCGACGATCAGGTGCCCCACAGCGTCAAACAGTTCGACTGTCCCGGCAATGAACCCGATTTGCAGGTGCCGATCACAAAGGACGATCGCGATTACATTGCTGAATTGGGCTATGTTACCGATGATGGGCGCTGGTTAAAGGTAGCTCGATCGCCTCATGTACGAGTTCCCGCCTGTGTGCCTGGAGCACCGATACCTGCAGTTTCAACCACCCCGCCCCAAGTTACAGCTAAAATTCCAACCCCAAATTTAGGGGGAGCCGCATTGGCAACGGGAGCTGCACTGGCTGGAGGAGCTGCACTGGCTGGAGGAGCTGCACTGATCGGAGGAGCCACTCACGCCGATAAAGAGAAGGTTGTACCCAAGAGCCGCATGGTTTTGACACCTCGGAATGGTCGCGATGCTTATGCCTATTGGGAAGTACCCGATGCAGAAAAAGCCGCCTTAACACAACAGGGTGGACAGCAGTTGGCAGTGCGACTGCATGATGTCACCGATGTTGATTTAGATCATCCCTTGCCGTTAGGGTTGCAGCAGCTTGATTGTAACGAGGCCGATCAAGACAAGCATCTGACGTTGCCGGAAACCGATCGTGATTATTTGGCTGAGGTGGGCTACCTCACTTCAGATAATCGCTGGTTATCGTTAGCTCGATCGAATACGGTTCGCATTCCCGCTGAGGGAGCCGGTGCGCCAGGAATGGGCGGTTTAGGAGCGATCGGGGCTGGTTTAGCTGGTGGGGCTGCCCTTGCCGCAGGAGCAGTCGGACGATCGATCACAAGCGAGGCCCGTCCTCCTGAAATAGAGCGTCAGCAGCTTACTTCTCAAACAATCACCACAACTCCATCTAGTTTAGATACGGGTGCAGGATCTGCGATCGGAGCAGTTGGAGCCGTCGGTGCAGCCGCAGTTGGAGCGTCAGCAGCAGTTGGAGCCGTCGGTGCAGCCGGAGCAGCCGCAGCGGCATCTGGGGCAGTGGTTGGTGCTGCAACAAGTCACTCTCCTGCGACAGCAGGTCGGTGTTCGATCAAAAATTTAATTGTCCATAGTCGTCGAAATTGCTTCTTGCTGGATGCAGCAAAAATGCAACAGTTGCAAGAACAAACGGCTGTCACCAAAACGCTGTTGCCTGGAACCCATTTGGTCCGCATCAAGAGCGGGGCTTTTGGCTATGGGACCGCTGCCGAACAAAGTGAACCGATCGTGCTGCTCTGGATTCAGGGTGGCCAGGTGATCAACCAAAAAACGAATGTGCCTGTGACAGCAACCTGGTCCACGCTGAATGGGTACGACGAGATTCTGTCGCTCAAAGTTGAGTCCACAACCTCACTCCATGCTTTCTTCTTTGATACGCATTTGGCAGATAACGATGGAGAAGTCACCTTGTCGATTATTAGCTTGCCAAGCTAGATCGTTCGTCACTTATTAGTCGTTCGTCCCGCAACAGTCATGAGACAGTCACGCGATCGTTCAGCAAAAAAAGGTTGGTCGATCAATTCCAAAACACGGCTATATCTGCCTGGATTTGCAGGTTAGGCAAAAACTACAGGGGTAAAGGACAATGCCATCAGTCTTTTACCCCTTCTAACTATTGCGGAAGGTCCTTCGGTCCGAAAAATAAAGTTGAAAGAGTCTGCGGAACAGATTATCTTTGAGAATCAAAACTTTAGGGAGATCCTGAGTTAGATTTCGAACGCTGAAATATCGTTGTGATTGCTGAGTGAGGAATTAGAAATGGCAAGAAGGAGAGCAACAGGTTTTATCCGCGACTTCCAGGAATTTATCAAGCGTGGCAATGTAGTTGATTTGGCAGTTGCCGTGGTGATTGGGGGTGCTTTTGGCAAAATCGTGGATGAAGTCGTCAAACTGGTCACGGGAGCCTTACTCAATCCGGCGATGCAGGCAGCTGGCGTTGAGCGCATAGCAGATTGGCCTGCGGGCAGCGTTCTGGTTGCCATTATCAATTTCCTGGTCATTGCATTTGTGGTTTTTCTGATTGTAAAAGCGGTGGAGCGATTCAAACGGGAGGAAGAAGCTGCCGCACCCGATCCAGTTGCAGTGCAGCAACAGCTAACCGATGCGATCAATCGTTTATCGGCAGCTCTGGAGTCTCGTAATCTTTAGCACCAAGTCTTCAGGCAGCAACGTCTGCAATTTTATGATTCAAAGAGGATGTAATGCAGGAGGCAACTCGGCAAAATCTGCATTACGCCTCTTTTTTGATGCGCTGTTTCAAGTGTTCTATCTTTATTCAAGCGATTAAAGGGTTTTCTGCTGCCCTGATCGCTTAAATTTTCCGATGAAATAGGTAATAAGTCCACTTTAGCTGGCAATTCTCTCCAGCTCTAACCAGAGCAGGGAAAGAAATCACTGTCATTCTCCGATCGACCGCTTAAATTGTTGGATGAGATGACCGATCGCTCAACCTTTCAACCCATTATTCAACCCATTATGAAAATTCGTCCCTTTTTAATCACTTGTTTTACGCTGGGCATCCTTGCAATTCCTCTGATTCAAGCAGTGGCAGCCCAAGATGGGGTGTTGAGTGCCAGAGATCCTAAGTCGCAAATTAACCTGAGAGAATCTCCTGATCCGAACTCTCAACGCCTGGGTTATGGCTTGGTAGGCGATCGGGTTGAAGTGTTAGAGCAGGTGCCCGGAGCAGATGACTATACCTGGTATCGAGTGCGATTTTATCAATCGGGAGCTGAGGGCTGGATTCGCAATGATTTTGTCCAAATTGTTCCTGGAAGTTCTAACGCTGGCTCAAATGAGGCACGCTATCAGAATGGCTATAATCAGGGCTACCAGACGGGCTACCGCGATGGTCAAAACGCTCGGCGCTACAATGCAGGCTATCAGCCAGAAAAATTTATTCAAGCGGGATCAGGCAATGTTGATCCAGAGTACGATCGCGGGTTCCGGGCCGGTTTCTTTGCAGGCTTTGATGCTGGATATAACGGCAGCAGCACGGCAGCCTCAAGCAATGGACCGACAAACGGCACGGTCTTATCGTTTCAAACCCCAAGCAATGCCGTCCGCATCTTCAACCGATCGGGCCAGACTTACATGAATGTGTTTGATAAACGCAAGAGTGCAACCTGGTTGAATGGTGTGCCTGTGGCGATCGAACAGGCGGGCAATGGTACCTACTATCGCTACCAGGGCGAAGTGACTGTAGTGGTCTTTGATGGCAATGATGGAACTCGATCGCTCGACATCAATGGCGACATCGAAACCGGCGCTTAGGAACAGAAATTAAATAAACCTCAGGGATGAAACCCGTAATGGGACGATCGGTATCCTCCAACCAGGCTTACTCCAAGGCTGAGACAGGATTGCTACAGTAAAGGAAGAACGGCCCAGTAACCACCAGCAGCCGTTATCCCAGGCTTTGAATCGCGATCGGACGGGATAGTTCTGCCTAGACAATGTGGCAAAACAATCTGCTCAAACAATCTGCCTAGAAAAGTTGTTGTCTGAAGGGTTGCCAGGAGATCGATCGACTCTTCAGCAGTTTTTCGTTACTCGGGAATATTTCATCACTCGGAAATATGAGGCTCAGCAGTATAGGTCAGCAAATCACCTGGCTGGCAGTTGAGGGCTTGACAGAGCCGAATCAGCGTCGCCATTTCTAGGCGGGCAGGTGGATTGTGTTTAAGCTTGCTAATGGTATTGGGATGCATCCCGGTTGCTGCTCCCAACATCTTATAGTTCATCCCTCGCTCTGCCATTATTTTGGCTAGCTGCCACTCGATCGCCACCATTGAATCCTCCTCTAAAAAAGCCTGGGAAAGCGCCTGCACTGAATTGGCTGAAACCAGCAATATTTCTACGTTTGACGAATATAATTTGTTACTTCATAACCTGGCAGGTCTTCCCGACAACGGTTAAAATAGTCATAGAACAATTGTACTATCTCAGCCCTTTTCTACACACCATGAAGCCCATCACTGACCTTGCTATCGATACTGATGCTGTGCAGCTGGCTCTGGATGAAGCAGCGATCGAACTCCAATCCCGGTTCGTTGAAGAATATGGAGAACGGTATCCCCTGGAGGATTTGCAGAAAGCGCTGACCCGTTGGTTGGAGCTGTCGATTGAAGCGCTGGTAGAGGATGTTGTGTTTCACACGATCGAGGGCGATCGAACTTATGCCTTTAATCGGCGCGCTTTTGAAATGCAGTTGCAAAAATCAAAACCGGAGTTGCTGTCTCCGGTGCACCAAGCTGCCTAACAACCTAATAGACCCTGCTTGTAGATCTTGCTCATTGGCCCAATCCAGTCCTCTTCAGTCAGGATCGAGAACCTTGATTAACAGCTATTACTACACCCTGCCCACAACCCAACCTTTACTGAATCAACCTGAGGGATCGACCATGAGATTGCTTGATTACCCGGCTGCGATCGCACACAAACAGCGTGAACTTTTGCGAACCGAGCAGCATGTCCGGCGGCTGCAAGATGTGCTGAATCGGCTCACCGCCGAGATCGATACGACGATCGCTTTTGATACAGAGTTGCGGAATGACGCCCAGCGTAAAGCCAAGCGCCTGGAAATGATGAAAGCGGCGGATTATCGCAAAGCTGTGGTGAACTTGCAAATTGCTCAAGACCAACATGCCGAATTGGAGATTGATCTCAACCTCCTGCGTAACCAGTTTTCAGTGCTGAAGCTGGAGCTGCGAGAATCCCTGGCCTCCAGAGAAATGCAAATTCTGGATGCAGCTTAAATGGCTTGCCGTTCACATCGATGACGCTGCAACTTCAAAAGCCTCTTTGTTCCTTCACTTAAGATTACTGGAGAATCTTGCAATGACGCCTGAAGCCTTACTTGCTCAGCAAAATGCGCTGCTACAACAGTTGGTTGATCTACTGCAACAAAAACAGCCCCTTGGCTTTAGTGATGCTCCCCGACCTCGCTATGTTTATTGCAATCGCAGCAATCACTGTCTCTGGTATTGGTTGAATGATGCCAGAGAAGTGGTGCCGATCGCCCAAACGGCATTGACTTGCCTGGTTGAAAAACTAGAGTTTAAGCAGGTGGAACGACGGGGCAAGGATACCTGGAAAGTCCACCTCTCGGTCCAAGCCGATCGCCGCTATATTTTGGAAGCAGGATACGACTCCAATTTCTCAAAATCATTGTTGTCGGCATTATCGGTGATGACTCCCCAGCAATTACAGCAGCCGATCACAATTGAGGTGCAGGCAGCAGATTCGGATGAGGTGTTGTTTTGTCGTGTGTATGGGAATGGCGAACTCATTTTTGCGCCCTGGGATGATAGTACGAGTTGGAAAGTGGTAGCCAAACGGGCGATCGCTAATGTAGAAGCAGCAAATACTGGACGCTTGAAAAATCAACTGAATCCAGTTGCAAATCAAACTGGACTGGTGGGGAGTTTTAATTAGCTTGATATTTCTAATTTTGTTGTAATCAGGATATTTAGTATCATTCATGCAAAATACCGGGCGGTTGAACATCAACTTGGCCCGGTTTTGGCTCGGATATAATTATTTGCGCTTTCAAGCGTTATGGAGAAATCCGTCGAGGCATTGTAGAGTCAGGGGATGACATGCGCTCTTGAGTTTCACGATTGCTCTGTTGCCGATCGTTCATGCGAGTACCGTTACTTGGGTTAGTGGAGTTGGAGCCATTGTCGCGTTGATCTAGGCTATAGCCACCATCAAAAGCATCTCTGTTGGAGCCGCTGCCATCCCCAGAGCTATCGGTGCTCGAGTTACTGCTGTTGTTACTGTCATCATTGCTGCTTTGTTGACCCGTTCCTGTGTCCCCACTGCTACTGTTATCGCTGTTGTCATTGCTGCTTTGTTGACCTGTTCCTGCGTCCCCGCTACTACTGTTGTCGCTGTTATCGTTGCCGTTTCCGCCCCCATTTCCATTACTATTTCCACCCCCATTACCGTTACCTGAGTTACCTTGGGCAGTCAAAAACGTTGCATCGGTGCGGAGCGAATGAGCTGCGGCTTGATTTTGGTGGAACAGTAAAGCGGGTAAGGTTAGAAAAATGCTGATACCAGCAAAGCTGATGAGCTGCTTCATCGGTTGGTTGGCAAACTTCTTCAAACTCATAGAACAACCTCAAATCACATTAATTTCACGTGTTTATTGCACTTCGCTGAACTTTAATCAGAAAACGTTGCTAATTGCTTTTGAATCGATTAGTTGCATTGCTGATCGGATAAATATTTGACTGTTAAAAGCCACGCCAACTCAACGATCAAAAACGATACAAAAGATAGCTAGTTCCCTTTCTAAAGATTTCAAGAGAGATAAAACTGGAGTCACTCCAGTCGCTCAAGGCCAGTCGCTCAAGGCCAGTCGCTCAAGGTAAGTCATACTCCAGTGCAAAAAGAATCTCAAATCGGCTCGTTTGCTCGAATTTTAAGATGTCATTTGCCGATGGGGTTCAGCCTGCTGTACTGACTCACCTTAGCGTTTGGCTAGCTGCGCTTAATCCATCAGAAGAAAGATCTGAAAAGTAGCTAATTTTACGCTTGTGGCAGAGGGCTACGGTTTTTCAGGAAATTTGTTGCCATTATTACAATCCCCAACTCAACGATGAGCTTTGCTCAAAGTACATTGGAAGAATTGAAGTTGAATTTGCGTCAATTCTGGCTGCTATGGGAACACTGAGACAAAAGTTACTTTTCCGTAATTCCTCTGTATTAATTCATTCATCCTATTTGGTGAGTTACAGACAGCGGAAGGAATCCTGTTATCCTTCATAGCAGCTATGCAAACCTCAAAATCACTGCTTGCACTCCCCCAATCCCCACAAGGGCGATCGCTCCAACTTGCTTCTCAAAAGCCAACCCATACTTTAGTTGTGGTTGATCCGTCGGTTGAAGACTCAGTCGCATTAATGCAGGCGGTTAATGAAGCTGCGGAGATATTTTTGTTAGATAGCAGACGCAGTGGATTGGAGCAGATCACAGAAGTGTTGGCTCACCACTGTCAAATTCAGCACCTGCAAATTATTGCGTTGGGTTGTCCAGGTAGAGTAAAACTTGGTTCAACCTGGCTGGATATGGAGCAGTTGGATCGCTATCGGTCAGCGTTACACAATTGGCGGCAAGCTTTCATGGCTGAGACAACGATCTTTTTTTATGACTGTACGATCGCCCTAGGTACAGAAGGGATGGCGTTTGTCGGATGTCTCAGTCAGTTGACCGGTGCGGTGATTTCCGTCTCTTGCTCGCCCTATGGGCAGGAATGGTAACCAGAAATAAACGTGAAGTATTTGGGTGAAGAGATGCTTTAAAGTCAAAGTGGCGAAAGGCACAATAGCGCTCGCCATTCATTTGCCAAACTCATCACTCAAAACTTTTAAAAGAGGCGATCGTGAAAATTGGTTTTATTGGCACTGGCCTGATGGGAACTCCAATGGCAGAGCAACTGCTCGCTAATCGGGTTTCGCTGATGGCTTATAATCGCAGTCCAGAAAAGCTGGAAACACTCCAACAAGCTGGTGCAGAAATTGCTGCTTCTGTTCCGGATCTTTTACAGCAATGTCAGGCTGTGATTTTGATGCTGTCTGATGCAGCCGCGATTCGATCGGTCCTGTTTACCGATGAGGCCAAAGTGCAACTGGTCGATCGAACGGTGATTCAGATGGGAACGATCGCGCCTAGCGAAAGCCGCAGTCTGTTAGCAGAGATTGAGGCAAGTGGCGGCCACTATTTGGAAGCGCCAGTGCTGGGTAGCATTCCCGAAGCCAAGAGCGGCAAACTTCTGGTGATGGTTGGTGCAAGGCCAGAAGAATTTCAGCAATGGTTGCCGATTTTGCAGCATCTGGGGACAGAGCCAAAGTTGATTGGGGAGGTGGGCACTGCTGCGGCATTGAAATTGGCCCTGAATCAGTTGATCGGATCATTGACGACGGCTTTTGCCCTCAGCCTCAGCTTTGTGCAGCAGCAAGGGGTTGCGGTTGAGGACTTTATGCAGATTCTGCGGCAAAGCGCCCTCTATGCATCCACCTTTGATAAGAAATTGCAGCGGATGCTGGAGCAAAATTATGCCGACCCCAATTTCCCCACCAAGCATTTGCTGAAAGATACGAAGCTATTTCTGGGGGAAGCGGAGTCGATAGGATTGCAAGTTGACAGTTTGTCTGGCGTGCGGCAAATTCTAGAAGAAGCATGCGGTGCAGGGTTAGCCGATACAGACTACTCAGCGCTGTTTGCGGTTGTCAGCGCAGCCATTTGTAAAGGAAGCTATGCAGAGTAAGAGTTTGACCATTCAGATCGATCGTAATCCCAGCCCAGAGCGCCTGGAACAATTGGGAGTTTCGCGCTGGCCGATTTGGAGAAAAGAGGTTTCAGAATTTCCCTGGACTTATGATGAGTCGGAGACTTGCTACTTCCTGGAAGGTCAGGTGATTGTGACTCCGGTGGGTGGAGAGCCTGTGCAAATGGGTAAAGGGGATCTGGTCACATTTCCGGCAGGCATGTCCTGCACCTGGAAGATTTCGGCTGATGTGAAAAAGCACTATCAATTTGGCTAATCGGTTCAGATCAGCAAGCCCGATCAGCTTGTGACCTGTTCTGGGGTTTCTAGCGACAAAGCGGCGATCGGAATTTCTTCGACTCTTGGCAGTTTTTCTAGGACCAGAGAAGTCTGATTGTTGCCACCTGCGAGCTGCCGCAGCAGTTTCGGACGCGGATCATGTAAGAGATAAATGAGACGATCGCCCACCTGCCATTCTTCATCAGCCGGAATAATTGAGAGTTTTTCTTCTCGCTCGATCAGCAGCGGCACCAGTTCGCCTGCATTCATCAATGCCTTCAGGTGAGTCTGCTGCAGCTGTAAATCTGATTCGCGGAGAATTGTCTCTCCCAAATGTACGGCTTTTTCGTCGAGATAGCGATTCCAGGTTTTCAGCGGCACCTGGTTGGCAAAGGCAGATTGTACTTTCGGAGAAGTTGAGTTTGCCGTCGTTTGGGCATCACTCGAAAACAGCGCCAATACGCGCGGCGGATTGAACTCTTCTGCCGCCCGCTGCGCCAAAACTAGATTCACTTCGGCATTGTTGGTGACGGCCAAAAATGTCCCGGCTTTAGCAAGACCAGCCTGTTCCAGCACATTCATGTCCAACGCACTGCTGGAAAAGACTTTAAAGTTTTCGGCTTCTGCGAGCTGGCAAGCTTCTGCATCGGTGTCGATCAACACGACGGCTTCGCCCCGCTGCAAGAACAATTTGCCGATCAACCGACTTAAAGAATTGCAGCCAACAATCACCACGCCCGTTGCTTCGATCGAGGTAATTCGCAGCAATTGAGCAATCCAGCGGGCTGTCAACCCCTGCAAAAAGACGGTGAGAATAATCGTCAGAAACACGAGTGCTTTGATCGAATCTCCGCCGTTAATGCCTTTTTGAGTCAGCAAAATCGCAAACAGGGAGGCTACCGAAGCCGAGACGATGCCACGCGGAGCCACCCAGCAGAGAAACAGCTTTTGCCGCCAGTTCATCTCGCTGTTCCAGGTGCAGAGCCAGATGCTGAGCGGACGCACAACAAACATCAGTACACTCACGGTCAGAATCGCGCCCCAACCCAGCGCAAAGATGCTCGCCAGTGACAACTCAGCCGCCAGCAGCACAAACAGAACTGAAACCGCCAGAATCGTCAACTGTCCTTTGAACCGGCGCAGCAACCGCTCTTCTGGCAAAGAGGCAGAGCCTACCACAATGCCAGCCACCACCATCGACATCAAACCCGATTCGCTGCGGATCGATTGAGCCAGACCAAACAGGCCCCAAACCCAAGCCAGCACTACCAGGTTTTTCAGCTCGTCCGATAAGGAATTCGCCCGCTTCAGCAGAAAACCTAACAGCCAACCGCCGATCGCCCCAAGGCCGCCGCCAATCCCCAACCGCAGCAGCAGGCCGCTAATGATATCGATCGGATTGGAATCCCCATTCAAGATAATGTCCAGTACGACGACGGCCAGAATGGCTCCAACCGGATCGATCAACACACCTTCGCCTTCCAGTAAGACGGAAACCTGGCGATCGACTTTGACTTGTTTAAGCAATGGACTAATCACGGTAGGTCCAGTCACCACCACCAGCGCTGCATAGAGAAAGGCGATCGACCAGGGAAATTCTCCCAGCCAGTGCGCCGCCATGCCGCCACCCAGCAGCGTGATTAGGACCCCAAAGCTAACCAAATTCCGCAAGCTGCCGGATACGCGGTTTAGCTCTCGCAGTGGCAAGTTTAAGCCACCTTCAAACAGAATCAGAGCAACCGACAATGACACCATCACCTCAAGTCCGGTGCCTAAAAGACTAGGGTGAAGTAGGCCAAGCCCTTCTGCTCCCAGCAAAATACCAAACAGCAGCAGGAAGACGATACTGGGAACTTTCAGATACTCTCCGAGCACCTGTGCCCCAATTCCTGCCATCACGGTCAGGACAATCTGTAGGGTAATTTCTAGCGCAGTGGCGTCCACAGAACCTATTCACTCAACACATGAATGGGAATCAACCTTGCCAACTTTGCTCAATGCTGACGAATCAAAAACGAAAAACTGCCGACAGCGGATTTGTAACCCATCTAGCATAGCATTGCTTTCGATCGCCCTAGCAGTTGGATACTCCAGAGTTGGGATCGGCTAAAACAGACCTATGCAGCCCCTTTGGTAGGACAACTTAATTCTGGAACAACTTATTCTTTAAGTAGCCTTATTCTTTGAGCAATAAGTAATAAAGCTGGCCCTCGCTATTAATCAGTCCTGCCTGATCACCCGCCTGATCGCCCGTGCCGACAAATAGATCCACACGACCAGCCCCCCGGATTGCCCCACCTGTATCCTGGTCGAGGACATAGCGATGGGTCGGCGTCATCTCTCCAGCGGCATTGGGTAAATCTGTATGAATCAGCGCCAGTGCACCAGGTGGCATGATGCTTTTATCCGTGGCGATCGATCGGCCTGCGGTAACAGGAACTCGCAGTGTTCCGATTGCTGGAGCCCCGTAGGTTTCTTTGAAAAAGACAAAGCGGTTGTTGCGGGGCAAATAGACATTTAGATCTTCAGGATGCTGCTGGAAATAAGCCTGTACGGCTGCCAGCGTCAACTCATCTGCCGCAATCTTGCCAGCGTTGACCAGTTCACGACCAATACTGACATAGGGATAGTCGGTACGTCCGGCATAGCCGATCGACATCACCGAACCATCAGTAAGCTGCAGCCGTGCAGATCCTTGGACTTGCACGAGGTAAGCCTCTAAACGATCGCGCAACCAGGCAATCTCTAGTCCTTGTAAAAGACCTGTACCTTGCAGCCCATCTTCTCCTTCCAGCGCCACACGAGTAGGATGGGGCATTTGCCACTGCTTAAAATTGGCAGGGAGACGGTACAGAGGATAGCGAAACTCTGACGTGCGAACCCGGCTGGCCTGGTGGATCGGCTCAAAGTAGCCCGTAAAATGAACCGTTCCTGCCCCGTCGTGGCCGATGGATTGGTAGAGATCAAACTCGTTTGCTACGGCTGTTTGAAGCGCACGAGCGGTCGAAGCCGTCTGCACCAACTGCCGAAACCGGACGAGGCTACGACGAACCCGATCGAGACTAAACTCCGGTAAGGCCAGCTTTTGGTAAGCCTCAGTTGCCAAAGGTGTCTCTAGATAGTCCAATGAATGGTCGATCGCTGCTAGCAAAGCCGCCCGATCGCCTGGTTGTCCCCAAAGCCGATCGTCTTCTCCTAGCAAATCTGCCGTTGCATCCGCCGATCCGTGAATCTGCTGCAAGGACAAATTTTGAGTTTGGGCTTCACTGCTCATGACCCTTGGCGCACTCAACACTGTTAAACCCAGTGTCAATCCCAGTGCCAAACTCAGTCTCGAACCCAATGTCGAACCCACAAATAACCTGATCATGCGCTAAAAATCGCGATCGACGCTGCCATAAAAGACAGGCTCAACTCGCAGGGCTAGCACCTTGCTGGGGCGCAGCACCATATATTCTCCCTGAGAAGTTTTCAGGGGGACGTTAATGAAATCATGGGAGCTGGATTTCGGAACTAGCTCACCGCTATACCATTTTTGAAAGTCCTGGATGGTCGAAAAGCGAACCTCTTCGCGATGACCTCCTTCCAGCATGATGTGAACCGCATATTCGCTCGGAGTTCTGGGCATAGTGCGGACAATCCTCAACGCCTTAATAAGATTAACTCAGGTTTGCCCTCCGTAAGGGCACGTCGTCAATATTCCCCTAACTCAAGCGGAAGTGAACAGATTTGGGAAGAGGGGAAGTTTAGAGTTCAGAATTTCCACTGAACACACAAATCCACAACCCACAGTTGTCTACTGGCTTGAAGCCTGGGTTTGTTGTTGCATCCAGGCTGTAATTGCATCAGCAAGCGCATCAGCCAGGTGTTCTTGTGCTTGGGGATCAACGATCCATTCAAATTCAGTTGGGTTGATCATAAAACCAAGTTCCAGCAAGACTGAAGGAGCAACCGTGGGACGGGTCAACGCTAAGTTATTCCAAAAGACGCCGTAGCTAGGTCGATCGAGCTTGTCAACCAGGTAATGATGCAAAAACATCGCCAAACTATGGGCCTGAGCGTTGTACCAGAAACTGCCGATCCCAGCGGTATGAATGGCGTCGCCGTCGTCAGGTAATGCGTTGTAGTGCAAGCTAATCGCGATCGTTGGCTCTAATTGGTCAATCATTGCGGCCCGATCTTGCGGGTAGAGATCGATATCGGCTTCACGAGTCATCAGTACCGTTGCCCCTTTGGCTTCGAGCCGATCGCGCAAAAGCTGAGCCACAATCAGCGCCACCTCTTTTTCGGGATACCCGGTTGGTCCACGCGAACCCAGATCCTCAGGGCCACCATGGCCGGGATCGAGCAGAATTCGGGTTCCAGCAAGGGGTTTTGTCCGATCGGTGAGTTGGGGTGGATGCTTGAGAGACAGGATCAGCGTCGTGCCCTCGTAGCGCAATTTGTAGCCCCATTGCTGAGCTGACTTTAAATTAAAACGATACTGCACCTGCCCCGGAGCCATCTGCTGCCAATCTAAGCGCTCGATCACCGGATCATCATTTAGTAGAATCGTGTCGGTCTGGGCAGTGGTGTTATATAACGTCAGGGTAAAGGTGCGATCGCCCTGCTGCACGCTAATCGGCACTGGCGTTTGGAGCGGAAAAGCAATTTCGGTCCAATCTCCCTTAGGCTGAGCGCGAATGCTGCGAATCAGAGTTTGAGAAGGACTGGCATTCGGGATGACCTGAGTTTCAGATGCGCGAATCCAGCCGCCATAGTCCAGCCGCAGCCACTCTCCTTCCTGGCCGGTAACGCTGGCTCTTGTGCCTTGAGGCAGGGGAGTAAGACGCGAATAGTCTGTGCTGGGGCCGCTCCGGGCCGTTCCTGACTCTGCCGTCACTTCGACAACTTGCAGCTGAACCGGAGACAGAATCGTCACCTGTCCGGGACCGGGTAGGGATTGAGTTGTACCGTTCAATGTGAGCTGAAAGGTAGGTGCGCCTAAGTTACCCGGTTGGGGAGCGATCGCACAGCCCTGATAAGTGATGGCCGAGTTTGATGCTGCGATCGGTTGATTGCTGAAGGTCAACACTGCTGAATTGGGCGGCAGGTCATTCGGCGCAGTTTGGGGGAGCAGCGGGATGGTTTGATTCGGCAAGGTAACGGTAACCTGAGCTTGAGCAGGAGCAATGGCGCTGAAGCAAACGGGTTCATTGACCAGACGAGAAACATTTACAGCCGGAGAAAGAGACTCAGGTAGAAAGGTGGTTAAGGTGTTTGCTGGAGCGGCCCCTGTGCGATTGACCCGAATGGTCAGAGTTTGATCTTGATAGCGCAGCGTAAAGGTATTCTCGCCGAATTGGAGCGGAAAGCTAGGGGCAAAGTGACCGGCAGGACTGCGATCGATCGGCTGGCCATTCACAGTTACAACGCCTTGAGCCGGAGCGGTCCCAATCAAAAAAATTTGGGCAGCGGTAGTTTCCTGACCATCGGGTGGATAAACCACCGAGAGAGGCTGGTCTGCCCAGGCAATTTGAGGGGCTGCAAGCTGCATAACGCCAAGATTGACAATCGTGCTAAGGCCGAATCCAACAAACCCAATACCCTTCATGTGCTCCTATGGTGCGATCGTGCTGGACAGATAGAGATACTTCAAGCAAAACAATAGGTCAAAATACCGATTAAAAGCTCAAAACCCCAAGCTCATCCTGCTAAACTGGCTAGAATGAGTAGAGTAAGTACATATACATAG
Source organism: Elainella saxicola E1 (assembly GCA_002796835.1). GTDB lineage: Bacteria > Cyanobacteriota > Cyanobacteriia > Elainellales > Elainellaceae > Elainella > Elainella saxicola. The sequence continues at coordinate 45,926 of LUGL01000089.1, read as the reverse complement.
TCATTTATTGCTTAAACAGGGTAGGGATTATGACGGGTGGTGAGTCTCAGACCTCTGGAGCCCTCTCGGAGAGAGAATTACAAATTGTGGAACTGGTGGCTGCTGGCTTAACCAATCAAGAAATCGCTGAAAAGCTGGAAATTAGCAAGCGCACTGTCGATAATCATATCAGCAACATTTTGACTAAAACGGCGACTGGCAACCGGGTGGCGTTAGTGCGTTGGGCGTTGCAATGGGGCAAAGTTTGTATTGATGAGGTCAATTGCTGCACCTTGCCCATTTCTAAAGATGCTATTCCCCTCTCTGAGCCGGATCCGCTGCTAGAGACTGAGGAGTGACTGATTGGTTCGACGGGCTGATATGCTATTCATCTATGAATGAACATCTTGTCCGTGCTGAGACTGCACCTGAACCATTATCAATTTGCATTCCGACCTTGCCGCTCGCGGTTTATCGGGAAGTTGCGGCCCATTTAAGACAGGTGACTGGGGTAGAAGTAGAGTTGCTGCCGCAGCGCTCTCAAACCTTTGACTATCAGCAGAGCCAAATTGGTGGTCTTATGCTCAGTTACACCTCTGATGCGGATTCGATCGCGCCCCAACGGGTCCAGCAAATTTTGGCTTATTATGGCGATCGCTATGGCAACTGGCAACCCTGCAAGTAAACCTGCGCTACTGTTAAATCTTTCGTTGAATTTTTTCCATGACTGCGATCGACGCGATTAAAGGAACCCGTGACATCTTGCCAGAAGAAGTTGGTTACTGGCAGTGGATCGAGAGCGTTGCTCGGGAAATTCTCAATCGAGCCGCCTATCAAGAAATTCGTACTCCCATTTTTGAACAGACCGATCTGTTTGCTCGCGGCATTGGCGAAGCCACCGATGTGGTCGGCAAAGAGATGTATACCTTTATTGATAAGGGCGATCGATCTGTCACCTTGCGACCAGAGGGCACGGCAGGCGTGGTGCGGGCCTATATCGAGAACGGTTTGCATGTGAAAGGCAGCTTGCAGCGACTGTGGTACGTCGGACCCATGTTTCGTTACGAGAACGTCCAGGCAGGACGGCAGCGACAATTTCACCAGTTGGGTTGCGAGGTGTTGGGCAGCGCCGATCCCCGCGCCGATGTGGAAGTGATTGCCCTGGCGATCGACATTCTCACTACCTTAGGGCTGAAAGACTTGCGACTGGATCTCAACTCTGTGGGCACCCCGGACGATCGCCAGCAATATCGGGAAGCCTTAGTGAATTACCTGACGCCTTACAAGGAAGACCTTGATCCCGACTCAAAAATTCGCTTGACCCGCAATCCGATGCGGATTCTCGACAGCAAAAATCCTGAAACGCGAAAAATTGTCCAGGATGCCCCCAAAATTTGGGATCACTTGGCTCCTGAGTCACGGAAGCGCTTTGAGCAGGTACAGCAGCAACTCACCGATCTGGGCATTGGCTTCACGCTCAATCCTTGTCTGGTGCGGGGTCTGGATTACTATACCCACACGGCCTTTGAAATTGTGGCGGAAACGGGACTGGGTGCCCAAAATGCGGTTGGTGGCGGTGGCCGTTATGATGGCCTAGTGACAGAACTGGGCGGACCAGAAACGCCTGCGGTCGGTTGGGCAATGGGCTTAGAGCGGCTGTTGCTGTTGCTGCAACAATTGGCCTCAGCACCTGCGATCGATCTCGATTTCTATGTTGTGTCTCGTGGCGGAAAAGCAGAACCTCAGGCGTTGCAGCTCGCTCAAAAGCTCCGTAAACAGGGCTTTGCAGTGGATTTAGATCTAACAGCAAGCGCATTTGGCAAACAGTTCAAACGGGCCGATCGCAGTGGGGCCGCTGCCTGCTTAATCCTGGGCGACGATGAGGCTGTGAATGGAACCGTACAGCTCAAATGGTTGGGTAGCGGTGAACAGGAATCAATGCCGCAAGCTAATTTGCTAGAGAAAGCAGCGGTTTTGCGCGATCGAATTCAAAATCTGAACTCCAAAAGGTGATACCCTGCAATATTCATCTAAAAGCTAAGGCCTAAAAGATGGGGTCTAGCAGGACTCGCTGGCATGGGATGGGGTTAAAGGACAATCGCTAAAAAATGCAATAAGTCGATCTGAGTAAAACTTGTACGAATGGTAATTACGATCGACTTATTCTTATTTCAAATGTTCAAAATCTCATATTTGAGAGTGCTTGAAGACAATTCAAAATTGCATCAAGCCAGTTCTAAAACCGCCACACTCCTGACAGGACAGATTGCTTAATCCAATACAATCAAGACTGCGATTTACTGTAGAATACCTGTGTGGTGTGGATAGGTAATAATGACTACGCAAGTTCTAATGTCTACGAATCTAACTTTGCCTGAAGCAACAACAATTGATGCCGCTATTCCAGCAGCCAAAGTCGATGCTTCTGTTTCTCAAACTACAAAACTGCCTTATCAAGCAAATCATCAAGTTCAGTTACTCCATCTTCAAGCAGAGATTGAAGCGTTATTGCACCAGTTAACGACTTTGAAGCAGCAACGTGCTCTAACTGAAGATGAGCAGCCGGATGCGGTTGAAGTACCAGTCTTGGCCGCTCGATAGCCATTTAACATCTTAGTGTTAGGGCTAGTTTGAATTTAAAAACTTGTGGCAGGGAAATCCCTCAATCAAATTCAGCGTTTAACGAGTTCGAGTTTTTGGTTTGATTTGTACCTTTAACTAATTTTGTTGGGCCTGTCGGTGAATTGATCCCGGCAGGTTTTTTAATTCTTCTTTCAAAAAATTGCCTCTTGAAAATCCCATCAAGATTTGAACTCCCTTCGAAATTTCTCATTTTGCTGATTAGGAATTTCAATCAATACTTGTGTTTTTAAACCATAGAAGTTTTTCAAACTCACTCAGTTTTGTAAATTCTGAGACCTTTTTTCAAGGGCTCAATTGGACAAAAAGTAGCGAGTTTAGCTATTTTAAGGTCCGTTTATTTTACAGAACCAAGGCTTCACTAAATTTTCTTAAAAGTGAAAAACCTTGATTTCAAAAGCTTCGTGGGGAATTGCAAATTGCAAACTCAGTAGATGCATCAGTCAAGGAACAACATTCAGTTCAGGTTGAACATCTTCTCCATCTGTAACTTGCTAAAACTACCTCATTCGAGAAGCATACTCACAAGGGGGGTGGTCATTTTGTCAAACGATTGTTATCTTCTGTAATACAAGGGTAGATCAGCGCACAAACTGGGCATATTAACCCAATCAATTAATAGGCCGAGTAATTGCCACCTACGTTAGTTCGACAGACCGTTGATTTCATTCTGTAAATAATTTAGGAGTGATGTTATGGATCGTCCCGTTGAACTGAGTCTCGAACAGCAATTCAATTTGCGTTCTTTCGAAACTCAAGTGGAGAAAATGAGTCATGAACAGGCTCAACATTTCTTGGTTAAACTCTATGAGCAAATGATGATGCGTGAAACCATGTATAAGCATTTTCTCAAACAAGAGTGGGGAATTGAGCCTCGTCCTCAATTCGAATAACGCTTGCTACTGCAGTAGGCGACCTCCCTCTCTTGCTTTGTTCCGCCTGGGAAAGGAGCTGGGGATGCTGGGGCGTCAACTCAGTCAATCGCACCAGTTGATCGCGTTAGTTAATTGTGTCAGTTAATTGCAACCCATTCTTGAATATTTCCAAGTTTTGTTTTCTAAGCTGGGTCAGGTTAAATAAAGCTGCCCAATTGAGAATTGCCAAATTGAATAGTTTCTGATTGCTTCTAGTCTTAGGCTGCTGTGGTTTGCAGTGCTTGGTAAAGCTTTAAGGATTAGCGAGCTTAGATAAGTTGACTTGCAACTTGCTCCTTCACTTATTTGCGGATGTGCGGCTTGCTCATTTAAAGCGTTGTTGATTCAGTTGTTGATTCAATAGAGTTGAATCTCCTGGATTTGAAGCTGAGTAACGTTGAGAACTACTGCGATCGCTCATTCAGAAAAGTGGCTAGCAGTGGTAGGGTTAGGAAGTGCAGTTGCCTCTAGTCTTCGAGCAATTTATGTTTCAGCGTCTTCTCATTTGCACGACCCTGGCGGATGGCCTACAGCGCCTCGTTCATTTTGTGCCTCAACTTGCAGAAGGGGGAATCCAGCATGTCACGTTTTTACATGTGCTCCCGATCGATGGTAGAGAAATTCCAAAAATTGACGAAGAGAAAGTGCAGCAGGTGCGAGAAAGCCTAGCTGTAGCACAATCAACGACTCCTGAGGCGATTGAAGTCAGAGTCGAAGTGCAGACAGGACGCCCTGTCGATCGAATTTTAGCCACTGCCCAAAGCGATCGATCGGATTTGATTGTTTTAGGCACAGAGAGCCGTAGTCTGCTAACCGAAAAGCTATTTGGCAGTACAGCAATTGCTCTCTGCCAGTCCAGAAAAATTCCTGTGTTAATTCTCCGGCCCCAGTTGATTTCAACCTATACGGTCGAAGAATTAGCTTTGCGCTGTCGCCATCTTTTCCGCTACTTCTTAATTCCTTACAATGGTAGTCGGGCCGCAGAGCACATAGTGAGCCAAATCAAGCAGTCAGTCAGTGCCAGTTCAAACCATTCTTTGCAGGAATGTTTCTTGCTGTGGATTCTGGAAGACAATGCTCGGATTGATAAATTGCTGCATGAGAGTCGGTTGAAAGAGGCCGAAACGAAACTAGCTGCTGCAAAAGCTGAACTAGAACAAGCCAATTTGCAGGTTACAGCTCAAATCGTCGCAGGAGAGCCCGTCCCCGAAACCCTTAGAATTGCGGTGGATTACGATATTACGGCGATCGCCCTCGCTTCAGATACTCTAGGTCGTTTGATGGAGCTTTCCAAGCCTAGCTTTACAGGAGAAATGTTGCGGCGCAGCTGGCACCCTGTTCTGTTTTTTCCATCGCCTTAACTGGCTGAATCTTCGGTCCCATAAATTGCTTCTAGCTTGAGCAAAATTTGGGGCTTAATATTTTCAAGGGCGCTTCTTAAGTAGTCTTTGCTAATCCCTGGGTTAGGTGGTGTCTTAGAGGACTGCCCGATGAGCGTCCATTCATGCAACAAGCGACATTGAGCGGCTGCAACTGAAGCAGTTTGCAGATGCATACAATGCTGAGGCTCTTCCTGCGCGAAAAATAGGATATTATATTGCCCTGTCTTCCCAAGCAGGTTCGTCATGTGCTGTCCTTGCTGGGTTTTCAGATCTAAATAGCAGGGTAACCAACGAGGCTCTTGTCCCCGGTTATAAAGGACAGTCAACCAGAGCGCCATTGGATGCGGGGATTCTAAAAATAAGAATTGATTGTAACGAGTGCAAACCAGGCGACGCTGAATTTCAACTTTAGGCAGCATAACCCATAAGGTCGAAACCACTCCATTTGGCGTTGTCATTGCCCGTGGAAACACAATCTCGGCTAGCGGCATGTTGCTAGGCCAAGTTGCTGATCGACAAACTTCGTCTACTGTCGTTGTTTTGGGTTCGGCAATCACGGGTAGACGGGCAATGGATGCCTCAATTCGTCGCGCAATCTGACGGCCCGTCCCAAATCGTTCCTCTAAAGGAGTGAGAGCTGCGGTGACTTCTGTGACACTTTGAGGCCGATCGTTCGGTGATTTAGCTAAACAAGCCATCACTAATGCTTCCAAGGCCTTCGGAACCTTGAGGCCGTTGCTGACAGAGCCAAGCGATTGGGGGGCTTGAAAATGATGAGCTTTGTACCAACCCCCAAAGGAATGGGTGTCTGCATTCAGCGGCATTTTGCCAGTCAGCATCTGATACATCATGACGCCTAGGCTATAGATGTCCGATCGTGCATCTAGCTCACGGCCTTCCATTTGCTCAGGAGAAGAGTAGGCCAGGGTGCCCATAAAGCACTGAGTCTGGTTGCTTTCCGCTTCTAAGACCTTGGCAATTCCAAAATCAAGGATTTTGACCAGTTCACCCAGGCTTTCATTTTGACTCACCAGAATGTTGCTGGGCTTGATATCTCGGTGCACGATCGGACAAATCTTATTGTCGATTTGAATGCCCTGATGAGCACACTGTAAGCCTAGACAAATCTGTCGCGTCAGGCTGAGAAACCGAGGTAAAGACAGAGATTGCCGCGAAATGACTTCACTCAAACTCTCGCCTTTCAAATGTTCCATGACATAAAAAGGGATACCGTCTGTATCCACTCCATAGTCAGTCACTCGAACAATATGAATGCTGCGTTGTCCCAATTGAGCGCATGTTTTTGCTTCTCGTTCAAAGCGCTCCCGCATTTTACGATTTAGTAGCGCCTGGGAAAGGAACTTTACGGCAACCGGTACACCACCCAGGGCAATATCTTCGGCTGCATATACTTGGCCCATCGCTCCTTGTCCCAGCAGTTGTTGGAGTTTGTAGCGATTTTGTAAAATACGACCGACATTTGGTTCTACCATTACCATGAACCCCTACCGCTCCTTCTTAAGTCGATCGACAAATGCCAAAAATGCCAATTTTGACGCCGAAGGCAGTTTGAAAAAGACACGTCAGTAAAGGGCACGGGTTCCATTCAGATAATTCTCAACAGGATTTTGATCAGAGCTAAAGCTTAAAAGAGATTCGTGATTCTTAGTTTTGTATTTCTTAATAATGATGGCCAGAGAAAGATAATTTAATTCAAATTAACCTACTGCAATTTTAAGCCTATGCAGGGAACGTAGTGATAGAGAGCATTCAGGAGAACGATCAGGCAGGTTGAGAAAGCCTGACCCAAGTTTCTGACTTGCAACAAATTATAGAGTCAGGTGAAGCACAAAGTCATGTAGCTGATCAACGCCTGTTGGACATAGTTGTTAATAGACCGTGCCATTATTCTAACGATTTCAGTGGCTGACTTCTTAAACTCATTTGATAAAAACTCATCTAGTAAAAACTCATCAGGTAAATCTATCTGGAAGCTGGATTGGCAATGACCCTCTTCAAGAATGCCCTGGTATCTACTGAGTTACAACAAGGGCTTGACGAGTCTTTATCAGAATCAGAAGCGAAGCGATAAAGCGATAAAGCGATCACAAAATTGTGCGGCACGAGCGATCGTCAGATAACTACCCGATCGGGCCTAAGTAAAGTATTGCAATGGGACCCAATTTTTTGCAGCAAAAAGGGCGCATATGCGCCCCTGCATGTTCTTAACCCTAAGAGTAGTCGTTAGACTAATGTGGACTAGTAAGGATTAGACGCTGTTTGGGCAGCTCCTAACACTTCAAGACTGACTGGTGCAACCCCTGCCTGAATCAGACCAATAACCCGGGCTGCCCCTGTCGAGAGGTCGATGACTCGATCGTGCGCGTAGGGGCCACGATCGGTAATCCGGACGGTGACGGACTGTCCGTTATCCAAATTAGTCACCCGCACTTGAGTCCCAAAGGGCAGAGAAGGATGGGCTGCGGTTAAGGCTTCTTGGTTGAACACTTCACCGTTTGCACTATAGCCGCCGTCAAAGCCGGGACCATACCAGGATGCATAGCCCGAAACCCGTAAACTGAGTGGACCAAGGCTGATTTGGCCATAGCCATTTGGATCGCCCTCAATGCTAGAGAGAGGGGCTGCATTGCCCATCTGACGGCGAATACGGTTAGTGACTTGCAAGACATCACTGGCTGAGCTGCCAACTGTATCTGGCAGAACTGAGTCAGCATCTAGAACAACAATCTCTTTGTCGTCTGCCTGAATCACGTACTTCTGGCGATCGGCATTCCAGCTAATTTTAATCTCGTCCGCATTAACCTGATCACGATAAAGCTGGTTTAAGCGAGCGGCGGCTGTGGTAGCACGCCAGACTGGATCATGGTTATCTGAAAGAGCAGCCGATGGGGCTACTGTAGGGGTCGTCAACTTGGTGGCAATACTTTGGTTGGAATCAGGGGTTGCTGTCACTGAGGTGTCAATCGGCGTTTGCACACTCGCAACCTTGACTTCTGATTCGCTTGGGGCTGCTGATCCAGTTGGATTGGCCGCTGTTTCCTCATTCCCCAAGAAGGTTAAAACTGGAATGTTACGAACATAGAGCGTTGCGGCTTGACGCCCTCTCAAAATATGCGGCTGGATCGTCGCTACAGAACCATTTGCTCTAGAAGAGTCCCTGGACTGATACTCACCCACCTTGACTGCTTCAGTCGGCTGAACTTCATCCAATTGGGGGATAGCCAAGCCTGAAGAAACCGGGGTAGAAGTAGTAGCAACTTCCCTTGTAGGTGCAGCAGGGGCAGCAACCTTGGTTTCAGAAGCAGCAGTGGCTTCTGGGGATGATTGACCCTCTGGTTCAACAGCAGAAACTACCGAATTAGGAGCAGCAGTTGATGCTTGAGCAGAGGCAGAAGCAACCTGATTGATAGCAACACTTGATTCAGGAACCTGCGCCCCGGACTGTTCGTCCGAATTTCTAGCTTGATCGGCATAACCCGAAGGGGCTAAGCCGAGAGTAGAAATGAGCAGGGCTGCGGTAAGACCGCTAAAAAGTTTTTGATTCATACAACCATCGTGAATAGTACCAGAAGATAGGCTTCCAAAAGGGGACAAATCGCCACTGGCGTGACTTGAGCCTGATGAACCGAATCAAGTTCGGATCTTGGAACCTATGGAGTCACAGCAGGAAACCAGCCGAAAAATTCAACTGAAGCAATAAACTGCTCAACTCGTACTCGTTACGTGTTCACTCCGGGCTAAGGAACTGCAACAGCCTAACATGAAGGTTTTGTGTAGTGGATCCGGGACACCTGCAAAATTGGCATAAATTTACAGAAACTTCACATTTTGTTTTTTGCTTAAAAGCTATATCAGGACTGAATTTAAGTCACATTTTGCAAAAATTCACTTCATGAAAACTTCATAAATAATTCCCCCATTTCTTTCCGTAGAGTCGTTAGATTGGAGTGTAATTATCTAATAAAACCTCAAAGCTCCAGATCCTTGTTAGGAAACGTCGATACATCCTCAGTGCTCTAAGGGTTGAACTAAGCTTCAGGTATCTATTCAAACTTTGTTAAATGAACCCACTTTGCCGATCGGCCTATATGGCTGATGAGTTGCTATAGCAATTTAAGCTGGGCAACCTCTGTTTCTGCATGGGGTTGGGGTGAAGCTAGAAATTCTGGCAGGGGTGCTTCAAATTGTGGCATTTCCCCATCATCTAGCAACGCAGAAGCGGCATGAATCAGGTCTGAGGCGATTTCTGCTAAATGAGGCTGGTTGTCTAAATAAGTTCTGAGGGCTTCGATCGGGTCCATGCTGCGGCCTGTTCCCAGTTCAGGCAGTCGGGGCCGAGCCAGCTGGCTGACTAATTCAGCTTGAATCGTATAGGTATGGGCAGGACTCAGTATCTGGTGTAAAGCATTACTTTCGATAGCTTCTAATTGATCGGGGCGGACTTGATAGATTAAGCGGACTACGGCCTCTTCGATCGCAGCAGCTTGAATGGCCGCCAATAAATCGGTTTGGGGCGTTTCTGACTCTGCAACATTGACCCGAATGGTCTGAAATGGCCGGACTGGCAGCGGACAAAATCGCATCTGGGCATTGCCACGCTCAACGTCAACTAAAACAAATCCCTTTTCTTCGGTCTCTTCACTAAAATCAACCCGCTCAATGCTGCCGGGATAAACCACAAGCGGAGCATCGCACAGCACTTGATGACGATGCACATGACCAAGCGCCACATAGTCAAAACAGGGGCGGGTCAGCATGCCAATCGGCACAGTAAACCCTTTTCCTACTGCTAAAAAACGCTCTGCGCCAAATTGGGCCGTGTCAGTCATCAAGTGACCTAATAATATAGTGGGCAAGTTTGGATCGAGGCGGCGAATCTCCCCTTCCAGCGCTACCCGTAACCGATCGATCAATAGTTGATTGACCTCACCCAGCGATAAACCATCGGTTTCCGGTCGAGTTAATAAGGCCGATCGGGTCAGCCAGGGCAGAGTAATAATCTGCACGGTGCCGCTTCCCGTCTGCACCTGGTGGGTGGCAAGCCGATCGCCAACAATAAACCCTGGAACGCCGAGCGTGCGGTAAATACATAAACTTGCGCCGCCTGCCCCTTGAGAATGCTGGTCATGATTGCCAACCAAAAGAACAGTCGGAATTTCTGCATCGACCAAACGACGAAACTGAGCGGCAAACGCTTCCTGCACGATCGGTAGTGGGGTTGCATCCGGAAAGGCATCTCCGCCAAACAACACCAGATCCACAGGTTCGGCAATGGCGCGATCAATACAGCGGCTCAAGGTAACGACAAAATCCTCTAGGCGTGTATTCAGCCCAGTTTCAGGATTGAGTCGGCCATGGGAAAAACCACTGCCCAGGTGAATGTCGGAAAGATGGAGAATTTTCACCATTTGCGATCGCCCCAATATGACTTGTTTAATTTGATTGGATTTGTTTGAACTGAAATGATTAGGAATCTCTATCAAACCTATTATTGCTTAGGGCCATGTATTATCGACGGAGCCAGAGAATTTCTCAATTCCAGAATTCTGATCTTCCTCAGCCCTTGGATCCCGGTCCTTAAACTCAACCGCCCTTTAGAATAGTCAAAAGACACTCACACCGTACTCAAGAATTTATGTCAGTTTTAGCGACGATCGCTGTTTTAGCGCTTCTGATTGTGGTTCACGAACTGGGCCATTTCATGGCAGCAAGACTACAGGGCATCCATGTGAATCGGTTCTCGATCGGATTTGGTCCGATTTTGTGGAAGTACCAGGGACCGCAAACAGAATATGCGATACGCGCTTTTCCATTAGGCGGATTTGTTGGGTTTCCGGATGATGATCCAGACAGCGAAATTCCTCCCAATGATCCCAATCTGTTGCGGAACCGACCCGTTTTTGATCGGGCGATCGTGATCAGCGCTGGGGTGATTGCCAATTTGCTCTTTGCCTATCTGGTGTTTGTCACCCAATTTACGACGATCGGCATTCCAGAGAAATTTGATTTTCAGCCTGGGGTTGTGGTTCCAGAAGTGACGGCCCAGGATGCTCCGGCAGCGAAGGCGGGGATTAAGTCAGGGGACGTTATTGTATCGGTTGATGGTCAGACGTTAGGCGCTTCTAAAGAGGCTATGCAAACCTTAATGGATGTGATTCGAGCGCATCCGAATGAAACTGTCACGTTTGGTGTGCAGCGGGGCGATCATCAGCTGGATATCAGTGTCGTACCTCAACTGGGTGAAGATGGCGTGGCCCGCATCGGGGTGCAGCTTGCTCCTAACGGAAGTGTGACAGCTTATCGTCGTCCCCACAGCATATTTGAGGTTTTAGGACTTGCGGCGGAGCAGTTCCAAAGTATGTTTGTCACCACAGTGCAAGGATTTTGGTCGCTATTAACCAATTTCTCGTCGGTGGCGGGTAAGGTGGCAGGCCCGGTGAAAATTGTCGAACAAGGGGCAGGACTTGCGGCTTCCAATGCTGCTAGCCTATTTCCCTTTACTGCGATCATCAGTATCAACCTGGCGATCATTAACATTCTGCCGTTACCGGCCTTGGATGGCGGGCAACTTGCCTTTTTACTGGTTGAAGGCCTGCGGGGAAAACCCATTCCGAGCCGCATTCAGGAAAATGTCATGCAAACGGGTTTGGTGTTGCTCCTGGGTTTGGGAATTTTTCTGATGGTGCGAGATACAGCGCAGCTAGAGGTATTCCAGCGCTTATTTCAGTAATTTCCAGTCCTGGTAAAACCAATTCAGGTAGTTTTTGTGAGCTAGGTCACTGCTGACGGAGGCATCCAAGTCAAAACTGAGCAGAGCGACATTGGCAATTTCCACTGAAGTATTTCTTCCACTTGAGTATCTTCCACTTGAGTATTTTTATGGACTAGCCTGTGGTTACAACACGCCGATCGGGATCAAAGAGACAGAGAGCCCTGGAGATTTTGGTTCGTCTAAAGCGCCTTTACCCAGAAGCTCCCTGCACGTTGAATTACGAGACGCCTGTGCAACTTCTAGTAGCAACCGTGCTTTCAGCTCAATGCACAGATGAGCGGGTCAATTTAGTCACGCCTGCTCTATTTCAGCAATTTCCAGATGCTGCTGCCCTTGCAGGTGCAGAATTGAGCGAAATTGAAAATTTGGTGCGTTCTACTGGGTTCTACCGCAATAAAGCTAAAAATATTCAGGCGGCTTGTCGTTTGATCATGACTCAATATGGTGGTCTGGTTCCTCAAACGATGGAGGAGTTATTGCAACTTCCAGGCGTGGCTCGGAAAACGGCAAATGTTGTTTTGGCCCATGCTTTTGGGATCCATGCTGGCGTCACCGTTGATACTCATGTCAAACGGTTAAGTCAGCGCCTTGGCTTAACGAAGCAAACCGATCCGATTCGGATTGAGCAAGACCTGATGAAGTTAATTCCTCAACCAGATTGGGAGAACTGGTCAATTCGTTTGATTTACCATGGTCGCGCGGTCTGTAATGCCCGGAATCCGGCCTGTGGTAGCTGTGCTCTGGTAGATCTTTGTCCATCGGTCGATCGCTCAAAAATCACACAGTTGCCAATGTCGCAGGTTGCTTCTTCCTAATTCCTTCTTATACAGGACTGCCTGAACCTTATGAGCAAGCCTGCCATTATTTGTGTGGATGATGAACCCATTGTTTTGGAAAGCTTGAAGATTGAGCTAAAGCAGGCGGTGGGGGATTCCTGTTTGATTGAAACGGCGGAGAGCGGTGAAGAAGCCCTAGAACTATTTGAAGAACTGCAAACCGATCGATATGAGATAGCAGTTGTCCTGGCCGATCAAAGTATGCCCGGTCTGAGAGGCGATCAGCTATTAACGCAGATTCATCAGCTTTCACCGCAAACCCTCAATATCATGATCACGGGGCATGCCGATCTGGAAACCTTGAGTACCGTGATTCGCACCGCAAACCTCTATCGCCATATTGCCAAACCCTGGCAGTCGGGGGATCTGCGATCGACGATTGTGGAAGCTATTCAAAACTACCGCCACATTCGGACTCTGGAAATCCAAAATGCCCAGTTGCAGCAGCATGTGCAGCAGTTAGAGCAATCGGTGGTGGCCTTGCAAGCCTCACAGGAACAGCTCTGGCAACAGAACCAGCAACAGGAATCCCTCAATCGGGTATTTTTAGCGTTTGCAATGCAACAGTTTCAGGTCTGTCAATCTGTGCAAGAACGGGTTGACACACTAGATCACCTGAACCAACTCAAAGATCAATTCCTCTCTGCTGTTTCACGCGAATTGCGAGCGCCCATTTCCAATATTCGGATGGCAGCCCAAATGCTGGAGGTTCGGTTGCAACAGTTAGGAATTTATGATGAGACCGTGCTGCAATGTGACAAGTACTTCCAAATTCTTAGAACGGAATGTCAGCGGCAAGCCGATTTGCTCAATGATTTGCTGACTCTGGCTCGACTAGACTCTGATACAGAGCCACTGAATCTCTCTACGGTCAATCTCAATCTCTGGATTCCACATATTACTGAGCCTTTTGTCGATCGGACCATTGCGAGAGACCAACAGTTACAGATTCATCTGCCTGCCACTTTGCCCTCGATAATGACGGATTTGATGCATCTGGAACGCACATTAACGGAACTGCTGAATAATGCCTGGAAATATACGCCAAGTGGTGGATCGATCGGCCTAACTGTGGAGGTGGTTCACTCACCAACTGAACAAACGACTGATTTACCAGAACTGCCAGATATCGATCGCCCTCCTGAAGCAACGATCGCCTCCATGGCACCAAGCCGCCCATCCCCAGAGATCTGGTTGAGTGTAACCAATTCGGGGGTAGAGATTCCGGTAGAAGAACATGAGCGAATCTTTACTCAGTTCTACCGAATTCCTAATCACAACTTTTGGAATCAAGGTGGCACGGGTTTAGGATTGGCCATTGCCAAGCAGCGAGTTGAGAAACTGCGGGGAACCTTGATTGTCGAGAGTCAACAAGGCCAAACTACCTTTACGGTGAAACTGCCGCTGAGCATAGTCAATCGGTGAAATGGCGAATTGGCAGGGAATGCAACATCAGGATGAGAGCATACATCATTGTTCCCTTACGTCTGTTTTTGGTCGATCGATCGAATCTCTCCGGGCTATGGTAAATCCCAATCAGAATCTATAGAATGGAGAGCCAAAGTGGTTCAGGGCACGTATGGGCTTTGGCAAGTTTGTTACAAATCCAGCTGCCTGAAACAACGTAGTTTGAAAGTCTGGATTCCTGAAAATCTTTGCGCTGATCGTGTGATGGCTTGATCCGAAGGATGATCCCCATGGAGCAGGAACAAAGCCAGCTGCCAATGAATATTCTTGTGGTGGATGATACACCAGATAGTTTACGGTTGCTGGTTGGTATTTTGAGCGAGCAGGGCTACAAAGTTCGTGCTGCTCCAAACGGCAAATTGGCTTTATCGGCAGCCCAAAAAATGCCGCCCGATCTGATTTTGCTCGATATTAATATGCCTGAAATGAACGGCTATGAGGTCTGTCAACGATTTAAGGCGGATCCGCGTACTGCCCATATCCCGATCATTTTTTTGAGTGCATGGAGTGATGTTTTCGACAAAGTGCAAGCTTTCTCGGTGGGCGGCGTCGATTACATTACGAAACCGTTTCAAATTGAAGAGGCGATCGTTCGCATCAAAACTCACCTGACCATCTGCTCTTTGCAGTCCAAACTACAGCAGAAGAATGAACATTTGACCCAGACCTTAAGTCAGCTGAAGAGTACGCAAAATCAGCTCATCCAGGCTGAGAAGATGGCAGCTTTAGGAAAACTCGTGGCCCATGTAGCCCATGAAATTAACACGCCCTTGGGGGCAATTCGATCGTCCACCGAAACTGTCAACCATTTTTTGACACAAAACCTGGAGCCATTGACCAATGTGTTACAAACTTTGGCTCCCCAAGATTGGCAACTCTTCTTGCAATTGTTGCAGCGATCAATCAATGCGATGCCTCAATTGGCAAGATTATCAAGTCGGGAAAAACGCCACCTCAAGCGGTTACTGATTCCGCAGCTAGCAGCTCGACAGATCGCTGATGCAGATATGATGGCAGACACCTTAGTGGATATTGGAATTTATGATGAACTTGAGCCATTCTGGAACCTATTGACCCACGATAAAAGCCACCATATCCTAGACGCGATCTATCAACTAACCAGTTTGCAAAAGAGTACGCGCACAATTCTGACGGCGACCGATCGAGCGACGCGCATTGTCTTAGCCCTCAAACGCTATGTCCACCAAGATCCGAGCGGCAGGAAAACAACAACTGATGTCATTGAAGGCTTAGAAACTGCCTTAACCTTGCATTTGGATCAGCTACAACGCGGAGTTGAAGTCATCAAAAATTATCTAGATGCGCCCTCAATTCTGGCTTTTCCAGATGAATTAAACCAAATTTGGACTAATTTGTTCAATAACGCACTGCAGAGCATGGATTGTCATGGAACGCTAACGATTACGGTTCAACAATTCTCTACAGAAGTTCGGGTCGATATTGGTGATACAGGAAAGGGCATTCCTGCTGAATTGCAACCCAGAATCTTCGAACCTTTTTTCACAACGAAGCCCACGGGAGAAGGTAGCGGCCTTGGCTTGAGCATTGTTAAAAAAATTGTCGATCGCCATGCTGGACGAATTGAGATGAGCAGCAAACCGGGAACTACCGTTTTCTCGGTTTTTTTACCGTTGCAAGGGGTCGAACCCCAGGATGAAACTAGCTGAATTGCCAGAAAGCTGGATATAATAAAAAACGCTGTTTAAATCTTGGGTGAAAACTCTTTCATGGCAAAGAAAAGCATGGTTGAGCGTGAGAAAAAACGCCAAAAACTGGTGGAAAAGTACGCTCAAAAGCGAGAAACTCTGCAGGAGCAGTTTGCAAAGGCTGCAAGTCAGCAAGAAAAATTGGAAATCCATCGTCAAATTCAGCAGTTGCCCCGCAACAGTGCTCCAACCAGAGTGCGCAACCGCTGCTGGTTAACCGGTCGTCCCAGAGGCTACTATCGTGATTTTGGCGTCTCTCGCCATGTTTTGCGAGAAATGGCACACCAAGGCTTGCTGCCCGGAGTGGTTAAGTCGAGCTGGTAGCCATTTACTTTGAATGATGGGTAGAGGGGTCAGCATCAGTCGTCTGGCTCTACTGCTCGTTTGAAATTCAGTGAAACCAATCTCCATGTACTTCCTGCGATAGAGCGATCGGACTTCCTAGGTGCGATCGCTCTCTTGTTTATTCGCTTCTCTGGTTTTTCGCTATAGTGAAGCGGTACTTTGTGCACTTGACTGTTGTCTCGTTTGTCGTTGACCTAGGTTGTGAAACAAGTCGTTGAAACAGGTAGTGGATGAACTGTGACTTTTGCTGACTCTACTGTTGAATCTCAACATCCCCTCAGCTCAGGACAAACGTTTCAAAGTCCGGGTTGTCACTTCACCTATCGGGTGATCGGTCCCTGTTGTCGGTTGTTCGATCGTGAAGAGTTACCATGGCCTTGCTGTCGGTTGCAATGGCGAGGCAAAGAGCCAAGCTGGCGGCGAGTAGGCAAGCGGTTTGTGCCAGATTTAGCGACAAAAAATAGTCCATCCTATGCCGTGGAAGTGGTTGGGCAAGAATATTCAGGGCGAACTTTTGTCGTCACTCTCTATTCTGTGAAATTGCCGCAGCCCGTACGGGAATGGTGGTATACGCAAAAGCGGCAAAAGTTACCGGATCATGATCCGGCAGCGACGATCGCGCCATCCTTGCTGAAGCGTTAAGCCAGCTTTGAATTGATATTCAATAAAGAATTTCCCGATCTGCTTGACTAAATAGTTCATATGTACTATTTAAGGTATATGGCTACCAATTCAAGCAAGAGGTCGGGTTATGGAAGGCCGTCCGGCAGGGATTCAAATCATTGCGCCTCAACGGGTGCAACAAGCAGAAATCTTGGTGATGGGGGTTGAAGTCCGCACCACCTATCAACAGGAAATGAACCCAGCGACCGCAGAAATTCCTAAACTTTGGCAGCGCTTTTTGGCAGAACAGCTTTGGCTGGCGATCCCTGAATCGATTCATCCGCAAGTGTTTTATGGGGTTTATACCGACTATGAGGGCGATCCCATACGGGAATATTCGCTCATCGTTGCAGGAGAAGTCAGCAGCATTGATAATCCGCCTGAAAATATGGTGGGAGTAGCGATTCCAGCGAGGGACTATTTAGTTTTCCACAGCATTAATACCTCTCTCCAAGGGGTGCAGCAACTCTGGCAGCAAATTGACGACTATTTTGTCTGCACAAACACGCCCTACCGGCGGGCTTTCACCACCGATTTCGAACGGTATGAGGAGCAACAGGTTAGCATTCACATTGCAATCCGCTAGGAAAATGCCCGTTCCAGCAATTTAGGCCGATCGCCCTCCTAACGCTAATAGAGATGCGAAGATGGGTAGAGCACTGATGAAATTGATCGTCAGACCCTACAACCTGCTCTACAACCTTTTATGAGAGGATTGCAGGGCTAGGTTTCGCAATTTGGGAGCATTATGAAAGAGCAAGGGTTCTTTTTGGCAAAAATCTTGGGGCTTTCCTTGGCACTCGCGCTTTTTATTCGGTACGTCACTCCGCAACTGAATCTTCCAGCCACTCCAGCCGTTGCTCTGACCTTGGTGATGACTCCGATGCTGGTGATGACTGGGGTTTTGATTTGGCGATGGCAGATCCAACAGCCCAGCCAGGAATAGTTTGTCCACTCCACCAGTAACAGAGCAACAAAGACCGAGAGAAGCAACCGATTAGCTGTTTATTAAAGCGGAAATCATGCGATCGATCGCGGAGATCAACGATAAAATCCAGCGCCGCCAAGCTGTGGTCTTGACCGTCGAAGAACTGAAAGCCCAGGTTCAAGAGCAGGGTGTGACTGCCGTGGCGAAACAGGTAGACGTGATCACCACAGGCACATTTGAACCGATGGAATCTTCTGGGGCTGTGCTGAATATTGGTCACACCGATCCACCGATCAAAATTCGGCAATGCTGGTTAGATGGGGTATTAGCTTATTCCGGCTTTGGCGCAGTCGATTTGTACTTAGGCGCAACCCAGGTAGCAGATTATGCGGCGGGTTTAGGCGACGGGATGGACTCAGAAGAACTGCGTGAGCGGGGTGGTGGTCATGTCATTGCCGATTTGATTGCAGGTAAGGCTGTGCAGCTACGGGCGATCGGCCAGGTAACAGATTGCTATTCCCGATCATCTTTTGAAACGACCATTACCAAAGACAGCATCAACCAGTTTTATCTATTTAATCCTCGCAATATCTATCAGAACTTTATTGTGGGGGTGAATGGGGGCGATCGACCGTTGTTCACCTACTTGGGGCCGTTGCAACCTCATTTAGGCAATGCGGTTTATTCGAATCCGGGGGCAATTTCACCGCTAATGAATGACCCTAATTTGCAGGTTGTCGGAATTGGCAGCCGCATTTTCTTAGGGGGTGGAATTGGCTATGTGGCCTGGGAAGGCACTCAACATTTCCCATTGCAAAAACGGTTGCCGAATCAGACGCCAATCGGACCTGCCGCGACGCTGGCGCTGATTGGTGATGCCAAACAAATGGATGCCCGCTGGGTGCGGGGTTGCTATTTCAGGAGCTATGGTCCTTCCCTGATGCTGGGCGTGGGGGTGCCGCTGCCCGTTTTAACGGAGGAAGTCGTAGCCCACTGTGCGGTACAGGATCAGGAAGTGGTAGTCCCCATTGTCGATTTTTCGATTCCGCGTCGAGTTCGGCCTACGTTTGGATTAGTCAGCTATGCCCAACTCAAATCAGGGCGGATTACGATCGAAGGTAAATCGGTGCGGACGGCTCCCTTAGCCAGCATTGCCCTATCGCGACAGGTGGCTCAGGAGTTAAAGCAATGGATTGCAGCAGGTGAATTTCTGTTGACAGAACCGGTTGCCCCAATTCCAGACGATCGAACTTTCATTGCTCAAGATCGACGGGGAACACAGATAATGTTGGAGTAGTTTCATGGACTGCAAGCAAAATACAAGCAAAAAATTAATCCTTATACTATTTGGATAATAATAGCGACCATTCCGCTTGGAGATGATTTTAAGCCGCGTGAGTGAGATTGTTGGAATGATGCAGCGGAATTTCAATCACAAATTCTGTTCCAGACTCAACGATGGAGTGATAGTGAAGTTTGCCACCATGCTGCTCGACAACAATCTTGTAGCTAATGGAAAGCCCCAGTCCTGTGCCCTGGCCGACTGGCTTAGTGGTGAAGAACGGATCAAACAGCTTGGCTTTGATCGCTTCCGTCATGCCAATGCCATTATCCCGAATCCGAATCACAACATGCTGATCCTGAACATGGTTGGAAATATGAATTTGAGGTGACTCACTTTCAGCATTAGTCAGTAAAGCAGTGATTCCTCCCTTATGCTTTTGGTTCGATCGGTTAGACCACCGTGCTTCAATCGCATCGATCGCATTTACCAGGATATTCATAAATACCTGATTCAACGGTCCCGGATAACATTCCAGTGCTGGTAGCTGCTCATAGTTCTTGATCACTTTGATTTCACTGCGATCGGTCTTTGCTTTTAAGCGATGTTGCAACAAGAGCAAAACGCTGTCGATTCCTTCATGAATATTGGCAACTTTTCTTTCTGCTTCATCCAACCGGGAAAAAGTGCGTAAACTCAGCACGATCGCTTGAATTCATCGTGTTCCTTCTTGTATTGAATTCAATAAACTAGGTAGATCGGTGCTTATGAACTCTAAATCGATTTTTTTGATCTGATCTTGAATGGCAGGGTTGTACTCAGGATAGTGGGATTGATACAGTTGAATTGTGTCTAATAGGTCTTTGATGTAGTCGATCACATGACTCATGTTGCCGTGAATAAAATTAACTAGATTGTTGATTTCATGCGCGATGCCAGCCACCATTTGACCTAAACTCGACATCTTTTCAGTTTGGATCAACTGCAATTGAGTTTGCTGCAAATCTCGTAGTGCTTGAGAAAGCTCTTCCGTTCGTTCCTGGACCCGCAGTTCAAGATCTTGATTCATCTGTTCCAGCGTTTTGAACGAATCGCGTAACTGCTGAGACATTTGGGTGAAAGACTGCGCCAATTCTGCCAGTTCCTCAACGTGATCAGCCGCAACGGTTTGCTCTAAATCTCCTGCTGCGATCGCCTTCGAAGCCGAATTTAAGCGCAAAATCGGTCGAATAATCCAGCGTGCAGTATACAGTCCAGATACCGTTGCCAATCCCAGAGCAATCAGACATAACAAAATGGTGGTGCGAGTATAGGTATTAATTTCGGCCATAAAGTCGGCCTCTGGCATAATCACAACGACTAGCCAATCGAGGCCCCAAGCATCCTGCCAAGGCACAACCTCCACAAATTGCCGATTTCCTGCGATCGAAAAATCAAGTTGTTGGCGATCGGAAATGCTGTTGAAACTATTAAATCGATCAGAGAGATACCTTGCTGTTCCTTGAATGATTGGGTCCTGGCTGTCGGTTGCTCTCAAGCGCTGAGGTTTGCCTTCAACTAAACGATAAGGCGGCTCTTGGCTAGAAGTGGCAACCAGCAAACCATTCCGTTCGACAATAAACGCTTTCCCAGATTCACTGATATGAAGATCGCGCAAGAAATCACTGATTTGCGTCAACCTTTGCTCAACAGCGACAACGCCTATAAAGCGATGGTTGTCATCATAGACTGGGTAAGCAGCTGCAACACAGAGCGGATAGGGTTCGGCTTCCCATTGATAGGCCGACTAACTGCACCCTGGCTGTTACGTAATGCTAAATAACCAGTCAGCCCTACCGCCAGCGAAACTTGTAATACAAATGGGACAATGAGCAGCAGTCGAAGGGAAACACGATGGGGAACATACTTGGAAAAGGAAGATAGGACGTTCTTGTTATCTGCCACTGGACCTTGCTCGGACGATGGCCCGGACGAATTGGGTAGTTTCGCTTCCGGATGAGCGATGCAGCAACCTAACCAGTTCTAGATCTTATGCTAGACTCTCAGATCATAATAGAAGCGGATTAGCACAGCTACATCTACCCTGAGCATTCCCGGATTGAAACGACTGTCAACAGCTATCCGGGGATTGATTGGGTTATCAAGCGTTTATCAAGCATCCGCAGTGCCAAACTGCTTTTTGGAGTCAATCCAGTGCTCAGTCCAACAAATTTTCAAATTAATTCTGCCTTCATTCCGGAATCGGCCTATCAAAGCAGTGAAGTTAATAACGCCCCCCGACTGGCTAACTGTGTTCCTATGTTTAATCCGATTACAGATTCAACCGCTCACTTTTCTGCGCCCACACAACCCTCAGATGCTGAAACGATCGCCAAACTGGGTTGGGTTTTGATTCATCGTCGCTGGATCTCGCCTGCTCAACTTCAAGATGTCTTGAGCCAACAGCCCCAATCCTCTAAAAAACTGGGTGAACTGTTGGTTGAATATACTCTGATTTCAGAGGGGCAACTGAAGCAGGCACTCCGAGAGCAATATTGGCGGAGATATGGCTATTGGGTGACTGAGCCATCCAACTGAGGGTTGATCGCATTTCGTATTTCATCGAGATTGGGCTGATGGGCCATTGTTGATCACTCACCAGCCTAATGATGGTCATAGCCAGATCCAGTATTGACCGTCTGGGCTAGTGCATAGGAAATTTGACGACAATATTCGTTGTAAAGCGGAGAGGTGCGAAATTCTTCAGTACGAGGATAGGCCGCATCGATCGCCACATCAGCAATGACCCGTCCCGGACGAGCAGCCATTACCACGACCCGATTAGAAAGATAAACGGCTTCGTAAATATTGTGAGTGACAAAGACAACAGTCCACTGCTTTTCTTGCCAGAGATTGAGTAAATCGCTGTTAAGTTTGCTGCGCGTCATTTCATCGAGTGCGCCAAACGGTTCATCCATTAACAGCATTTCCGGTTTGGTAACCAGCGCACGGGCGATCGAAACGCGCATTTTCATGCCGCCTGAGAGTTCACGCGGATAACTATGCTCGAATCCCTGCAAATCCACCATGCGAATGGCTTCTGCTACCGCTTTGATGGCTTCCCGTTTCGGCAAACCTGCTAATTTCAACGGTAACCGCACATTATCTTCAACAGTAGCCCAGGGCATGAGTGCTGCCTCTTGAAAGACAAAAGCCAGCCGCTGACGAGTCCGATCGCCCGCCCAATACAAATTTCCTACATTCATTTTGCCGAGGCCCGCCATAATGCGCAGGACTGTACTTTTGCCGCAGCCCGAAGGTCCCAAGAGGCTGACAAATTGCCCTTCCCCGATCGTCAGATTTAAGTCTTGAAGCGCTATCGTACCATTGGCATAAACTTTGCTGACGTTGCTCAGAGTAATGGCAGGTATCATGACATGCTCCTAGCTTTTGTAGGCATCCGGACCTTTGTTGACAAACTGCAAGGTGTAGGCCTTGCGATAGTCGAGATTTCGATCAAAGATCCCTTCTCCAGCCATCGTATCA
Source organism: Elainella saxicola E1 (assembly GCA_002796835.1). Lineage (GTDB taxonomy): Bacteria > Cyanobacteriota > Cyanobacteriia > Elainellales > Elainellaceae > Elainella > Elainella saxicola. Next base: position 23,445 of record LUGL01000089.1, on the reverse strand, counting down.
AAAAAGGATTTCCAGCGCTGATCTGTCATTGCTCCGATTCCTTTAGCCTCTGCATCTCCTGAGATGACAATGCCGTATTCTTTCATCTTGTCGATGCCATATTTAATTTGTTCATCGGTCATTTCAGGATTATCTTTTTTGATTAACTCATTGGCTGGGGCTGGATCGCCTTCCAAGTAGCTATACCAACCTTTGATTGAGGCATCGACAAATCGTTGGACGATATCTGGCTTTTGCTCTACCAATTCTTGCTTACATTCGATCGTTGTGGAATAGGGGTCATATCCAGAGTCCGCCAGTAGGAACACCAATGGATCAAAGCCCCCTTGCTTCTGAATGGCCAGAGGTTCAGAGCTGAGATAACCTTGTTGAGCTGAACTTTTATCGGCTAGGAACGGAGCCGGATTGAAGTTATAAGGACGCTTTTGGTCATCGGTATAGCCGAACTTTGCCTTAAGAAATGGCCAAAACGTAATGCTGGATTCCGAAGAAACGAATATCGGCTTCCCTTTCAAATCGGCCAGACTTTTTGCCCCGCTTTCAGGATGAGCCAGCAGCACCTGCGGATCTTTTTGGAAAATCGCGGCGACAGTAACCTTGGGAATTCCTTCCTGGACGGCTTTGATCGCCGCTGTGGGGTAGCCCATAAAAAAGTCGATCGCCCCACCCATCAACAATTGGGTGCCATTCACCTGGGGGCCCCCCATTTTGATCGTGACATCCAGGCCATGATCGCGATAGATGCCGGTGGCCACAGCCTGGTAAAATCCCCCATGTTCAGCTTGAGCAAACCAGTTAGTGCCATAGGTGAGTTTGACCAATTCACTGGTTCCAGAAGCAGCGGGTTGAGTGGTTTGCTGCTTAGAGGCACAGGCAGCTAGAATGCTGCTGCCGACAGTCAGCGCCCCATACTGGATAAATCGCCGACGATTCATTCCGAAAAGACCTTGAAGGGGATCGGGCAACTGACTCATTCAACGCTCCTGCTGGAATTTCAATACGAAAGATCAACTCTAAAAATATTCTATGGGCTAATCACAGGCTAAAGTTAGCCTTGAGGCACCGGTATACAATCTACAGGTAAAGCGGATGACTACCAGGACAAATTTTCAGATGACGATGGTTCAGGAGGTTGCAGCAAGGTTTGCCTGCTGTTTCTGCTGCATCACCCATTGAATCACTTGTTGTCCCAATTGGCTGCCTTCGAGCCGATCGATCTCGCGCACGCCGGTTGGACTGGTGACGTTGACTTCTGTCAGGTAGCCGCCAATCACATCAATGCCGACAAACACCAGGCCATCCCGTTGCAGCACCGGACCGACTCGCTGACAAATCTGGTATTCCCGATCGGTAATTTCTGTTTTGACGGCCTGTCCACCCACGGCCATGTTGCCCCGAAACTCTTTGCCGCTAGGAACGCGATTCACTGCGCCGATCGGCTCACCGTTCAATAAAATAATGCGCTTGTCGCCTTCTTTGGCAGCGGGCAGGTAAGACTGCACCATGATCGGCACTTTGCCCTGGGTGCTAATTTCGATCAGTGAGTTGAAGTTGCGATCGTCCGCAGTGATCAATAGAATCCCTTCTCCTGCTTTGCCGCCTAATGGCTTCAGTACCCCAATTCCCTGCTGCTCAATAAACTCTCGAATCACCTGCTTGTCTTGAGTAACAATTGTAGTGGGCATCACATCAGTAAACTGAAGCGCATACATCTTTTCGTTGGCTGCCCGCAGACCGTTTGGACTGTTAATTACCAGGGTTTTTGCTGGATCGACGTAGTCCAGAATGTAGGTGGCATAGAGATAAGACACGGTCACTGGGGGATCGGTCCGCATGAACACCGCATCCATTTCCTCTAGCCAAACACGCTGGCGATCGCCCAATTGAAACCAGTGATCCTCAGAAACCCAGCGCCCTTCAACCAATTGCACCGGCTGGAGCTGAACAGACTGCATCAGGGCAAATGCCTTGCCATCCATCACGCCTAGCAAGGGAGCTTCTGTAATCCAAACTTCATGGCCCAAGATTTGAGCCGCTTCCATCAGCGCCACGCTGGTGTCATGTCCAGGATCGAGCTTCTGAATCGGATCAATAATGAATGCAAATTTCACGCGGACTTTCTCCAGACATTAAGCAAGGCACTTTGAATATTGAGTTTCGAGTTCTGCATGAGCCCTATTCTAGGAAGCAGCTAATAGGGCATCGAGTTCGCCTCTGGCGTTGAGGGCATGGATGTCGTCGCAGCCCCCGACATGCTGATCGTTAATGAAAATCTGAGGGACCGATCGTCTTCCATGGGATCGCTGGGCCATCTTTGCCCGACCGGGTTCATCTCCATCGAGACAATATTCGGTGTACTCTACGCCTTTTTTGTCGAGCAGGGATTTGGCCCGAATGCAGAAAGGGCAGGTGCTCCAGGTGTAAATTTCAACTTTGGCAGCCATAAGGGTAACGCAGTGATTTGTAATCTTTCTCAATACTAGTGTAGACAGATTTGGAATTGAGGAGAAGGGGGGGAGGGGCGAGCGGAGGCGCTTGAAATATTTGCTAAACCTAAAATTCTTGGCGACTATCCGGGGCGTCTTGGGAAGAATGAGTCATAATTGACGAACGCTTGTTGTTTTTGGCGGGGTTTGCCGTTTTTATGAGAAACTCTCTAGTCTCTAAGCTTTGTCTTTCGTTACTTGCTCCGGCAGCCGCTGTGATCGCGATCGGCTTGGGTGCTCGGTCAGGTGTTGCTCAAGCACTCTATAACCCCATTCCAATGCCGGATGGCAATGAAGTAGCAGACAGCTTGACGGATAAGGATATCCCGACGGGGAGCGGTGGATTTGCTCGGGATTATCTGGTGACCTTTGAGGCAGGCGATCAGGTGGTAGTGGACCTCACCTCAGAAGAATTCGATACCATTTTGACGCTGCTTGCACCGGATGGTTCTGCGGTAGCTGAAAATGACGATGCGCCGGACGGCTCTACCAACTCGATGCTGTTTGCTCGCATCACCCGACCCGGCAACTATATTATTCGAGTCAGTCCTTATGCGGGGCAGGGAATTGGTAAGTTTACGCTCAAAGTAACTGAGCTTCAGCCCGTCAAGTGAGTTAATTTCAGATTTGTTCGATCATCCAGATCGATCCAGTGCGGCAGTTCATCCGGTGGGAAATCTCTTCCTTAGATGAGCTGTCGCTGTTTTGTATGATAACTCCAGTGAATGCCACAACTCGATCGCAATCGTTGCGGGTTTGATCGATCGGCTCTTTATGAATCGATCGACTGTTCAGGAGTAGATCGTAATATTGGTTTCTCCAGGATTGAAGAGTTGGCGCTTTGAGGCATTCAAAAACTCAATGCTGGTGGGTTCATCCTTGTCGTCATAGCTAACAATCACACCTCCAGGCTCAGAAATTGCGTTTACGGGTGGATCTTCTCGTAACACAAAAATGAGAATGTCCGCTTCACGATCGTATTTAACGTTCATTGGCTGTTCTCGATTCTAGGTTTCAACCAACATTGGCTCATAGGTGAGCAGCATGAGTTGGGTCGCAGGGACAGTTTCCATGGCATAAGTCTCTCCTTGCGCATCAGCAAAGTCAACTAAGTAAGCTTGATCTGCAAAACTCATGACCACAGTGCCAACTTGCCCATGCCTTAATAGAATTGGCTGGTGGGTATTTTGGTGAACTGCCTGAATTTCATTGGTTAAAGCAACCACATCATATTCTTTGATAGTCATCGTCGATCCCTCACTTATTTACAGGATAAACATCGGTTGGTCTAGGAAAGGTTTCATCAGTGCGAACAATCCAGCAGGCTAGCACCAGCGATGAACCTGTTTCGGTTGTCATCAAAAACTAATAAGCAATCAATCCTTCGATCCCTCCTCTCGACCCACAGCCAATCGTCCAATCTGAATCTTCCACAGCCTTGCTTTTGGCAGTTTCGATCCTGGTGGTGGTTTTGAAGTCTAAAAACTGAAGGCAAAACCCATGCGGTAACTGGAATTTGGACGATTGAACTCCAGATCTGATGCCGATCGCTCGCCTCAACTGCATAGGTTCGCAAGGCCGATCGCTTAGATCAACAAGAAGCTGAAACATGAACCTGAGATCGTCGATGAATTGTATGGTAGACAAAATAATGTTCCCCATAGTGGCTAAGAGGTGAGAATTTGATGGGTGCTGCATGGAGATATTGGACCCATTTGCGGTTAGAAGCTTCGGGGCGTTTGCGTCGCGTTGAAATTGAGGTGGCAAAAGCGTTTTTTCAGCAGCAGTTCCCCACGCTGATGGAGGCGATCGATGTTCCAGATGCGGTGGTCCAGCAGCAGTTGGTGCAGATCATGCGCTCGGAAATGCCCAATCTAACTGAGCTTGCTGTCGAGTTTTCGGCCAGTCGGTTAGCCGAATGTTGCTTACGCTGTTTTGTCTCGAACCAAATTCCGCAGGTTTGTTATAGCTTAGAGCAGCACTTTGGGGCACAAGGTCAGTTTTGCCAAGCCGACCTTTTCCCTTATGTCTTAGAAGATGCCGATCCACTACAGGTGTTTGATAGGTCTGCTAACCAGAGCGATCGGGCCTGTCCACTAGCTGTGACGATCGTGCGCAAATTTGACCCGGCCTTGAGTCGGCTCAGTACCTGGACTAAGCTGCTCACCCGTCAGCATAAAGAATTGGATTTAGCGCTCAAGGAAATTTACGGTATTTATCTGACGAGCGATTGGGCGATCCTGAACCAGGCAACCAGCCAGCAAATTCAGCGATTGCTTTCGAGTCAATTGGCGCAGGCATCGTTACAAAGAACCTGTGAGATATTCCAGTGCTATCAAGCGATATATCGGCGTGATTATCTACAATGGCGATCGCAAAATCCCGGCAAACGCTGCCCTGAACCCACGCCCCAACAGCTTGAGCAAATGCTGCAAATGCTGCAAGCTAAGGGAATTTGGTTAACGCCACTGGCTTTGTTAGAAGAACTGCACAACCTGGCGAAAAAGCTGCGGCCTCCCCATTCAGGGGATCTGACCTCGATCGAGAATATTGCGCTGAAGGGATCGATCGATCGGGTGCAAAGCCGAATTTTTGCTCAGCAACAGTCCTCAGAGGATGAGCAGCAACAAACTGAGTTTCTGCACCGCTATCAGCAGGTCGCCTATCGAGTCTTAGAGCAGGTGGTGGAGCAGGTGATCGATCAGCGCATGGAAGTAGCTCGACGTAGCCGACGCAGCCGAAGCCAACCCTTGCCGAAAGAGCAGGCTTACCTCAAGGCAATGGTGCTGTTTCACCATCGACGCCAATCCATGACCGAAATTGCCCCCCAAGTGGGTCTTACAGCCCAGTTTCAGGTGAGCCGCCTGTTGGAGTTGCAAGAAATGGCGGCAGATATGCGGCGGGAATGGTTAATCCAGATGGGAGAGGCCCTGTCGCTGCTGTTGCCCGACTATCTGGAAGTGACTCAGTTGGCCCAAATTGCTCAGCTCGATCGCCGTCTTGAAAATTTGCTGGGAGCGCTCTGGTTAGCGAAGATTGATCCCTTCAGTGCGGATGCTCAAAAAAATGCCCAAAAAATGGAACGATCTGCCCCATTTGGTCCTGAATGGACTCCTAAATGGACCCTGTTGCTGCATCAACGGTTATATTCTGCCTTGCCGCAGGCTGGGTCTGCCAGTCAAATGGCCCAGATTGATCGCCAACTTGAACAGTTCTTAGCGGGACTGGAAGGGATGATTAACCCGATCATCGCTGAATACATTGCTGAAACCTATAGCCCCGATCGCACTGCCAGACGCCGTTCCAGTTCCAAATCAGCCTCCGACCCGTCCAAATCTTTGACTAGAAGTCGTTTATCAGCGTGCATTTGCCGATATTTAGAAAGTCTAGGAGCCATTTCTGCATGATGAGTATGATTGATGACGAACCCCTAACCTATTTCCTGTCAACCGATAGTATTACCCTGACGTCTGCGCAAATCGATCGAGCCCTATTGCTCAGTCAGAACATTACTGCCCCTAATGATCAGTGGTCTTGTTACATTCAAACTTTAGCCCTGCTGGGGATACAGACCTGGTTGCAAAACCGATCGCCAGAACTGTTGCTGCAAAGTGAATGGTTGTCTGCATCCGATCCTTCTACAATCCTCTCTCTGCATACCATTGCTCAATTACAAGTGGGCGAGACTCGACTCCATCTGCTGCCGATCGGGTATGTCAATGATCCATTGGTTAGTGTGCCGTTGATAACACAGCAAGATAGATTACCAGATATTTATGTTTTAGTCGAAGTGCTGGAAGAGATTGCCGAAGTGCGGGTGCGAGCCTATTTACCTTACGCTGAAGCAGTCCCAGTTCAAGCGAGCGAAACGGAACAGTTGCTGGCGGTCCAGCAATTTGTTGAGCAGCCGGACGAGTTGTTGCTGCATCTCCACTGTGCTGAGGCACGTCAAACCCCGGAGGCAGCGTTGCCTGTGATCGAAACCAATCAGGATACGCCTCCAGTAATTCCAAACCTGATCAACGTTAGACGATGGTGGCAAAAACAGGTTGATCGCCTCACCGAAGAACTCTCCTGGGTCTTGCTACCGCCGCTGAATTTGAGTGGTGCCTTGCTGCCGCTGAATTTGGGCCGATCGCCCCTGGAAGATCTGGAAGATGTGGTGCAAACTTTACAGCGCGATCGAGGCGTTGAATTCCCTGCCGCTACCAGCGCCGCCTATCGGGATTTGCAGTTGGAATGTGTGGCCTTCCGGCTTTATGCGTTGACCTGGCCGCTGTTGGAGACAAATGAGTGGTCACTGCTGCTGATTTTAGGGGCTCAACCTGGAACTCAGCTTCCTGCCGGAATGACGCTGCGGGTTGAAGATGAAACGCAAGTGCTGATTGAAGCTCATCTCAACCATGAACCCTATCTCTATGCTCAGGTGATTGGCGATCGGCATGAACAGTTTCGCGTCTCGATCGAGCTGCCCAACGGAGCCGCATTAACCTTGCCACCCTTTGCGATCGTGAATGAATCCTGACATAAAAACTCTCAAGCCAAGCAACTGTCCTGTATATTAAGCCCCCTTTAATGTTCAAATATTATGTCCTTTTGCTTTCGCTTAAAAGTGACCCAATTTGATGCGATCTGTCAGTTTGAGCTGACCTGGGGACAGGGTCAATGCCTCACAGCTCGCCTTGCCTATCCGTCGCAGTTGGATGAGCTATATCGCGATTGGCAGCAAGCCTATCTCAATTTCTACAAAAGTCGGCAGCAGTTGATTGAACCGATCGAGCCAATCTCGGAGACCCAGGCTTCACCGTTGCGAGCGCGCGGTGTGGCAAGTGGGGGCGTCATGCCGAACGCAGACTGGAAAGCTCGGTTGGATGATGCGGAAAAGCTGCTGCTGCGGGGCTTTCAGAATTGGCTATGGCAGGGGGAACTGCGAGAGATCAGTAAGGCGATCGCCCTGGCCAGTCAGCAATTGGAGGAAGATCGCGACGCTAAAATTAATGTGTTTTTGTCTTGCGATCCGATCGATCTGGTGAGACTGCCCTGGGAAACCTGGGAAATCACCGATGATTTGGCGGCCTTTGGCAAGATTCGGATTGTCCGATCGCCGATGAATATCCGATCAGAGTCGGCAACAGGTTTTCGTTCGCGCTGGAAGCGAGCCCGGATTTTGGCGATCTGCTGCGATGATATGGGGCTGAATTTACATCAGGAAAAGCAGATTCTCAAAACTCTGGAACCTCTAGTGCAGGTGGAGTTTATCGGCTGGTCGCGGACTCAATCCCAGGCGTCTGCCGAGCAATTACAGCAGTCCGTTTTGCAGGCAATTGCCGATCCACAGGGCTGGGATATTTTGTTCTTTGCGGGTCATAGTGACGAGACTCAACTGACTGGCGGAAGATTGGCGCTAGCTCCTGGCGTCTCCATGACGATCGATGAAATGAAACCCGCTTTGATGATCGCCAAACAGCAGGGGTTGCAGCTCGCCATGTTCAACTCTTGCAGTGGCTTACGCATTGCAGAAGCGCTGATCGATTTGGGGTTGAATCAGGTGTTGATAATGCGTGAACGGATTCACAATCAGGTGGCGCAGGCGTTTTTGGTACAGTTTGCTCGCAGTTTAGCCAGCTTTCAAGACACGCAGGACGCCGTCCGCACGGCCACGCAATGGCTCAAGGAGAATCATAATCAGCGGAAATATCCTTCTGCCTATCTGGTGCCTTCCCTATTTTGTCGTCCAGGTTCCCTGCCGATTCAGTTAGTGCAGCCCGATTGGCGACAGTGGATTGGGGTATTGCTGCCGCGAAAACGCTGGGAACTGATCGCGCTGGCCCTGGTGTCATTGCTCAGTTTGCTGCCTTTCATCCAGTTGATGCTGCTGGATCAGCGGCTGCTGGTGCAGGCCCAATATCGGCAGTGGACCGATCAAATGGAAACGCATCGTCCGCCAGAATTAGCGCTGATCCAAATTGACGATGATTCGATTCAGCGCGATCGATCAGAAATTGTGGCGATTAACCCGATGTCGCAAAAGTATATTGCTCGATTAATCGATCAGCTTGTAGCAGCGAATGTTAAGGTGATTGGCCTCGATTATGTGCTGGACAGCCCCGATCCCGATCGGCCAATGTTAGCCAAGAGTGTGAAACAGGCGACCGATCGGCAGGTTCGCTTTGTGTTTGCCAAAACCGCAACCAATCAGGGCGGCTGGTTGAAAACGCCAGTAGAAGTGGTCGATCCGCGCAATTTTTATGCCAATGCAGTTGGCGCACAGGGCAGCAAGTTTCATATGCCGCTTCAGGTTGAACCCGATCAGCCTTTGACGTTGCCTTATTGGTTGGCTCGGTTGCATCAGCATTGTGTGCAGCAAGTGCTGGATTGGTGTCAGGCGGGAATTGCAGAACAGGAGGCGCTGGCAAGGGCGGAACTGGCACAACAAACCCCTCAGCTCAACTATTCTCCGATCAGTTCCCTGGCCTATGGGCTGGGGCGACAATTCTGGTTTCATCCGATTACCGACTTTTCAATTCCACCAACCCAGTCCTATACCGCTATCCCGGCCTGGAAGCTGCTTTATGAGACCAATACGCCAGAGCTACAGCATCTCTCGCAGCAAACGGCGTTGATTGCCTCAGGTGGCTATGAGGCTGCTGGACTGGTTCCCGGTGATGACCTGGAGAATTTTGTGCCCCCGTTGGCTGTGCAATATTGGTATCAGCAGCAAAATCCCCAACATCTCGATCGCAAAATGACGGGTGGCGAAAACCTGGCCTATTTGTTCGATCAAATTTTGCAGCGCCGGTTTGTTGTGCCGATTCCCGATTTGCTGATGGTCTGGTTGGCCGCGATCGTCGCAAAAGCCATTTTCATCCAACAGCAAAAGCGCCTGAGCCGATTAAGTGCGGCGGATCTCTCCAGACATCGAACTAGGCTGGGCTTGGGGCTGATAGGTGGCTCAGTGTTGTATGCCGGACTCAGCCTGCAGCTTTATGTCTCCTCTCTGGCGATTCTGGTGCCGATCGTGCTTCCCCTCAGCATGGTCTGGCTCTATCTGCTCCCTCTGTTGAAGAAGCTAAAGCGATCGTAAGGCGTTGCATCCATTGGATATGGTATCCATTGAGCAATATTCGCTCTATGATCAGAAGCGACGTGCTGAGAAATGAGCGATGGCGTTCAGTGAGGTGAATGGTGCCGAGCGAGCGATGGACGAGTAAAAAACTGAATCGGCTGGCAGATGGGGTTGACCAACTCATGGCTCAAGTCCAGCAAATGCAGCTACAAATAGTTCACCTGAGTGATCGGGTCGATCGGACCTGCAACAGCTTAGATAGACTGGTGAATGCATTGCAGAATGCCAAATCAACGCAGCCTGAACCGATCGAAACACCTGCCAATGACGCCTTGAACTCCCGCATGCAGCAGATGGAACAACAGCTTCATCAGTTAAGCGATCGGGTTAAGTCTTTAGAGCGCCGAGAACTGACGCTGAGTCCACCTCAACTTCAGCCGGTGTTGATCGAAGATGATGACGTTGAAGATGAACCCGACGAAATTCTCTGGGATTTCCTGGAGCCTTCGGAACGGATGAATCGATTGTAAAGATTTTGCTTCTCTTCGGGACAGCCTTATGGTAAAAATCAGGCTGGTGCGGTCTGGATATTCAAGCAGCCTGTTGGGGAGCCATGACAAAACTGATCATTCAAATTCCTTGCTACAACGAAGAGCGCACGCTGGGTATCACGCTCTCGGCCCTGCCCCGCCACATTCCAGGCGTCGATCAGGTGGAATGGCTGATTGTCAATGACGGCAGTCGCGATCGCACAGTTGAAGTGGCTAAAGAGTTTGGTGTCGATCACATTGTCAATTTTGCCACGAATCAGGGCTTAGCCAAAGGCTTTATGGCAGGTCTGGAAGCTTGTTTGCGGGCAGGCGCAGATATTATTGTCAATACGGATGCTGACAACCAGTACTGTGCCGATGACATTCCTAAACTGATTCAGCCGATTTTGCAGGGGCAGGCCGAAATGGTAATCGGAGCGCGGCCTATCTGGGAAACCAAGCATTTTTCAGTGATTAAAAAGCTGTTGCAAAACTTTGGTAGCTCCATGGTGCGACTGGCCAGCAAAACCGACATTCCAGATGCGCCCAGCGGATTCCGCGCTTTTAGTCGCAATGCGGCCATGCAGCTTAACGTTTTTAACAGCTACACCTACACATTAGAGACGATCATCCAGGCCGGTCAGAAAGGCATGGCCGTGACTTCAGTACCCATCCGGACCAACCCAAACCTGCGGCGGTCGCGCCTGGTCAGAAGCATTCCGTCTTACGTCTTTCGATCGGCCATGACGATTCTGCGGATTTTCATGCTCTACAGGCCACTACGATTTTTTACAGCATTGGGGGCTATTCCTTTCACGTTGGGTGCACTGCTCGGCATTCGCTGGCTGCTGCTGTTCTTGCTAGAAGATGCCACCCGATCGCGCACACCGAGCCTAATTCTGGCTGCCATTTTGATTCTGATTGGTTTCCAGCTCTGGATGTTTGGCCTGATCGCCGACCTGATGGCCGCCAACCGTCGCCTGCTTGAAGAAAACCGCCTACGCTTACGCCGAATGGAATTCGAGCGATCGACCCATCACTCCCGCCAACCCCCACCTATCCCCACCCCCAGACCGATCGACTCCACCCCCGAAATCTTCTAACCCCCTCCCCCTGCCTCACACCCCACACCCTTCTCTTCTTCCCCCTACACCCCGTTCCATCTCCAAAATTCGATGCTACCCTGATGCTGTTGATTCATTGGGATAGCTGTAGCAGTGGAAATAAGCGGCAAAGTGGGCAAGGTACAAGCGTGGATTCTGACGATCGTTCGCGCAATTTTGCAGACGATTGTGCAGAATAATCTGATCATGCAAGCCCTCGCGATTACCGTTGCTGTGCTCGCGGTCCACACTTCGTTTCATGGCTATGCCGGATTTTTGGTGGCCGATCTGGATTCCGATCAAGCCATTCAAGCCCTGATGGCCGCAGATTTGCAGCTACCCGCCGATCTATATTATTGGGGTCAACAGCGAGGCGGCAGCATCACGCCAGTTTTGGGAAACTTTCTGCTCAGACATAGTCATCTATCGGCGATTGAAGCCGTTTCCTATAGCCACTATTTTGTTCTCATTATTGGTTATATTGCATTTGCTTCTATCCTAAAAACCAACATCGCTCGCATTCTATTCGCATTAGCTTGGTTTCTCCCCATGCATCGCTTTGGTTTTCTCCTGATGTTGGGACATCCCTATGCGGCGCAGCTTTCCTTCCTGGCTATGGCGATCGCTCTGATCAACAAACTCCCCCAAAAAATTGACTGGTTTCGTACAATTCTGCGACATGTCATGATTACAGCAGCGGTGGGCTGCCTCTATATCAGCCTGTGGGCGTCCGATTTCTCGCTGATTTCCCTGGCGCTTCTAGTAGTCTTTGCCGTGTTGGGTATTCTTTACCGAATTTGGTTCGCTCCAGTCACCTTATTTTCTCCCAAAATCCTCAGTATTCCACTGCTGCTGATTCTGATTGCGTTGGAAATTGCCAATATTCTGATTACCTCTCGCTATGGCAGCCAGTTTATTCGCTATGCCAAAGCTCATGCCAGTGCGAATGAGGGACTGTTTGGCTTCAATAATTTAGCTCAAGCAAAACAGCTGTTTGATTCAGTGACCCATGCGATCGCCCAATCCGTCACTTTCAAACTCGCCGATCATCGATGGTCGAATATCATTATTTCTGCGATCGTCTGGTTTTGGATTGGCATCGCAATTTTCCTGATTAGCTATGCTTTGCTGTATCTCATTAAATTCTGGTTGCGTAGTCAGAATTTTCAGCTTGCACCCCTGAGGCTTTCTCCCTGGATTGGATTCTTTCTGATTAATGCTGCGATCGGATTTGTCGCCATCATTTTCTCGGAATGGGTTTACGTTAACTCAATGCAAGATGCCTCTGGTGGACGCTATTTTGTGCCGATCTACATTTTCATCTGGTTCGCGGCTCTGCTATTGGTCGAAGGCATTCCCAGCCTTGCAGCAAAACCGTTCTGGGTGATTCTGCTAGTTGTTGCGGTTGCAGGCAGCGCTACTTTACCGGCCTCCGTCTATGGCATTGAGAAGTTCCAGCCTACAATTCAGCGCTTGCAACCCCTCCAGCAACTTGGCAATGCCGGCATCATTGGTAGCCACTGGGCGTCCTATTTGCTCTGTAGCGTCAACCCCAAAGCGCTGAGCTGTACGCAATTCGATGAATATGGCCAAATGTTTTGTCCTGCTGCCGATGCTCCACCTGTCCGTCGCCCTAGCGGACGCTGTTTTCGCTGTGTCGACCGAGTCTTGAATTCGCCTGCCATTTATCTGGTGAAAAATCAGTGGCTAGAATCATTTCCGGATGAAACAGAGCAATTTGGTGAATGTTTAGTCAGAACTGGAGAACCGTTTGATTTAGCGGGTTATACAATGGCTCCCTATCAGCGTCGAAGCTGGCCTTGAGGCATTCCAGTGGTCAAATCGGAGCGGGGAATCATGATGATGCCCCCAATTCTGCTGCATTTGATCTGATTGGGCAATTTCAATCTAATTTTCTTATTTTTTAAAGATCACCCACCAGGGTAATCACTAAGTGCGATCGGATTGCTTAAGATTGAACCGATCGATAGAGTAGTCGGTCAGGTTCTCGACACCGTACCTCCTGTTCCCTGGGTAAATCACCTGGCTCAAGCCAAAAATAGTCTTCGGGTATAAAGCGAAGGTTCCTTGAGTAAGGACTGTTTTTATATCCCTATTGTGTTCATGCCCCGTCTAAAGAGGAGTTATGCAGAACGATCGTCCCTTAACCAAGCTAGTTTCTGCAAATGGCTCGCTGGCTGATTCAAAACAGGACTGTCTGACACAACTGGTGCAGGAGCAGTGGATTCAACCTAATCTTTGCCTCAGTATCGTTAGCCATAGTCATTTATTACGTGAAGCATTGGCACGACTGTTGCAAACCGACTGGAATCACCGTTTAAAGCATTCCTCTAAAGAAGGCGATACAAGCGATACAGCGGATTCGATCTCAACTGCTGAAAAGCTTACTCAACATCTTGTTTTGCTGGATTATGGCATTGGCCGAGATCTGATGATTCCCTCCATCCAACAATGGCGATCGCAGCATCCTGGCTGCTATGTTGTGGTTGTAGAGCTGAAGCAGGAAAGTGATCTCATTTTGGATTGCATTGAGGCTGGTGCTCATGGTTATGTTCTACAGGGTGCTTCGAGCCTTGAAATTGCTCAAACCATTGAACGAGTTTGTCGTGGTGAGGCCCATTGTTCACCCATAATCACGGCAAAACTGTTTGAACGCCTTGCTCAGACAAAAATGGCGCAAAAAAACGCGCAACCTTTGAGAGAAAAACCGTCTTTGACGCAGCGAGAAATAGAGGTTCTGCATTATGTTGCTCAGGGCTGTAGCGATCGTGAGATTGCTGCCAAGTTAGTGATAGAAGTGCGTACTGTCAAGCATCATGTGCATAATTTGTTGCGCAAGCTCCATGTCAAGTACCGCTGGCAAGCAGCTCAATTGGCCATCGAAAACGGCTGGTTAGCAAAAATCTGAGTGTTGCAGAGATCGATCGTGGGTCGATCGGTTGGATCGATCAAAAACTGGATCTAACAGCTTGTCAAATCCTGTTCTTCGATCCCTAGGTTTTGGGTTTAACTTCATCACAGAATAGTGAACAATTCTCATTCATCGTTAATTTCCATTGAAAAATCCATTTTCAATGAATGAAATCCGCTTTAGGAGGAATGGACATGAGCGTTTAGAGGTATAGATATGAATACATCCATTCGTATACTTATTGCCGATCTCCCGGAAGTTGTAGTAGAGATGCTTGACCAGGCAATTCAACAGCAACCTGATCTGGAATGGCTAGGCAACGTACAAGGATGGGAAGAAATCGCCGTCACTGTGGCTCAAACCGATGTTTTAATCTTGGGCGTTGAGGATGTATATGCTTTACCGGAAGCCTGTTTCTATTTTTTGAGGAACCAACCTAATCTCAAAATCTTATTGCTAACCATCACTGATGATGAGGCGATCGCCTATTGGCGAGCCTTACACTGTCACCAACTGCAAATCACTTCATCTCTATCTCTCATTGAATCGATTCGACAAATTTATTCACTGTCTCCCTTTTAATTTTTGCCAATTAGCAGATTGTTGCTTTGGAGGGAACTTAATGAACTTTTACGGGAACGGAAATAGGACGGCTCAATTGGACCAGGAATGGGAATTGCAAGAAGCGTCACACTATGCTCAGTCTCGAACAGAAGGAGAATGGGAAGCTGAGAATGAATATTTTTTTAAACGAATGCTGCATGGTATTCAGAAAGCAGCGAGAGCATCAGTGCCGATCGCCAAGCAAATGGCTCCGATCGCGACCAGAATCCTGCTAGGGGCAACTTCCAATTCACCGATAGGAACATCGCTCAATGCGTTGCTGCGGGAAGGTGAAACAGCAGCCGTGACCCTGGAAACTCAACTTTTTGGTCACACTGAAGCGGAAGCGGAAGTTGCGAATAGCGAAGTGGCTTATGAAGCGGCCCTGGCAGAAGTGCTAGCTGCAGAAGCGAGCCATAGCGGCAGTGAAAGTGAGGCGGAAGCTTTCCTTGGTGCTGCGGTGCCTGGAATTATCCAAAGCATGGGGGGAGGTAGCGTTTTACGTTCCGTGATGCCGACTCTCGTTTTAGCGAATGCCCGATTAGTTCGCTTGATGCATCAAAAAGGGCCAGAAGGACGACGGCTCATCCGCTTGATGCCAACTATTCTGCGGCGCACTGTAGCCAGCCTTAAGTCGGCTCATCAGGCCGGTCGTTCAATTAATTCCGATTTGGCCTTGCATCTGCTCGTTAACCATGTATCGCAGGTTTTCGGCAATTCAGGCGCAGTCACAAGTGGCATTATTCGCAATGCCGTGATCCAGAAACGGACCACTCGTTAGCTTATTCACGATCGAATTAAATCCGAAGGAGAAAGTCAAGATGGCAATGCAATATGAAGCGATGTTTGAAGCACCGGCTTCTCATGAAGCAAATCCTTACAGTAATTCCTACAGCAATCCTGAATTTGAGAATGAATGGGAAACCTCCAGTGCCTACAGCAATCCTGAGTTCGAGAATGAGTGGGAAACCTCCAGTGCCTACAGCAATCCTGAGTTCGAGAATGAATGGGAAACCTCCAGCGCCTACAGCAATCCTGAGTTCGAGAATGAGTGGGAAACCTCTAGCGCCTACAGCAATCCTGAATTTGAGAATGAATGGGAAACCAATCCTGAGTTCGAGAATGAATGGGAAACCTCCAGTGCCTATAGCAATCCTGAGTTCAAGAATGAATGGGAAGCGAATCCCTATGGCAATCCCGAATTTGAACAGGAAGGTGAATATTTTTTCAAAAAGGCTTTCCGCAAGCTGGGTCGTGGCCTGAAATCGGCAGTCAAAGCCGCTGCTCCTTTAGCAAAACGCTTGGCTCCTGTAGTTGCCGGAAAATTGGCGGCCATGGTTCCGGGAGTAGGAATTGCTGCCGCACCGTTAGCAGCCAAACTGACCAGCCAACTGCTGCGAGAAGGCGAAATGGAAGCGGCTCAGATGGAAATGGAATTTTTTGGGACGAATGAAGCCGAAGCTGAAGTCGCGAGTAATGAAGTTGCGTATGAAGCGGCATTAACAGAATTTTTGGCAGCGCAAGCAGCCGAGGTGGCAACAGAAGCTGAAGCTGAAGCTGCAATTGCTGCAACCCTTCCCATCACCATTTCAATTATGGGCGGTAAGCGAGCACTGCGACCGGTGATGCCGGCTATGACGCAAGCAACAGGCCGATTAACGAAGATGTTACGCCAGCAAGGACCGGCTGGAAAGCAACTTTTGCGAACGATCCCCACCATTCAGCGGCAAACCGTTGCCACATTGAAGGCCACCGCCCGATCGGGACAGCCGATCAACAGTGCCACAGCCGTTAAAGCGATGGCTGCTGCAACCAACAAGGTGCTGAGTAATCCTCAAGCGGTGCAAAGAGCGATCGTCCGGAATGCTGTGCTGCGTCAACGAACCGCCCCTCCCCATCCGCGCCGCGCTGCGAGTGTTGCCCCAACCCAATGTCCCAAATGCGCTGCTGCTAGACGGTAGTTGATTCTTCTAAGCGTTTAACACTTGTAAACCGTCGAAGGCAATCTAAAGACTGCGGTATGGCACCATCGACCCTCTCAACTCCACCTTCTGTAGCGACTAACGGCACTACGAGTTCATCTGCGACTCGTTCAGTTGTTCAGCCTGTTACAAATTCTCCATCTGCCAATTTCAAACCCGTTGCAGCCCCAACCAATCTCAGAGGAGCAGCGACTGCGAATGAACAACGGTTATTGGATCGCTGGCTCAACATCCAGTCCATCAACCTGTGTCGTCAAGCAAAATCTCTGCGACCTTTTACCAAAGACGAGTTCGGTACAGGTCCTGCTGCACCCAGTGAAGGACATATTGAAGCGGTGAATCGGTTGATTGACAAGTTTCGAGTTCAGTTGATTGAGAAAGCGCGCTGGGTCGATGCTGCTGCGCAAGTGGCCCGACGGCAACCGACGACCGATCGCCTGCAACTGCTGCTAGAGCGCAAACAAAAAGTGAGTGATCAGGTGCTCTATCTAGAAGGCATTTGGGATTTCTACTTCGATATGTTTGTGCAACGACTGTCGGTATTTGGAGAGCGGTTGCGATCGATTGATCGAATTGCGATCGGCTGTTACGAAAAAGTCTATGTTGGTCTGGGCACGGCCAAACCCACTCCTAGCCTGCTGCCGTTTAGTTATGCGGACAGCGGTTTTAGCCCTTACACAATTCGGCGTAGCGTGCCAATGCAAAAACTGCGGCACAATCCCAATCTGTTTCCGCTAATTGTTATCCCGCAGCATCGTTTAGATAATGTTTGGGCGTTATCTAGCGTGTTACATGAAGTGTCGCATAACCTTCAGGCCGATCTGGGCCTATGGGAGGTGATGCCTGCTCAGATTTACCAACGGCTCACCAATGAAGGTAAAATTCCGCCTGAAGTTGCCAAGGTATGGGCACAATGGCATAAGGAGATGATGGCAGATATGTTCGCGCTGGTGTTGGGTGGTCCTGCGGCGATCGAGTCTTTGATGGATGTCGTGGGGCGATCGCCTGCTAGCACCGTTGCATTCAGCCCGATGTCTGCCCATCCCACCCCTTATCTGCGCGTGTTGATTAACCTGATCTTGCTGAAGCGTCTGGGCCTCAAACCGCTAGCAGCCGATCTGACCAGAGTTTGGCAACGGCTTTACCCGCGCATTTCGGCAACCGATATTCCGCCCCAGTTCATGAAAACGTTTTATCCAGCAGCAGAATTGGCTGTTGATACGATGGTTTTCCAACCCTATCAGCAGTTAGGCAACAAGTCGATGGCGCAGGTGGTCGATTTTGGTCCGACGCAACTGGAACTGATTCAGCAAGCAGGGCAGCGATTAGCCAAAGGTGAAGATCCTGGCACAATTCCTGTCCGGCTGATGATTAGCGCTGCTCGTCATGCGCTCGATTGCCAATTGGCTAAGCCTCAAGTCATCACCGACAACTTTTACCGCATTCTGGGACGACGGTAAGTTGATGCTGAACAGCACCTTACATCATTCTCATGACTCATCTCACTTTTCTTATCTATCAGCAGAGGTTAGTAAACCATGACCTTTCCACTTCCAAACCCGACGACAAATCCCCCTGAATGGAGCACTGATCCTCTCACCCTAAAGAGCTTACGCCAGAACTTGATCAGTAAACTGGTGATTAAAACTCCAATCGAGAGCGATGTTGCCCAACAGTTAGCGCAGATTTCTGAAACCTTGAACCGCTCTGCTGCGACTGAAACAACTACGTTTGAAAATGGCAGCATTAGTACTAGCGCAACAGGTAGTGCCAATTTATTGACTCGCCAGATTGAACGGGCGCTTTCCCAGGTGTTGGGCCGTACCCCTGGACAGGGGACAGAAAGTTTTGTCAAAGCCTTGAATGATGCCTTTCCAGCCGCTGCTGATGGCAGCATTATCACCATTCCAAGCCGGAGTGCTGTTTCACTCACCAGTCCTCAGAATGGCAATGGTGCCGCTATGGTTGGCCAACTTTCTGTGCAGCAGGCGAATCTCTATCGCCAAGGTAGCCTGATTGCCAGCGATGCTTTGCGAGTCTTAGCAAGTTTAGAACCCTTTGACCCAACTGCCGATCTCGATGCAGTCGAAGCATTACGCACCTTGATCCAGTCACAAATTAGCAGCTTGGTTGAAGAACTGGGACGGCTGGATCAACCGCGCCTCGAACGCGTCAACACCTATTTCAGCATGCTGAAAAAATCTTTAGATGAATTAGGGCATCGCATTCGTTTAACTCGGCAAATTATGAGGGGAAATCCGAGCGGTAATCCTAATGGTGTTTTTCCAGTGACGATCAATGACGAAGCCCAAACAGCTGCCTATGAACTTCTGAAAAATTACGTGAGAACATTAGAAGTGATTTGGCAGGATTATGCTGGAAACTTAACTGAGTCAGAATCACTATCGGGTCGCTATAGTGAAAGACTTTCACGGGTTAATATCATGCTGCCTGTGATCGCTGAGAGTAACTGTAGTTTTATGAACGCAATGGATGCAGTTGGCTTTACAACCAATGAACGCCGTTCGGATGCTGCTTTATTCACCAGTCTCGGTTCAGAGTTTACCCTCAGTATTGAATTACCCAACGAAACCTATAACAGGGTGAGATTAGCAGATATTACAGTGAATGATTTCAATGACTGGATCGATCGCCTCACCAATCATGAAGCGCCATCGCTCTTAGCATCCTCCGGTCGTTTTGGACTAGACTTCGTTACCGACCAGGCAGACACGCTGTTTTGGGTGATTGGGTTTGTCTTAGATTTTCTCAAGCCTTCAGAGGGCGATCCAAACCGAGATCAGCGCCTGAATGCTCAAGAACGGCTGTTGGGCAGAGTTCTCTCGTTCGATCGGGTAGAACAATCCCTTAAAGAGCTGCTGTTCCAACTGAGCACTTTAGCCGATCTGGGTGTTGTTAATTCCCAGTCTTCTTTCTAAGCCATTGCAGACTATCACAGAACCGTAAAACATTGTAGGAATTGACCCATGCCTAAAACACGAGATTATGATCAGCGGAACGATCGCGTCGCTGCTCTATTGCAAAATACCATTCAACAGCTTGGCCCAGAATTGGCTGCGAATCCCCAGATGGCGGAAATCCTCAACCGCATGGTAGATGACCAGCTCCGCAAATATGATGAATCCCAAAATGGCAAGGGAGTCCCTGCCGATGGTGGATTGTCTGACCTGATTGGACTTGGCAAAGATTCACCGAAAGATCTTGGCGATGCTCAGGTATCAGGCGGTGTGGTCGATTATGACGATACCGTTACCAGCGATCGCATCCTGGCCACTGCCGACCTCTACTACCTCTATGTTCACGAACGGCTTGGCGTGTTCCGAGTGATCAACAAATTGCAAGAGCTGTTTCGAGCAGGCACTCTGCGCATCTCGAATGGTGAAGGGGCTTATGGCTTATATCGCTTCGATAAACACAATATTCTGCGCTATCACCAGCGCGATCGGATGAGAGCCTACCGGCGTGTGTTTGGCTATACGACTGTCGATCCGGGGCCAGGGGCACGCCCAAATCCTCAGTTTCACGGACTGTTCAGCCATTTCATTGGTGAGGTTGCTAAATACTGGCGAGATAAGCGGGTGAGTGAGGTTGTGCGAGAGCGATCGAATGATCCAACCTTTGGTTCAATGGCGATCGTGCGTCGGGCTGGCCTCGATTTGCGCAACAACATGAAAAACGCTTCCTACGGCTACATCAATGTGTTGCGAGTTGAAACCAGTCAAGCACTGGCTGAAGCTTTCAAGGTGCTGGATGCGCCGGATCTCAAAGCCCAGTTTGGAGCAGATAACGCCTGGGAGATGATTGAATTGGTGCTGTGGCAATATTTCCATGAATCTGTTCATGCCAGCACAATGAACCGGATGGCCGTGAGTGGGCGCGAAATTCTGCGCTGGTTGGCTGAACCCTTTGTCCTGCAAAAGAGTCGCACCGACTTTGAAACGCTGTTATATCGCATTGCTGAATATTCAGAAGAATGGCTTTCCAGCACTGAGGGGATGCAGATGAACCGACCCACCCCACCCCCTCGCCAGGTGTATATGCAGGGACCTCCTCCTAGTGGAGCAAGACGCGATCCTGTGGTGGGGCGATCGAATGGGCTGATGCCATCGCAGAGAGTGGTGGGGTAGAAAAAGCGGCTGTAAGTCACCAGATCCATGCAATAAAGGACTTTGATGATGAATAGACAAACACAATGGCTGTTTGAAGCCCCTCCTGATCCAGTAACATCCCGCTACTCAAACTTTGAATATGGTTCAGAATATCTAGAGAACTCCAATCTAGAAGCATTGTGGGAACTGGAAGCGGTTGTGCTTCGATCCGATCGATTTCGAAATGATTCACGCCTGCAAGCTGCTGCTAACAATCGTCCGCCCATCAGGCAGGGAGAGCGTGGACGTGCGGTACAAACACTGCAACAGGCCTTGATTGATTTAAGCTTTCCAATGCCAATTTCAACTCGACGGTACGGTACTCCAGACGGAATTTATGGTGCTGAAACAGCAGCTACTGTCCGTAGATTTCAACTGAAGTACGGTCTGACCGTTGATGGAGTTGTGGGTAGAAACACCATGAGTCGGCTTGATCAGCTGTTTCAACGTCGTCCCAAACGTCCACCAGGATTCATTCCTGTCGCAGTTATCCCTCAAACAATGGTTGCCTTTGCCAGTGGTTATCCTAATCCACACAGCAGCCTTGCCTCAGAGTTACAAGCTCTCAATCGAGGAGTGTGGGAGCCATCAAACCCAGATTTTGCAGCAATTGCAGCCAGTAGTTCCGCAACAGCACAACAAGGAATTGACGGCTTACCTTCATTGCTGGATTGGGTGAAACAACAAAATCCCGGATCAATTCAGAAATTGATTCTGGTGGGTCACTCTAATAAAACCGCATTTTCATTTAGTGGAAAAATCAGCGTTAGCAAGAATAAACCCGTTGTCACCTTTGATTCACCTCAGTTTGCTATTCAGAAATCAACGCTTGCTGCTGCTCAGCCTACTATCACTAAAAATCAGCTGTGGAATCGCTTTACACCAGGAGCAGAAATTATTTTAGTAGGCTGTAATATAGCCGCAGGTATGAATAGTTCTGATCCTTGCTCAATGGAACTACTAGAAGCACTGAGTAACGCCTTCAAAGTCTGTGTACGAGGATTTAAACGTAGAATTTGTGTTTTTTTGAGTCATAAGGGAATTCGCGGTAGAACAGGATACGACGTTAAAGGCAAGCTCAGTTGTAATGACCTGACAAAGCAACCGAAGCTGCATCTCAATTTAGATCAAATCAGTGCTCTGGCTGATTCGGGGTTGTGTTGTGCAGGTGTTGGTGCACCATTGCTAACTATTTAGGAGTTAAGATGAACAAGCAAAACCAGTGGCTATTTGAAGCTACATCTCTCTTAGAAGCACCTCGTCACGCATATCCTTCTTCCAGCCAAAAGTACTACAGCAATTCAGAATTGATGGAGTGGGAAGCACAGCCAGTTGTTCTGCAATCAGATCGATTTAGAGGGGATCAGCGTTTACAATCTGCTGCAAATAATCGTCCACCTCTTCGACAGGGTGAGCGCAGTGATGCTGTTCGTAAACTACAGCAGGCGTTAATCGATTTAGGCTACCCAATGCCAATCACCACAAAACGAGGAACTCAGCCTCCAGATGGTGTCTATGGAAATGAGACAGCGACTACCGTACGAAAGTTTCAGGATAAGTATAGGTTAAAGTTAGATGGGATTGCAGGACGCGAAACCTTAAGCAAGCTTGATCAATTGTTCTTGTCTCCATCACCTCCCTCAACCCAGCCGCCATCCTCCGATCAGCAGATTATTGATCAAGCGCTTCAGGATAGCCAGAACACTCTTCAACAAGCAATTGGCAGTCTGACAAGTTTAGAGCTTGCTATTACCTCTGGACTGATTAAAAGCCCAGCAATTCAAGCGATGCATCAGCGTACTATTGATGCAGTCCAAGCAAGACTTCGCGTTCAATTGAGCGATGGTCATTTCCTGGCAACGATCCAGAGAGCAAGACAAAAATTAATTAACAACTTGAATCGACAACGACAAGTTGGAAATCAGGTCAAACGGAATGATGCCCAATGTCAACTGTATGCCGATCAATACAAAGATGAGAAAGGTAACCCTAAAATAGCTTGGGCATGGACAAATGTTCAGGGTACCATTGTTTGCCCTCTATTCTTCGCAAGTTGTCCAGAGTGCCGCAGAGATGTACTGACGCACGAATTCTTTCACCAACTAGGTCTTCCAGGAGAGGGGACGGCTACCAACACTGAACAGGCACTCATGGATGCGAATGAGATGGCACAGTTGGTTTCTCACATTGTGACAGGATCAACTGATGCTTGTCCAAAATGGCAGCAAGGAAAGCCATGTGGTCAACCACTCAAGCTTGGAAGTTCATCACCCCAAACATCTCTACCATTGAAAACTTGTAATCCATTTCAACCATCATTTATTCGGGCAGCAAAGCTAAGTGGGGTGCCTGAAACTTGGGCAGGCAATTCATCTCTATGCAACTTAGTCAGAGGAGAATCAAGATGGAATCCATCCGCCAAGAATCCTGGCAGTAGTGCCTTTGGTCTGTTTCAGTTCCTCAAATCAACATGGAAGAAATTTTTGCCAGAAGTTCCCTACGGAACGATCGATCCTTACTGGCAAGCAGTTGGTGGATTCCGGTATATTAAAGCAGCGTACAGAACTCCAGAAC
>LUGL01000221.1 GCA_002796835.1 Elainella saxicola E1 | reverse complement strand
ATGAGCAATTAGGCATCCCAGAATATTGGATTGTAGACTACCTGGGTTTAGGCGGTGTGCGCTACATTGGATCGCCCAAGCAGCCTACCATTACCATATACTCGCTGATAGATGGGGAATATATTGGTGAAACATTTCGAATGGGCGATCGGCTCATCTCTCCTCTATTTCCAGAGTTAAATCTAATGGCCGATCAGATATTTGTGGCAGGCCAGTAATCAATAGATTTTTACAGGATTTTTTTCTCAGCATGTTAGAACTGTTGGCAGCCGCGACAGGTATGGAACTCGGTAAGTTGATCCTGGAACAGGTGCTCAACCTGGGAAAGTCAGCACTGGAAGACTATGTGAAGGATTTCTTTAAGGACTGCATCCAGAGTGGGGTGGCGCGAGCCAATGCGGAAACGCTGAAGAAGCCCATGGCAGAAGCGATCGGCTTTTTCATCAAGCGGTTTATCAAAGAACTCCAGTTCAACGATGTGCCGGAGTCCAGCATTGAGCACCACTTCAAGGCCACAATCAAGCGGTTTGTGCAGGACAAAGCCGTGCGTCCGATTTTGGGCAAAGCCTTTGAAAGCGACTGCAAGCAGATTGAGTATGCACAGCTCCAGGAAATCTGGACGCAGCAGTATCAGGATAATGGGTGGCAATTTCCAGCTGAGGAGTTTGATTGGCGCAGGGTAGCAAAGGAATATGTGATTGAGGTTCAAGGCATCGTTAAAGCGGATGCAGAACTGCGATCGCTCCTCAACACTGAGCTTCTAGAAGAAATTGCTCGCAATACGGCTCAACTATCACCTGGTTTTGATGTGGCTAAATATCGGGAGAGCTTGCAGTGCAGCTATGGCTATTTGAAGCTGTATACGCTGGATAGTACCGATCGGGGTGACCAGATCAAACTGTGGAATATGTTCATTGAGCAGACAGTGCGGGAGGCTTTGCCGCCGATGCGCTATGAACTACCTCTGGACCTGAAGCGGCAATTGCAGGAGCAGGGACAACTCGATGAGTTATCGCCAGAAGCATTAGAGCATTATCGGCGTGAATATTTTCAGCAGCCTTCCCGTAAGGTGTTAGAGGCCGTTTCAGAGGCGAACCATGCGGTGATTCTAGGCGATCCGGGTTCTGGGAAGTCTACGCTGCTGCAATATTTGGCGCTGGAGTGGGTGGAAGGCAAGACAGAAACGCTGCCGCTGTTGATCGAGCTGCGGGAATATGCGCTGGCTCAGTCTGCGAACTTTTTGGAATTTTTGCATCGAGGGAAAGGGGCAGACTGGCAGTTTGACCAGCAACAGCTGCATCAGCATTTGTTGGAGCATCCGACGTTGGTGATGTTTGACGGGTTGGATGAGGTGTTCGATCGCCCCACCCAGGCGGCAGTGATCGACGACATGATTCGCTTTGCCCAGCAGTATCCCCAAGCCAAAGTGTTGGTGACATCCCGGATCATTGGCTACAATCCAGAGCGTTTTCAACATGCAGGCTTCCGTCAGTTCACGATCCAGCCCCTTGACGCAACCGAAATTCACGAGTTTATCGATCGCTGGTATGACCTGGCAATGGGTAGCGATGCGGATAAGGTACGGTTGAAGCAGCGGTTAAAGGATGCGATCGAGAATTCCAAAGCGA
>LUGL01000088.1 GCA_002796835.1 Elainella saxicola E1 | reverse complement strand
CGGTGTATCAACAAGCCGTGCGCTGGCAGAGGGATCAACGCCTGAGTGTAGGACGAGCACTAAAAGTTGAATTACTAAAAGCGCGTCTACGCAAACTTTGTAGCCGTTGGCAAGAGAGCATTGACCCCGAAGCGATGCCTATCCATGAACAGATCTTCATTCGTCTCCAGCATGAGCTAATCAATGGCATTGATGCACTGTTCGTGTTTGTCGCCAACCCCCAAGTTGAACCCACCAATAATCGCTCTGAGCGCAATTTGCGCCACGAAGCTGAAGTTCGTAAAGGGGGGCGTACCAGTAAAACACAAGCTGGTGCTGAGCGTCGCAGCATTATCATGAGTGTCCTCGCCACCCTCAACACTCGCTTTGAGGGGTTTACGTTGGAGCATCTCCTTGAGGAATTAGCGCAGTGGACGCAACTCGGACTCTCCCGATTTCAAATAGAACTGGCAGGTATGACTCAAACCAATGCGTTGTCGAGTGCCTAAACTCCAATCAAGCTACTCCAAATCCTGAATATTGGCTTCGCTATCGGTGAAGCTACGTTTCGTTTTGAAAATAGACACTTACGATCGTACAGCTTGTAATACTGCCAAATCGTGCCTGATCCCAATAGGATTCGATTTGACAGGGTAATCCTAATCGATAGCTCAAATTTCCACAAAACCATTGCAGCAGATCATCTAAGTCATGCAGTCCCTCTGCCTGCCGCAGGCTTAAATAAACGGTCTGGTAGCGTACCTGCTCTACCTGAGCCAACATGCGCTGCATTAAGGACGTTTTGCCCTGCTGTCGAGCTGCTCGAATCCGTACTAACGATCCGGGTTTCTGAATTTCTTGGGCAATCCGACTTTCGATCGGAGGCCGTTCTAGATAAAAGGCTGAAGCAAACCCGATTGATCGACCGGGTTCTGGCAAATTTGGGCCATCGATTAAGGCTGGACTAACCCAATCAGGATGATGTAGCAGGCAAAGCGCAACTAAATTAGGACGATGGGAGTAATGTTCACCTTCTGCATTCGTGAAACCAAACGCTTTACAGAGGTTTGCTAGATGTCGCCGTACAGTAGACACTTCGACACATAAATCGGTAGCGATCGCCTGATCGCTCTGACCTGCGAGAAAACTATGTAAAACTTGACGCTGCTTAGCAGTCAAGCTATCGAGGATCTTGGTGAATTCGATCGCTTCCATGTCCTCATCTTAAGCCATAATCCCTGCGGTGCAATCATCTTATGCCTAATGTTTTGTAGCAGAGGTGGCAAGTTTTGATTGAGTGGTTTTGATTGAGCGATCGTTCTATCTCAAACAGCTTTCAAGTACAGGGGTAAAGTCGCTTAATGCAGGTTTCTGTAAATGAGGATTTTTCGCTCGATCGTCCCAAATTCTTGGCTGTATCGCTTCTTTGATTTGAGGTTGCTGAATAAATTTTTCAGTGGCTTTTGCTGAAGAGATGCCATCCTGAAGATCTAAACTACAACAAGAAGAAGGTGAAAGCGATTCTGATTGTATCTCCTTGCTCTCCTGCAATCGCTGATAGCTTGGAATTAGAGGGGTAAAGCAAGAGTAAAGGTACTGCCTTGTCCCAATATGCTATGAACCTGTAAACGGCCTCGATGAGCCTGAGCGATCGCTTGAGCAATGGCTAATCCTAAGCCTGCACCACCCGTATGGCGTGATCGATCGCTGCTGACGCGGTAAAATCGATCGAAGATGCGAGCTTGTTCATTGGGGGCAATACCAATTCCAGTATCTTGCACTTGCAGAACAGCATAATGTTCGTCTCGACTTAAGCGAACAATCACCGTTCCTTCAGCCAAGGTATATTGCAGCGCGTTAGTAATGAGGTTGGCGACCAAACGATAGAGATGTTCTTCGTGGCCGAGTACGGTAATAGGAGGACCTGAGGGAATATCAGCGCTTAATAAAATATGAGATGCAATGGCTAATGCTGCGAACTCTTCAATTAAGTCGTTAACCAGGTCATTCAGACTGCAAAGCTGACGTTTAACAGGCAATCCTTGAAGATCCATACGGGAGAGGATCAGCAGATCTTGAACCAGCTTAGACAAACGGTTGTTTTGCCGTTCCACAATCCGCAATGTCTCCCAGGCATCGGCATCTGTTGCTTCCGGTACGAGCGTTGATTCCAAGTTGGCCTGAATCGAAGCTAAAGGTGTCCGTAATTCATGAGCAGCATCCGCAGTAAATTGCTGCATTTGAAGATAGGAGCGATAGACGGGCTGCATCGCCAAGCCGGCCAGCCACCAGCTAGCCCCAACAACCAACACCATGGCGCTTGGTAAACCGATCAGCAAAATCAACCGGACCCAGATCAAATGTTCATCGAAGTCATGGAGCGATCGTCCGACTTGCATGTAGCCCCAGGGAGATTGATCAACTGTTTTGAGTAGAAGGGAAAGCTGACGATAACGAGTTCCATCTGATGCAGTTAAGGTTTGCCAAAGATTGGTTTCAACTTCTTCAGGTAAACGGGTCGGCATTTTTCCGCTACTTGCTAGCAAATGCCCGGACAGGGTGAGAAAGCGAATATAGTAGCCATTTTCTGGTTGGAATACTCCCAGATAGTGTAATGCAGTTAGATTTGCATTTGAACAGGTCGTTTGAGCGATGCATAGAGTAGGAACCAGTTTTTCAACAACGGGTTCTAGTCTGCCAGGTTCTTGCAGCGACGCTTCTAATGCATCATGTAATGTTCCAGCAACCGATTCAATTCGATGGTTGAACTCCGATAAGTGGCTGCGGGCTACCGCTTCATAAAAGGCAAGGCCGCAAATCATTAGAATAGCTCCCATGGTTCCAGCATATAGCCCTGCTAAGCGTAGTCGAGTAGAGTGAAAAACTTTGCTATGCTTCATGGGGATTCAGCCTATATCCCATCCCATAAACTGTTTCGATTAAGTTATTGTAGCCATACTCAGCAAGTTTGCGCCGTAATAGTCGCATTTGTGCAGCTACAACGTTACTGTTAAAATCTGCTTCAGCCTGCCAAATTCGACTAATAATTTGGTCGCGAGATAAAATTTGATTGGGATGCTGCATAAAATATTCCAGAAGCTGAAATTCTTTAGCTGTTAATAAAATGCTCTCCGGATATTTTCCAGGAATAGAAATGGAAACAGTTGAGGTACTATAGTCGAGAATTAGGCTGCCGACTTGCAATTGGGGTGGCTGCATATGAGGCGATCGCCGCTGAAGTGCTCGTAGTCGCGCCAGTAATTCCGCCATGCCGAAGGGTTTGATCAAATAATCATCGGCTCCAGCATCCAGCCCCATCACCCGATCCTCCATCCGATCCTTGGCCGTTAACATCAGCACAGGCAATGGATTTTGAGCCGCACGGAGTCGCCGACAGAGTTCAAGGCCTGAAGTTCCGGGCAGCAACCAATCAAAAATAGCGACGGTATATTGGGTCCAATCATTTTCAAGAAACTGCCATGCTTGAGTACCATCCATCACCCAATCCACAACGTATTTTTCCCGTTTGAGGGTCCGCTCTAAGGCCCTACCTAAGTCTGGTTCATCTTCAACTAATAGAACGCGCATGGGAGGATAGCTCTTCTGAAGTGACGCATTGATCAGGATGGGGCTTGAGCGATCGAGGAATTAATCGTTTACCCAAGCGAGCATATAAAGCGGGAAGCACGACAAGCGTTAGAGCAGTGGAAGTAAACAAGCCACCTAACACAACGATCGAGAGAGGTTGGAGGATTTCTTTTCCAGGTCCTCCAGCAATGACAAGAGGAAGCAACCCCAATGCTGAAGTAAAGGCTGTCATCAGAATAGCGTTAAGGCGTTCCATTGATCCTTTCACCAAGACTTGCCGCAAGGGCATGCCTTGAGCAAATTTGTTGTTGTAATTATCGACGAGTAATAAGCCGTTGCGCGTAGCTACCCCAAATAAGGTGACAAATCCCACGAGCGAAGCCACAGAAATGACTCCACCGGTTAAGGCAACCGAGAATACCCCTCCCACCAATGCCAAGGGCAAGTTGATCATGATCATGACAGTAGACGCGATCGATTTGACCGAAAGATACATAATCACCGTGATGATCGTAAAGGCGATCGCACTAAAGACCAGAATATTTTGTGTGGCCCGTGCCTCGGCTTCAAATTGTCCGCCATATTGAGGGAAGTATCCGGCTGGAAACTGGACCTGCTGCTTCACTGTCGCCCGGATTTCGTTAACGACCGATCGGACATCTCGCCCATTCACGTTAGCGGCCACCACAATCAACCGTGACACGTTTTCCCGATTAATCGTATTGGGTCCCGTCCCTGCCCGGATCTGAGCCACTTGTGACAAGGGAATTTTCTGACCGCTAGGAGTATCAATGAACAGATTGCCGATCGCATCCAAATTACTTCTAGCTTCCGGTTCCAGCCATACAACCAAATCAAAAGTTTGTTGCTGCTCTAACACTTGAGAAACTACTCTACCATTCAAGGCTGTTTCAATCATGCTAGACAATGCACCTACGGTTAGCCCATAGCGGCTTGCAGCCGTGCGATCGAACTGAATTTGAATTTGCTCGATCGGGATTTGAGGTTCTAGTTGCAGGTCGACGACTCCTTCAACCTGCTGCATGACCTGTTCGACCTGTTGTCCTAAGGAACGAAGCTGCTCTAGATCAGGACCAAAGATTTTGACAGCAATGGCACTGCGAACACCAGACAATACTTCATCCATGCGATGGGAGATGAATCCGCCAATATTTGGAGCAACACCCGGCAACTTTGCAAATTCTTCCCGCAGTTTTTCAATGCTCCCTTCTCGATCGTTCAGCCCAACCTCACTTAAATCCACATCCAGGTGTGCTACATTCACTCCTGCTGCATCACCGTCTCCCGGTGCACGGCCCGATCGCAACTGCACATATCGAAAGCGTGGATCATCCTTCAACGCCTCCTGCATGGCAAAACCGGCACTGTTGGTTGCCTCTAATGATGAACCGGGATAGAGCAACAGCGTATTCACTAAATTCTCTTCCTGAAATTCCGGCAAAAATTCTCTGCCTAAAGATGGCACGATGACCAAGGCGGCAACGAGGGTCGCAGCAGCGATCGCTAGAATCAGATTGGCACGGCGACAGGAAAAATCCAGAATCGGTTGATAGAGTTGTTTGAAGCAACGGGCCACCCAAGGTTCAGTTTCGGGTAAATGTCCATGCGGCAGCAAAATCGCGCACAACGCAGGCGTAACCGTAAGAGCTGTCACACTAGATGCCAGCACCGCAACCATATAGCCCAAACCCATGGGAATGAAAATGCTACCTTCCACACCACCCAACGCGAATACAGGAGAGAATACAACGACCGTGATGATTGTCGCTCCAAATACCGAGTCGCGGACTTCCTGACAACCTTCTAGGACGACCTCAAGCACTGGACGGGGCTGCGCCGAATGTTTGTTTTCTCGCAAGGCCCGATAGACATTTTCGGCATCGACAATCGCATCATCCACCGCAGAACCGATCGCCACAGCCAATCCACCCAAAGTCATGGTGTTGAGTCCTTGCCCGAGCCAGTTAAGTGCCAATACACCGATGAGCAGTGATAAAGGTAGTGCGACTAGACAGACCAGCAAATTACGCCAGTTCATCAAAAAGGGAATCAGAATTAGGGCAACGATGATACTGCCTTCAATCAGAGCAGCACGGACATTTTCGATCGAAGCATCAATGTATTTGTCCTGGCTGAAGGTTACATCAACGTTAATATCTTTGGGCAGGCCTGCCTGAATCTCCTCCATTGCAGATTGGATCGCATGGGCTACTGTAGGAGTATCAGCAAGCGGTTGCTTGTTTACCAAGACAATAACTGCAGGTTTCCCATTTAAACTGCCATCCCCTCGTTTAATCGCAGCTCCGATCTGTACAGTTGCCACATCTAGCAAGCGAATAGGTGTACCGTTTCGAGCAGTAATCACCGACTGCTGCAAATCCTCAATAGACTCTAAGCGCCCAATTCCTCGAATCAGAGTTTCTTTATCTGGCGTGATCAAAAAACCACCCGGTGCACTGGCATTGGCTGCTTCCACAGCTTCTGTGACCTGCTGCAAGGACACCCCAAAAGATTGCATTTTTTTGGGATCAACGAGCACTTGATACTGTTGGACATCGCCACCATATACCACAACTTGCGAGACCCCAGGAATCGCTAATAGTCGATTTGTGATCTGCCAATCAGCAATTCGCCGCAACTCCATAAGAGAAGTTTTGAGGGTTGAGGGTTGAGGGTTGAGTTGAGATAGTCCACCTGTCCCCTGGCTTCCCTGCCTTTCATCTATCGTAAAGGCAATCATCATGACCGTACTAATCGGTGATGTGATAGGTGCGATTTGGGGCGTCTTGACATTTTCAGGGAGCTTTTCCTGGGCTTGCTGCAATCGTTCCGTGATCAGTTGACGTGCTTGGTAGATATCTGCATCCCATTTGAAGATCACTTTAACAACGGAAAGCCCAACTGCTGAAGCAGAACGTACATCCGTCACGCTTGGCGTGCCATTAATTGCACTTTCGATCGGCAATGTCACCAAAGCTTCGACTTCCTCTGGTGCTAATCCGGGCGCTTCAGTTTGAATTTCGACTTGAGGCGGAGCAAAGCTAGGAAATACATCCAGTGGCATTTGGGTGACGGAGCGAAAGATCCAAATCGTCAGCACCATCGCACCCAGGATCACTAACCAACGACGTGCGATCGCCCATTTGAGAATGGCATTGAGCATGGCAATTTAATATGGGTTCCAGTCGAAAATTTATTTACTGCTTAAAATTAAAGCGTCCATTCACTTTCTCCCCTTGAATATCAGTGAGAATAGCAATCTTATAATCTCCAGGAGCGGTTTCAGGAAGGATTGCAGCGTAATGTTTTCCAGCAGTGTCATATTCGAACTCAACCGTTTTCAGGGTGCCATCAGGTAACTGAATCTGTCCAGTCACTTTTGCATTTGGGATGGCTTCGTGGGTATCACCTTTTTGCAAAAAGAAATCGAGATGCATACCGCTTGCTTCTTTCAGTGTGACCAACTCTAAATGGTAGGAACCTGTCTCAACTACTTGGCCACCTTGTGAAACATTGGCATCATGATTGCCCCCGGATTGAGCAGTGGTTTGAGCAGTGGTAGTCGCAGAAGAAACCGGGCTTTCTGCCGTTGTAGTTTTCTCACCACTGGTGCAAGCTCCTAGAAGAAATACCAGGCTAATCAAGGGAGTGAAAAAAGATTGATTGAAGTTCACGGTTCGATTCCTTGTTCTAATATAGATTGGCAAACTGATTCTTGCTGTTAATTTTGCGCATCTTCTTCTGTATCCAGATTATGCATTTCTGTATTTTGGAGTGACGTTATTTTGCATTCTGGGCGAGATGCGGAATTGCGCCCATTATTTACATATTCTGAATACGATGATATTGCATTTGCTGACATTGACAACTTTTTATTGCGATAATTTGACCACAAAATTCCTGCCGCGAAGGTACTGATCGACAACAATCCGCCGCCCGCCAGAATAACCCACCAAGGCCATGTTCCCAAAAACCCATTGGCCTCCACAACTTCAGTGGTTGCAGCCCCTTCTGATTTTGTAGTTCCACTCCGTAGAGATTGTGCATAAAGCTGATTTGCACGTTGCGTCACAATCCGATCGCCATCGAATAATCCACTTTTGACTTCAGTTTGATCACCAACCCGTCTACCCAACGTTATTTCGGTGGCTTGAAAGGTATTGCCATTTTGCACAAACACAAGCTGCTGACCATTTACTTCAACAATTGCAGATTGCGGGATAACCAGAACTGGCTCTGGTCTGTGCTGGGTTAACAATTCCAATTCAGCGAACATTCCCGGTTTAAGGGCATTGTTGGCATTGACTAACTCAGCCTTGACAGGCACCACCCGACTGTCTCCTTCTACAACCGATCCAATGGTTGTAATTCGCCCTTCAAACGAGCGATTTGGCAAACTGGCAACTGTGACTTTGACACGCTGTCCTTGTGAGACCCGACTCAGATCTTTCTCATAAATATTTGCAGTTGCCAACACAGTGCGATTGTCCACAATAGTCATTAACGTTGTACCAGCGTCTTCTGCTGATTGTCCGAGTGTAACTTTGCGATCGGCAATAGTCCCTGAGATAGGTGCTTTGATAGTAATAGTGCCATCTGGATTGGCGGTAGTTCCCAATTGTTGTAACCGGGTTTTATAGGTTCCAGCACTAAGCTGAGATCGAGACTGTGCAACTTGAACCGCAGTTTGGGCACGTTCTACCTCATTTTTGGCCTGCAACACTTCCAACTGACTTTCAGCTTGAGTTAAGTCTCTCTTGGCCTCTGCCAAATGAGTTTCAGAGTCTAAAAACTCTCGCCTTGGGATGGCCCCTTGTGCCACTAATTCTTTATCGCGATCGTATTGCTCCTGAGCCACTTTCAACTCGGTTTTGGCTTGAACAATAGCAGTCCAAGCAATTTTTTGTTGTCGATCGTAGTTTTGCTGGGCCAACCGTAAGTTTGCTTGAGCCTGCTGTACATCCCCTTGGCGCTCTGCAGAATTTTCCAAGGCGTCAACCCGCAATTCTGCCAATTCTCCACTCGTAATGACGGCTAAGGGTTGTCCTACTTTCACCACATCTCCCGGTTCCACCAGTAGCTTGATAATAGTCCCTCCCACTGGATTGGTAACTTCTACTTTGTGGCTTGGAAGCGCCTCAATTTGCCCAGTCGCCTGTAACCCAAAAGGCAGAGATTGACGAGTCACTGCTTCTATTTTCAATCTCAGGCGTTCTGCGGTTTTTGTATCGACTTCGATCGCACCAACAACTGGAGTAGATTGATTCTGGTGAAATTCGTCACCATGTCCTGCATGAGCAAGTGCTGCAATTGGAATAGTCAGTAACAGCATGCTCAAGAGAGTTGCCGATATTTGACCAAGCGCAACCGTAGCATAATGTGACTTGCGAGGATGCAGCTTTCCTGCTTCTTGGCAAAGCTTTTGCATAGGAGGAATTTGAGGAAGTTCTAACTCAAGCATTCTTTTACTTTCAAATTGTAATGATGAGAACAAATTAGATTGGGTGAACGTACCGGCAAAACGAATGCATGAAGAAAATTAATCCGATCAAATAAAAAACATTTGGATACTATCGTCTCACAGAAAAATAAAATCAGGATGAAATTTCAACCTTCAATTCTGCCCTACAAAAATCAACCTGAACAGCCCTAAAAAATGTAATCAACAATGATCAGTTTCAATGTGGGTGATTACAATTAGAGGTGATAGTCAGCTCATTCATCAAAAACTATTCACTTCACGCTTCACTGGAGGAATTTGCGACATGAATATGACTCACTACATGGAGCTTCTCGCCAATAATCAACCTTGGAATCTCTTGATCTTTATGGCAATACCAGTCATTTTGGCAGAGACGATCGCAATCACTGAGCTATATATTCTGTATACTCGCGACTTTAAAGGAACTGTCAGAACAGTCAACAAAATTGCTGGCATCATTGCAGGATTTTATTTCCTTGTTATCTTCCTCCACCTTTTCTCCAGAGCAGTCATTCCAATCACGGTGGCAGGTGAATGGCGAACGATCATTGATGTCATTGCTGTCAGTTTTTACTTGCTGGGGGTTGTACCCCTGTTTGGCATTACGCTGCTGGAAATCGGTGCGTTAGGACGATCTAGGAATGAAGAATGGAAGTTAGGCCTGCATGCCATATTTGTGGCAATTTTTCTGGTTGTGGCCCATGTTGCGATGGTTTTTGGTATGTTGAATCCAGCGCTCCTCTCAGGAGGAACCATGATGCATAACATGTAAGCCAACCTGCAAACTTTGCAAGCTAATTTGGAATTAGAATCTGCCAGACACCTGTTCAAACCATTCGAGAGTTATGCCTGGATATCTACCAAACCCATCATGCCTAGATCTTCGTGATCGAGCACATGGCAGTGGTAGACTGTTCGACCAGGATAGTCTTGAAATGGAATCCGGATACGCACTGTTTCATTCGCTCGTATTCGCACGGTATCTTTCCAGGCTGGGTAAGATTCAGGTTGATGATTGCGGCTCACAATTTGAAATGGATTTGTGTGTAAGTGGAAGGAATGCTCCATGCCATCCGGATCAAGATTGATTAGTTCCCAATCTTCGATCGTTCCCAGCTTAACGGTAGCGTCCACACGATCCATATCAAATTCTTTTCCATTGAATAGGAAAGCCATCTTCATTCCCATTCCACTGCTCATCCCCATCGACATAGATAGCTCAATCCGACGAGTGTGGACTGGTTCTGGTAACAATTTCACTGCGATCAGCTGTTGGGGAAGCAGTTGGGGATCGGTAGAACCTTGATAGCTCAGCGTTGCTAATATTTGTGGCGTGTTTTGTGGAAATTGCGCCGGAGAAGTTGAACCATGATGCATCATGCCACCTCCCATCATGCCGCCTCCCATCATGCCACCTCCCATCATGCCCATCCCACCTCGATCGTAAGGCAAGTTCAGCAAGCGATATTGGCCAGGCGGTTGAGTTCCTTGCACCAGTACTTCAGCCCGTTCTCCAGGAGATAACAGTAATTCCTGAAGTTCGATCGGTTGAGCGATCGCGCCACCATCCGTTGCAATCAAGTAAAAGGGATGCTGTTCGAGCTGTAACCGATAGAATCGTGATGCTGAAGCATTGATCAATCGGAGCCGCAACAACTCTCCTGATTTTAGCGAGAGCGTGGGATTTACCTGTCCATTTACAGTCAAAATCGTGCCCTCTCGTCCCTGCATCAGGTCCATATGTCCAGGCAGAGAAATTTGGCCATTCGCATCAAATGCAAAGTCTTTGAGAAATAGAAACTCTTCCTTGGCTGTTTGAATCTCAGGAATGTCATCCAACTCGCCCCGCACCACAAAGATGCCACCCAAGCCGCCGAACACCTGTTCTGCTACTGCTCCATGGAGGTGAGGATGATAATAAAACGTTCCAGCAGGATGACTTTGTGGCAACGTAAACTCATAGCTGAATGTATCCCCAGGGGAAACACTCAGGAATATATTATCAGCGTTGGCAATTGGAGGAATGTGCAAGCCGTGATAATGCAAATTGGTCGGCTGCTCGAGCCTGTTGCGAAAGTGAATCCGAACTGTATCTCCTGGCTTTGCTTCTAATCGAGGGCCAGGGATAGTGCCGTTATAAGTGAGGCAGTGACCTTGCTGGTCGCCCAGGTTAATTAGGCTAGAACTTGCCTCTAATGCGACTTCCAATAATCCGTCATGGTTTGTAGTCGCGATCGACAAAGGGGGTCTTGCTGGCACAGAAGCAACTGGGCTGTTTGCGCAATGGGTAAGTAGTGCTGATCCAGCCGCACCGCTGCTTAGGATTAAAAACTTTCGTCGATTGATCGAATACATCGCTCTATCTGTTGAAATTCGTGTCGGAATGGCGATCGTGCACCCATGCCTTTTACTCCAAAGCTAAAACTAAAAAATCAAACCAGGATGAAACGTAACGTTACTTCATTAGAATCAGCTTGCAGAATAGAATTTCATCTTGATTTCATATTTCTGCGAAATACTCGATTCTACTAATCGAGCCCCATCAGCATACATGGAATTAACGTCTTCTCATTTGCTCAAACATCAGAATCAGCTCATCCAAACTTTGTCACAGGTTGAGCAGCAAGAACAGTGTGTTGCACATCTTGCGATCGGGCAAGTGGGAATGAAATTAGAGGCGAATGATATTTGGCAGGCCACCAGCGGCTCAATTGATATTCTCATCGTTGGCATTTGTGCAGACGGTTTGGCTGCAATGACCACACAGCTAAAACAGCGTAAACCCCATCTTCAAACCATTGTGGTC
Source organism: Elainella saxicola E1 (assembly GCA_002796835.1). Taxonomy (GTDB): domain Bacteria; phylum Cyanobacteriota; class Cyanobacteriia; order Elainellales; family Elainellaceae; genus Elainella; species Elainella saxicola. The sequence goes on along the minus strand of LUGL01000088.1, from coordinate 32,495 downwards.
GAGTTGGTCAGTCACCTGTCTTTAGCGGATACCCATCCAGTTTTTCAGACACCCCTATCGGCTGAAACAGGCATTGTTTCTGAGGCAGTGCTGCCGCATTGGAGCAGTGAAGTCATTCTGATTCGCAACGATGAAGCTGTTGTTTCGGGACGGCGATTGGCCCAAACTGAAGGTTTACGGAATGATATTGCAACTTGCACCTTACTTTGCGCCGCTGTGCGGGTTGGTCAGCGCCTAGAAAGCAAAGGCAAATCGATCTTCATATTCCCATCAAATCCCAATCGATTTACCTTACCTCTCAATCATCCTTGGCGTTGAAATAGCTCCTGCGATCGCGCCATCAGACTGCTCCTTAAGATCGCACCCCTTCATGTAGAATCAAGCGATTTCCAGCTGGATCATAAGCATAGATTTCGCGACCATGGGAGGCAATCGTGATCTCGCCCGGTGGAGGACAGCCCAATTTTGTCAGATGCTCGATCGCAGCCTCTAGCTGTTCCACCTCCAGACACAGGCTCATACTGCCCAATCGACCAGCAAACTCCGATCGATGAGTTGCTTTGGGCTGAAAAATGCCTAGTTTGAGTCCCGGTAATTCAAATTCTGCATAGACCTGCGGGAGCCAGACCGTTGGTTCCTGCTCAAACAGGGATTGATAGAACTGCACCAACTCCTCCTGTCCCAAATCTGCCAATGCCACAAAGATGGCGCTCATCTGCATTGTCATCGTTTCTTGACCATTGTTGTTGCTGATTGTCGTTGCTGCATCGCCATGCTCTGAAGGCTGACAGGATTCTACCTGCGATTGTAAGCCTGCGATTGTAAGGAATATCTAACATTCCTCCTCAGGATTTCCAGCAATGCGATAACGTAGTTGAACAAACTGGATTCGGATTTGATTCTTGGTGAGTGGCATGAAACTGACAGCGCGTGTACAACAGGTGACTCCTTCCATGACTTTGGCGATCGACACAAAAGCCAAGGCAATGAAGCGAGAAGGGATCGATGTCATCAGTTTTAGCGTTGGCGAACCGGATTTTGATACGCCCCCCCACATTCGAGCTGCCGCTGAAGCAGCGCTGGAGCAAGGCAAAACGCGATATGGAGCTGCCGCAGGTGAACCGAGACTGCGGGAAGTGATTGCCCAAAAACTGCAACGCGACAATGGATTGTGCTACGGCGCAGACAACGTGCTGGTGACGAATGGCGGCAAGCATTCGCTGTTCAATTTAATGTTGGCCCTGATCGAGCCTGGGGATGAAGTGATTATTCCAGCGCCCTACTGGGTCAGTTACCCTGAAATGGTGAAGCTGGCTGGCGGCACCCCAGTTATCGTCTCTACAACCTTAGAAACGGGTTACAAAATTACGCCTGAACAGTTGCAGCAGGCTATTACCCCCAACACCAAGCTCTTTGTGTTCAATTCTCCCTCGAATCCGACTGGGATGGTTTACACACCAGACGAAGTGAAAGCCTTAGCATCTGTGATTGTGGAGCGAGATATCTGGGTGGTGGCTGACGAGATCTATGAAAAGCTGCTTTACGACGGAGCGCAGCATCTCAGCATGGGAGCAGTGAGTCCAGAAGCCTATGATCGAACGATCGTTAGCAGTGGCTTCGCCAAAACCTATGCCATGACAGGTTGGCGGGTTGGCTTCTTAGCAGGTCCGGTCGATTTGATTAAGGCCGCAATCACCATTCAAGGCCACAGCACCTCAAATGTTTGCACCTTTGCCCAATATGGCGCGATCGCAGCCTATGAGCAATCACAGGACTGTGTGCAACAGATGCTTGCAGCGTTCGCTGAACGGCGTCAAGTCATTTTAGATTATTTAAACGCGATCCCAGGCTTTACCTGCCCGAAGCCAGAAGGAGCCTTCTACGTTTTTCCCAACATTGCCCAACTGGGCATCAGTTCACTGGAATTCTGCGACAAATTGCTGGAGACCCAACAAGTGGCTGCCGTTCCAGGAATTGCCTTTGGTGCCAATGATTGTATTCGATTTTCCTATGCAACCGACGTTGATAGCATTCGGCGCGGCATGGATCGGTTGACCCAGTTTGTTAGATCCCTCTAGCAAGATTTTTAGCGCCACTAGTCATTTTCAGCGCTAAGCCTCATGTTTGGCAATGCCTTACAGGTCTGGAGTGTCGTCTTGTCTCTCCATCAATCCGTTATCTCTCTAGCGTCGTCATGCCTGACTGCTGCTCAATATTGGCTGGCTCTGTCAAAATCGCCGATCGAATAACAGGCTGTTCTCAGATTCGCGAGGGTTTGTTGCTCTAGCTCAGCATCTTTGAGCTGCCGTACTACCGCAAGGTGCTGCTCATAATAATCAATCGCTTGCTGATATTTAGCTAAATTCTCACAAATTCCTGCCAAATGTTCCAAGGCTTTTGCTTGAGTACGCAGATCTTTTAAGCGACGGGCCAATGCAAGCCGTTGCTCGTTGTAGGCGATCGCTTTATAGGGATCACCTGCTGTGTAGCAAACACTCGCCAGATTCTTTAAAGCCTGCAACTCGGCTTCCCGATTTGGGAGCTGCCGCACAATTCCAAGCAGATGTTCATAGCAGAGGATCGTTTGCGTATAGTTCCCGATCGCATGGTGAGCATTGCCCATGTTGCGCAGGACCTGGGCTTCTGTTGTTAGATCTTGCTGATCGCGGGCAATCACTAAAGCTCGTTGGTAGCAATGAATCGCATGCAAGCTGTCGCCCATTGCTTTATAGGCCATGCCCAGATTGTTCAGGGCAGCCATCTCGCTACGCGGATCCTGAGTTTCGCGGGCAACAGATAGGCTCTGCTGGTTATATTCGATCGATCGGTTATAGTCCCCTAAATGACGGAAAGAGTTGCCCAAGTTGGAAAGCGCTTGCCGCTCAGTAGTCCGGTCCAGCATCTGTCGCGAAATCGCCAGACTTTGATGCGAGCAGGCGATCGCTTCTGAATAATTTCCCAATGCATAATAAGCAATTCCCAAGCCTCCGAGTGTCCTTCCTTCCCCATTCAAATCTTGATGGCTGCGGTAGAGTTCTAGTGCTTTTTGCAGGATTTTAATAGCTTCCTGAAAATTGCGAATTTGATAAAGCTCAACGCCTTTTTCTAATAGACAATCAATTTCACGTCTATTGTCGGAGTCATCAGCAATATAGATTCTTGTACTATCCCATCCTCGCTCACTGGGCGGGACGAAAGTGCCAAATTTATCCTCAAATGGTTTTACCATAATCACCCCTTCTGTTTTTGAACTCAATGCCGATTGATACTGATTTTCTATTAGAGTGAAATTGCCCTAAACAGAATCGAATAACCCAAAAACCCGATACAGCATGTCAATTCAGCAATGTTCAATTTATAAAAACATTCACTAGAAAGTAATTACTGAAACCAGGTTTGTACAAGTAGATGCAAAAAGTTGGATACACAAAGGTAATCACTAAAACTTGCCAATTCAGCCACAAAATTTAACGGTTAAAGCAAATGGTTCCCGACGAAATCAAGACAGCACCGGATCTAGTCAAAACATTCCCTGATAAATTAGGACAAGATTAAAAACTAAGCTTTCGAAAGTTCAAACTTTATCGGACTCATGATTGTGAGATGGCCCATTTGCATGGATGGATTGGTAACTAGCAGCCTGCTCATTTGCACTTCACACTACTATTAAATTCTGGCGAAGAACAGCCGAAATCCCTACCGTAATTGCTCTGAAATTAGTTGAGCATTTACAATCACCTATCATCATTTGCTTCCGAAGAATCTCAGACTATTTCACAAATTGCTGGAAAATTAATAAGTAGAATCACCAGCTTAGAGGAAGTGAGTGCTAGGCTTAAGGAAATCGCCTCTTTATAATCCTGCTTGTGACTTCTGCTTTCACTGCCGAACATTTGATGTTTACGCCTGCTCAATCTCGATCAGACGCCGTTCAAACCATTTTTGCATTCCCCAATGAATACAGCGTCGGCATTACCAGTCTGGGTTATCAGGTGATCTGGGCAATGCTGGCTGCTAGAGCAGATGTGCAGGTTAGCCGTCTATTCACAGATCTGCATGAGTCATTGCCCAGCCAGCCAGAGTTGGTTGGTTTTTCCTTTTCCTGGGAATTAGACTACGTTAATTTGTTTAGCCTGCTCGAATTCTTAGAAATTCCGCTTCGCAGTACCGATCGCACTCATTCCCATCCGCTCGTATTTGGGGGTGGTCCGGTGCTTACGGCTAACCCAGAACCCTTTGCTGATTTCTTTGATGTCGTCCTGCTGGGCGACGGGGAAGAATTGCTGAATCGCTTCATCGATGCTTATCAGAGGGTGCGTTCTGCCGATCGCCAAACCCAGTTGCGTCAGCTTGCTCAGATTCCTGGCATCTATGTTCCCAGCCTGTACCAGATTCAGTATCGCAGCCCAACCGAAGCAATTCAATCGATTGAGCCGATCGATGCAGAAATTCCAGCACAGGTCCGCAAGCAAACCTATCGAGGGAATACCCTCTTAGCCTCCACGGTCGTCACCGAAAAAGCAGCTTGGGAAAGCATCTATATGGTGGAAGTTGTGCGGAGCTGTCCAGAGATGTGTCGGTTTTGCCTAGCCAGCTATCTCACCTTGCCCTTCCGCACCGCTAATTTAACAGAGTCACTCATTCCCGCGATTGATCGGGGTTTACAGGTCACGAATCGGCTGGGCTTGCTTGGCGCATCGGTCACTCAGCATCCTGAGTTTGAAACGCTGCTCGATTGGCTCGATCGGCCCCAATATGATCAGGTGAGGCTGAGTCTGGCCTCGGTTCGCACCAACACCGTAACGGAAAAACTGGCCCGTACGTTAGTCAAACATGATAGTCGTTCAATTACGATTGCCGTGGAGAGTGGTAGCGATCGATTACGCCGGGTGGTGAATAAAAAATTAGAAACTGAGGAAATTGTAGCTGCTGCCGTACAGGCTAAAGCGGGTGGACTCAGCGCCATGAAGCTCTATGGCATGGTTGGCATTCCAACTGAAACGCCAGAAGATTTGGAGCAAACGGTGTCTATGGTAAAGGCCATTAAAAAAGCAGCATCGGGTCTGCGGTTAACGCTAGGATGCAGCACTTTTGTACCGAAAGCTCACACGCCCTTTCAATGGATAGGCGTCAATCCAGGGGCTGAAAAGCGGCTCAAGGGTTTGCAAAAGCAGCTTCGTAGCCAGGGGATTGATTTTCGACCCGAAAGTTACAACTGGTCTGTAATCCAAGCCTTAATTTCGCGGGGCGATCGCCGCATTTCCAGGCTGCTGGAATTGACCCGTCACTATGGGGATACTTTAGGGAGTTATCGTCGGGCCTTCAAAGAACTGCGAGGACAATTACCCGACTTAGAGTTTTATGTCCATTTCACCTGGGATGCTGAGCAGGTTTTGCCCTGGCAACATTTACAAGGACCGTTGCCACCTGCAACGTTGCTGAAACATCTCACCGATGCGCTTGAAAAAACGACTCAACCAGCAGCAGAACAACCGATCGGCCTAGTAAGCTAACGGGTTACAGCTTGGAGTTGGAAGCTGAATAGGAATGATTTGGGGTCGAACAGCAACTTCCTTGAGGAAGAGTCCATCTTAGGTGCTTCTATCCTATGATAGAGGCCAATTTCCCCCCTTTTGGCCTACCTTGGGCATACAAGTCTGCTTAACTGCCTTGAATTCCATTTACTAGCAGTTTATTCATCAAATGAGATCCAAAAAGCGAAAATTCTGAGAAACCCAAAGTCTCACTTCCGCAAGGTTTCTAGCTTTTGTTTAGTCAATGCTGTATTTTCACCATTCAACTGTTAAAAACATTAGCTTTCAAATCTGCAGAAGTCAGAAGCAAAAGGGTATGGGGTGAATCTTCTGACAAGATCAGGGTTGAATTGTACCTTTAGCTCACATCATCTGGAATTACCATCTGGAACTAAAACGACCTCATTCCAACTTCCAACCTCAGCCAAATCTTTGATAACCCAATCACCTTGTCTTCGCGTTCCCCACCCTATGCAGTTTGAGTCGATCGTCAATGTACTTCTAGTGGATGATCATCCAGAAAACCTGGTTGCTCTGGAGGCGATCCTGGCTGGTTTGGGGCAAAACCTGGTCAAGGCCCATTCAGGTCCCGAAGCGTTGCGGTGTTTGCTCAGTCAAGATTTTGCAGTGATTTTGCTGGATGTTCAAATGCCGGATATGGATGGTTTTGAAACAGCAACCCTGATTCGCCAGAGGGACCGATCGCGCGATACGCCCATCATTTTTGTCACCGCGTTCAACACAAGCGATGATTTGATGGTGAAAGGCTACTCCTTAGGAGCAGTCGATTATCTGTTTAAGCCGGTCAATCCTGCAATTTTGACCTCTAAGGTGGCCGTTTTTGTCGATCTGTTTAAGAAAACGCTGGAAGTGAAACAACAGGCCACTCAGCTAGCCGCAGTGAATTCGGAACTTCGCCAGAGTGAGGAACGGTTCCGCCTGTTGAGTCGCTGTTCGCCGATCGGCATTTTTTTGATGGATACTAGCGGGAGCTATACATACGCTAATCCAAGCTGTCAGGAAATTTGTGGCTTTACCGTTCAAGAAAACTGGAAAACGGATTGGACCAACTATATTTACCCTGAAGATCAGAAAAAAGTGCTGACCGATTGGTCTGTTGCCATTCAGCAAGGGCAGGCTTATTCCGATGAGTTTCGGATTCTTGCAAATAAAAGGCTGAAATGGGTGCATGTTCGCACTTCTCCCATGCTATCTGACCATGGAGAGCTATTGGGACATGTTGGGACGATCGAAGAAGTAACCGATCGCAAGCAAGCAGACGAAGCCCGAGAACAGATTATTCAGGAACAGGCTGCTCGGCAACAGGCGGAAACCGCAAATCGCATGAAGGATGAATTTCTGGCTATTGTGTCGCATGAATTGCGTACCCCACTCAATTCCATTCTGGGCTGGTCACAGCTGCTGCTGCATCGCCAGTTAGATGAAAACACCATGATACGGGCTTTAGAGACGATTGAACGCAATGCCCGATCGCAAGCCCAGTTAATTGAAGATATTCTTGATGTTTCTCAGATCATTCGCGGCAAGTTACGTTTAACCTTACAACCTCTTAACCTGATTCCGCTTGTAGAGGCGGTGATAGAAACGGTGCGCCCGACCGCAAACGATAAGGCCATTCAGCTAGAAGCGAATTTCGACAGCAGTTTGACCAAAGTGTATGGCGATTCAGAGCGATTGCGGCAAATCATTTGGAATTTGCTATCGAATGCCATCAAATTCACCCCTGAACAAGGTCGCGTCATTGTTAAATTAGATCGAGTCCAGCAGCAAGACGAAAACCATTCTCCAATTCTGCAGCTATCCAAGAAATACACCATTACCAGTAGTGAAGTTAAGGAATCTTTTGCTCGGCAATGCTTCAGTTCAATCGAATATGCTCAACTACAGATCATTGACACAGGAATTGGCATTGAAGCAGAGTTTCTCCCCCATGTTTTCGATCGCTTTCGGCAGGCGGATAGCACAACCACCCGACCCTACGGAGGATTAGGATTGGGGTTGGCGATCGTGCGCCATCTGGTAGAACAACATTGCGGCACCATTCAGGCAGATAGTAACGGGGAAAATCAAGGGGCCATCTTCACGGTCAATTTGCCCCTGTTAATGAATGAGCCGGTTGCTAAACTTGACGCACATCTATCCTCTTCTAATGATTCTCAGCCAGCCGTTTCCCTAGAGCAAGTACAAATCTTGTTAGTGGAAGATCATCACGATACCCGTGACTTTCTTCAGCTGATTTTGCAGCAATCGGGAGCCCATGTCACTGCAGTTGCTTCGGTGCATGAAGCCCTGGAATCGTTAGAACAGGTGAATCCCCAGGTGCTTGTCAGCGACATTGGCATGCCTATCGAAGATGGTTACAAATTAATTCGTAAAATTCGCGATCGGGAAACTTGCCAAGGTCAGCACATTCCTGCGATCGCTCTTACAGCTTACGTTAGAGAAGAAGACCAATCGAAAGCGCTAGAAGCCGGATTTGAGATGCATGTCTCTAAACCCGTTGAGCCGAAAGAACTTGTAGCGGCAGTGGCCCAAGTGATGGGTCGAGCAGTTCAGGTAGATTAAGGCTGAATATTACAACTGAATGATTCATGGCCAGAGATCAAACAATAAAATGGAGCGCTCCGTACATCAAGACCTAGACCAGTCTGATTGGAACGCCCATCTATATAGAAATCAAGCAGCACTCAATATCGAACATTAAATTGAGCACTAATGAGACTGATTAAACCGCAACAGCTGAATTGACGGGTTGAACCTGAGCGAGCAGTTGATGCAGAGTCTCCCCTTCAATCACTTCGGTTTCCAAGAGCTGAAGCGCGATCGTTTCCAGCAGTTCACGATTGTGTTTCAAGATATCCAAAGCTTGCTGATGGGCTGATTCAACAATACCTTTGACTTCTTGGTCGATCGCTTCTGCCGTTTGCGGACTAACTAAGCGGCGTGGGTTATTTCCTTCATTACCCAGAAACATATTTTGCTGTCCCTGCTGATAAGCCAATGGACCCAAAACCTTGCTCATGCCATAGGTTGTCACCATGCGTTCTGCCAGATCGGTAGCCCGCTGCAAATCGTTGGAAGCGCCAGTCGTAATGCTGCCAAAAATGATCTCTTCTGCCGATCGGCCTCCTAGCAGAGTAGCGATTTGGCCGTGGAGTTCCGCTTCACTCAGCAAAAAGCGATCTTCGGTGGGCAATTGTAAGGTGTAGCCCAGAGCGGCCATACCACGTGGCACGATCGAAATTTTTTCGACCTTATTGGCTCCCGGCATGACTGCGCCGACTAATGCATGCCCAACTTCGTGATAGGCAACAATCTTTTTCTCTTTTTCGTTCAAGACGCGGCTCTTTTTCTCTAGACCAGCCACCACTCGTTCGATCGCTTCACTGAAATCTGCCTGAGCGACCAGCGTTCGTTGATTACGAGCAGCCAGGAGTGCAGCTTCGTTTACCAGATTGGCTAAGTCAGCCCCGGCAAAACCAGGGGTACGAGTAGCGATCGCCTTCAAATCGACATCGTTGCCGAGCTTCACACCCTTCGCATGGACTTCGAGAATTGCCAAGCGACCATTCAAGTCAGGCCGATCGACCAGCACTTGCCGATCGAAGCGTCCGGGTCGCAATAAAGCTGGATCGAGGGTTTCAGGCCGGTTGGTAGCCGCTAATACAATCACAGTCTTATCGCCTGCGGCAAAGCCATCCATTTCGGTCAGCAACTGGTTCAGCGTTTGCTCGCGTTCATCATTGCCGCCATAGAAGCCGCTCGTGGCCCGCGATTTACCGATCGCATCTAACTCATCAATAAAGATGATGCAAGGAGCCTGTTTCTTTGCCTGTTCAAACAGGTCGCGTACCCGCGAAGAACCCACACCTACGAATAATTCAACGAATTCAGAGCCTGAAATGCTGAAGAAAGGCACACCTGCTTCACCTGCTACCGCTTTAGCTAGGAGAGTTTTGCCCGTTCCCGGCGGACCAACCAGCAGCACCCCACGCGGAATTCGGGCTCCGATTTGGGTAAACCGCTGCGGATTTTGCAGAAAGTCCACAATTTCCACCAATTCAGTTTTGGCTTCCTCAACCCCCGCCACATCGGCAAAAGTTACTTTTTCAGATTCGTTTTCGACATACACCTTGGCTTTGCTGCGACCGATCGACAAAGCGCCTTGAGGTCCATTGCCCCGATTGATGAAGAACTGCCAGATTGCCACAAAAATCAGAGGTGGAATCACCCAACCTAATAGACTGGTAAACCAACCATTTTTAGGCGGCGGAGCAGCAGCAAACTCAATTCCGTTAGCTTCCAGCAGTTTGGGAAGTTCTAGATCAAAAATTGGGGTTGTTGCCAAGACTTGACCTGGTTTATCGCTGTCGGCTTCCGGCTTAAGTTGGTAGCGAATTTCATTTTGACCAACTGAAACCATTGAGATTTCCTGATCCTGCACTTGATGGATGAACAGGCTATAGGGAACCCGTGGCACAGAGGGGCCAAACAAATTGGGAAGAAATATATTCGCCAGCAGAAAGAGGCTCGAAACCAGCAGCAAAATGTTGCCAATTTGTCGGGAGCGTGGTGGCTGGGGTTGGTCTTTAATTGCCATAGGTCTCAACGATGAGTTTTTAACAAAAATGCGGCTAGCGTTTCTGCAAGACAAACCTGCAAAACAGCAAGGCCAAGCTTGGGTCGGCACTGCACCGCATCGTAATCAAATTGCGATCGACCTGCGCAGACTCTGAAGGTAGATTCTCAATGCAGATAGAACGTACATTTTCTGAATCATGCCAGATTAAGATTCAGCTAACCGAGCTAAACTTAGCCGACGACTACCGAATGACTCGCTGCCTAGTGAACCTCATGTAATGATTCTTCAAAAACAATTTGCTTCTTTATAAATTGTTTACTTAATTCTCAGAATTGTCAGAGCTTCAGAAGTACGGAATGCCGATCCAGATTTGATGGAGATCTTCCATCCCGCTCAATGATTAAACCAAATGGCAGCGGGAGCACAGTTTAGAGTGAATCTTAAATTAGTATCAACAATATGAGAATTGATTTAATTAAGCGGATTCCATCCAGTCAAAAACTTGGTTTAACTGTTGAATCGTAATTAAACCATATTGCCATAGAACAATAGGCAGACGGCTCGCTTCTGATTCTGATTGACGCAGAGCCAGGGAAATCGCAGCAGCAGGCACCGCCAGCTCTTCTTGCAGAAAGTGAATTAACCTTGCTTGATTTGTTGTTTCCGGGGGCATCGATCGCTCCTAGTAGATAAATAAATGTAACGCTAAGTTTAAGTTTTATAAACTAAATTCAGAATTGTTGAAGGTAATTATAACGGCATTTCCCAGGAGTGGAACGCACTTTGTCAAGAATTAATCGAATTTGATCCCCAAATTAACGCCGCTATTTGTGAGACCTGTTTCGATGGGATCAACCTCGTCTATGGGTTCCATTTGGCTACCGGAATAGCCGGTATTTTGAGTGGCCAAAATGAGAAACCCCTGAGTCCAAGATGAGGAACCCCAACATCGATGAAAAGTCGGCTATACTCTACTGTCATTTCTTGAGGCTCGCACAATCCCAGCGATGTCTAGACTATCCAGCAAAATCGAGGCAATTCTTTACCTGAAAGCACAACCTTTGACGATCGCTCAGTTGGCTGAGTTTGCGGATTCTGAACGAACAGCAATCAAAGAGGCGTTATTAGAACTGATGGCAAATTATGCTCATCGAGATGGGGCCTTAGAAATTGTTGAAACCCCAAACGGCTACTGTTTGCAGCTTCGAGAATCTTTTCATGAGCTGATTCAACGGTTAATTCCCGTTGATTTAGGATTGGGCGCTCTGCGAACACTTGCCGCGATCGCGTTACAGGGCTCCATTAGCCAAACTAAACTCGTGGAATTGCGCGGTTCCGGCGCTTATCAACATGTGCAAGAACTGGTCAGTTTAGGATTTGTGAAAAAACGGCGACAGGCTGATGGTCGATCCTATTGGCTCCAGGTGACCGAAAAATTTCATCAATATTTTCAAGTCGATCAATTACCCAAAGTGGTTGAGCCAGACAGCCAGACCGTATTTCCCGAAGAGCTGGAGCCCTCCAACTAAACCATCGCCCTTAGCCCTACGGGTCACACTCGCAGATATAAGTGCCACAATAGATAGAAATTGACTCATGCAAACCTTCGTTCTTGAATAAACTATGGTGTTTAATCCTGACAACTTTGATTTCTTCGGTGGAGACACTGAGGAGGGTCAGGCCAATCAATTGCTGAAGTATCTGCAACATCAATCGCCAGAGGTTTTAGCTCGGGTTGCCAAATCGGTCAGTCCTGAAATCAAACAGATTATTTCGCAAAATGTTCAGGGTTTGGTGGGTGTTTTGCCCTCGGAAGCCTTTAATGTGCAAATCACGACCGATCGCGAAAATTTGGCTGGTTTGTTGGCCTCAGCGATGATGACGGGCTATTTCCTCAGCCGCATGGAGCAGCGCATGGAGTTAGAGGCAACCATTAAGGGGTCTGGATCCTTTGGCTCAGACCTGGGCGATAGCGAATCTGCAATAGATTAGAAGCTGCCTCTATTGGCCTGGAGGAGCGGCAAACAAGCAATTCTTGAAATAACTAAGGGCTGGACCAAAAGCCTAGTTATCTTTTTCGGCTGGAAAAGCAATGGGTCGAAGCTGGACGGTTTTGACTTCCTCTTGACGGCGAATTTCGATTGAGAGGGTATCTCCAACACGAACTGATTCTATTTGCTGTTGAACAGCTGCGGCATTCGCCACTTCAGTATTGTTAATTTTGAGAATCACATCCCCCGGTTTCAGGCCAGCAGCAGAAGCTGGCGCATCGGACATGACTTGAATAATCAAAACACCCCGGTCGGCATTAATCTTTAACCCAGTGGCCGGATCTTCATTAATGCGTTGGCGTAGATCCGGCGTCAGATCGACCATTTGAATTCCCAAATAAGGATGGTCAGCCCGACCTTTGGCAAATAGTTCCTGGGCAATCTTCCAACCCGTTTCGATCGGAATTGCAAACCCTAACCCCTGGGCATCTGCTCGAATTGCCGTATTGATGCCGATCACCTCACCGCGATCGTTCAACAGAGGTCCGCCGGAATTGCCCGGATTAATGGCCGCATCGGTTTGAATGAACTGCACCCGTCGATCGGGAATCCCTACCTGAGAACTCGACCGCTCAATAGCGCTAACAATACCGGCAGTCACCGTGTTATCCAACCCCAAGGGATTGCCGATCGCGATCGCCCATTGCCCTGGCACAAGATTTTTTGAATTTCCTAAAACTACTGTAGGAAGGCCATCCGCAGCAATCTTAATCGCTGCCACATCGGTCACCGGATCAATACCAACTACTTTGCCATCTAATGTGCGGCCATCTTTGAGGGTGACGGTAACGGTATCTGCTTTTTCCACGACATGAGCATTGGTAATCACATGGCCATCGGTGCTGACAATAAACCCAGACCCCGTGCCCTGCTCCACCCGATCTTCTAAGGGGCTAGAGTCTTCTTCGCCAAAAAAGCGTTTCAACAGCGGATTATCCAATGCGCTCGATCGGCGAGATATCTTGCGAGAAGCGTCGATCCGGACAACCGCAGCCCCTACTTTTTCGACAGCAGCTGCAATAAAGTTCTGGTTTACCGGCAGCTTACTTTGGGCCACAGTGGCGGGTTGAGCCCGTTGATAAGCCAGCGAGGTGGCTTCCGGGGCCGCTTCAGGTTGATTCTTGCTGACTTGTGGCTCTTGAGACTCAACGATCGATCGGTTGAGGTTGCTATATTGATTTGCTGCCCATCCAACACTGCCGCCAATCGCCAATAGGGTGGCGTAGAGAACGACTTGTTTGCTCAAAAGACCCATAGTTTACTCTGATCGGAGCATTGAGACGACCTGGAACGGAAGCTGTTAAAACCTCTCTTCACCCTAGCACTGCATTCAGCGTTCATTGTAAAAGCAATTGCTGAATTGTGATCGATACAATTGCAGAGGAGATTGTGAGATCAAACCCCAATATGATGGACTCTGCCTGCATTCATACCGATCGGCTTTTACGCCCAGTTTGGGTAGCGATCAGCCAAATCGGATTATGGGCCTGGATGACTGCGGCAGGCGTAGTGGCTGCACCGGTTACTCAGCAGACTGAAACTGCGCAGACTGAAACTGCCTGTCCAGAACCTGCCCTGAATCGCATCGTTCAACATCGTATTGCAGCAGGAGAAACGCTGGAAAGCATCGCCCAGCAATACAATCTTCTCCCAACCACGCTGATCGGTATGAATCCGGCTTTGCGCCAGGGAACTGCACCTGCCGGCACCGAAATTTTAATTCCGCCCTACAACGGTATCCGCGTGAATGTCCCTGCAGGCAGCTCTTGGCGAGATATCGCTCGGCAGTACAATGTCCGGGCTGATGTGCTGTTTGAGGCCAATGGTTGCCAAACTGCTCCGACGGTTGTTTTTGTTCCTGGGGTTAACTGGTCACCCGTACCCACCACTTCTTCTGCTCCAGCCAATACAGGTCCGATCGATCGCTATCCCCTCCCTGAAGTCGCTTCTATCCTGTTGGCCTATGGCTGGCAGGTGAATCCGGCCACGAATCAAGTTGAATTTCATGGGGGAGTCAATTTGGCTGCCGCCGCCGGAACGACTGTCTTTGCAGCAGGATCAGGAATTGTGGCCTTTGCGGGGGATCAAGCAGGCTACGGCAAAATGGTTGTGATTAATCATGCCCAGGGTCTGCAAACTCGCTATGCCCAATTAGAGACGATCGCCGTCAAAACTGGGCAACAAGTGCAATCTGGCGCAGCTTTAGGCACCGTAGGAGTTTCTACAACCGCAGAGTCTTACCTCCACTTTGAAGTGCGATCGAACTCTCGTTTGGGTTGGGTGGCGCAAGATCCAGGCACCTACTTGAGTGAATTGAGAATTGGCCGCGCCACCAGACGTTAGGGCTGCATCAAATCCTTTGGGGCGGCAGCTAAGACACGGTGAATGGACAGAACTTCCTGTGGCTCTACTACAAATGTGTGAATTCCCATTTGCAACAGCGAATTGAGCACTTGCGGATGGCGATCCAGCGACTGACCGCAGAACGAACAGGCCAGACCTAATTGATGCGCTGTTTGCACAAGCTGCTCCACGGCTTGCAAAACCACCGGATGATACAGTTCAAAGGCTGCTGCCATCTGGGGATGATCGCGATCGATTCCCAATAACAGTTGGGTTAAATCATTCATGCCAATGCAAATGCCCTGGACGCCTGCCGCCGCATAATTAGGCAATAACCACAGCACCGAGGGCACTTCTGCCATAATCCACAGCTGGAACTCAGGACTTTGAGTCAATTCTGCCTGTTCCACCTGGCGACGGCAGAACACAAATTCCTCCACAGTTCGCACAAACGGCAAGATGAGCGAAAGATGGGGATAACCTTGCTGCTGAACCTGACGCAACGCAGCCAGCTGCATCTGCAATAGTTCGGGATGCAAAACATCATTTAAGGTGCCTCGCCAACCTAGAGTCGGATGGGGCGCAGCCAAATTGCGCTGGGATTCGAACTCTGCCGATCGCAAATCTAAAGAGCGATAAAACACCGGACGAGGCGCAAAAGCCGCTACAAAAGGCTGAATCCGAGCAGCAATCTGATCAATGGCTTCAGCTTGAGAAATTTGGGTCAACCAGGCTTGGGGATGCTGATGCTGTAGCAGATCGAGCATCAAAAATTCGGCCCGCAAGAGTCCGATACCATCAGTAGGCCAGACGGCAAATTGAGCCAGCCGATCGCTCTGACTCAGCGTAATCATCAAGCGATTCTGGTTCAAGGAGGACCCCAAGGGTCGCTTGGACTGGGAAAACTCGGCCTGCTCCAATTCAGATCGAGCAGTTTGTTGCCAATCTTCCGGAAGCCCTGTGCTATTGCAGTATACTTCGCCTTGATCGCCATCCAGACCAATTGCTTGCCCCGTTTGTATCCTTTGAGTTGCGGATGGAACACTTACAACCGCAGGAATGCCTAGCTCTCTTGCCAGAATTGCGGCGTGGCTGGTGAGCCCTCCTTGCTCGGTAACAATGCCTGCGATCTGCCGTAATTGCAGTAATTGATGAGGCAACAAACTCAGCGTCACCAGGATCACATTTGCGGGAATCGTGGCTGTGTCTAGGGGATTTAAGACCTGAGGTACAACCCAGGCGGGTGCAATTTTTCGGCCCGGTGCTGCTGCTAAACCATGCAGAATAGGTTGATTGATCGCCTGATCGATCGTCTGTTTAACGAGAGACTTGGACTGAGCATCAGGATTGGCAGTCGCTTGAAAAATGGGTTGCGAACTGAACCGAGGAACAACCTGAGTCAACCAAAATTTGGGGGTTGTTTCAGAATCTACGCTGATCCATTCCAATTGCAATGGCATCCCCAACTCGACCTGGGTTTGCTGAGCCAATAAAGCGAGCTGCTGTTGTTGATCGGGCGGCAAGACGGGTTGAACGGACGATCGAGAATCCAGTAAGGTCAGCTGCACCAATTTCGGAATATCTGGAAGTGTCTCCAGACCCGATCGACTGGTAACCTCCTCTCTAATTTGATAGTGATAGAGTTGCTGACCCAACTGCTGATCATGCCAATGGGATTGCAGATCCATTTGATAGGTGTCCCAAACGCCTTGCCGGAGGCCATAACCCAAGCCTCGCACTGCTCGAATTCGAATTTGCTGATTTACAATCTGCAAATCCCCGGCGGCAAGGACAGTTTGCATTGGCTGCACCAAAACCGCTAACCGTACCTGCTGTAGCTGAATTCCCAACCGCTGCCAATAGAATAGGCTTCTGGCTCGAAATAGCTCAGCCCAAACCTGCTTAAGCCCTTGGGCAAGAGAGGGTTGATCGCCACGGCAAACTTGGGCCGCCAGAAGGCTATGGGTTGTAGCACAAAGGGTTGGATCTAACGTGGGTGGTAGCGAAAAGGAAGGCCGCAGAATCACATAATCGGTTTGCCACTCTTGCACCGCCGTTTCTAGTTTGGTCAAAAGCAATTCATCAACTGGGGAAGCCAGCATGGCCTGACGGATCTGTTGGGCAACCGTTTGCAGTTGACGCGGATTATTGGCATCGACATAGAAGAAGGCATGGGGCAAGTCGGCAAACATTTGCACCTGCCAATTTACCTGAGCCAGGAAGTGCTCTAATGCGGAAGTGGTAACGACAAAACCGGGTAAGACTGGGTAAGTGCGCTGTCGTAAAAGCCCAAGATAGAATGCTTTTTCTCCAATCACACTGCGATCGGAGGCAGAAATCTGGTCAAGCCAACAGAAATCATCCAAGACCATAGAACAGCAGAAAGCAAAGGGAGCGATAAACCGTAACAGAGCTGAACTAACGGAATTAATGCAAACTGATTTCTAATGAGCTCCGAGTTCCAGCAGGCAGTACAGTGAGTCGGCCCCAGTGGGCAAGGATAAGCAAACCAGATTTGTCAAATAAGAAATTTATGGGTCTCATCACCATATCAACTCAAGTTACCGGACGCAATTGGTTGATTTAGAACCTTGGGTCTGTCTAGATAAAGCTGCATCACTTCAGCCAGAGACATACGCGACTGCACCCCCAACGTGAGGGGCGATCGATGTCCTCGATTCAAATGGTCAGCCGCAGCACAGGCAATCATGGCAGCATTATCGGTGCAGAACTTCAATGGCGGAAAGAGAACCCGCAAGCCCTTTTCAGCCGCAGCGATTTGCAAATGCTGACGCAGGCCACTGTTGGCCGCCACGCCTCCCCCTATGGCAATGGTAGTGAGTCCCTGATCCAGGGCACAGGCGATCGCCCGTTTCGTTAAGGCTTTGGCCACCGCTGCTTGAAAACTTGCGGCTAAATCTGCGATCGGCAAATCATCTGGGGGAAAAGTTTGAGTTAACCGCAGCATGGCTGTTTTAAGGCCACTAAAGCTGGAATCGTAGGGATGATAACCGCCAGTCGGCAGGGAAACTTTGCCTTCCGGTAGAGGAAAAGCAGTTGGATTACCTGTTTGAGCAAGGCGATCGATCACAGGCCCACCGGGATAGCCCAAATTCAACAAGCGAGCTACCTTATCAAAGGCTTCTCCGGCTGCGTCGTCCCGAGTTTGGCCCAGGGTTTCATAGATGCCACAGTCTTTCACATGGATCAGGCTGGTATGGCCACCGGAAACTAACAGACAAAGAAACGGAGGATGCAAATCCGGTTCACTCAGGTAAGAGGCGTAGATATGTCCCTCGAGGTGATGAACTCCTAGAAATGGCTTCTGATGCAGCATCGCCAGGGTTTTGGCTGCGGTTAGTCCAACTAACAGGGCTCCGACCAGTCCGGGGGCACAGGTGGCCGCCACACCCTCAATTTGTGACCAGTCGAGTTCGGCCTGCTGCAACGCCTGCTGAACTGCCCAGTTGACGGTTTCTACATGATGCCGAGACGCCACTTCTGGCACAACACCACCATAGACCTGGTGAATCTGAATTTGGGACGATACGACATTACTCAAAATTTGGCGATCGCTGACAATGGCGACTGCTGTTTCATCGCAGCTTGTTTCGATTGCAAGCACAGTAGACATAGGCTCAAGAGGTCGGCTGATCATGCTGGAGACTGATCGCTCTGGGAGCTAGGACAAGATTCAGGATTGCCATCAATATCGACACCTTTGCATCAGCAGCGAGACTTAGGCACCGCTTAAGCACTTCTGTTAAGCCATTTTGTTTGCCAATCCTGCCTGACCTACCCAGTTGAATTGAACCCGAATCTTCTATCGTTTCCATCAACTAGAGCGTAAACAGAGCAGCCTAAATACCTAATAAGTAAACTTCTTTTAAGAGCTTAACTTTACTGGGCAGACCTTGGGGGTATGATTGCTCTCACAGCCCAATTTTTTTTGTGCAAATTACTTAACGTTTTGTACGAAATACTTGATTTTTGTAAATAAAGGGAAACAATTCAATGCGAAAATTGTTTGCTCTAGTGCTTGTACTCTTCCTGTGGGTTACTTTTGCGCCCTCAGCGTCCGCAGATGTTGCAGGTTTGACACCTTGTGGTGAATCAAAAGCCTTCTTGCAACGTGCAGCTAACGCAAAGACTCCCCAAGCTAAGGAACGGTTTGAGAACTACGCTAACTCTCAAGTTCTGTGTGGCCCCGAAGGACTGCCTCACCTCGTGGTGGATGGTCGTCTGAGCCACGCTGGCGAATTTTTGATTCCCAGCATTCTCTTCCTTTACATTGCAGGCTGGATTGGCTGGGTCGGTCGGGCCTATCTGATCTCAGTGCGCGGTGAAAAGGATGCCGAAATGAAGGAAATCATTATCGACGTACCTCGTGCTATCAAGTTCATGCTGTCAGGTTTTGCTTGGCCTTTGGCAGCGCTGAAGGAGTTAACCACAGGTCAACTCACTGCAAAAGACAGTGAAATTCCTGTTTCTCCTCGCTAGACCATAGACCCCTATCGATTCTTTGATTTTGGAGTCACTTTCTATGCAATACCTGCTTAAATACCTTTCTACAGCCCCGGTGCTGTTTGCAGTCTGGATGACGATCACGGCTGGCATTTTGATTGAATTTAACCGGTTTTTCCCCGATCTGCTTTTCCATCCCATGCCCTAATTCCGCATTGGGAGTTCTGCGGTGGGCCTAGTTGCATCTGGATTTTTCCAATGCGATCTTCAAACCCACTTGCATTAAGTTCAATATGAACTTGTCAGTGAGCGGTTGGATCAAGTGTGCTGCAACTTGGAGCATGGTTGGTTCGATCGCTCACTCAATTTTTTGAGATAGAACTTTCCATCCAGACAATTCTTCACACAAATTTTTATACAGGCCAAAGCGCAGTCCCAATTTTCTACCCGAATCTGCCTTCCATCATTTGCCTTCTATTAAGGGCAAGATATGTGGATATGTGGTCAAAATAAATAGTCAAAATCCCTACATTGCCTGCCTAACAGGAATTCTTCAGCTTTCAGGATGAGGGGCAAGGACAAGCTGATCGGCTGCTTCTGGCACTGCAATGACGCGATCGGACAGTAAACAGCTTTCAGGAATCACTGCCAAATCAAACCAGAAGGTCGTGCCAACCCCCACCTCACTGACCAGATGAACCTGGCTCTGNATGTTTTTCAATGATGTTGCGGACGATGGACAGCCCCAACCCCGTTCCTTCTAGAGTATGCACTCGATTCTCAACCCGAAAGAAGCGATCGAAAATGGCGCTCTGGTCTTCGGGATCAATGCCGATTCCCGTATCTGAAACTTCGATGCGGACATGGGTTGGGGACTGGTCTTCTTCGAGTCGATAAGCGCGAATCGCCACTTTGCCACCCGCTGCGGTGAATTTCAAGCCGTTCCCCACCAGATTGGAAAACACTTGCAGCAACAGATCGTAATTGCCGCGCACGGGGGGTAAATTGGGCTCAATTTCTTGAATTAACTCGATTCCCTTATCTTTGGCATTAAGCTGGTGCGTTCGCAGCGTTTGTTCGATCGGTTGAGTAATCTCAACGGCATCAAACTGGTAGCGTTTGTTCGACTCCAGCCGCGACAGATCAAGCACATCATTCACGAGGCGAGTTAGGCGATCGGTCTCCCGGTTGGCTGTGTCCAGAAACTCGCGCTTCTCAGCTTCTGAGAGGCTTTCGCCATACTCGTGTAGCGTCTCAATAAAAGACTTGATGTTGAATAGCGGCGTGCGCAACTCGTGGGAGACATTGCTGATGAACTGGCTTTTGGCTTCGTTCAGCTCTACTTCGCGCGTGATGTCCTGTACGGTAATTGCAATGCCTTTGACACTCTCCCGATATTGATCCTGCACTGTCGTCAACAAAATCCTGACCGTGCGGCTGGGCGGCTCTGGAATCGTGATGCGAAATTCAGCCCCATCTTTCAGTTCCTCTGGCGGATTGCCAGAGGCTAGTTGATAGAGAGGCCGGGTCATTTCAACCTTGACGGCATCCGGCAGAATATAAAGCACATTTTCGCCATCCACTTGATTGCCTTCCCAGCCAAAAATCCGCTTGGCGGTTGGATTGGTCAAAATCACTCGCATGTTGGTATCGACCAGAACAGCTCCATCGGCGATCGTCGAAACCAGCGTTTCTAGTTTGGCTTTCTCGGAAGTCAGCTCTTCAATATTCTGCTCTTCATAGCGTTCTAGCCGCTCTGCCATTTCGTTGAAGTTGAGGATAAGCTCCCCTAACTCACCCCCTAAAGGCAGATCAATCCGCTGCTTGAAGTTTCCGGCAGCAATATTCTTCACCCCTACCAGCAGTTCTTTAATGGGCTTGGTGATCATCAAGGCGTTGAAAACTGCCCCCAAAATCACCATGGCCCAGATCGAAATGAAAACGGCGATCGTTACATCACGCGTCAGATGAGAAGAGGTAACCACCGTGGGATTGGGATTGATGCCGATCGCCAACACACCCAGATACTTACCATCATGGTTGAGCGGCACAAACACATCAGTCACTTCGCCATCGGGGGTGAGATGCTGCCGCACCATGGGTTCTTCAACATTGGCAGCAAAATTCTCCGGCAACTGCATTCGTCGTCGGATCGTCAGCGAGTTTTGCACTTCCGACTCTGAAAAGGGAATGCCCAGAAAAATATTGCCCTCTTCATCGGCATAGAGCATGTAGCGAATGCTGGAGGTGCTGCCATAAAAACTATGGGAAAAGCGAGCCAACTCTGTGCGGTTGTCCTCTACCAAGGGAGCCACATTGGCGGCCAGCAGCAGACCTAAATCACGACCAAACCGGGTATCGTTGAAGCGAACATCCTGTTGGATGGTATTGACGGCCCAAAACGTTAGACCGCTCATGATCAGAGAAACAACTAACGTTGCGGCTGCCATTAAGCGAGTTTGCAACGTAAACTCTGACCACCAGCGGGCAATAATCTCTCGGATGTTTTTCAGCAGCGCTAACAAGCTCAGTTCAACCTAAAACGATAGGAATTAAGGCTTCATTGAAGTTCCTAATATTTTATCAAGCTTTATCTCCTATCAGGCTTTATCCGGCTTATGGTCTGGATTGCCTTAAGGGAAGCCTGTCAACCCCAATCTTCTAGCAAGCCGTCTAGAACGACATATATTGCAAGACTTGCAGCGCCATCCCTGCCAAACCACCCAGCACGTTCAAAATATTACCGCCCACACCGCCACTACTGCCAGCTCGCTGCCGCTCGTCATAAGCCTCCTGTGCTGCCTGAATGCCCATGGCAAATTGCGAAGCTGCCTGATGTCCCCGCTCGCTATTTTGTTTTAAGTAAAGCTCATCGGCATATTGAGCATCACTGAGGGCACCGGCCTGATCCCCCAACCGAAAGCGAGCAATGCTGCGGGCTAAATAGGCATTGGCAAAATCTGGGTCTTGACTCAGCGCTTGATTATAGTTGGCGATCGCCCCCCGAAAGTTACCCCGCTGAGCTTCTGCCATTCCCCAAAGATAGTAATTTTTGACGGTGGCCAGTTCGGCAGGAATTCCGACTGCCCCCAAAAAGTTCGCGCCTTCAATATTGGCTCCCTCTAACTTGGCGTTGGTGAGATTCGCCTCCCGCAGGTCCACTCCCTGTAAATTGGCTCCGCTCAGGTCGGCTCCAGAAAGATCGGCCCCGAATAGCACAGCTCCATTCAACTGCGCCTGACTGAGGTTAGCAGCACTTAAATTGGCATGGCTGAGATTGGCTTGAATTAAATTAGCTTTCGTCAGGTCGGCTCCCAACAGTTGAGCATAGACCAGACCCGCTTTGCTGAGCTCGCAGCCCGAACATTCATTGGTCGTCAATAATTGTTGAGTTTGCTCTAGGTTTTCTGCCAAGGCCGCAGATCCCATTCCGCCTGTTAGCAAAAGGGCCAGAGCAATAGCGCTAGGAAAAGAGGATTTCATAGATTTGTGCGCTACAGATAGTGTCGTTCAAAGTGTACTGAAAAAAAACCGCGATCGACAGCACGATCGCAATAAAAAGACAAGACTTTCCTACGCCTGTAGAAATATTTCCTGCCAGCTCTCTTGACCAAACTCTTGCTGAAACTCTTCGATCACCCAGGTGAGCGATTTACCGTGGCGCTGCGCCGTCTGAATCAAATAGTCTCGATAGGCATATTTGTCATCCAGGGTCGGCATATCCCCAAAAATTGCACCCACGCTCCAGTCCGGTTCTGGGAAGCAGCCAAACTCTTCATAGAAAACGCGCTTGGTCCAGTTGGGCGCTGATCCTTCTCGAAATGTCTTCTGACGCTGGGTGCGGAAAAACTCATACATTTTGCGCCGCTCAATTTGCCGCAGCAGTTCTTCGCTGTAAACCTCAACCATACTTTCCGTATTGATTTGCACCTCAGTTGGCCAATGGTAGCTGCAACTTGGACAGGTCATGACAAACCCCCAAACTAACCGATTACAGGTGGGACATTGTTTAGTGGGATGCGTCTCCACAGTGCCCGGTTCTCGACTCGTGGGCAACCGATATTCCTGGATATCTTCAGGAAAGCCGAGCCGCTTCAAATTGTTGGCTTGATCGAGGATGATGCCATATTGCTTGCCCGTTGCAGGAGAAATCCGCAGGACTCGGCCCACCTGCTGATAATGCAAAGCGCGAGACTGAGTGGGACGCAACAGCAACCCGACTTCCACACTCGGTTCATCGAAGCCAATGCTGATCACGTTACAAGAGGTGAGCACTAATAACTCCCCAGTTCCCAAGGCTCGGTAGAGTTGATGCCGCTCCTTAATCGGCGTGCTGCCATCTACTACTGCCGCAGGCACACCCACTGCTCTAAAGGCATCTGCGACATGTCGCGCATGTTCCACATCGACACAAAAGGCGATCGTCCGTTTTCCAGGAGTGAGCCGCTGCCATTCTTCGATAATTCGCTGGATCAGTTCAGGCCGATCGCAGGCATTTTTCAGATCGCGCTCATCGTAGTCCCCTGCAACCGTACGCACCCCTTGCAGATCAATCTGGGAATCAACCGGCACCCCGTAATACTGCATCGGCGCAAGAAACCCCATCCGCTGTAGCTCAGCCGGCACCGGAGAAGCCACAAAGGTTTGCATGTGGTCCCCTAATTGTTCGCGGCCCAGACGGTAGGGTGTCGCAGTCATGGCCAAATGCACGGCCTTGGGATGGGTTCTGTAAATAATCTCCTGACCAATTTGGCTAAAAACCGTCGTGTGCCCCTCATCAAAAAACACCACGTTGGCTTTCCAGTTCCGCCACCACGATCGCTTTTCCATGGTTTGAATACTAGCAATCTGGATCGGCGCATCGGGATCTTCCTGCCAGCCTGCTTTGATAAAGCCACAGCGCAAACCAAACGCCTGCATCTTTTCATAGGTCTGACCCACCAGCACATCCAGATGCACCAAAAACATCAGCCGCAAACCGCGCGCCACGGTATCAGCGCAAATCTTGCCACCAATTACCGTTTTCCCGGCTCCTGTGCCCGCAATGATGGCAACTCGGCGATAGCCCTGACCCAGCTGGATATAAAGATCCTTGATCAGTTTGGTCTGATAGGAACGCAGCATCGGGGGTTGTAACTTTGCTGGAGTGCGATCGGAAGACATCAATAATTTCTCAACCAGTGAGGCTCAATGAACAGCAGAAGTACAAAATTCTAGCTTAAGTTTCGTCAATCAAATTGCTTTATATACGCTGTGGAGCAAAAGACGATGCTTGATCTAACAACCCAGCACCATCATTCACCGTTGCAGTTAATCTTGCAGCAGATTGAGCTTTGTCTTCAATCCCTACAAATAATTTCAAAAACAATACTCATTAAAATAAAATAATCATATTGTCTCTGGAATTTTAAATCTCCATTTGCCTCTACTAATTTCTCCATCTTTCAATTCATCTTAATATCCAAAAAATTATCTCTTTGGTGACTCTTTGCACAGTAGTTTCTACAGTAATTGCTATTGCTACTGATGCCTGTTACTGCAATTATCAACAACGAAAGTCTCTCTGCTAGTCACACCAGTCTTACATTGAGATTTATTCCGATCTTGACGAAGTCCTGGAGTTACTAATCTGCATTGCGCTAAGCAGCCCGAGTGAGACGATCGCCTTTCATCTCAACCCAGTGCTGTCTAAACAATTGTGCGTCCCTGGTTTAGGGGCTATTTATCGTGAAAACTGGAGCTGTTCAACCACTTCGACTCGCTTAGGGACCGTTTAACTTCCACCAGAAATGAGTAAAACTATTACAAAATGTTGCGATTCGCCTTAAGATGTGAACTTAATGCCGGAGAATATTTGCGGAAGATGGCTGAAGTTCAGACCGTATGAACATCCCTCAAGGGTGATTAATTGCGATCGCGTTTGACGGGCGTTTGAGTCGAGGCAGGTTGCGGGTTCAGTTCCAAGAACCTAGCAGCTTATCAAGATACACCTTGGTTGTGGTGTGGCTCTAATTGCCTCGCGCTCATCTGTGTCGGTGGTGAACCCCAGTTTAATCGTCTCTGGTTACATTTTGCTTTTCGGAGGAATCCATCAATGAGTATTGTCACGAAGTCAATCGTGAACGCTGATGCCGAGGCTCGCTATCTCAGCCCCGGTGAACTGGATCGGATCAAAGGCTTTGTTACTTCTGGTGAGCGTCGTCTCCGCATCGCTCAAGTTTTGACCGACTCTCGTGAGCGCATCGTCAAGCAAGCTGGCGATCAATTGTTCCAAAAGCGCCCTGATGTTGTTTCCCCCGGTGGCAACGCTTACGGCGAAGAAATGACCGCTACCTGCCTGCGTGACCTCGACTACTATCTCCGCCTGATCACCTACGGAGTAGTTTCTGGCGATGTGACCCCGATCGAAGAAATCGGTGTTGTCGGCGTTCGTGAAATGTACAAGTCTCTGGGTACACCGATCGACGCAGTTGCTGAAGGCGTTCGCGCTATGAAGAGTGCTGCTACGTCCTTGTTGTCTGGTGATGATGCTGCTGAAGCAGGCACCTACTTCGACTACCTCGTTGGTGCAATGCAGTAAGCAAGTGATGAGTATTGGGTTTTGAGGGTTGGGTTAACTCAATTCAAAACTTAAAACTTGGAACTTAAAACTTTTTCAACCCTAGTGGACAACAACTTGATTTTAAGGAAGCGAAATCATGCAAGACGCAATTACCGCTGTTATTAACTCTGCTGACGTTCAGGGCAAGTACCTGGACAGCACTGCTCTGGACAAACTGAAAGGCTACTTCGCAAGCGGCGAACTGCGCGTTCGTGCTGCTACCGCTATTAGCGCCAATGCTTCGGCGATCGTGAAGGAAGCAGTTGCTAAGTCTCTGCTGTACTCTGATATCACCCGTCCCGGTGGCAACATGTACACCACCCGTCGCTATGCTGCTTGCATCCGCGACCTCGACTACTACCTCCGCTATGCAACCTATGCAATGCTGGCTGGCGATGTCTCCATCCTGGATGAGCGCGTACTGAACGGTTTGAAAGAAACCTACAACTCTCTGGGTGTACCCATTGCTTCCACCGTACAAGCAATCCAAGCCATCAAAGAAGTGACCGCTAGCTTGGTGGGCGCTGATGCTGGTAAGGAAATGGGTGTTTACCTCGACTACATCAGCTCTGGCTTGAGCTAATTTTCACAAGGTTGAGTGTTGAGTGTTGAGCACTGAGTTGCGACATTACGTTCCATCTCATTCGAACCTCAAGACTTCAAACTCAAAACTGTGGTGCAGTCTGGGAAGTTTGGTATGAGTGTTAGATCGCTAATGGCTGTTGAATCCGGCTATGGCAGTCTAAGATTGATGCTAGACTCCCAGGCTTAGCGTAATGAGGGAACTGGGCGGAATGTTGGCATTGGAGCACCAAGTTCTTTGCAAGAATCAGGGGAAACTCTGGAAAA
Organism: Elainella saxicola E1; assembly: GCA_002796835.1. Lineage (GTDB taxonomy): Bacteria > Cyanobacteriota > Cyanobacteriia > Elainellales > Elainellaceae > Elainella > Elainella saxicola. The sequence goes on along the minus strand of LUGL01000088.1, from coordinate 6,050 downwards.
GGCTTGCCAAAGTTCAGCAACCCAAGGTCCAAACTTTAAAAGTCTCAATTCAACAAAAATTTTCCGACCTAACATTAGGAGCGTAACCCATGCGGATGTTCAAGATTACGGCTTGCGTGCCTAGCCAAACCCGAATTCGCACCCAGCGCGAGCTGCAAAATACCTACTTCACGAAGCTCGTTCCCTACGATAACTGGTTCAAAGAGCAGCAACGCATCATGAAGATGGGTGGCAAAATTGTGAAGGTAGAGTTAGCTACAGGCAGACCTGGGACCAATACTGGGTTGGCATAGTGCCAATTTTGATCGGGTCCAATTTGATCGGGTCAGGTTTGATCCAGTCAATCCAATTTCAGACTTTCGGGAAAAAGCAGTTCTCCAGTTAAACTCTGAGAATCAAATCCCACGATCGAAGAGGAAATTTGGAAGGGTTTCCAGGGGCCGCAACCTTGGCAGTCTTTTCAGATATCCTCTTCAGTAGTTTTTAGTAAAGAAATTTTTTGGGCAAAAGTAGACAAGGGGAATTTGAGGAAGTTCTGAGCAAGAACATTCCCACTTTCACCCCTCACTTCTATCAAGTTCAACTTATGAGGCTGCAACTGGTTGAACTAAATCACAGGTTGATTCTCAAGCTGAATGATCGGTAAGCTTTGCTCATACCATTGGTGACGATAGCGCTCTGCCACGTAAGGCCGCACCACAAATCTGGGGATTTTATCTCCCTGCACATCAATTCGCACAAAAGAATAGGGACGCCGCTTATATAGCCCCTGTCCACTGCGGCCCACAAACCAATGCGAAGTGGCAACCGATCGCAATCTCCCTTTCGTTGCTTCACTAACTTCCATCAGTTCTGGACCTTCCGATCGCTGTCGCCGCAAACTATAGCCACTGCCGCCACAAACAATCCAGTTGGTATGAGCATCCGCGTGGCCCGTATCGCCAGTGCGCAAATATTCCAGACAATGGGCGTGGCCATTGAGAACCAAATCCACGATCGGACGACCCTGCGGTTTTTCCCCAACTGCTGCCGCCACCTGATCCAACACCGATCGCAATCGTTGCCGCACCGCTAAGGTTTGCCCCTGTTGCCACTTGGTGGCCTCCGTCACGTAAGGGGGATGATGGAAAAACAGGACGCGGCCCCGCACTTCTTCCGTAAACCAGGATTCAATCAAGCGCTGCTTCAACCAATCCAATTGCTCAACATCAATAATCGGCGATCGATCGGTAGCTAGCTGCTTATTAATATCTTTTTCGACTTCCTCCAGCTGTTCTAATTTAGTGCGGCAATCATCCAACTGCTCTGCCTGATCGAGCTGTTTAGAATTCAGCTGCATCGATCGCTGCAAAAGTTCTTGTTTTTGTTGCTGCACTTCGGCTCGACGCTGTTCCAAAATCCGCCGTTGGGCTTCTCCGGATGCACTATGGGAAAGCGGCATTGGCGCATTGAACGTATTCGAATCCAGTGCAAAAAAGTCGATGCCACCGTAGCGAAACTGATAGTAGCGATTGGGCAGGCGGGTGAACTGGCTGGGCTGATAGCGCAAACAGCGACCCTGCGCTCCAGTAGCTGTGTAATGCCGATCGAGATGTTGCGCCAACAAAGTCGGATTATCGATCGCCAGCAGATAATCCAAAAACGCTTGGGCATAGGCTTTACCTTGCTGAGACCCCCGCCAACCCACATCTAAATCAATGCGTGATTCCAGCAAATAGCGAATGGGGAGCACCGTTTGAGCAACTAGCCCATACAGCCAGGGCAAATCGTAATAATCATGATTCCCCGGCACTAAGAAGAAAGGCATCTGGAAGGTGATGCGATCGAACGGGATGGCATGAGGCCGATCGCCCCCGACCAAAAACTCACGGTAGGGATCAATAAAATTTTTGAAGTAGTATTCGCTGGAGCCAACGAGATAAATGACATCTCCCGTATGGAGCACAAAGCGGCAGTCAGCACTCTGTTGCAGCATTAGTTCAGCCACCTGGCGCTGCGGATTATGACCTCGATGCGACCCAGAGCCACTATCGCCAATCACCAAAAACGAAAACTCAGATTCTTGGGCAAATCCGTCATCGACGAATAACTCAGTTTGATCAATCCCTCGCTGCTGAATCAGAGGATGTTGCCATTGCACCCGCTGCTTCATTTTTTGCATTTTGACGGAAATGGGTGGATCAGTGACGAACTCCATGGGACAGAAACCGCGAATCAACAATCGGCCTTTCAGATCATTTGGCCTTTCGTATGATACCGTGGCGTTTCATGAGTGACCCAGTTCCGAAAGATACAACCCTGTCGCTCTAGAGAACAAATCAATTAGAAAACAATTAAAAGGGAGCTGGTAGAAGAGAAAACCAACTCCCCGCATAAAAAAAGAAAGTAAGCAACCAGCCTACTTTCCTCGGATTAAATGATGCTGCGCAACTTCTTGAACGACTAGATGAATTGGGCAGTTTTCTGCACCCCCTTCAACTTCGATCGCCGCACATCCCTTGTGTTCTTTTTCATATTCATGGGAGCGGCGAGTTGCCTGTTGCCTTGTATTAAATCCACCTTCGACGATCGTGACACCCGCTAAATTGAAAGAATCGTCGTATTGGCAGGAGGTCCACTTATCCATGGGAGTCATCTCCTAAAATGAAGCGAAAGAATACAGATAGTATAAGACGGATCAAACTGGGTCTTGCGGGGATTGACACCTGAAACAGCAAAAAGCAACAAGGCGTAATTTTTTGAATAGAAAAGTAATTTCTTTTTGCACTCCTAATCTTTTTGTCCTCCTAATCTTTTGTACTCCTAAAACCCTGAGTAGTTAAATTGTGAGGTGGTTGTGGGATTGCTGCGCCAGAGGAGTTCCAGCTGAGTTGCTGGAATCGTCAAATAAAGGACATCTCCGGGCTGCAACTCAATATCAAGCAAATTCCAGCCATGGGCCGTTTGCAGCTTTTTCTCAATGTAAAGCGGCACAAAGTCAGCTTCCATTGCCGCATCCTTGACGCGCTTGCCACAGAAAGGATGAACCGTCGTGATCAGGGTAGATAGGGCGACCCATAAAATATCAGCCGTCATGCCATTACCCAAAATACGTCCGCCTAGCGCTGCGGCAGCAAAAGAGGGAGCAGCCAACTCTGCCGGACTAAAGACAGCTTCAAAGTCAAAGACGCGCTGCGCTAAGGGGGCAAACTGCGAATTTTGATTCCGCACAATCACCGGCAGTTTAGCTGCCAAGCCTTTTGCAGTCAGGGCAATTTCAAGATTGGTAACATCATCACTGGTTACCGCCAGAAGGGCTGCAGCGCCAGTAACATGAGCCGTTTGCAGCGTAGTTGCTAAATTAGCGTCTCCTTGAATCACAGGCACACGCAACGCCTTTGCCACATTCAAAAAGCGATTGTTTGCATCTCGTTCGATCACAACCACTTCACAACCACTGGCATGGAGTTGATTCACAATTTGAATGCCTAAGCCCCCCAAACCACAAACAATATAGTGATGCCGCTGGGGAACACGGGCCGTATTCCAAAGTTGCTGTAATCTTGTACCCAAAAAGAAATCATTCAGCAATGCATAAAAAATACCAACTACTGCTGCACCGACCAACATTAACATCACGGTGAATAGCTTGATATCAGCCGGGGCATGCTCCACCACCACTTCATTGCCACCTGCACCAGTAATCAATCCCACCGAGAAATAGAGTGCATCCACCAACGAAGTGTGAAAACTTGCCGCCGTGTAGATCAACGTTGAGCCGATGATCGTCGCCACTAAAACCAACGTAATCCAAATTGTGGGACGGATATGTTGTTGAAAGTAACGAATGCCTGTCCAAAGACTAATCAAATGTTGCTGTAAGGTCCGCTGAGCCGTTTGCACCTGAGGCTGGGTAGCAATAATCAGCCGATCGCCCGGTTGTAAATGTTTGCCGCATACCACCCCTGAAACCAAGTCCATTCGGTTGCGTCCCGGCAGGTAATAGATCAACATGCGCGATCGTTCTTCCCACAGGTCGCTCAATTTCCGCCCCCGCCAGGGATGATTTTCTTCAATATATTCTTCTCGAATCGGCCAGGTTTGGTTGAACAAGCGCAATTGACCGATCGCCCGGTTGCCGAGTGCCGCAAATGCAAACACCGGAGCCGCCAAAGCTGCCACACTCATGGAAAAGTGATTGGGCAAGGTATGGTCAAGCCGATCGCCCAAACTGGCATTAAACAAACGGTTGACAATGCGAATATTAGGGTTCAGCACCCTGGCCTGGGTCAACACTGCCAGATTAAGGGCATCATCACTTGCCGTCAACACCAGCGTATTTGCTTCGGCAATTCCTGCTGCGAGGAGCGTCGCAGCCGCCCAGGGTTCGCCAATGATCACCTCATCGCCCGGTTGAAGTTCATGCTCTGGCAACGGACGTGGATTGATGCCCGTGACGATCGCTCCTTGCTGCTTCAGCAACCGGAAAACTTGATAGCCAGCACGACCAAGGCCACAAACGATAATCCGAGTTTTCATAACTTCAGCATGAGCAGCGTCAGAATGGGGCATATTGCCTCTTGCTCCTTATTGTTGCGAGGTGGAATGGAGAGAACTGTAGCTAATCACACCTGAATGCAGAAAGTTTTAGAAATACTGCTTATTATTTATCTTCTCTGCTTCTCAACCCAGATGGATGAAACTTAATGCTTCTCTAAGGTGGCTATTGATTCGTAACTTTTACAGATCGATCGTTACAATAACTAAGCCGTTGATTGATTTTGCTCTATGCAGTCCGATCGCCTTGCCCAACAAATTCAGTTCATTTTGGAAATCGATCGCCTCAAGCTAATCCTGCGTCAAACCTTGTTGAAAGACGGCTCACGCCGCGAAAATAGCGCTGAACATTCCTGGCATACTGCGCTTATGGCCTGTGTATTATCAGAATATGCACCAACTGGAACTGATGTGATGCAGGCAGTCAAGATGTTATTGCTTCACGATCTGGTAGAAATTGATGCCGGGGATGCGCCCTGTTATGATGCTCAAGCAAATATTGGCAAGGCCGATCGCGAACAACAAGCTGCCGATCGTCTATTTGGGCTATTGCCACCCAATCAATCAGCAGAATTGCGGGCCATTTGGGATGAATTTGAAGCCCAGGAAACCGTTACGGCCCATTTTGCGGCTGCGCTCGATCGGTTACAGCCGTTGCTGCTGAATCAACAAAACAAAGGTGAAAATTGGCAGCGATATTGCGTGACACGTCGGGAAGTCACCAAGCGGGTTGGACCGATCGAATGGGGAATGCCTGAGTTATGGCCTTTTGTGCAGCAGGTATTAGATGATTGTGTGGCCGCAGGCTATTTGAAAGAGGCTCCTGTAAGCTGTGGATATTTTGAATAAGTAGTCAAGCAAAAATAAACAGAGCTATGTAAAGATGGGAATGAAGCTCAAGATTCCTGTATTTGAGTATGTCATCTCCCCCTCTACGAGTGTTTCTGACCCCTGAACAAGACCGGACCTTGTTTGAGTTAAGAACGGCAACCCGTGTGCCGCAACGCACTAAAGACCGAGCGGAAGTGTTGCGCCTGAGCCATCGAGGCTGGAAAGTAGACAAAATTGCGGCATACTTGGACTGGAGCATTCCAACGGTCCGTGAAGCCATCCATCGCTGGCAACAGCAAGGATTAGGTGGGTTATGGGATGCACCCCGTGCTGGTCGTCGTCCCAAGTGGCAGGAAGCCGATTTTGCTCAGCTAGAAGCAACCTTAGAACAAGACCCTAAAACCTACAGCAGTGCTCAGTTGGCAGAGCAGTTAGCAACGCAACGCCAGGTGCAATTGAGTCGTTATCAGGTGCAGCGCATCCTCAAAAAAAGGGCTTTGTCTGGAAACGAACTCGCATCAGTCATCGACAGTTGCAAGACCCGGTTGCCCGAACGAACAAACAAGCTGACCTGTCCACCTTGCAACAAGCAGCAGCAGAGGGGCATCTCAAGCTGAAGTACCTCGATGAATCTGGGTTTGATTGTTGGAGTGGGGTGAGTTACAGTTGGTTTCGTCTGGGGC
>LUGL01000087.1 GCA_002796835.1 Elainella saxicola E1 | reverse complement strand
TTTTTGTTGGTCAACGCTATAGTTCTCTTTGAACTGAGGTGCTTTTGCGTCCTTGGATGCACCCTGCCGATGCAAAAGGTCTTTCAGATGTTTGTTTTCGGTTTCCAGTTCTTGATTACGCTGCTCTAGCTCTGCCACGCGCTTTGTCAGGCGATTAATCTCATCGCTTAGCCTTGCTAGAATAGTGCTAGATTCATCAGGCATCACAGCTTTGACCGAGCAACTTAAGAGCAATTGCTCTGAAACTTAGCATACTTTTGAACAACTTTCACCTCGGGGAAAATAGACAGCTACCTTGGATGTAATCTTATCGATTCTGTCGCAAGCAAAGCCTCATACGCTTGTGGTTTTACCCGAAGGTGCACTATCGGGTTATGCAGAAGATCCCAGTTTTTTGGGAGAGATTGATCCGCCAGGGTTAGTAATGGCCTTCAAGAAATTGCAAGATGCGGCAATACAACGGCAACTGCACTTGATTTTTGGATCTTGCTTACGAGAGGATAAGCAATGGTATAACGTAGGAATCTATTACGGTCCTCAAGCAGAACAGTTCATCTACCGCAAAATCAATTTGGCAATCAGCGAACGTGCTGCTTTTTCTTCTGGAGCCCAGCTTTTGCCCGTCGATCTCAGGATTAAGGAGCAAAAGATCAGAGTAGGAATTCAGCTCTGGCGCGAAATTCGCTTTCCTGAACAATGGCAGTTTCTAGCTCGTGCTGGAGTCCAAATATTTGCCTATTTGACGAACGCTGTGGGAAACGCATCCGAGGCATCGGTTTGGCGGAGCCATTTAATTAGTCGTGCGGCTGAAAATCAGCGCTTTGTTCTGAGTGCTAACAATGCTCATCCGGCTCAAAAATGTCCTAGCATGATCATCACGCCTAAAGGTGAAGTCGCATGGGAAAACTGCTCGCCAGAATGTGAATTTGGACGATCCTCAATTGATATTTCTAAAGTATCAAACTGGTATTTGAGCCAATCTCGGCTTGATTTAATTCTGCCGCAACAAAAATGAGTATTGCCTTTACCTCGTATTTATAGCCACGCTCGTTCATATTGTTTAGGCGCATGGACGGGATAACCCAACTGTTTTGCGGCTTGTAGCGGCCAGTAAGGATCGCGCAGAAGCTCTCTGGCTAACAGGACCCAATCCGCCTGTCCACTTTGAACAATTTGATCGGCCTGCTCAGCAGTTGTAATTAATCCCACTGCACCGGTTTGAATCCCGGCTTCTCGTCGAATCCGATCGGCAAATTGAACTTGATACCCCGGAGCAACGGGAACTTTAACTCCCGGTAACAAGCCACCGGATGAACAGTCGATCACATCCACACCCAGCTCTTTTAACTTCTGGCTGAGGGCAATACTTTGAACAATATCCCATCCGCCTTCCGCCCAATCACTGGCAGAAATTCTCACCCAAAGCGAATAGTCATCCGACAAAGCTTGGCGAACCGCGATCACGGTTTCTATCAAGAAACGAATCCGATTTTCAAAGCTCCCCCCNATATTCATCCTGGCGTTGATTGCTCAGCGGAGAGAGAAATTCATGGAGCAAATATCCGTGAGCCGCGTGAATTTCAATTACTTTAAATCCGGCAGCCTGAGAATATTTTGCGGCTTGGGCAAAGGCATTGACCAGATCTTGAATTTCCTGCTTTGAAAGCGCTGTGGGTGTTGGATGTTGATTACTAAAAGGAATAGCGCTCGGTGCAACTATCGGACTCCAGCCGCCCTGATCGGGACCGATCGGATGCCCTCCTTCCCAAGGAGCCGCCGTGCTGGCTTTGCGTCCGGCATGGGCCAATTGAATTCCGGCGATCGCTCCAGCAGTATGAATTGCACTCACCGTTTTTGTCAGCGCCTCTGCATGAGTCTGGCTCCAGATTCCCAGATCTTGGGGACTGATTCTTCCGCGTGGCTCCACGGCAGCAGCTTCTGTAAAGACTAACCCTGCGCCACCAATGGCCCGACTGGTAAGATGGACGAAATGCCAATCGTTGGCAAATCCATTTTGACTAGAATATTGGCACATGGGAGATACCACAATGCGATTGCGGGCAGTGATTCCTTTGAGAGTCAACGGTTCAAATAAGTGAGTCATGATTGTTTAAGTGAGTGAATCAATGATGAGTCAAGCAAGGGTAAACAGCCAACCAGACGTACAGATTCCGGTTATCGATATTAGTTCACTAATTAAAGAAGAGGACGATCGCGCTATCCTGACTACTGCTTCTGCCATTCATACGGCCTGTCGAGAACATGTTTTTTTCTACATTAGTGGACATGGCGTTGATGAGTCTTTACAGGATCGTCTGGAAAATTTGAGCCGACAGTTCTTTGCTCAAGATCAGGCCACTAAAATGCAAATTCGGATGGCTTTAGGGGAACGGGCATGGCGGGGATATTTTCCAGTAGGAGATGAGTTGACATCGGGTAAACCGGATCAAAAGGAAGGAATTTATTTTGGCGCAGAGTTGGATGACGATCATCCTTTAGTGCAGGCTCATGTGCCGATGCATGGCAGAAATTTATTCCCGGCTTATCCTCCTCAATTNGCGTGAAACAGTTTTGGAATATATGACTGTGATGACACAGTTGGCCCATACGGTCATGCGTGGCATTGCATTGAGTCTGGGATTGGAAGCCTCCTATTTTAACGATCGCTATACCTCGGATCCGTTGATTCTATTTCGCATTTTTAACTATCCCCCCAATCCTCTTGTTCATTCTAACGAGCAATTATGGAGCGTGGGGGAACATACGGATTATGGATTGTTGACAATTCTCAAACAGGATAACTGCGGTGGTTTACAAATTCGATCGAACCAGCGCTGGATTGATGCACCACCCATTTTCAACACATTTATTTGTAACCTGGGAGACATGCTCGATCGGATGACCGGAGGCTTGTATCATTCTACTCCTCATCGCGTTCGTAATCTGGCTAGTCGAGATCGCCTGTCGTTCCCATTTTTCTTTGATCCGAATTTCAACATTGAGGTTAAACCGATCGCGCTGGAATCGGTATATGACGATCAGCAGGAGCGTTGGGACCTTGCAAGTGTTCATACTTTTGAGGGGACTTATGGAGAGTATGTGTTAAATAAGGTAGGCAAGGTATTTCCAGAGTTAAGGCAAGCCGTGATGGATAAGTAATGACACATTCAACATTAGCTGATATATCCTAATGCGTAAAAAACAAATCCGATCGCACCACCTGCCAACACCAGCCAGGCAGAATTAATCTGAAACCGAAATACCGCGATCGCGCTCAAAACTGCCAGAACTATGGTCAGCCCATCCACGAGCGCCGCTCGTCCCAGGATGTATGTTACGCCTGCCATCAGGCCGAGGGAAGCAGCATTGACGCCATCCAGGAAACCGCTGATCCAAGGGGAACGCCGTAGCTTGGGCACCCAGGGATTCACAATCCACACCAGCAAAAAAGCAGGCAGAAAAATTCCGATCGTGGCTGCGATCGCCCCTGCATTTCCTGTTAACAAATAGCCAACAAAGGTTGCAGTCGTGAAGACGGGACCGGGGGTAAATTGACCGATCGCGATCGCATCAAGCAGTTGCTGAGAAGTTAACCACTGATTGCGCTCTACCAGATCGCGTTGCAGGAAGGCTAGCAACACATAGCCACTGCCATAAAGCACAAAGCCAATTTTGAGGAAACTCAAAAAAAGACTGACCCAGCTGATCGAAGCGATCGCGGTTGTCCCTCCAACTTGAGCCAATGTTCCTGAGAAAGGCAGCAGGAATGCACCAGTTGGTATACTTTTGCGTCGCCAGTTTTTTACCAACATGACGGCAACACCCAGCAACAACAGCAGCAAAATTTCGTTCAATCCGGCAAAGTAAGCTGCGATCGCAGCAATGCCTGCAATCATAGTCGGAATATCTTTTGCTGCTTTTTGACCCAACTTCCAAAGGGCCTGAAGCACGATCGCAATAATCACAGGTTTAATGCCATAGAGTAACCATTGGAGTTGGGGAATCGTTTGATAGTGAACATATAGGGCAGCAAATAGCCAGACGATCGCCATGGCAGGCAAAATAAAACAGCTACCCGCAATCAGTAAGCCTCGCCACCCTGCGCGCTCATAGCCAATGTGAATGGCGAGTTCCGTTGAGTTTGGTCCAGGCAACAGGTTAGTGACGCCAATCAGGTCCAAGAACTTTTCGCGACTCATCCATTGCCGGTGCTTCACCACTTCATCATCCATCATGGCGATATGGGCAGCTGGCCCCCCAAACGCGATCGTCCCCAAGCGCAAAAATACTGCTGCTAGTTCTGTGAGTCGTTGTCTCTGCTGTCTAGGAGTCAGGAGACTGTAGGAAATCGCCTCCTCTCCAGGTTGAACCTTTTCTGCTTCCGGTGGCACTTTGTTCTCCTGTCATCATTTCACAGATGCCTTCAATATATCGAAATTCGATAGCGAAACTCTATACATTAGCTCAACGCTTTGCTATGATCCGATCGGTTAGTAAGATCGGTAAATCAATCGGGATTTAGGTGTATTATATGCCGGATGTTAAAAAAGTTAGCGATGAATTTTCGGCAGGAGGGCAGCCCAGCCCAGCCGATCTAGGGCAATTGGCCGAGCAGGGGTTTAAGTCGATCGTAAATTTGCGATCAACTGATGAATCGGGCGCATTGGCAAATGAACATCAGCTTGCCGAGGCTGCAGGACTGAATTATGTCAATGTGCCACTCCAACCCACAGAAGCCAATGCGGAATTGACCGCTCAGGTGATTTCAGAACTGAAGCACTTACCCACCCCGGTCTATTTTCATTGTGGTGCAGGGGCCCGAGCCAGCGCTGCTGCCCTGATTGCATTTGCAACGCAGCAACAATTGAGCCGTGAAGCCCTTCTGACAAAAGTGCAAGAATTGGGTGTTAATCCAGAACAGCCCCAGCTTAAGCAATTTTTAGAAAGCTTTCCCGCAGAGGGTTCATAAACTATTCCTCAAATAGCTCACCGAACAGCTCCCGAACTTTCTCTTTGGCATCTTCTAACATGATTTTGCCTGAGTCAGTGGCGCGATAGAGCCGTCGATTTTGTCGTCCTGTGCGTTCCTCGACTGAAAATAGATAGCCTTTGCGTTCCATATCATGCAGCATTGGATAGAGTGTTCCTGCGCTGAGTTTGTAGCCATGACGCGCTAACTCTTCAATAATACCCAAGCCAAAAATCGGCTCCTGAACGGCATGGTGTAGAATGTGGAGCCGAATTAAGCTGGAATAAAACTCTCGACCATCCATGAAGCAGAGATGTCGCCAGATCAACTGGACCGATCGAATCCTCTGCCATTATACCGATTCCTGAAACCGAAACTGCATCCTCTCTCTAGAGACACCAACCGTGAAAGATGATTGTTGATTGCTTTTACGAATGTACTTCATTCAAATTGCTATCTTTCAAAAAATCTCTAGATATACATAGCAAAGTAATCTTCATGAATTTCAGTGTTTGTCGATAGTGTCTGTTCGATTTTTGCTCGTTCAGTCTCGATCGCCGTACTCTTACCATTGCTGAGGGTTTCTTCCGGCAGAAAATCGCCGCAATATTCATTAGCAGGAACCGCTTGATTCATCTTTTTGGGATAACTTAAGCCCAGGTGGTTCATAATCATGATGAATTGATCGCGGCTGCGATACGCCTGATCCGCTTCAGGGTTGGCAAAGCGAGGATTGAGACGCTTTTCTTCACCGATCGTCGAAACCGTGCGGCCCTTGTAATCATGGGCTGGGTAAACCAGGGTGTTGTCCGGCAAGCTAAATAATCGCTCAGTCACCGTATCGTATAGGGTGCCTGCATCACCAGACTGCAAATCGGTTCGCCCACAGCCGCGAATCAATAAGGCATCTCCGGTCAGCAAATGCGTTTGATTCACCAGATAAGCCAGATGACTATCGGTATGGCCGGGTGTGGCGATCGCTTCAATCTGCACCGATCCAACCGTCAAAATTTCGCGATCGGCCAGGGAATGATCTGCCGATCGAGCAGTCGCATTTTGTGGCACCATCACCTGGCATCCCGTTTGCTGCCTCAGTTTGCCTGCACCCGTAATATGGTCCGCGTGAATGTGGGTTTCTAAACAGTAACGCAGCGTCAACCCTAAATCATTCAGCACTTGTAAATCGCGTTCCACCTGTTCCAACACCGTATCCACCAGCACGGCCTCTTGCGTTTGGCGATCGGCAATCAAATAGGTGTATGTGCTGGATTCCGGATCAAAGAATTGGCGGAATAACAAAGTGGATTGAGGAACCGATAAATCGGCGGAATTTTGGCCTGTCGAAGCGCGTGAAAACACAGGAATGAGACGCACTCGCACTGGTAAAGATCGCAATACGGTTGCTGCCAATGCTTGCGCCTGCCCCCGCAGTTCTGGGACGGCGATCGTTTCCCATAAATGCCCTTTGCGCGGCGTTCCCAGGGTATAGAACAGGGTGGAACGGTTGCCCTGCGCATCGATCACTGCCCCATCTTCAGCAGTTTCTACGCCTAAACCAATGGCATTGGGACGAATCAACCCCTGCTCCCGCAAATTGGCAATTAGAGGCTGGGGCGATCGGCGGTAATCGATCTGCACGCCCGTACAGTTCACCACGCGATTTACCTGTAAGGTGATATTTGTTGGGATATGACGCGGACGTAGGATAACTGCAACGCCATTAGATTCCACCTGATAGTTCTGAATTCGTCCTGCAGTAATCGTCAGTTGCCCAGAATCCAGTAGGGTTTGCACAATCTGATTAATTTCGGGCGCAATTCGATGGCGATGCACATCCCAGTAAGGACAGACATGTCGCAGAAACCGCTGCTGTTCGATTGAAGGCAACTGCTGCCACAACTGCTGAGTCAGCGGACGCAAGGAATCGATCACCGATCGCCAATCATACCCCTGCTCGGTAGCTGTCTGAACTTCATTGCGAATCAGCCGCAGCAAACCCCGAACCGTTTGCGGTGCAGTAGCAGGATCTAAAAAGGAAGGGTAGGGTTTCGTGGACTGGTGGGGCAGTGGCGCTAATCCCCGCCGAGAAATGGCATAAATTTTGCCTCGATGTTGGCGATCGTGCAGTGAGACTACCATATCCACCATCGTCAAACCTGTGCCAACTAGCAAGACAGGGGCATCCGGATCCAGTCCATCAAGTGCATTAGCTGACCAGGCATGGCGCAAAAAGGCATGATCTTCAGGGGGTTGAGTTCCCGGAGGCGCGGCTGCATTTCCCAACGCCAACACAATTTTATCGGCTGCAATTTGGCTGTTTTGCAAAACCAGAATTGCCCCTTTCGCCTGAGGTTCCACCGCCACAACTTCATCATTAATCCGCTCCAGGCGAACCGAACTCGATGCGGTTGCTTCTGCCTCTTCCAAAATGGACTGGATATAAAGTCCATAAATTTGGCGGGGAATGAAACTGCTGGCATTTAAATCCTGCGGCAGAAAGGCAGCCAGTTCGTTGTGGTTATAGTTCAACCAGCGCAGCAAATGGCCGGGATCATCAGGAAAGGCACTCATTTTGCCTGCGGAGACATTCAGCAAATGGCCGATCGTCTCGGTACTGTAAGCCACGCCTTTACCAACCTCGTGACTCCGTTCAATCAGCTTGATTCGTAAAGGACGATTGGCTGTTTTCAGCAGGTGGGCTGCCACTAAAGAACCACTAAAACCAGCGCCCACAATAGCGATCGTCGTCGGGGGATCAGAAATCAGCATTTTAGTAACCGCTTACATGGCTTGCAAACAGCATTGACGGGGTTAAAGCAAAGAAACAGTGATTTGGGAGTGCGATCGGTGGATTGCTAGTTCGATGCTTTATCTCAATGCCCAGACTCCAAATCTACTACACATCTATCAAGATTTAGTATTTTAACTGGCTGAGCTTAAAAAATTTGTTGGTGGGGCACAAGTACTGACAAAATTGATAGTTTTTTGAGTTGAGTCTGTCTAAGTGCTGCCGAATTTACTTCAAGGTTGAGTGCAGGTGAGCCCTAAAAGAGATAAAACTAGACTAAAGTTCGGTCGTTCAGTTCGATCTTTTATCTTTTGCCTTCCACTTTTTGCCCCTCGCGCTATGCTTTCCCCACGTCCCCTAGATGTCATTGCCCTTTTACCTGCTGGAGGACAAGCTACGCGCCTCTCGCCCTTACCTTTGAGCAAAGAACTCTATCCGATCGGGTTTTACCAGGATGCAGACGGCAAAGCGAAACCGAAAGTGGTGGGGCATTATTTGCTGGAAAAGTTACGATCGGCAGGAATTACCAAAGCCTTTTGGATTTTACGTCCCGGTAAGTGGGATATTCCCGCTTATTTTGGGGATGGTAGTTCACTGGACATGCATTTAGCCTATCTAACCGTACATGTGCCTCATGGTGTACCCTATACGCTGCATCAAGCCTATCCTTTTGTGCAACAGGCGATCGTCGCGCTTGGATTCCCCGATATTCTGTTTCAGCCTGAAGATGCGTACTGTTGTGTGCTGAATCGCTTGCAGCAAGGCAATGCTGACGTGGTGTTGGGGTTGTTCCCGACCCAGCAATATTGGAAAGCAGGTATGGTGGATTTTGATGCAGACGGTCGCGTGATTCAAATTATCGAAAAACCCCAGCAGTCGAATTTCAGCTATATGTGGGCAATCGCCGTTTGGACCCCTCGATTTACGCAGTTCCTGGCTGATTTTTTGCAGCAGCATACGCCAGGAGTTGAATTGCCAATCGGTAATGTGTTTCAGGCCGCAATTGAGGCTGGACTGATCGTTGAAGCAGAGACGTTCCCCGATGGTCGCTATTTAGATGTGGGAACACCCGACGATCTGGCGCGTGCGATCCGAGAATTAACGCCTGCTGCAAATCCTCTGGGTTAATGCCTCGCTGCCGCAGTTTCTCGGTTTTTGCCTGACGCAGTAGATATTCTTATTGCAGCATAATCCGCACACAGTAATTTAAAGCCGATCGCGATATCTTGGAAAGTAGTGCTTGTGTGAAGGATGAGCCTATGTCCATTGATGCGACTGAACCGACTTCCACCATCCCAGTTTCAGTGGAGTGGGAACCACCTGCGCCACCAACAGACCTGATCTTCGACGACGGAGAACCTTTGGAAAGTAATCGTCATCGCATCGCTATGGATGTCCTGATCCGATCGCTGAAGCAGGGCTGGGCCGATCGGCAAGACTTCTTCGTGGGCGGCAATATGTTTATCTATTACAGTAGCCGTCAAGCCCGAAATCGGGATTTTCGCGGACCTGATTTCTTTGTCGTACTGAATGTCGATCGCGATCCAACCAGACAGGGATGGGTTGTTTGGGAAGAAAATGGCCGCTATCCAGATGTAATTATCGAATTGCTATCTACAAGCACCGCAACAGTTGACAAGACTCTCAAGAAGGATCTGTACGAACAAGTTTTCAAAACTCGCGACTACTTTATCTATGATCCCTTTGATGCCAACTCACTTCAAGGCTGGTGTTTAGACAATCAACAGCAGTATCAGCCGATCGTCCCCAATGCCCAAGGCTGGTTATGGTCAGAAGTTTTACAGCTATGGATAGGTGTCTGGAATGGTCCCGTCGAAGATGATATAGCGAGTTGGGTCCGCTTCTACACGCTTGAAGGGAACTTAGTTCTTTCCCCTGAAGAAGCAGAAGCAGAAAAAGCCCAACAAGCCAAACAGCAAGCGGAACAAGCTCAACAGCAAGTTCAACAAGCCCAACAGCAGGTGGAACAAGCTCAACAGCAAGTTCAATAAGCTCAACAGCAAGCGGAACAAGAACGCCAATTACGACAAGCCCTGATCGAAAAATTACAGCAACGCGGGATTAATCTGGATGACCTCTAAGCCTCAAAATATGGATACAGCCAATCAACAGCCTAATGAATCTTTTACTTCTATAGAAAACTCAGGCGATCACAATCCACAGATGGGTGGCGGCTTGTCAGTCATTCAATATTGGGCTGAACATACTCTGTCTCCAGAAGGTCCAAAGCTGTGGCAAACCTTAATGCATAAAAGTGCCTGCCTCTCTTGCGCCTGGGGCACGGGCGGACAAAAGGGCGGCTTCACTAATGAGGTGGGTGAAAAGGTGCAGCGCTGTATGAAAAGCGTTGAGGCAATTTCAGCAGAGATTCAGCCACCTGTTGCGACCCATTTCTTTGACCAGCACAGCATTGCGGAATTACAGCAACTCTCGTCCCTTGAGGCCGATCGCCTCGGTCGTCTCAGTTTTCCGGTGATTTTGCGATCGGGCAATTCTCACTATCGGCGCATTGACTGGGAAGAGATCTATCAAATTGCTGAAACAGCATTCCGGCAGCCCCCTGAACGAGTTGCTTCCTATAGCTCTGGGCGATCGTCCAATGAGGCGGCATTTTTGCTGCAATTGATGATGCGCACGTTGGACTCGAATAATTTGGCGGACTGCTCCGATCTCTGCCACTCTCCTTCAACGGTGGGCTTAAAACAGATGTTCGGGTCGGGCACTTCCATGGTCAGCCTGGAGAATCTGAAACATGCGGACTGTGTTGTGCTGATCGGCTCGAATGCGCCTGCTAATCATCCACGTCTGATGAATGAGCTGATTAAATTGCGCGATCGCGGCGGCAAGATCATTGTGGTGAACCCGGTTGTTGAAGTGGGGTTAGTCAAATTTGCTTCTCCGGCCTTTCCGCTCACTTCTTTATTGACGGGTTCTGAGATTGCCTCACTCTATTTGCAGGTGAAGCCCGGTAGCGATGTGGCGCTATTTGTCGGCATTCAGAAGGCGCTGATCGAACAGGGATTGATCCAAACCGATTATTTGCAAACTCATACAGAAGGCTGGCAGGATGTTGTCGATCATGCTCAAGCAACTGATTGGAATACGATTCTGTCAACCTGTGGCGTTTCTCAAACAGAAATTGAAGTTGCAGCTCAGATGATTGGCAAATCTCAAGCAGTTGTGTTTGCCTGGGCAATGGGCGTGACTCAACAGGAGAATGGGGTTGACAACATCTATAGTATTGCGAACACAGCTTTGCTCACAGGTAATGCAGGTAAGCCGGGAGCTGGCACCATGCCGATCCGAGGCCATTCCAATGTGCAGGGCTTTGGTTCCATGGGAGTTGTTATCACCGATCGCCTCAAAAAAGACATTCAAGCCTCGCTGGAGAAATTGTTGGGTCGATCGCTCAGTCGAGTTCCCGGCTATGATACGCGCAGATTAATTGATGCGGCAGATGCAGGCAAAATTGATACGCTGATTTGCTTGGGAGGGAATCTGTATGGTGCAAATCCCGATCTGACGCAAGCCAAACGCGCTTTGGGCAACATTGACACAGTGATTTATCTGGCCACGAAGCCCAACATTGGGCACTTCAATGGATTAGCAAAACAGAACACGATTATTATTCCAGTCTTCAACCGGTTTGAGAATCCGCATAAAACCACGACGGAATCTGGCAATAATTTCGTGCGGCTGAATGATGAAGGACACACGCACCTAACCCAGGCCGATCTGATTTCTGAAGTGGAATTTCTCAGCGAACTATCCCATCGGCTGCATGGCGATTATCCGGTGGATTGGCGACAGTTACAAGATACTCGATATATTCGCAAACTTATTGCTCAAACCATTCCCGGTTTTGAAGCCATGGCCATAATCGATGACACATTAGAGGAATTTACGATCGGCGGGCGTATCTTCAATCAGCCTAAGTTCTCAACATCTTCGGGTCAGGCCAAGATGTTTGTCACCCCTTTGCCTGAATTAACTTCACCCTCTGTCGAACAATTTAATATTCCAGCAAACGTTTCGCATCTGGCACTCACTTTGATTACGGGCCGCAGCTATTCGCAGCATAACACTGTAGTCTATAAACCGGACGATCGCTATCGGGGCATGCCACACCGCAACTGTATTTTAATGCATGCCGAAGATGCAAAATCTGCCGGATTTGCAGAACATCAGCGGGTGACTGTACAAGGCGATGCAGGTCAACTAGACAATGTAGAAATTATTTTTGGTTCAGTCCGACCTGGCTCAGCGCTAATGTTTTATCCTGAAGTGAATGTAATTTTTAAGGCCAGAATTGACGAGCGATCGGGCACACCGGCCTATAAACGAGTCCCTGTTGTCGTTTACGCAAATTAGGGCAACCGCATCGTACGGGCAAAATATTTGGGCGATCGAACTCTGCATCAGAAACAGAAATTTGGCTGCACATGCTTCGCTTTTCTGATGAATAAATTGCGGAACTCTGTAGTGGGGGAATGTAGTTGGGTCTAGTGTGACGGACGATCGCAGCCAGCGATCCGGTCCTGCGGAATTTTCCCTAATGCGGCACCAATCCACTTCAGACTGCCTGACGTATCCCTCTACAGAATCACTCTGGAGAACCTCTATGAACCTGCCCCAATCTGCCCAACATGCAATCGTGATTGGTGGAAGCATCACCGGACTGCTGGCGGCCCGCGTTTTGAGTGACCACTTTGCCCAAGTCACGTTGATTGAACGAGATGCTTTGCACGATCGCCCCGAATATCGACCTGGACAACCCCAAACCCGTCATTTACATGGATTATTGGCCAGCGGCAAAACCGTTTTGGAACGCTATTTCCCGGATTTGATTGAAGAGTTGGCAGAAGGCGGCGCACTCTTAGGCGACATGGGTGAAGCAGCTCGTTGGTATGTGGAGGGAGGTTATCGTCTGCAATATCAGAGCGGCATGACTGGGATTTTGATGAGCCGTCCGTTTCTGGAATGGCAAATTCGACGAAGAGTCTTAGAGATTCCTAATCTGACATTGTTGGATGGCACTACGGTCAAAACATTGCTGGCAACACCCGATCGATCGCAAATTACTGGTGTGCAGATTCACCGTCGGGCTGCGAATCAGGCAGAGCTAACCCCTCAAATGCTCACCGCCGATTTAGTTCTAGATGCCAGTGGCCGCAATTCGGCTTCTCCTTGCTGGTTAGCCGCTTTAGGCTACGCTGAACCGCCGGAAACTGTCGTAAAGGTTGGTCTCTGTTATGCTACTCGAATTTATCGTCGCCAGCCCAATGATTTAGTTGGCGCAGCTAATCTAATTATCTCTGCCAATCCGCCCCATCATCAGCAAGCTGGCATTGCTTTTCCCATGGAAGGTGATCGCTGGATTGTTACGCTGGCGGGATGGGATGGCAATCAGCCGCCGTTAGATGAGCAGGGTTTTTTAGCCTTTGCACAAAGTTTACCTGCACCAGATATCTACAATCTGATTAGCAAGGCAGAACCTTTGTCAGAAATTACGCCGTATAAGTTTCCAGCCAGCTTGCGGCGGCATTATGAGAAACTATCTCGCTTTCCCGCAGGTTATTTGGTCATGGGTGATGCACTGTGTAGCTTCGATCCTGCCTATGGTCAAGGCATGAGTTCTGCGGCATTACAAGCAGCATTATTGGATAAGTTACTCCAACAACCCGATCGTCGACTCCTTTGCCGATCGTTCTTCAAACAAGCAGCTAAGATCATTGACATTCCCTGGCAATTGACTGTCAGTGAAGATTTTCGGTTCTCTGGAACGCAAGGCCAAAAGCCATTGGGAACTGATCTGATCAACACCTACTCTACTCTAGTCCAACGCGCTACGCACGACGATGCGATCGTCTATGGGGCGTTTTTAAGAGTGATGAATTTAATGTCATCTCCTGGTAGCCTAGTTCATCCTCGAATCGTTTGGCGAGTATTGAGATCGACTTTGAGAGCAAAAATATCAGATTTGCGTCAGCAACAGCAAGACACGCAAATAAGCTGTGTGCTATCGAAGCAACTCCACTCAAGTGGGCTGAAAGGCTTGCTGAGTCTGCTAGCCTGCGGGAAGGCTACGCCTATAGCAAAGTTGCCCGATTAGTCCGCAGTTTACTTGAGGACAGGACTTGCGGACGGGGGATGAGGTCAGCAAGTAGAACAGGTGCAAGAGCTGAGCTGGAGTGCTCCTAAGTCATGAGAAAGCTGACAAAGCAAAAGAATGAGTACACTTGAGTGTACTTGTTTCTATAGCCTGCAATTCATTCGCAGGCGGACATTGCAGCAAGACAGCCCAGAAAATTGGACAGTCTCCAAACGATCGATCGCTCCCCTCAATCCGTCTTCCCGTTGGTTGACTCATTCGATCGCCCCATTGGGGTGGCAGCGTGATCGTCTGGGTCATAGCCGAGATCGCCGACAAAGCAGAAGGACAGGATCAGGTTGAAGGTTCTGCGTTCAAACAGAAAGGGCTGGGGCGGCATGTTGAGGAAATCTTGCTCAAACCGATCGAACTCTCGTTGGGTATGGGAATCGCGGCAGTGCTCTTGGGCTTTGAGTTCCTTGAGGAATGGCGGTTTGTGGACCTGGTAAGCGCCCGCTTCATCTGTTGTTATCGCACTGTCAGATGTGAGTAAGGTTGGGTTTTCGAAATAGGTGTAGAGCAGGTCGATCACCGATCGCATGAAGTGAGGATAGCGGGCCGAGAGGACTAAGAAAGCGATCGTTGTTTGTTTAACGGCTGGGGAGGGTTCTGTGTTCCAGACGCTCTCTTCAGTTTCGTGAGTGGGAGTCCAGATTAGCTTGAGGATTTTGCAAATGTTGCCGATTCGTTTGACGGTTCTGGGCGAAAGATCGACATGTTTGATGCAGTCTTGAATCAGGTCGAATTCTGCCTGGGTGAAGCGAACGATCGTCGTTAACCAGATGTCGGGGTCGATCGCCTGCGAGGATGGCTTGGGTGAGGTCGGTTGAGCTGGCTTGGGTGGAGTCTCTGGAGCTGGATTGGCAACAGGATCGGCGGTGGAGGATGGGGCGATCGGTGGCTCTGGAGTGTTTTCAGCTTCAGCTTCGGCGTTGATGTCGGCATCGGGCAAAAGCAAGTCTCTTGGGCTGGAGCGTTGAGTTTTTGCGGCGGCCTCATATTTGGCCTGCTGCTCTGCCTCGAATTCTTCTTCTAAAACGCCGATCTGGGATTTCAGATAGCTGACCATCTGGTCTTTGCCGGAAACGGTTCGCATCCGATAGGGAATTTGGATGATTTTTTCGAGATAGTCGAAGCCGGAGGGAGTGCCGCGTCGTTTTAAGACACCGGGATAGGCGCTTTCCAGAGCACGCACAATATAGCGATCGTCGATGGCTAAAATCACGACAAAGAGCTGGGTTTTGAGCAGGAGCTGTACGGCTTCCAGCACTTCTACGACTCGTTGGGGTGGACAGCGATCGAGGTCGTCAATATAGAGGACGACTCTGGCACTGCCCCTGGGAAAATATTGCTTGAGGGTATTCAGACGATCGGGGTTTTGATTGTTGAGTTCACAGGTGAGGCGATCGGATAAATCTTCGAGATCATTTTTGATCTGGTGCATCAAGCCCAACCGCTGACGGTAGGAGTTTTCTTCGAGACGATCGCTGACAAATTCTAGTAGTGAGCTAAATTGCACCGTTAGTCCTGCTTGTTGTCGCTGTTCTTCTGCTTGAATTTCCAGCTTTGCAATTTCGCGTTTTGTGATGGCAAGTTGTTCTTCAATTTTTTGATAATCTTGTTGGTTTTGTGAGGTTTCAATGGCTTGCTGAATCTGCTCAGATTGGTTAATTGCAAGCTGTTGCTGTTCTTGATCAATTTCTGCTTGAAAGGCTTGAAACTCTCTGTTTGCTTGAGATTGAAGTTGCAGTATTTTTTTCGCCATCTCGATCGCTTGACGAATGCTGGGTATGCCAAAGGCAGTTGCCAAAATAAATTGAATCGCTGCTTGTCCGCTTGAAATAAGCTGGGTTATTTGCTGTGGAATTTGTTGTAACAAGCTTTGAGGCAGCAGAGAGATCACATTTGGCAAAAAGCGATAGACGAGAATAGGAACGCTGATCAAAAAGATAAACAGAACCAGTTTCACCCAATGATGTTTGAGTACATCAATTAACCCAGTTAGTTTATTTTGGGGTTTGTCTTGGAGGAAAGATTTAATTTTGTCGGCATCCTGAAGCAATGGTTCAATTTGTTTACGGTTGGCTTCGGTCAATTCAGTCGTATCCGCCAGCCATTGTTTAACTTCTGGGTTTTCAAGGGTTGCTTTTAGCTGGGGAACGTTAATTTCTGAAGCTTTGAGTAGCTTGGTGGCGAGGAAATTTTCTGTGCCATTGTTGAAGCTGTGCTGAAGCCGAGAGAAGAATACCTTCGCCAAGGCTGCATTTTCGGCAGCTTGCTTCACTTTTCGCTCAGCCTGATCTCGCTTGAATTGCAGCACCTTTTCTAGTCGCGCCTTTTGCTGCTGGAGATCTTCCAACCTGACATGGGTTTGATTTAATTTTTTCTGCTCCTCTTTTCTCAATTCAGACAGCATATCCCAGAGGAAATCTCCTTTGGTTGTTCCCTCTTGCCAAGCCTGAAAAAACTGTGAATTTAACTCATGCTGCAAAATGAAAGTGCGATCGGTTTCACTTAAGGTATTCAAAGCTGCCCAAACATTACCCCCCTGGCATAGAAAGTCTGCTTCATCTGCCTGAATGTTCTTCGCAAGGAAAATCAGATCTTGCCAGCGATCCTCTTTATCTTGATCGATCTGATTTAAGACCTGCCAATACTGACCAGTTTCAGGATGATTCAGCTTTTCTGGTGATATGGTTGTCTTGTCTTGAAGCTGGGCAGCTTCTAGCAAAATAGCTTCAAATTGTTTGGCTTCTTCTTCACTGATAACTCTTTCAGGGGCAGCAGCATTCGCCACTTCATCTGGTTCTGGGTTGGCTTCTGCTTGGCCATCGCTGGGTTTCACATCGTCGGCAGAAGGTTGATTTAGTTGTTCTCGAAAATGTCCTTTCAAAACTTCTAGGTTGATTTCAAGTTGTTCAAGCAACTGTAATGCATGACTCTCTGCTTGAGGTGGTTTTGTCCCAACCAGGTTGAATTGAATATTTGCCCAAATGCGGTTTAGCCAGAGTTTCCAATGAATGACAAAGGTCTGGAGGGTAAGGCTCAACAGGAAAGAACGAAACTTTAACTTGACCCAGGATTTGTGAATCAACTCGAATAAGTTGCGAATGTATTCAACCCACTTCCAGGGTTGATCTAAAGAAATCGCTTCTGCCTGCTTCAACCGTTGGACCTGTTCCAATCTGGTTCGAAAATAAGTTGCTTCGGCTTTCAGGGATGGCTCCAGTTTTTCGGGTTCCTTGGCAAGAGCATTGTAGCGATCTTCAAATCCTGTTTTGGGTTGAGGCTCTGTCAGAGGGGTAGCTTGCTCTGGTACTGGCAGACTTTGCAATTTTGCTTTAAGGGCTGCTCTGGCATCAGCCGCACCGATTTTTGCGAGCTGTTTTTCCAGGTTGAGTTGACGGTTGAGTTCAAAGAAAATGGTTTGCATCAGGCTGGCCCAAAGGTCAGACTTGGCATAGGTCCAGGCATCAAAATTGATCTGATAAATATGGCCGACATAGGGGGAAAGCACCGCCTCATCTGCCTCATTCCCCGTCCCCCAGGTCTGCTTCTTTTCCAGTTTTTGGCAGCGAATATCAGTGATGCGCTGTTGCAGCAGATGCATGCCAAATGACTTGCCGCTGCCCCAGCCTCCTAAAATTGCAACGGCAATGGGTGGTTCCAGACTGCGCATCATTAATACATCGGCAAGGGCATACAGTTCTTTGGCAACTGCCAATCGATCTTCGCCATCCGGTTGATCATTTTGAAAGGGCTGAGGCGCATATCGCACCCCAAGTTGGGGATACCGCAATAAGCGAATGCCTTTTGCACCCCCCACCAGGATGTAATCCCCCAGGGGATCGATAGCGACTGTACAAATTTGCCCCAAATCTAGATCATCAATTACCAGATTTTGCTTGGGGTCTTGCACATTCCACAGGCGAATCGTGTTGTCCTCACTGTTAGAGACAATCTGCGTTCCCTGCCGGTTAAAAGCGACTGAAAAGACACTGGCTCGATGTCCCTGGAACGATTGAATCTCCTCTCCTTTGAGGTTCCACAGGCGAATCGTGCTGTCCTCACTGCCAGAGACAATCTGCGTTCCCTGCCGGTTAAAAGCGACTGACCAGACACTGGCTCGATGTCCCTGGAACGATTGAATCTCCTCTCCTTCGAGGTTCCACAGGCGAATCGTGTTGTCCGCACTGCCAGAGACAATCTGCGTTCCCTGCCGGTTAAAAGCGACTCACCAGACACTGTCTCGATGTCCCTGGAACGATTGAATCTCCTCTCCTTTGAGGTT
>LUGL01000086.1 GCA_002796835.1 Elainella saxicola E1 | reverse complement strand
GAACCCTATCACAATGATTATGAATCTAGCTTACAGATGGCCACTTAATCAGAGTCAACTACCCATGCATGCAGCAGGAGATTCAATCTAAATTGACCAACAGCTCAGAACGATTCAATCGATGGTATTAACGTCTGTCTTGCTGTGACCACGGCTAAATCCCAGTAGGCATCATCAGACTACGATTTTGTGGGAGTGGCGCAGCCTCGATGACAGCGAACAAGGAAACTGTGGCTTCGTTACGACGATGACTACGAATGACTGGTTGTTGACGCATCGATTGAACTTATCTGAATACAGCTAACTTTTTGATTCTCAAGCTACGCGCTCAGATCTCGTCATGACTCAAGTAACTGGAGGCAGGCAAGCCTGCCTCGGTGGAGTTATGTGCTCCTTATTGACAGAATCCCATGACGGGGATTTAGGGGGCCGCAAAACTTTGCAAGCTATCGCCTACACCGGCTGAGGATCAGGATGAAACTCCTCGATCGCATGAGTCGTCCAATCCTTTCCATTCAAGCTGATTGGCTCCACTGGCGAAACGCCTTCATACGCATTCCGCAAGAGCTGCTGCAAATCACGGATGAGTGGATAGCGGGGATTTGCACCCGTACATTGATCATCAAAGGCTTGATCGGCCAGATTATCCAGATGGCTGTAGAACTCGGCCTCTGTCACCTGCGGAATTGCCGCCTTAATCGAAGTCGGAATATCCAACTGCTGTTTCAGATCTTCGATCGCTGCAATCAGATGATTCACTTTCTCTGCTTCAGTCGTACCGCCCAGTCCCAAATAGTTGGCAATGCGAGCATAGCGCCACTGAGCATTGGGATACTTATACTGCGAGAAAGTGGCCTGCTTGAAAGGCGCATCTGTGGCGTTATAACGAATCACATGCGAGATCATCAGGGCGTTCGCCAAGCCATGCGGAATATGCAGTACGCCGCCCAACTGGTGCGCCATCGAGTGACAAACGCCTAAGAAAGCATTCGCAAAGGCCATTCCGGCGATCGTCGAAGCATAGTGCATTTTTTCGCGAGCTTTCGGATCGTTCGCGCCATTGTGATAAGCGCTAGGCAGATACTTGAAGATCAGGCGGATCGCTTCCAGGGCCAGACCGTTCGTATATTCCGAAGCCAGCACCGACACATAGGCTTCGAGCGCGTGGGTTAAGGCATCCAGACCACCATAGGCTGTTAAGCGCTTTGGCATGTTCAACGTCAATTCTGGATCGACGATCGCCATACTCGGCGTCAATGCATAATCGGCCAGTGGATACTTGATGTTGTTGCGGCGATCGGTCACGACAGCAAACGGCGTCACTTCCGATCCGGTGCCAGAGGTAGTCGGCACAGCGACCAAAAGCGCTTTCTGACCCAGCGGCGGCAGCTCATACACCCGCTTGCGGATATCCATAAACCGCATCGCCAAGCCTTCAAACTCGATTTCCGGATGCTCATACATCAGCCACATAATCTTGGCGGCATCCATCGGCGATCCACCCCCAATTGCAATAATCACATCTGGCTGGAAGGTATTCATCAGAGTCAGACCCCGCTGCACCGTATCCAATGAAGGATCGGGTTCAACATCGTAAAAGACATCGTATTTAAGGCCGATCGTCTCCAGCGCTTTTTCCAGAGGATCGGTAACACCCAGGTCATACAGCGGTTTGTCAGTGACGATAAAAGCTCGCCGCTTGCCTGCCAGCTCCTGCACTGCGGTCAGCAACGCCCCGTACTTGAAGTAAACCTTGGGCGGCACCCGGAACCACAGCATGTTCTCGCGCCGCTCGGCCACGGTTTTGATATTGAGCAAATGGGTGGGCTCGACGTTTTGACTGATCGAGTTGCCGCCCCAGGTGCCGCAGCCTAAGGTGAGCGACGGATCGAGGCGGAAGTTGTACAAATCACCGATCGCTCCTTGCGATGAAGGCGTGTTGATCAGCACGCGGGCCGTTTGCACCGTATCTTCAAACTGACGAATATGGGCTGTGTTGGCTGGATCGGTATAGAGTACTGCCGTATGGCCGCGTCCACCAAACTCCACCAGCTTATCGGCTTTGTCTACCGCATCCGTGAAGTCTTTGGCGCGATACATCGCCAGGATCGGCGACAGTTTTTCATAGGCGAAGGGTTCTGCCGTGCTAATGTCTTCCACTTCGCCGATCAGTACGCGGGTGGTATCCGGCACCGAAAATTCTCCCAGTTCTGCCAGTTTTTGCACCGACTGACCGACGATCTCCGCATTTAGGCGACCATTGACGATAATCTGTTTACCGAGGCGATCGCGTTCTTCAGCATTGAGGAAGTAGGCTCCTCGCTCCATAAATTCTTGCCGAACCGCATCATAGACTTCGTCCAGCACAATCACCGACTGCTCGCTGGCGCAAATCATGCCGTTATCAAACGTCTTGCTGAGCAAAATCGAAGAGACTGCCATTTTGACATGGGCATTAGCGTCGATCAGCGCGGGCGTGTTGCCTGCCCCAACCCCCAGTGAAGGATGGCCGGACGAGTAGGCCGCTCGCACCATACCAGGACCACCCGTAGCCAGGATCAAACTAATATCAGCATGCTGCATCAAGGCTTGCGACAACGGCACACTGGGTTCATCAATCCAGCCAATGATCGAAGCAGGGGCTCCGGCAGCAACGGCAGCGTCCAGGACAATCTTGGCGGCTGCGATCGTGCAATCCTTGGCGCGGGGATGGGGCGAAAAAATGATGGCGTTGCGGGTTTTGAGGGCGATCAAAGCTTTGAAGATCGCGGTTGAGGTGGGGTTGGTGGTGGGCACAATTCCGGCCAGAATGCCCACCGGCTCCGCAATTTTTTGAATGCCAAATACCTTGTCTTCGTCAATGACGCCGCAGGTTTTCTCGTTTTTGTACTTGTTGTAGATGATTTCAGAGGCAAAGTGGTTTTTGATCACCTTATCTTCAACAACGCCCATGCCTGTTTCGGCAACAGCCATTTTGGCCAGCGGAATTCGGGCTGCATTGGCTGCCAGCGCCGCTTTTTTGAAGATAAAATCCACCTGCTCTTGGCTGAACGTCGCATATTGGGCCTGAGCGGCTTTGACTTGCGCAATCAGCTGTTCTAATTCCTGAATGGTCGTAACTGTCATAGAAACATCCTTGAAGAAATGCCGTAAAAGCGAAAAGAGGTCAAGTAAAGGAGAACAACCAAAATCCTACAAAGGTGACTTGAAGTGAGTTTTTTAGGGGTTCGTAAACCACTAGTGCTAGGATGACCAATCGCTCCCTCACTCAAATACTGCAAATCCGTTGAAAAGCTTAAGAATGCCTCGTCCAAACGTTAAAAGAATCGGGATGAATCAACTGCGCAACGAGCAGAAATCTCGAAAAATCAGGCAGTTTGAGCGATGAACCTCAATCGAACCAGGAGAACCATCGAATTGATCTAGTGCTGATTTCTTTCTCAGTTTCGCAATCAAAGTTTGTCAGCTTTTCAGATAAGAAACGGTAAAGAAAGTTGGTGCTTTTTGCTACTAAAAACCTACTACCTTGAAAGATTTCTCCTTAACGATAGATCGACTCTTGGCAAAACTTAAAAGGATTCAGGATTATGTAAGCTTTGCTGGGGCGATCGTCTATGCTTACAAATGTTTCTACTCAAGAAATGAGCAGAATCCGTTGGCAAACTGCCGAGAAGTGTAACCTGGCAGCAAAGTGTTCGCGAGATAGTTGAATCCAGGATCACTGACCTGCTAAGTTAATCGAGGCATCAGCCTTTTGTGTAAAACAGAACGTCCGTTACCCACCTGTTCAGATCCTGTACAGCGTATCTTATGCGATTAGTAGCCCTTATCCCTGGCGGAATCAGCGAGCAAATTCTGTTCTTCCCCACCCTGGACGACCTGAAACAGAATTATCCCAATGCTGAAATTGACGTTGTGGTTGAGCCTCGCGCCAAAGCGGCCTATCGAGTCTCCAAATCCGTCAATGATGTGTTGACTTTCGACTTCAAGGATCGCAACAGCCCTGCTGATTGGGCCAATCTTTTAGGAGTGCTGCGCGATCGAGAATATGAAGCAGTCCTCTCCTCCGGTCGGCAGAGTGGCATTGGCCTGCTGCTATGGTTGACAGGCATTCCCAAGCGAGTTGGCTATACGCACGGCAACGGCAATTTCTTCCTAACCGACTCGGTGCTGATTAAGCCAGAGCAATATGTCCCCCTGACATATCACGACCTGCTGCAAGGGTTGGGCATGACGACATCCTGTCCCGATCTGGCAGTGCGAATTCCCAAGTCCGATCAAGACTGGGCCGATGCGCAGCGCAAACAGTTGGGTGTGAATGGCTACGTGCTGCTCTATGGCGGAGCCGAAGCGGTTTATCCGATCGAGCATTGGCAAAGAATTGTGCAAGATTTCCAGCAAAAGCAGCCTGAGATCCCGATCGTCGTATTGCAAGATCCAGCCGATCAGGGGTTTGCCTCCACACTGCTGCAAGCCTGCCCCGGCTTGAAAGTCACCAAGCCAGGAGATGTGGGCAAGCAGGCCGCGATGATTGCAGGCGCGAACTTGCTGCTGACGGTGGAAGGGGTGCCACTTCACTTAGCCGTGGCGCTTCAGGTTTACACGCTAGCGCTATTAGGAGCAACAGACTCTGAAACGGTTTTACCTAAGGCCGATAAATTCCTGGCCCTGCAAGCCCCATCCAAACAACTTTCAGATGTTTCCCCTGAACAGGTGCTCCAGAAAGTTTGGGGAGGGTGACAAAACGCTAGACTAATCGTGAAGTAAACCCCCAGTGGTAATGATCTCCCTCAACGGACATAAGCTAGACAACCGAGACATACGGGCCTTCAGTATCCTGACCCTATTTTTGGGATTTCTGGCGATCGTCCTAATTGGGGTGATTTCGCGGCATGCTGCCAAAGCGGATCGCGTCAACCGACTATTGGAGAGTAAAGTCTGCCAAAAATGCGACTTAGACCACACTTCTTTAGAGGGAGCGAATCTGAAGCAGGCAGAATTGGAGGATGCCAGCCTGCGGCAGGTGAATTTGCAGGGCGCTAACCTTTCATCCGCCAATCTAACCAGGACGATTTTGAGTGAGGTGAATCTCAGTCAGGCCAAACTGAACGAAACAATTTTGAACGAGGCCATCTTAAATCAGGCGAACCTGACAGAAGCAGAATTGAACGGAGCTTATTTGAGCCAAGCCTATTTAGGAGATTCTGTTCTGCGACAGAGTGATCTGGTGGGCGCAGATCTGAGCGGAGCCAACTTAGTTCGCGCCAATTTAAATGACGCTAATCTACGGGATGCCGATTTGGGAGATGTCAACCTGAGTCGGGCGATGATGCGATCGGTCGATCTGCGACGAGCTGACCTAGGTGGGGCAGATCTGGATAATGCCGTCTTAACGGAGGCCAATTTATCGCGTGCCACTTTGCCGCGAGCTTCCCTGAACCGGGTTCGTTTAATCCGATCGAACTTGCAGGATGCCAATTTTGGCAATGCTAGCCTGACTGATGCAGATTTGTCAGGAGCGAATCTCAGCAATGCCTATCTGGGTGAAGCCAACTTGCAGCGGGTCAATCTCAACAATGCCATTCTGCTGGGGACGAATCTGGCCAAAGCGGACCTGACTGAAGCCAAACTCATTGGGGTCAATTTAGCAGGAGCCAACTTGCGACGGGCCGATTTAAGCGGGGCAGACGTGACAGGGACGGATTTAAACAGCGCCAAGTTTTGCAAAACGAAAATGCCAGACGGGTCTCTCAACAATCGGGATTGCTCCTAAAGGGCTGCTCAATCGATCAGGCAAGTCATCCAAAAAATAGAGATTCATTGAGCGATTCCTGGGCTAAAATTCCTGGCGACATCATGATGAAGCGATGCTCTCAAGTAAAAGTCCCGCAAACCAGGCAACCCAGTGAAACCTAGCATGAATCGAGATTGGAAGCTGCGCATGATTCAAACCGGTCCGATCAGATTAGGATTGGGCCTCTGGCTGGCGATCGCCCTGCCAGCTTGGTCACAAACCGCAGCACCAACGCCGACGACTCCAGCCACCCCCACCCCCACAATTCCCGCAAATGTTCAGGCAGCAGCGGCCCAACTGGAGCTAGGGTTGCAATATATCCAGCAGGGACAGGTTGATCAGGCGATCGCGGCATTTCGGCAGGCTGTTGCGTTGGATCCAGCGCTAGCACCTGCCCACTACAATTTAGGGTTGGCATTGCGGCAGCAGGGACAGTTACAGGCGGCAGCAACTTCTTTCTATCAAGCCATTCAGGCAGACCCCAGTTTGGCAATGGCCTATGCCAATTTAGGGGCAGCGCTATTAGAGGGCGGCAATTTAACCCAGGCTGAAGAATATTTGAATCGGGCGATCGAGCTTGAACCCAACATGGCCCTCGCCCACTACAACATGGGGTTGGTCCGCAAGCAGCAGGGCAATATCCCAGAGGCGATCACCTCTTTCCGAAAGGCGATGAACTTGAGTTCAAATGCGGCAGAACCGGCCTATCAGCTCGGCTTACTGTATCTGCAACAGCGCCAAACCAATGATGCGATCGCTGCCTTTCAAAAAGCGATCGAAATCAACGCCAATTATTCAGAAGCCCACTATACCCTGGGCACGATCTGGTATCAGCAGGGCAAGTTAGAAGATGCACTCAATGCCTTTCGGCGATCAGCAGAGGCCAATCCCAACTATCCGAACGCCTACTACGGCGCTGGATTAGTGTTTCTGAAACAGGGCCAATATGCCGATGCTCAGCAGGTTTTGCAATATGCCCGCGATCTGTTTACCGCTCAGCGCAATACTCAATGGGCCAACAGCGCTGCTCAGTTGCTTCAGCAAGCTCAAAATCAGACTTCCAACCCTCGATAGATTCGGTGACCCAATCGCAGAGCAAAGCTCGATCCCACGTTATCCTGATCAGGAAGAGACTAGCAGGGGGAAAGGGCATGAAGCAGCTCATAGGGTTGGTGCTGACGGTTGGTGTGTGGCTATGCAGTTTGCCAGCCTGGGCTGACTGGACCGTGCCGCGATCGTTCAGCAATGCCGACTTAAAGGGCCATGATTTTTCCGGCGAGGAACTGCAAGGCTCTGAGTTTTCCAATGCCAATCTGGAACGATCGAATTTCGAAGCTGCCGACGTGAGAGGTGCAGTTTTTAGTGCTTCTGTGATGACTCAGGCCAATTTACATGGGGCAGATTTGACGAACGCCATGATCGATCAGACTAAATTGGATGGGGCCAACCTCAGCGACGCGGTGTTTGTGGAAGCCATTCTGCTACGATCGACCTTTGCCGATACCAACATCACCGGAGCTGATTTCACCGATGCCATTTTGGACGGGGCGCAAGTCAAAGAACTGTGTCAGCGGGCCAGTGGAGTTAATAGTCAAACAGGCACTGCGACTCGCGACTCGCTAGGCTGCCGATAAGGTTTGATGCATGAAATCTCTGAGTGTGCGATCGGTCAAACCCAACAGTCAAACTCGACAGTCAAACTAAACAACTCAGATGCAACGATCCATGAAACGAGTGGGGGTGATTGGCGGCGGACAGCTCGCCTGGATGATGGCAGATGCCGCAGAGAAGCTAGCAATTCAGCTCGTGGTGCAAACGCCCAGCTTGACCGATCCAGCCGTTTCGATCGCCAGTGAAACCGTTTTGGCAGCCGTTGCGGATGCGGCAGGAACAGCTCAGTTAGCGCAGCAATGTGATGTGATCACGTTCGAGAACGAATTTGTCGATCTGCCTGCCCTATCAAAATTAGCGGACCAGGGCGCTTGCTTCTATCCCCAACTTACTGCTTTGATACCCTTGCTCGACAAGCTGGATCAGCGATCGTTCTTGCAGAAAATTGGTGTACCGATGCCCCGCTTTGCAGCCGTCACTGGAGATTTGACTGTTGCAGCCCTACAGCAATTTGGCCTGCCTGCCGTGCTGAAAGCTAGAAGATTAGGCTACGACGGCCAGGGCACTTTAATTCTGAAAACTGAGGCTGATTTGCCGCCGATCGGCACTGCCAAATCTGATCACCACTGGCTGCTGGAAGAATTTGTGCCGTTTGAGTGCGAATTAGCGGTAATGGCGGCTCGATCGATCGACGGTACCCAGGTGATTTATCCAGTCGTTGAAACGCAGCAGGTGAATCAGGTTTGTCGTCGCGTCTTTGTCACCGATCAATGGGATGCCACTGTTGTTGCTCAAGTTGAGACGATCGCCCGTTCTGTCTTGGAAAACCTCAACTATGTCGGGGTGATGGGCTTTGAATTTTTCCTGACTGCCGATCAGCAAGTCCTGGTCAATGAACTTGCCCCCCGCACCCACAATTCTGGACATTACAGCCTGGATGCCTGCGTCACTTCCCAATTTGAGCAGCAGCTCCGGGCTGTTTGTGGCCTACCGCTTGGCAGTGCTGCCCTGACCTGTGGCGGAGCCGTCATGGTGAATCTCTTGGGCTATGAAAGCGCCACCTCGGATTATGCTGAAAAGCAGCATCAGCTCAGCCAAATTTCGAACGCTCACCTCTACTGGTATAGCAAAACCGCTGCCCGTCCAGGCCGCAAACTGGGCCATGTGACCGTCTGCCTCAACGACTCGCAAGATCGATCGGATGCTGAAGCGATCGTGCAGCAGATCGAGCAAATTTGGTATCCGGCATCGTTTTAAGTGAATAGCAGCTAGGTCAGATCAGCATTACATCAGTGTAAAAATATCTGGCCTCTCAATGGATGCGTGAGAAGATTGGGGCAAATTCTAGGTTACTCAAGCATCAAACGAAACACGATGAATATCCGAATTACCTCGCTGATGATCTTCCTGGCTCTAGCATCCATGGGGCTGGATACCTCTGCTCAAGCAGCTTCCTATGTTGGCCAAACTGATTCTCCGCAAATGCAAGAGGGACAGCTACTGGCTCAGAACAATCCTCCTGTGACTTATGTAACCGAGGTCAGCTCCAATGAAATCGTCATGCAAATCACCGACGGCGAATTCAAATTTCATGGATACCTGAAGCGAACCTCTGGAAATATGTTTGTAGGAGAAGATGAACAAGTGCGGGTTATGTACGATCGCTCAACAGGTCAAGTTGTGGTGATTAACGTCAAGACTGGCACTGAATTCTACAATTACGTCTTTTCTGAAGCGGATGAAGGCGCACTTTAGAGAAAACTGAGCTGATCTTGCTTGGGCCGTATCATTCAAAACAAAAGGCACTGCGAAGCTTAAACTCATTTGCAGTGCCGATGATCAACTTATTTCACATCAATCGAAGCTTGAACTTAGCGACAGGTTGTCTGGTCTTCCACACTCGCGTAGACAATGCTGTCATAGCGACCTTCTTTCGTAGCGATTAATATACAGAGCCCAGATTCGGGTTCTCGCCAATAGGCAAAGGCTGTATTATCGACCCCTTGTTCGCCTCTGACATATTCATAGCCCCGTTGGGTAATCTGGGTTTCAGCTTGTCCAGCCCGAGCGCTTACCAGATCACTCAGTCCCTTAACGGTCTGACCAACGAGCGCCATATCGGTCGATTCGGCAGGAGTAATTGTTCCAGAACCAGAGGATTGGCTGCTCTGATTAGAGCCTCCCTGAGTGTAGGGCGCGGGGTCCCAGTATACGTAAATGGACTCAGTTGCCAAACGATAGATTTGCCCTGCATCCCCTAAGCCATCTTCGAGATAGGCCGTTTCGCCGTTCGGATCAAGGTAGCGGCCCGGTTGATCATCATTTGGAGTCAGATCATAGCGTTGACCATTCTGTAATTGGATGCCAACAATCCCTTGACGTTGCGAAAACGTACAGGGTCCAGAAGAGGTGGCCCGATCTTCACCTTTCGGATAGATATCGCAGCGAGCCTGAACGGTGTCTGCTCTGACTGAAATGCCAATGCCAAGGGAGGCGATCAACAATGTTGTTCCAATCGTCAATTTTGAAATTTTCTTCATAGATAGCTATCCCTCACCCGTAAAACTCGGACAATCGACTGATTATACACCTCCAAGCCTGAGGACTTTCATAAGAAGGGGCGGGCCAGGAAGAAGCTGCAAATGGATTTGGCATCGATCGGTTCACCTCGCAAAATCGCCTGCTCCAGTTCTTCAGGGGTCATTAATACCGTTTCGATGTCTTCGTCTTCGTCTTGTTCGGGCGGAACTTCCAGGAGTTCCAAATCCTGTGCCAAAAAGGCATAAATAATCTCGTCGGAGTAGCCAGGAGCCAGATAGAATTTGCCCAGACTTTGCCAGCGATTGGCTCGATAGCCTGTCTCTTCTTCAATTTCGCGTCGAATGGTTGTAGCGGGATCTTCATCCGGTTCAACCGTGCCTGCCGGAAATTCTAGCAGCCGACCCTGGGCCGCAAACCGATATTGCCGCACCAAAACCAGTTTGCCTTCGGGGGTAACGGGAACGGCCAAAGCCCCACCCGGATGCCGAACGCATTCCCACTCGCCTTCTGCCCCATTCGGCAGTTTTAGACGGCTCACTTCATAGTCAAATTTGCGACCTTTGTATAGAAGCTTGTGGCGCAAGAGCTGAGGGGGTTCGGGTCCGATCGGCATAGTTCAAGCAAAGGGAAAATTAGGATTTTCAAGGGGTCAATCTGTGCTCAATTTAAGCGGACTTTAAGCAGAATAGCTTGAGCAAGATAGAACTCCAGAACAGTCTACCTGTTGCAGCAGTTCTGCGATCGATTTTCCAGAAACCGGATCAATCCAATCTGGTGCAATATCGTTGAGTGGGACCAGCACAAAGGCTCGTTCGCTCATACGGGGATGGGGAATTTGCAAACCGGGCCGATCGAGAATCAGGTCATCAAATAACAACAAATCGAGATCGAGCAATCGGGGACCCCAACGCTCTCGTCGCATGCGGCCAAACTGGTTTTCCGTTGAGAGCAGAGTTTCCAGCAGCGTCTGAGGGTCCATTGCTGTGGCAAACAGAGCGCAAACATTCAAATAATCGGGCTGGGGTGGTCCAACTGCAACCGTGCGATAAACCGGCGATTGAGCTTGCAGCAACAATCCTGGCGTGATGGCTAATTGTTTGAGCGCAGCCTCCAGAATGGCCTGAGAATCCCCAAGGTTACTACCTAGCCCGATTGCAGCTTGGTGAGGATAGGTCATGGCTGCATCAGCCGCATCAAGGATATAAGGCATGAATTCACAGAAAAAAGAAGCGGAACCCCGTCTGTTTAGCGAGGTCAATCCGCAGGATTTAGAGAATTACCAGGTTGGATCAACAAATAGATTGATTGTTAAGGTTTGACAGTTGGTCGGCACGGAACTGATGCAGGCACAAATGGCATCGCCTCCCTCAATTTCAACCTCACAGGCATGGCAAGATCCCATTAAACAGCCAGTTGGAATCTTTAAACCTGCTCGATCGGCCACCTGGAGCAACGGTTCTCCCGCTTTGGCATCGATCGTCACATCATCGGGCAAAAAACGAACTTGTACAGTCATGGCGAGCAGTCATGGTGAACAATCACGGCGAACAGTCATGGCGAACAGTCACAGCGAAATAGAAGGTCTATTTTTCCAACTGAGACAGAATTGGATTGAGGTCAAGATGCTTGCCGATCAATTCGGCGATGGAATCCAGCATGGCTTCTCGTTGTTCCCGGTAATTGGAAATACCGGTTGGCAGTGATTTCAAGCCGCGTTGCTGCCGCAGTCGATTCAACCAGGCCCGTCGCCAGGGGCCATTATCAAAAATGCCATGCAGATAAGTTCCCCAAATCGATTGAGACATATCAACCGCTCCTAGATTGGCATCATCAAACAGCGGTTGAAAGAGCGTTTTGCCTGTTTCAGGATCTGGCTCCATGCCCAGGTGACTGCGGCCTTGATGCAGCTCATACCCAGCTACGGGCAGACCCACTTGAGGCGCATTGGAAGTGACGAGCCGCTGCCGTGCTACCTTTTGCCCAGTAATCACTGTCTTGAGCGGGAATAATCCTAAGCCCTTATAACGGCCTTCCTGTCCTTCCACCCCTTCAGGATCGGCCAACACTTTGCCCATCATTTGGTAGCCGCCGCAAATCCCCAAGATGGTTCCTCCGGC
This sequence comes from Elainella saxicola E1, assembly GCA_002796835.1. Taxonomy (GTDB): domain Bacteria; phylum Cyanobacteriota; class Cyanobacteriia; order Elainellales; family Elainellaceae; genus Elainella; species Elainella saxicola. Next base: position 67,156 of record LUGL01000086.1, on the reverse strand, counting down.
TGCCGCATAGTTTTGGATGGCTTCTGCCATACCCGTGCGCTGCATTGCAATCAGATCGGTGATCGTGGTTTTTGAACCGGGCAAAATTACCGCATCTGGATAACCCAGCGTATCGCGCAACCCGACATAGCGCACCGACACACTCGGCTCGGATTCCAGCGGATCAAAATCTGTGAAGTTTGAGATGCGCGGCAGCCGAATCACAGAGATGTTGATTTCGTTGTTACTGTTGCCACTATTGCGATCGAGCAAGGACAGTGAATCCTCAGCCGGAAACGCCTGATCGAACCAGGGAATTACTCCAATCACCGGAATGCCTGTGCGCTCTTTCACCCAGTCCAACCCGGATTGCAGCAGAGAAAGCTGGCCGCGAAACTTGTTGATCACAATGCCTTTCACCAGCGCTCGCTCTTCGGGGTCCAGCAATTCCAGTGTGCCAACCACATGGGCAAAGGCTCCGCCTCGATCGATATCCACCACCAAAATCGTGGGTGCATTCAGGTATTTGGCCACCCGCATGTTGGTCAGGTCACGATGCTTGAGATTGATTTCAGCCGGACTACCTGCCCCTTCACAAATAATCAGGTCAAACTCTTCACTGAGCCGCTGCAAGGATTCTTCGATCGCCTGCCAGCCCGGTTCAAAAAACTGTTCATAATAATCAGCCGCTCCAATTTTGCCTGCCACACGCCCTTTCAGGACCACCTGAGACGTCATATCGCCTTGAGGTTTCAGCAAAATTGGATTCATTTCAACTCGAGGTGCGATCCCCGCAGCCCAGGCCTGCACCGCTTGAGCATGACCAATCTCTCCTCCCGTTGCCGTCACATAGGCATTCAGCGCCATATTTTGACCTTTGAAGGGAGTTACGCGCCATCCCCGTCGGCTCAAAATCCGGCAGAGTGCAGTCGTGATTAGCGACTTTCCAGCATGAGAGGTCGTCCCCACAACCATGATGGCTTTCATGACTGATCTCCTTAAATTTCCCTACATCATCATTCTTTCGACAGCCTTGCCCAACAATCTCTAAAATGGCTGCAACCAGCTCGGTAAACGGAGCCACCGGCTCATTGCGTTAGCCAACCGATCGCGCCAGTTAACAGTCAATAGGCGATCGCCTTGTTGCCAGCGTTCCACCAGCAAATGCCCTAAAGGCGTCAACCGAAAACTGTTGGTTAGCCCCTGCCCATCGACTTCGCGCCGCAGCAGTCCGACTTCGATTAACCAGAGCAAGTGTTGTTCGATCGCACTGTCAGTCAGCGGCTGATGAGTATATCCGTTCTGAACTCCGGCAGATCCGGCAATTGCTCGCAGATCAACACTTTGCCACCGCATCGTTGTGAACAGAGTCAGTTGAAAGGGAGTGCAGTGAGCGGCTCGTTCAGCCCGTTCAAGCGTAACTGGAGAATATCGAGGGGGAGTCGTCGCAGAGGATGTGGATGTCATTCGTCCTGATAGTCAAGGTGGGGAACAGTCATGAATACAGTCATGCCTCAGCAATGCCTGCTCAGACTAACGCAGCTCATTCCCGTTAAAATTTGCTAAACGGGTCTATATTATTATGCCTTTTCCACTCCGGAGTGGTTCAATCTCGTTGTCTCGGTCAAAATGGCTGATCTTTTGCCCCCATAACCCTGGCTTCTGGTTAGGAGAGGCCATCCAGAATTGGGGCTGTTTCATTTACTGAAAGTCATTTATAGAGATTCGCCATGGCAATGATGGGGAAGTTGGTTAAGTTAAAGTATGGCTAAGAAAGATCAGGCATTTGGCATTGTGCCAATTTACATCCAGGCTGGCGTTGAACAATTTCTGCTGGTTCAGCATCATGCAGGTCACTGGAGTTTTCCGAAAGGACATGCCGAAGCGGGAGAAAGCGCGATCGAAACAGCCTGTCGTGAGTTTGAGGAAGAAACCGGCATCCGCAGCTTTGAGCTAATCGGCACCCAATCTTTTTGTGAGCAATATCATCTTGTCAAGAAAAAGCAGGCGATCGACAAAACCGTGACCTACTTTGTAGCCCAGGTGCGATCGCAACGAGTTACCTGTCAAGCAACAGAAATCAGAAACTATGCCTGGTTGCCCTTTCAAGAGGCATTAGCCCAAATCACGTTTGAACCCAGCAAGCAAGTGCTGCGGCAGGTGTGGCAGTATCTGCGAGAGCATGAAAACCCCTAATCCAAATGTGCTTTTGGACCCCGTTCATGCCCTCTTTTTTATCTACCAACCTACTTTTAACCGCTGGACCATCACCTAGGATTGGAAGTCAACAAGCCGCAGAAAATCTCCAGGCGCGAGGCTGGCTCCTCCAACTAGAGCACCATCAATTTCGGGTTGCGCAATAATCTCATCAATATTATTGGGCTTCACTGAACCACCATACAGGATGGAAACATCTGGATTGGTCAGCTGGCTGCGAATCAGCTTAATGATGCGGTTGGCTTCAACGGCCTCACAGGTTTCGCCTGTGCCGATCGCCCAAATTGGCTCATAGGCAATCACCAGATTCGTCTGATCGACCTCTTGCAGATCTTCTTTGAGCTGGCCGCAAATCAAATCTTCGGTTTCACCCGCATCCCGCTGCTGTTTCGACTCACCAACACAGAGAATGGGGGTTAAGCCAAAGCGCTGAGCAGCCCGCAGCCGGAGATTTACAGTCGCATCCGTTTCACCAAAATACTGTCGTCGCTCGCTGTGGCCCACGATCACATAGCGAACCCCTAAATCAACCAGCATGGGTCCAGAAATTTCACCCGTATAGGCTCCTTCTGCCTCCCAGTGGATGTTTTGAGCACCAAGCCGTACACGAGTGCCGTGCAGCGCGCTAGATAACGTTTCTAAGGCCGTGAAGGGAGCACAGATGACAATTTCTCGATCTTCCGGAATCGGTTCAAGGTGATTGAGAAAATTCTGTAGCATATCCAGTGCATCTGCACGGGTTTTATACATTTTCCAGTTGCCAGCAATGATGACCTTACGCACGGGTTAACTCGATGACTCTCTGTGAAACAATAGTGCAAAAAGTTGCATTCTTTAGTCTAAGGCTTCGTGGTCGCAATTTTGCGCTGAGTTTGATTGCAAAGCCAAGTTTTATCACTCCGGTAAAGGGTTGCATCGGTTGCATCGGTTTGCTGCATCTATTTTCAGTTTTTGGCTTTACCTTGGCTGTCAGGTTGTCTTTGGCAAATTGTCTAGGGTCAAACAGCGATCGATCGTACTCACAACCGATTGAGCCAGCGCTCCGTAGTCATAGCCGCCTTCCAACCCGAACAGAATTTTGCAGGTGAGTTGCAGACAATAGTCCGTGAAGATGCCATAATCCGAGGGTTGCAGGGCAATGTGGGCAAGCGGATCGGCCTTGGCAGCATCATATCCCGCACTGACAATCAGCAGATCGGGGCGGAACTGCTGCAAGAAGGGCATCACCTGAGTTTCAAACAGAGGCCGATAATCCTGGAGGGTGCTGCCTGCGGCCATGGGAAAGTTGAGCACATTCTGGAACAAACCTCGTTCTGACGCGGCTCCGGTGCCGGGATAGTGGGGAAACTCATGCAGCGAACAATAGGCAATCTGGGGAGAGGATGCGACGATCGCCTGCGTGCCATTCCCATGATGCACATCCCAATCCAAGATCGCCACCCGATCGATATCAGGCTGTTGCAGGGCGTAAAAAGCCGCGATCGCCGCATTCGAGAAAATGCAAAATCCCATTCCACGCTGAGCCAAGGCATGATGTCCAGGCGGACGAGCCAACACAAAAGCGGGCTTTCCAGTTTGCAAAACCCGATCGACCCCATCCAACCAGGCATTGACCGCCAATAAAGCCACCTCCGCACTGCGAGGAGAAACAATCGTATCGGGATCGATTTGGCCCCCGCCAGCCGCAGCTAATTCCTGTACCGCAGCTACATACCGAGGCGGATGCACCGCATAAAGCGCTTCAGCCAGTCGAGAATCAGACAAGTCTGCTGGTTTGGGTAGACACCACTCTAGTTGATTGGCCCAGGTAGCCGATCGCAGGGCAGTGGTAATCGCCTGTAACCGACCCGCATTTTCAGGATGATAAAACCCTGTATCATGGTCCAAAAATTCGTCGGAATAAAAGATAGGCAACATCTGGCTAGTCCTCCAGCAGTCCTGATACCCCATAAAAGTCAGGATATAACCTGATGGGCGATCGAGGGCGATCGATCGACAGGCAGAAATTTTTTTCTTCGATGGCGCTGAATTTGTCATCTCAATGTCATTTCTCAATCACAAGATTGACAAATCAGGTTGATACCTTTAATTCACAGGTGAATGAATGCTGCGGAGGAGGAGTTCCCAACAGCTAGCGATTTTCGCTCGTTGGTTTTGGAACTGTTCCTCTTTTTGTTTGGCTACTTTTGTTTGGCTGCTCTAACTTGGCTACTGCGCCCAATTTTGCACCGATTCGCCCGATCGCACCGCCTCCACCGTCTTCATGGGCGCTCCTGCCCCTTATAGCCTCTTATTGCCCCATTTTCAAAGACACCTTGCTGCTAAAAGACGTTGCAGTGGAGCAGGTGGCTCGACATCAAAGGAACTTTGCAATCTCATGCACTTCTTGTGAGATAGAAATCTTGTCCGCCCGGACAGTTCAAGCAACCTCATGCTACATGATTTAATCCATCATCCTGAGAGACTATCCTCATCCCATATTCATCTCGCGTTACAACTTAGCCATCCAGACAATTAGTTTCTATCGTTGAATCTTTCATAAGCGCATTTCATTGTAATTCCAGCTTGATTGCGATCCAATTTTTTGTGATTTAATTGCAAGATGAAACAAAAGGCAAACTCTGCTTTTTGGACTAGAAATCCAGTTGCTCATCGCCCAAATTCAGTTGCCCAAATCCAGTTATGGCTATTGATTTCAATCAGCTTCGAGAGTTGCTTGCCGGGGCATTTAGTTTCCGACTGGAAGCTTTCGAACAAATCGGGAATGCTGCGAATGGTTTGTCGATCGCCCTGCTGATCGTACTTTTTGTTGGTTTATCTCTCGCGGTTGGTCAGGCGATTGTTTTATTTATTAATCGAGTTCAGCCCATTCGTTTTATATTTAGCCTGTTAATCAGCGCAATTTTATATACATTTGGTTATTTATTTCTAGTATTGAGCACCTGGTTAATCTGTCTGGTTCCCTGGTCAGTTCATGTCCCGTTCGAAACCCTGGCCCGTGTCTTTGGCTTAAGCTATGCCCCGCTGCTGTTCAGCTTTCTGGCCGCACTTCCCTATTTGGGTGTACCCATCTACTCGTTGCTGTCGGTTTGGCATTTGCTGGCTTTAGTGGTTGGCTTCTCTGCGATCGCAAAAGTTTCTATCACAGCGGCCCTGGGTTATGTGGCATTTAGCTGGATGGTTCTGCAATTCTTACAGCAGAGCATTGGTCAACCAATCGCGAATTTAGGTCGTTTGTTGGCGAATACGGTTGCTGGAGTTGAACTGGCCACCCGTCGAGAAGATTTAGCTGAACTGGTGCAATTGGGGCTAGGCAAACCTGCTTTGCCTTTGATCAGCAATCCGCAGGCGATCGTACCAGAAGCACAGCAGTTGATTCAAACAGCCCGTCAGCGCTTTGAAGAAGCATTCACCTTACCAGAACCCGCCTTAGGCAACACCATTGCCATTGCCCGCAAAGAACGACCCGATGCCTTGAAAAACCGGATTCTAGCAATCTCAGGTCTGATCGGGATTTTGGGTTTGACTTACGTTGTGGCGATTCTGCTGGATCCAATTCGGGAAGCCATTTTTAGTTGGCACGATAACTTGCCTGATTGGTTTCGATTCATTTTTGATTTAATCTGGATTGGGATTTTGGCGATCGCCGTTGCAGGACTGCTGGCTCCGTTAGAAACCCTGGGCTGGTGGGCAGGTTGGTACAATGATGAGATCGATACTACTGTGAATGTGGGAACATTAGCAGAACCAATCCAGGATGATCAGTCGATCAGTCGCTATGTCATCTACTTAGATGGGATCGGTCAATCTAGCTCAGAATATTTACCCGACGTAGAAGATTTTCTAGATGCTTTAACCCCAGCCTTGCCTGATGATATGGCACTGATTCGCGGCTTGATGACCTATTCGGTCCTGAATAATCCCCTTAACGAAGATCGACCCCTCGCTTTTCTATGGCGATTGGCTGATAAGCTCCGGTTTGCTAATCCGGCCAGCATATTGGGTCTGATGGTCAATATCCGCAACGTGCTGATTGTCTCGGTTTCTGCCGATCGTCGCTATGGTCCGCTCTATAACCAGGGCATTGCTCAAATTATGTACAATTCCCTGCTCAAGAATGGCTATCCCCTCGGGAGCGGTATTCCTGTAACCCTGATTGGTTATAGCGGGGGTGGTCAGATGTCAACAGCGGCTGCACCCTTTTTGCGACGGGCGATCGATGCCCCAATCAGCGTCATCTCTTTGGGCGGCGTGATTAGCGGTAATTGTAATGTGCTGAAGCTGGAGCATCTCTACCATTTAGTCGGCGAGAAAGATTCGGTTGAGAAACTGGGACCGATTATGTTTCCGGGGCGCTGGCCACTGTTTCCGCTCTCCTATTGGAACCGAGCCAAACATCTGGGCAAAATCAGCCTGATTTCCCTAGGGCCGGTGGGTCACCAGGTTCCGGGCGGCATGATGGATCCCAAAGCCTATTTGCCAGACGGACACAGTCATTTACAACACACCATAGACTACATTCTCAGAATTTTGAAGGGTCAATTACTGCCGACCCAGCAGTCTATTCCGCGCAAACCCAGCAATTATGATCTTTACCGACAGGCTGCCTTCAATCAGCCCGACTATTATCCGATCGCTCAAACGGTTGATCCGGCCTGGTATCGTCCGATCGGCGATTGGATGGGCCGCTTAATTCTGCCCGACCAGCAGGATCGATCGAAGATTCGGGGCGCTTTGTTTGAAATCCACCATGCACCCGCTTTGTATCAGCATTTAGTCGGTCAGGTGGTGAAATTGAAGTGGCACGATCAGCCCGCTCTAAAGAATTTGGTGCGAGCAGTGACTCGTGATGTCCATTTTAGTGTTTATGCGGAATACACCAGTGAATATGGTGGTTTGATCCATCCGGAACGACTCAATCATTGGCAGCAGGTTGGTCCCCTGGAATCGCTGGCCGGTTCCCATCCGATCGATGATTTGATCGTGATGCTTGCTGGTGATGTGACGGTCGAAGAATCTGATTCGCATCAGACTAAGGATATCAATTCTATTCCTGCAACCATTCTACGCGTTGATCGCCAGCCTGTTCAAATCACGGGCCGCTATTATGCCCTGGTGCAATTCAAACAGCCCGTTGCTGGCACTGATCAGTTTCAAGTGGCTCACTTCAATCCTCAGTCGCGGCAGTTTGATGGACCGATCGAAACGGTGCGCATGCCGCAAGTTATGGCTGATCAAAACGGCTGCTTCCCTTCCACGAGCCACGAGATCGAAAAATCCGCTCCGAATGAAACTGGCTGGTATATTTATGGAGCCAAAGATGCAGCAGGTCTTTTCGTGGTTCAGTCCTTTGCTCCCCGAGCCTTACTGCGGCTTCAGCCCGATCGCGTCATCTTCGGACGTAAACCGGCATACCAGTACATTCGGCAGCAAGCCTGGGCTGATCCAGGAGTCCAAAAGGGAAAAATTAGCTCGGTGCTGCTCAGCCCGACAGACCAGTCAATTCAGGCCGCGATCGATGCATGGCAGGTAGGCGATCGAGCGTTGTTGCTGCATGTCTATGGTGGCATTGGAGGCAACAAAAAAGAGCCTGCAGCAGCAAGTCCAATCTTTTTTGGTCACTTTGCCTATGGCTTGGCAACCGTTGTGCAGGAACCCCTGGCTAACGAACTCCGGTTTGATATTCAGTATTATCAGGTTTATACTCATAATACCGATGGAATTGTTGCGGGTATATTACACTGGTCTCGTTATATGGGCGATCGGCAATTTGGTTGGGCGGGAGTGCGGCCCAGTTGCGATATTTTGATTAAACTCGATCCCTTCACCAACAGCTTTGAGATTAATGGCGTGCAACGGTCTGCTCTGGGTGTAATGATGCAACAACTTGAGGCAATGACCGCTCGCTATCGGATTGGCAATGGCACCGGTGCCACCTATGTTGGACCTGCTAACAATTGCGCTCAGGATTCCAATCAGGCGCTGTTTGCCAGCATTCGTCAAATTGAACAGGCGATTCACACCAATCCGGTTGTGCAGGAGTGGTTGGCCAATCATCCAGAGCAACAAGGTCGGGCGCGTCAGTTGTCTCAGCTCAGTAAAGCCCTGCGGCTAGAATTGCAGCCTTTGGGTGCACCCCGATCGGACTGGGATAAGAATGAATATAATTTGGGCTGTACGTTAGAAGATGCACCGCTGCAAAATTTGCGGATCGGATTGAGTAGCTGGCGCACCCTGCTGCCTAGATTAGCCAGTGATACCGTGGCAAGAGTTTTTCTGAGACATTATGCAACGGTCTGGGTATTGCGCACGACACAAATTGGCGGCAACGATCCGGATATTGAACCGATCGCGCCCATGACGTTATGAACCAAAAACTGACATTACTCCCAGGTTCCTAATTCCCCCAGCCAATATTGCATGATGGCGCTGACCTGACTACGGCGTGCTTCAAACGTCGCAGCAATCCAGATAAACAGCAGCCCGATCACAATTCCGATCGCCCAAAGCAGCAGCGAATAGCTGTTCACGAAAAGCCAGAGAACGCGCAGCACTTGCACCACAAACGTCAGGGTGCCGATGTAAAGAAAGGCTCGCACGCGCAGCACCAATCCCAATAAGATCAGTCCGATCGCCCAGCCCAACGTCAGCAGACGAATCGTCAGGGCCGTTCCTGTTTCCAGTTCTGCTTGATAGAGCAACGTCAAACTCAGCAAGCCCACCGCGATCGATCGCAGCCAATGCCGCTGTTCTTTCGCCGAAGTTCCTTGAAAATCTGGATCCAGTTGGGCCATATAGAGCAGGGTCAGCGTCAACAAAGCACTCATCCAGGACAGGTTCAGCAGATCTTGATCGTATAAAAACCGCACTGCAGCCCAATCAAACATCGCCAATCCCGCATAGCTGAGGCGAGGCTGGGCTTCGGCTTTGGCCATCCAGACATAGAAAGCGGCAACCATCAGCAGACTTTGCAGCGAAATCTGGGAGAGAGTGAGGATGACGATCGTTCCCGGTAACAGAATCGCCATGCGTTGCCAAGGACGCTGCGACCAACCCCAGGAATGCCAAGGTAAAAAATAGAGGGCTACCGCAATCACTGCCGCTAGAATACTAGCCCAAGTGAACAGCCAATCTCGATCGGGCACCAGCCGACAGAGCAAGTAGCTGACCGTAAACAGGGCTTCCAGAATACCAAAGTAAGTCCAGCGATCGCGATTCATATCAGCCGAAACTCTAGCGGAATTCGTTCTGCCATACACCAGCGCATAGACGGTGAGAATCAGCATGACGAATAGCCATACCCCTAACCGAGCCTGACTGAGGCCCAGCGGCACGGCCAGCAGCGCTAAACCACTGCCAACTCCCCAATGCAAATGGGCGATCGGTTCCAGTTCATTTGCTTCTAGTCGCAAATAGGGGCGTAAACCTCGCTGCCCGATCCATTCACCTATCGCGATCAGAGCCGCCAATCCAGCTAACAGCGTCACCCCATCTCCGACTGCGCCCCCGCTCGCCTGCAATAGCTGATAAACCAGCAGTTCATATAGTCCGATCGAAATCAGAATCAGCGAGGCAATCGTCAGCCCTTTGAAGCGGGGCAAGCGACGACCCACGCCAATCCCAATCAGCGCAGCCGCTAAAGTATAGAGTCCAGTAGTTGCGGTCAAAGTTGGATGACTGAGCCAGAGTCCCAACCCCGCATAGAGTAACGGAATCCCATGCCAACTGTTGCGATAAGTCCGATCAGACCAACGAACCCAGAGATCACCCCCGATTTGGCTTACAAGTCCTAAACCCAAGGTGAAAATTGCCAGGGTTTCAATCGATCGAAGTTGCCAGCCAACCAGCATCACAGCCAGGAGTTCGATCGCCCAAGCCAACCCATAAAAAATCGGTTCACTCACACCCTGTCGCCAGAGGTGATAGAGCATTGCAGTGGTCAGTAAGGCAGCGCTGATGATCAGCGAGAATGAAATCTGCCATTGATCGGGAAATCCGTAGGCCGCCACACCATGCAAACTCAGGCTAATTAGACTAAACAGCGCCATGCCGCCTGCCCAGAGATTTGCTGCTGCCGCATAATGTTGGCTCAGAGCAGGCCCAGCAGATTCTAAGTCGGATTCTGGGTTGATTGCCGATCGCCGTGACCAAATATCTTGCAGCAGCCAGAGTAGCCAGAGATTGCCAGCCAGCAGCAGCATAATCCCCTCGAAGTTCAACCATTCGGGATAGAAACGATTGATCGCAGTCGCCTCAGTCCCTAGCCCAAAACCGATCGTCACCAGTGCCAGAGGTAACTGCGGCAATTTCCAGGTATTGATCACCATCAATCCAGTAGCTACAACAGCAGCAATCAGCCCCGTTTCAACCGAACGCAGCAACAGCAATTGTGCCAACAGTGCGCCCGTGCTCAATCCAGCCGCTTGAGAAGAAGGCTTCCTAACAGCCAGACCCGTCAGCAGAGTCGGAGTGACCAACCAAACCAGCGATCCATAGTCAGAGAGACGATCGGTAGAATTAGCCAGCAGGAGGACATAGCTCATGCCTGCAAGGACTAAACCTAGACGCCAGCAGCTTTGCCGCCAAATGGTTGCTCGGCCTAAACTGAATGCCCACTCAATCGCCATAATCACCAGCAGCACTCTTGCCCAATCGAACCCGTCGAATCCGGGGAAATAGGCATCTAACCAGGACAGCAAGGCCGCCAAACTCAAACTATGGCAAAGGTAAATCCAGGCCGCATGTCTTGATTGCCGCTGCAGAACCCAACGCTGCCGGAGCACCCAACCTAACGTTGCCGCAGACCCCAGTAAGGTGAGCGATCGCACCCAGGGATTCGTCAAGCTGATCAGAATTAAGCAACTCCCCAGTCCGCAAGCACAGGCATCGGTGAGATGAGCCAGGTGAGGCCGATGACGCAATCGACCAGACAGACCCAACATCAACCAGAGATAGGGAAACCCGGCTAAACTCAGCAGCACAATCGGCATTCCCTCATTACCCAGCATTTGCGCTGCCGTCGCTAAAATCTCTTGCCGCCAGTCGATCGGCAGAACTCGCCAAAGTAGCGCATAGGCTTGCAATCCAACCGTGAGCAAGGCTATCAGACTGGTAACTGCTCCGGTGCGTCGCAATCGATCGCCAATCAGCCACAGGCCCAATCCACTAATCGCCAATGCTTGTCCTGGAGGTTCTGCCGCGATCGTGATCGCCCATCCTATTAACAGCAGTCCCACCCCCACTTTGCTCCATAGATTGGCTAGAGCCTGAGTCTGGGTGCGCGCCAACCAGCAGAACAGCCAACCACAAATGCCAAGTGCTAAACCAAGCTGTGACAACGGTACCTGGGCGGCTAAAATCGCTCGTCCGACTAGCAGCAACGTGGCAAAGCCAATAATCAGCGTGGGCAGAGAAAGTCCGATAGATGGCAGAGGAGTAGATTCAACAAAGGATTCGGGAATTGATTCTGGAGCTGTTTCATCCGATGAAGAACGGAGCGATCGCCCCTCAACCCGGCGATAGGTGAGGAAAGCAGTGCCGATCGTACCGAAATAGGTAGCGACTAAAGGAATACCAGCAATGGCCCAACCCCAGTGCAGCAGACTCAGGCCGATCATGTTCGTTCGTAAGCTCAATGGATGCTCATCCGCAACTGCCAACTTGGGCATCAAAGTCCAGAGAATTCCACCTAAAACAAGTGCAGCTAGCCCATTCACCCCAATGCCGATCGGGGATTGCCACAGCCGTAATCCATCCATCATCCAAAAATTGACGGGAATAATCAGCAAGGTTGCCACTTGCAGCATCCGGGCCGTGAGCTGTAGCGTCGATTGGCGTCCTGCCCAGAGGCTTACCCCCCAAAACGCCAGTGTGTAAGTGAACAAAATGCCATACTGTCCGATTGCAGAAAAATTGCGCCACTGGGAAGCTGCCAGGACACCGGAAGACACCACCACCATAAAGACGCCGAGGCAGAGTAGCCAAATCACACCAATCTCAGCCATTAACGCCTGAAGACTGCGGGCCATCCAATGAGTCGGTGCGGCAGGAGCAGCAGGAACAGCTAGGGGAGCGGCATCGGCAAAGTCAGTAGATAAGGCAACTGGGACCAATCGATCGGATGATGGTGTGGCAACTGGAATGGCGACCTGCTGTTCAACCGCAATCGGCATCTCACAAGCCAGCATCGTCTGACAGAATTCTTGGACTTGCTCTGGCGTAAGCAAGCCTAACTGTAGCCAGAAATCGAGACCGGCTAACAGCTGGGGATGTTGCAACTGTGATGGAGAAAGCTGGATGAGACCAGATCGATCGGGAGGAGTCTGCATAGAAGAGACAGCGTGACAGGTGAATGTAAAGTCACTCAACGAAGTGTGACCTTGCTAGCCGGATAATACCCGTTAGCGGGATGGTAACAATTCAGATTCATGAATCTTGAGGACCAGTAGACAGTTTCTGAAAATGCTGATTCAAGTTTTCTCTGATACTCAGAAATAGTGACGCAAAAATCGGGACGCAAAAATCGGGACGCAAAAATCAGGTTACGCAAAACTGGCGGCTCAGAATCTCGGCTGATATTTCAGTTCTGCAAAAGTCAGGTTTACGATCGTCCCATTCGTTTGCTCAAGCTGCACTTCTGCTTTGAGTTGCTTGGCGAGAATTCGGACCAGTTTAAAGCCCAGAGATATAGTCTGTCGCCAGTCTAACTCCGCAGGCAAGCCAACCCCGTTGTCTGCAATTTTGATGTGGATTTGTTGATCCGGCGTTTGATGCAGTAGGATTCGCACTTCGCCGGTGTAATTCTCTGGAAAAGCATGTTTGAGACTATTCACTAGCAGCTCATTCACCAGTAATCCACAAGGGACAGCAGTTTCAAGATTCAGAAAAACGGGTTCCGCCTGAAGGATCGGTTTCACGGCTCCCAAATTACTGCTATTCGACAGAAACACATTCAGCATCAAGCGGTGTAAGTATTCACCGAAATTCACGTGACCCAGATCATCGGATTGATAAAGCTGTTCGTGAATTAACATCATTGCCTGGATGCGGTTTTGAGTTGCGGCAAACACCTCAAATAACCGATCGTCATGCAGCATGCCCGCCTGCAAATCGAGCAGATTNGGTAATCAAATGCAGATTATTCCGCACGCGATGATGGATTTCTTTCAGCAAAACGGCTTTTTCTTGCGCAGCCGTGAGCGTTGCATCTTCCGGTGGTGCAGAAACAGCATCGCTGGGCACCGTATCACTTAACCCCTCATCACTGAGCACCTCATCACTGAGCACCAATAGGTGGGGTTGATAATCAATCTGCACGGGTTCGATCGTCAGGTCCGCTGGAACAAACTGCCCAGATTTATGCCGAAGTTGGCCAGCCTCTTGCCGTAACATCCCTTGCTCATATACCTTTTGCAACAGGGCATCCCGGTTGGCCAAAGTCCACAGGTTAAGCTGGATAGCCGTGCATTGCCGCAATTCCTCTGTTCGATAGCCCAGCAGCGCACAGAACGATCGACTGCTTTCCACTACTCGATCGTCAGACAGGGAAACGATCGCAACCGCTAAAGACACTGATTGCAGCAAAACTGGCATTAATGCAGGCAATTGCTTGGTTGGCCAGTCAATAATCGATCGAAACCCCTGTCTCATAAATAAATTCATTCAAGAACCCCTAGGCTAATTTGCCCAATCTCGAATGAATTTCTCTAATTCAATCTGAATTTTGAGAAAACTTTGTTTACTGATAAAGCTTTGTTATGGCAGTAGATTCACGGATACCCATGAAAGTTAAATTCTTGGTCTATATTGCAGCTCCGAAAATGTGAAAGTCATCTCAGTGCCATAATGACAATCAAAGTGAATCGAGGCTTTCAACTGGCGCGCAAGAATCTGCACTAACTTTAACCCCAGAGAAGCAGAACTCTGCCAATCAATGCCTGAGGGAAACCCGATTCCATCATCTTGAATCTTCAAACTCAACTTCTGATCTGGACATCGAGACAATTGAATTTTCACACATCCTGCTCGTCCACCAGGGAAAGCATGCTTGAATGCATTGGTTACCAATTCGTTGATCAACAAACCACAAGGAATGGCGGTATCTAAATTAATTTGAATTGGATCAGCTTCAATAATGGTTTGAACCGATCGCATTTGATCGCCCCAGGAAAACGACAGATTACTCATCAGTCGATGAATATATTCACTAAAATCAATATGACCGAAATCCTTGGCTTGATAGAGCTGTTCATGGATCAATGCCATTGCCTGAATGCGAGTCTGACTATCAGCAAACAAATCCAGCAGATTTTCATCCGTCACATACTCCGTCTGGAGATCTAAGAGATTTGCAATCACATGCAGATTATTCTTAACGCGGTGATGAATCTCTTTAAGCAACAGCTCTTTTTCGTATAGGGAAATCCGAAGTTGTTCTTCTGTGCGTTTACGCTGTGTCACATCTGTAATGCGTACCAAATTGATGGGTCGCCCCGAAATTTGAATCTGCTTGGCGGCTAAGCTTCCCCAAAATAAATTGCCCTTCAGCGTCACATATTCGAGTTCACGCGACCATCCACCCAATGTTGCCATTTCTGATGAAATTTGGGCCAACTCCGCCGACGTAAAAGGATGGCGCTGTAACCGATGGCCCTCAATATGCATTAACTGCTGCTTATCCTCTGCCTCATACAACTCCACTGCCTTGTGATTACAGTCCAGAGTTAATAAGGTTTCTGCATCAACTAGAAAAATGGCATCAGCCGATTCATCAAACGCCACTTCACGGAACCTTTGATCCCGTACAGCTTTGATCGATCGTTCATCTAACCCCTTACCCAACAGATCAGGCGAATTCTGATCATTGACCAGTTGCGAATTTTCATCAATTTTCTGTCGTTCTGCTTGCAGTAGACGGATCAACTTCTCGACGAGAACGGTGCTACCAATTCCCAATACACAACCCATTCCCAGCAAGGCGACTGGCTCAATTTGATAGATGGTGGCTAAACTCACTGAAACCAAAATTGTCAGCAAAACAAAGCGATCCTTGACTACATTTGATTGTAACGAAGCAATCGTTTCTAGTCTGCCCGCTTTTACCACCTACCGACTCCTCTGTTTGGCTGAACTCATCGGGTCAGCTTGCTCAATTGCCATGTGCCAGCTTTGCCAGTGGCACTCCCTCATGCCTGAGTAACCAACGTTTACGTTCCAAACCTCCTGCATAACCAGTCAGCCGACCATTCGAGCCAATTACCCGATGACAGGGCAGCACGATCGCGATCGGGTTTTGGGAATTTGCCAATCCAACCGCTCGTGATGCCCCTGGTTTACCCAGACGTTTTGCCAACTGTCCATAAGTTTCCACCGTTCCGATCGGGATATCGCGTAAAGCTAACCAGACTTGTTGCTGAAAGGCTGTGCCGCCCAAACTCACAGATATCTCATCTAAGCTGTGCAGCTCTCCTGCTAAATAAGCTTGAATTCGATCGCTTAAACCCAGGGGATTGGGTGTTTCCTGTAGTTCTACCTGGCCATAGCGCCGTTTCAAAAACTCCCATGTTCGCGTTTCATACTCTGCAAATTCCACACCGCAAAGTGCCTCATTATCACTCAGAATTAAAATGGGACCTATGGGTGAATGGATTCGATCGTAGAACAATGTTTTCATGATATTTTCTCCTTCTGATCTACTGAAAAATTCATCATCCATAAATGCATTGCCGCGTAGGCTCGCCAAGGTCGCCAAACTTGCGATCGAGCCTCCAATGTTCGAGTAGACATGGGTGGATCAAAAGTTCGGCGCAGGCCCAAATCGCTGGATGGGAAGGCATCAGGTTCGCGCAAGGCTCGCATGGCAATGTAGTGGGCAGTCCAGAAACCAATCCCTGGCAACTCACAGAGTTTTTCAACTGCTGCTGCTAAATCGCCAAGCTTTTGGAAAAATTGCCGATCGGTCGCGACTTTGGCCGCAAGGGCTTGAATCGCACAGGCTCTGGCCGATGTGATGCCAATTTCAGTTAAATCTGCTTCTGCCAGGATAGCGGGATCGGGAAATATCGCAGAGAGATCGATCGCCGCCACCCATTGCTGATTTGCACCTTCCAGGCAGAAGGGTTTGCCATAACGCTGCACCAAACGGCTTGCCAATGTTGCGGCGGCTGAAACACTTACCTGCTGGCCTAAAATCGCTCGAACTGCTAGCTCAAACGGATCCCAACAGCCAGGAATGCGAAGACCGGGCAAGACAGCTACTGACAGACAAAGCTGGGGATCGGCTTGTAAATGAGCGGCCACTTCACCCACATTTGCTCTCAAATCAAAGAGCTGCCGCAGTCGTTCCACAATCTGATTTAAAGCAGTCACCTTGGGAAAGCAAATTTGGGCTAACAAGTAATCTGCATTGGGCACAGGCCGGACTAAGACCGCTCCTTGCGCTCCCTCTAGCTCGATCGATCGACAATAGGATGCTGACGTGATTCGTTCTACGCCTGTCATCAATCGGGGTTTGAGAAAATGCACCAGGGCATCCCAGTGGTAGGGCGGTTGGAAGGTAAGTTTAAGCTGAATTTCTGCTGCTGGAGCAGGCTGTTCCACAACTTGCAGACGCCGCAATTCCCGTGGAGATTTCTGATAAGTAGCAAGTATGGCCGCATTAAAGCGCCGCAGACTTTGAAAACCAGCAGCAATGGCTATATCTGTGATCGGCAAGGTTGTCTGATCAATCAACTGCTTGGCAAACAACATCCGCCGCGTCTGGGCTACAGCCACTGGTGACACGCCTAAATGCTGATCAAACAAACGCCGTAAATGGCGATCGCCTACACCCAAACGGTTGGCTAGTTCTACCACGCCTGCCTGATCCAGAAAGCCTTCACCAATCAGCCGCAATGCTTGATTCACGGTTGAGGCCGTCGTTACATAAAGCAGTAAGTCGGGTGATAGTTCAGGACGACAGCGCAAACAGGGACGAAAGCCCGCTGCATGAGCCGCCGCTGCTGAAGTAAAAAACTGACAGTTTTCCGGTTTGGGAGTGGGCGCTGGACAAATTGGGCGGCAGAAAATACCCGTCGTTCGCACTGCGGTAAAGAACCGCCCATCAAAGCGTGGATCCCGCGTCTGTAAGGCCCGGTAGCAGGTTTCAAAGTGAAGCATCATGCCTTCAGGATAAGGCGAATTCCCTGATCAAACTCGCCATTTTCGGACGCAACATTTCTCCCTATGAAATGATTTGGAAAGCATCCGCTGCGATCGGCAAATTTTTATTCACCTGAAACAAAGGAATTGGAGTCGTTCCCTGGTGACCAGGATTGTAATAAATTAAGCCAGTTGAACTTTCATAGACAATCTTGGCTTCAATCTTGGCCTCAACGCTCTTACTGATTTTGTGCACAACTTGGAAATCCGATCGGGAGAGATGTCCATTAGATAATCCCGACCCGGGAAGCAGCGATCGGCTAATTTCAATCACGTCTTCATCAGGATTGAAATCAAGGACTTTATCTAGTCCATCAGTGGCATGCGATCGCAATCGAAACTGATCATGCCCTACCCCACCAATGAGTCGATCTCTACCCTGATCAGCAACCAGAACATCATCTCCTCTCCCACCGATCAGTATATCTGGCCCTTCTCCCCCAATCAGGAAATCATCTCCATTGCCGCCTGCTAAGCGATCCCTGTCGCTCCCGCCAAACAAGAGATCTGCCCCTTCACCTCCCCTTAACCAATCGTCATCTTCTCCGCCATAAAGAATATCCTCACCATCACTTCCGAAGAGACGATCGTTACCATCATCTCCCCAAATCGAATCGTCATTAGCGCCAGTTATAACAGAATCGTTACCTTCGCCTGTCCGAATATTTGCCTTTCCCTGCCTACCTGGCACACCTTGAACAAACAACACAGAATCGTTTCCGCCATTCGTTAGAATTCGATAACCAGTCGCTTGAGATGGGTCTTCAGCGATCAAGATGTCATTAGTTGGAATATCTTGATCGGTTACCACTGTAACGATCCCACGCCCATCTCGACTTGTAACAAATGGCAGCTCACTATAAATTCGCAAGCCAAAAATTGGCTCTAGCGCGCCATCCTGTGGCACTACAGCAACATTCGACATAATAATTTCTATCCAATCAACAGGGTGAACGGTTTACGAAGCGAAATCACCAAAGGAGAAGTGGAGTTAAAATTCAAATCTTTTACCGACAACCACCTTTAGAAACCAAAGCAGAAACTAAAGGGGTAAGAAACCTTTCCTGCGTATTGCGTCTTAGCCACTTGAGCAGCTTAATCCCACTTTTCTCGATCAGATGATGATAGACAACCCTGCTTCTGATCCGGAGAACTAATTGGGTTTAGTTCATCTTACTTTTGCTAGAAAGTATAGACTGATTTTTACATCAGTAACAAGTCAGATGATCGATTCTTCAACCAATGGGTCTTTCTCACCCATAATGGTAAGGAGGATGCTTTACATTACTTCACCATGGCAAAAGACCTGCGGGACTATCTGACTTTCATCGAACAGCGCGGACAATTGCGGCGCATCTCTGCATTAGTGGATCCGCACCTGGAGATTGCTGAAATTGCTAATCGCATGCTGCAACAGGGTGGTCCCGCTCTACTGTTTGAAAATGTCAAAGGCTCTCCCTATCCAGTCGCAGTGAACGTGATGGGAACAGTGGAAAGGGTCTGTTGGGGCCTGGGCATGGAAAATCCGATCGAGCTAGAGGAGTTGGGTAAAAAGCTGGCCATCCTCTATCAACCCCGTCCTCCGAAGAAGCTATCGCAGGCGATTGAACTCGGCAAAGTGCTATTTGATGTGGCGAAAGCCAAGCCGGGTCGCGATTTTTTGCCAAGCTGTCAGCAGGTGGTTTTGCGAGATGATGCAGTTGATCTGACGCAGCTGCCTTTATTGCAGGTCTATCCCGGCGATGCCAACAAGGTGGTCACGATGGGCTTGATGATCACCAAGGATTGCGAAACCAAGATTCCCAATATTGGCGTCTATCGCTTGCAATTGCAGTCGAAGAACACGATGACGGTGCAGTGGCTATCGGTGCGGGGTGCAACCCGACATTTGCGCAAGGCGGCAGAACGGGGACAGAAGTTGGAAGTGGCCGTGGCGATCGGGGTTCATCCATTGGTAATTTTGGCAGCCGCGACGCCGTTACCGGTGGATTTGTCGGAATGGCTGTTTGCTGGCCTGTATGGGGGTTCTGGTCTGCCTCTCGCTAAATGCAAAACGGTGGATCTGGAAGTGCCCGCAGACTCAGAATTTGTGCTAGAAGGCACGATCACGCCAGGAGAAACTGGAATCGACGGACCTGCCGGAGACCACATGGGCTACTACGGTGGTGTTAATGAAAAAGCGCCGCTGATTCACTTTCACTGCGTGACGCACCGCAAAGATCCCATCTATCTCACGACATTTAGCGGACGGCCCCCTAAAGAAGACGCGATGATGGCGATCGCCCTGAACCGGATCTATACCCCCATCTTGCGGCAGCAGGTGCCCGAAATTGTAGACTTCTTCTTGCCCATGGAGGCGCTCAGCTATAAGGCTGCTGTAATTTCGATCGACAAAGCCTATCCGGGGCAGGCTCGCCGTGCTGCACTGGCTTTCTGGAGTGCTTTGCCGCAATTCTCTTACACTAAATTTGTGATCGTGGTTGATAAAAGCATCAACATTCGCGATCCGCGTCAGGTGGTCTGGGCGATTAGCTCTAAAGTTGATCCGGCTCGTGATGTGTTTATTTTGCCGGATAATCCGTTTGACTCGCTGGATTTTGCCACGGAAAAACGCGGTTTGGGCAGCAAAATGGGCATTGATGCGACTACCAAGGTTTACCCCGAAACCGATCGCCCTTGGGCCGACATGTTGGAACCTGATCCGGAAACGGCTGCGATGGTCGATCGGCGCTGGGCGGAATATGGATTAGCCGATCTGCAATTGAGCGAGGTCGATCCAAACTTATTTGGTTATGACATTCGATAAATCATTTTGACAGATGACGTCTTAATTCACCATCTGTGAGTAGAGTATTGCTGGGTGCAGTGCTCTGATTCCTGCATCAGCAAAAACCGGCATGAGCAAAACCTCAATTCTGCTGATTCTGCTGATCTTTGTGCCGATCGCGATCGCAGCGGATCTGTTGCACTGGGATGAGACCATCATCTTTGTCACTTCTATCCTGGCAATTATTCCACTCTCGCTGTGGCTCAGCATTGCCACCGAAAAAATAGCGGTTGTGACGGGTTCCTATATCGGTGGACTGATTAATGCTTTTTTTGGCAGTGCCACTGTCCTGATTATTGCACTCATGGCTTTGCGTCAGGGATTAGTCGATATCGTCGAAGCAAGCATCACTGGCAGCATTCTCAACACGTTACTGCTGTTGTTAGGTATTGCAATGTTCATCGGTGGGTTGCGCTTTAAAGAGCAATCTTTTCAACCCATATTCTCTAAAATCAATGGGTCCGCAATGACGATCGCCATTATTGCAATCACGCTGCCCACGATCGCTTTTGCGACATCGAATATTGTCAGCTCTGCCATCCAGAATATCTCGCTGATGGTGTCTGCCATTCTATTTGGCATTTATGGTCTCATCCTGCTGTTTTCGCTGAAGAACCATCGCTATTTATATGATGTGGATCTTGCTGGCGATGAAATGGCTCCAGAGCCGACCATAACCGAATCAGAATCTTTAGAACAACCGAGTCTGGTGGTTTGGTGCTCGATCCTGCTGGCTGCAACGATCGCCATTGCCGTTGTTTCCGATCTGTTTGTCAGCGTGATCGAATCTGAAACCGAGCAGCTTGGATTAACCGCCTCCTTCACCGGCGTGATTCTTCTGCCGCTTGTGAGTGATGTGGCCGCCTGCATTATGGTGATTCGACTCGCCCTGACCAATCAAATGGATTTAGCGATCGCGACTGTGACAGGCGATAGTTTGCTAAGCGCCCTGTTTGTTGCCCCCACTTTAGTGATGGTGGGACGAGTGATCGATCAGCCCATCGACCTGAACTTCACTGCTTTTAATGTCATTGCGTTAGCAATCACCGTTGCCATTGCCAATCTAATCACCGGCAGCGGGCGATCGAACTGGCTGGATGGAATTCTACTCCTGGCAACTTACTCAGTTTTGGCGATCGTTTTTTACTACACGAGCTAATCAAAGACCAGCTAATCCAGGCCAGAGCCTATAGATCGCGTCGTCCTGGAATTAACGGCGTTTCCACAGAATCTCTAAACCGCTGCACTGATTCAGTAAAGTCGATTGGTAAGACCACCTCCACATTTTCATGGGGACGCGGAATGATCACCCAGGACTCCAATGTACCGCCGTAACAACTTTCTGCGGCTTCCACTCCGGCGGCCATTGAGGTTTTCACTTCCGAGACATCGCCTCGAATGATCACGCAAAAGCGGGCGCTCCCACATCGCAGATAGCCCACCAATGTAACCCGCCCTGCCTTGACCATCGCATCGGCTGCGGCTAATATCCCAGGAAATCCTTTTGTTTCAAGTGCGCCAACTGCGACTGGCATGTCTTTCTCCTCGTCGGGTGAACGTAAATCTGTGATGGACGTACTCTATTCTACTGGAGTCTATAGCACTCGTTCTATTGAAACTATCAGGTCTATTAAATCAGAAATTAAAAATTAGAAATTAGCAAAACAAATCAATTGATCGTCACACTGCTTAGCAATTCTTCTGTCTTGGCAGTTGCATCCTAGCCAACTACAGCCAGCGGAACTGTTCCACCTTTTCGGTGTAGTGGATCGGCAGCACTTCTTCCACGTTTTCCGGCGGATTCGGCACGATATAGTAAGTCACCAATTTGCCGTTAGGAGGGGCTTTGTCTGCTGCTTCGATCCCTGCTTCCATGGCTGGCCGCACCTCTGAAATCGGACCCCGCACCGCAACAACCTGCTCTCCACTCTCCGCAATGTCGTAATAGACGATCGTGACTCGTCCCGCTTTCACCATCGCATCGGCAGCCGCCAAAACTGCTGGAAATCCTAACGTTTCAATTACCCCTACTGCCTGCGGCATGGTTTCATTCCTTATCTCTACGTATTCAGGCTGATCAATAGAATACTACTCCCTCGGCTAGTGTGAGTGTTGTTCTCGATGGGCAAGCCAGGAAAAACTCAATTCATCTTAAGGAAACCCCAACAGATGGGCAATCTCAATACCGCTAAACCAAATGTCATTCGCTTGAATTTGCAGCTTCAGGATCGAGCCATTGGGGACTGAAAAAGAGTTGATAAAGGATTGAAACTGCTGCATACGTCTGGCATCAACGATCGTCGTTCCGGTCAAAGCAGCCCAGAGCATCGCCCGGATAAACCGTCCGTGACTGAAAATCACCACCCGATCGGCATGCAGTTTATAAAGTTGAGCATAGGCTGTTTCAACCCGCAGCAGCAGATTTTCAAACGATTCAGCTCCCTCTCCATCCACATAAAAGGGGTCGTTGCGCTGCCAATAATCATCACTTAAAGGTTGGCGTTGCTGGATTGTCGTATCGTGATAACGCGCGACTGATAGATAGGTAAACTCTTGCACGGGCCATTCTAAAAAGGGAACGGCTGGAAATCGATCGCGCAAAGGTTGAGCGGTTTGTTGAGCCCGCCAATAGGGTGAAGCAATAATCCAATCAGGCGGATGATGAATGATGGCAGCAACTTGCTGAGCTTGCCGCTGTCCTTTCGGGGTCAACGGTGTTTTGGCTGGATGTTGAGTCGGCAACCCTGCATTCGCTTCACTTTCACCATGGCGAATCAACCAAACGTTGATCATTGTTAGGGAACCCTAGAATCAGACAGGACTGAAAGCTAACCTGTAGAATGTATAATAATTCTCCACCGCTTGGAGCCAATGGAGACCCCGATCGCAGGTTAGAAACACATTAAGATTTAGCACAAGGGCTTCAAAAGACCCATCGATTCTGCAAGCCATGCATCGCCCCGATGAGCAAGTTCTACTGGGTGGCCGCTATCAAATTATTAGCTATTTAGGTGGAGGCGGATTTGGTCAGACCTATCTGGCAAAAGATGTCCATCTTCCTGGTGATCCAACCTGTGTTGTGAAGCATTTGAAGCCCAAGCTGATCGATTCCCTTAGTCTGGAAACGGCTAAACGCCTCTTTGAGACAGAGGCACAGGTTCTTTACCGACTCAGCGATTACGGCCAAATTCCCCGCCTGCTAGCCCATTTTGAGGAAGGGCAAGAATTTTATCTGGTTCAGGAATTTATTGAAGGCATCAATCTTAGCCTGGAACTCATTCCTGGGCTGCGGATGCCCGAGGATCGGGTAATCGCTTTGCTGCAAGACATCTTGGAAGTGCTGGTGTTTATCCATCAGCAAAATGTCATCCATCGAGACCTAAAGCCTTCCAACCTGATTCGTCGCCATCGGGATCAGCGGATTGTCCTGATCGATTTTGGCGCTGTAAAGCAGCTCAATAGCCAGATTATTCAAGTCCAGGGCCACACTACCCGCACGATCGCCATCGGCTCTCCTGGCTATATGCCGAGCGAACAAATGGCCGGTAGACCCAAGTTTTGTAGCGATCTGTATGCGGTTGGCATGATTGGTATTCAAGCGCTGACCGGAGCCCATCCCCGTGAGTTGCCGGAAGATCCTCGCACTTGCGAACTGCACTGGCGCGATCGAGCCACCGTGAGCGACCAGCTTGGTGACATTCTGGACCGGATGACTCGCTATGACTTTCGCGATCGCTATCAATCTGCCCTAGAAGTTCTGGCCGACCTGAATGCGTTTACCCCAGAACGGCCGCTGCCCTATCTGGCGGATCCGACTGTCGTGGCTCAACTCCAACCTGCAAATCCTAAACTGCAGCTCACGACTACCGTTACCCAGAGCGGTGCCACTCTATTTTCAGAACGCCGATTAGACTATCGTCGATTGCAAGATCTATTGCTTGATCAAAACTGGCAGGCTGCCGATCGGGAAACTCAGCAGCTCTTGTTAACGTTATGTGGCGAAGAGGCTGATCAACTCCAGGTTGAGGCAATGCGCTGCCTTCCTTGTTTAGATTTACATGCGATCGATTACCTCTGGCTCAATCACAGCAATGGTCTCTTTGGTTACACCATTCAAAAAGAACTTTGGCTGAGCGTAGGCGGCAGCACTGACGGCAACTATGAAACCTGGAATCGCCTCACTCAAAGCCGCTCAAAATGGCGGGTCAATACGCCCTGGCATCGTTTTGGCAATCGGGTAGGCTGGCGGATCAAGGACACCTGGATTCCCTATGAAGATTACATCTTCTCCCTGGAAGCACCCAGAGGTCACTTACCTTCCTGGCAAAGTCCAGTGACGATTGCCCTTTTGTTTGCTCGCATGGTTGTCTGCCAACCTTATGTGCCGCAGATGGACATCACTAGACAACCTCACTAGTCAGCCTTAAATCCGGCTCAAGCCTAGTCGATCGCAATCTCACGCATTGAATCTTGGGCTTGGGGAGTCTCAGAGGCATTCTGTGAATCACTGCCAAACCACTGCTCTACCTGCTGGTGTGCCGTTTCCTTCACATCAGGCGTAATGGATATCGCAACCGCAGTCAAGGCAGATAGAATCGTGCTCAAATCATCGCTATAGCCTACTAGTGGCATAAAGTCTGGGATGGCATCCGTTGGCAAAATCCAGTACACCAGTGCAGAATAAATGATCGTCTTGGCCCACAGTGGGGTTTCTGGTCGCTGCGCCGCATAGTAAAGGGTCAGTGCTTTTTCAACAACTTGCCGCCCCGCTTGGACTGCAAAGCGTTTGAGCTTATCGATAAACTGTTGCTCTGAGAATTCGGCTTGAGATTGCTGGGATGAATCTGTCATATACCAAGGGTTACGAGCAAGGATAACAAATAGGGGTTGAGCAGGCGTTACTGTACAGAAACAGACGAGTTTGCCCAACTAAATTTCCTTCACTCTAGCGCAAGCGATCGCAAGACTGAGGGCACTGCCATACTGACGCTTTGAAGCAACTGCTTAAGCGCTTTTCACTTCTGTCCAGTATTTTTCGTAAAGCGTGAGTGCCTCTCCAACAGGGACAATGCCTTCTCCTGCCTTCAACATTTCATCTGTTGGATAAAGTTTTAGATTATTCTTGACATTGGCTGGCAACTGCTCAAAAGCCGCCTTATTAGGCGTGCCTAACTTCAATTGGGTTGCCGCAAACGCCGCATTTTCAGGATCGAGCATGAAGTTCATCCAGGCGTAGGCTGCTTCCACATTCGGAGCCTTGGCTGGAATCGCTAGTGTATCGGTCCAAATGGAAGTTCCACTTTTCGGGATTACATAAACCAGGTGTGGGTTGTCGATCGGCAGAATATTGCCAAAAGCCGAAAAAGTCATGCAAACCGCAAGATCACCTGCAATCAATTGGTCTTCCCAACCATAAGTTTTAAAGCCTGCCAGTGCTGGCTTCAATTCCAGTAGCTTTTTGTAAGCTGCTTCTAACTGAGCCGGATCAGTGGCGTTGTAGGAATAGCCTAAGGACTTCAAAACCATGCCTAGGGTTTCCCGCACATCATCCAGCACGGTTATTTTGCCAGTCAGGGCTTCCTTGTTCTGCCACAAAAAGTTCCAATCGTCCGGTTCCGTCTTCACCACATTTTTGTTATAGATCAAACCCGTGGTTCCCCAGTTGAAAGGTATCGTGTAGGATGCCTGCGGATCATAAGTCGGGCTCTTCCAGCGATCCATAATGTTGCCCAGCCCGATCAATTTACTGCGATCGAGCTTCAATAACAAATTACTTTGGATCATCGGCTGAATTGTGTAGTCCGACGGGTAAATAATGCTATATTGCTCCCCTCCGCCAGACTGCAACTTCGCCAACATCGCTTCATTAGAATCGTAAACATCAGCCACAATCTTAATACCAGTCTTCTTCCTAAAGCGCTGATAGAGTTCCTCATTGGCATAGTCTGCCCAACCATACAGATATAGAGTTTTGCTATCTGTTTGAGTATTGGGAGATGAGGCAGAATCTTCAGTAGCCTGTTGGTTAGCGAGGTTCCGGGCACAGTTGGAAAGGGTCGCTGTTGAAATCGCTGCTGCCGAAAATTGTAGAAAGCGTCGCCTATTTAAAGAGCGGTGAGAAAATCTACCGATAAGGGAAAAAGGATTCTTATTCATAAAACGCCAATATTTTGGGGTGGCAGAGAAGCAGAAAAATCGAGATCATTTGCATAGATTCTGCTATCCACTCCCCTCCAAGTTCGCACAAGTTGCATCTCAGTTATATCTCTATTACTCTCGCCGTCCCTGCAAGGCAGTTGAGATAACCAGCGCAAAGTATAAGTTTTTTTCTACTCTACAAAAAAATCTGAATGGATTTTGTTTATCTGGATACGTCTCTTCTATGAAGTTTTGACGAACCTGGAGAACTGGCTTACGACAATTGGCTGAGGTAAAGTTGCCGATCGGACATGTCCATCAACGGGTATTTTCTCTACGTCAAATAAGATGAATCTAACCCTTCCAAAAATTGGTTAAAGCCAGAACAGGAGAAGATCCCAATCGATTCCCTACTGCACCGGAATAACCAACCTTTGAACGACAAATGCCCCTTACTCAGGGGCTAAAAAGACCAAAACGGGAGGTGAGCAATTTTACTAGTCCACAAATTTTAGTTAAGGTTTTCGCAAAGTTGTGGAGCAAATTGCTAGATTCTACGAAATCTAGCTATAGGATTGTTTTGAGGCAAGTTGTTCACATCCCTGTAAAAGACTAGAGTGAGTCCGTGTAGTTCCTGAAACCTTTCATCACTCGGCTACTTTGTTCCCTTTGATTTCAGTATGTTCCCTTTAGTCAGTAGATGTAGATTTACTTCTCTCTCCTTCTGAGCGTGCAGTATTTCTGCTGATACTGAATCATTTGTCAACTGGAAAGCAGTTCATGACGTACCCTCTCGACTCGCACTCTTGAGGATGCTAAGTGAGCTGCTTTCTGCGTTATTGAAATCCTAAACTTAAAGTCCCAGACGATGAGTGACCGTGATCACAGGTATACGGAGATTTTTGAACACATGCTGAACACAGCTTTCTTCAACCTCAAGCAATATGAATCAGCATTCACTTCTCGCCCCTTCAGACGTAGTTAAGCTGCTTCAAGGTACAGAGTCTGAATTGCTAAACCCATGCTCTGCAACAGGTTTGATGAGCTTTGCTCACCTCAAGCTCCACCTGAAGACTATTCCTTGTAAGAAGCGGAAAAAACTAGACTAAAAAGTCACCTCGGTACGGAGTCCAGGCTATATTCATGTATCGCTTTTTACAGCACTTTCTTACTCAGATTGCCCCTTGCGCAGACTTGCCAGAATGCTATGGGCAATTTCTATGTTGTCTTGGGCTGAAAGATCAGATTATACGCGGTTTTAAGCGCAAAAAATTAATTTTTTCTAGATCGAGGTTTCCAGGGACGGGCATGACCGATCGTCCTAGGCAGATAAATTTTTGCCTTCAAGTAGATTTAATGTTTAGCCACCAACCCCAGATTCTGGGGAAAGGCCTGACTGGAGCTGAATTGACAATCTCTTAAGCCCAAAATTCTTTGAGAAAAGTTGGTTGCAGAGAGCAACGTCCTGCCCTATACTTAAACCTCGGATCATTTCTAATTGACTCATCGAAAGCTAGATAGCGAGGAGGGTTCTATTCCAGACGCACTTACCCTGACCGTTAGTTTGAGAGGCACTCGCGAAGTTAGGGACAACTGCCAACTCTTTCGCCTTGCTGGTTTGTTGGACGCATTTTCTGAGCCCACATTCCGAAAGGTGATGGATAAGTTTGTCGAAGAAGGCCCCAAGAATTTTATCCTAGACCTCTCACAGATTGACTTTGTTGACAGTTCTGGCTTAGGTGCACTTGTTCAGCTTGCAAAGAAAGTGCAAAGTTCCTCTGGTTCACTGCAAATTGTCACGAACCCTAGAGTTACACAAACGGTCAAGTTGGTCCGGCTAGAACAGTTTTTGTCCCTCCAAACTTCTGTAGATGTAGCCCTTGAAAATCTCAAGAAGTCATAAGGAGTAATTCATCTCTCTCCCATGGGGATAGGATAGGAGTAAGGTGACTTCGACTGAACAATCTTGCTTAAAAGATTTGGCAGACAGGCGAATGGTGTGCTTGTCTGCCTTGTTGATGCAGATTGAACCTCATCAGTCTTCTCGACTTCAACAGCTCTCTCCCTCCGCCTATGCCTATATTGGAGATGCCGTTTACGAGCTTTATGTGCGTACTCAGCACTTGCTTCCTGCAAAACGTCTTCAAGCCTACCATGCTCAAGTTGTTGCCCAGGTCCGTGCTGAAAGTCAGGCCCACCATCTTCAGGCTTTACATAGCTCCCTGACAGAACAAGAGCTAGATATTGTCCGGCGTGGTCGAAATACTGCTGCTAAAGGCCCAAAGCGGTTAGACCCCGCCTTATATCAGCAGGCAACAGGATTAGAAGCTTTATTGGGCTATCTTTATCTTTTTGATCCCCAACGCTTAGTAGAACTTCTCAGTCAGCTTCAATTCAATTCTGAGGAACCTTCTACCCCTAATTGATTGATTTGTTTGCGTCCGTCAACTCTTTGGGATCACCACCCAATGAGTGATTCTATTGCCCAGCCAAAATCAGACTTACAAAGGAGAAGACTCATGGAAAAACCGCGTCGTCACTCAAATTCCGGTAAGCAGTCTTCTCGTAAGCCTGCAAAGTCCTTTAAAGGCGGCAATTCAGGTGCGAAAAAACGAGGGCCAAGTAATCCTGCCTGGCGATCGGACAACCCATCGAGCAATGAATCATTTGAGGGTGGAAAACCCCGCTTCAAAAAATCTGGTAGCTTTAAGTCGCCCCGACGATCGGACAATCCACCTGGTGACGAATCATTTGAGGGTGGAAAACCCCGCTTCAAAAAATCTGGTAGCTTTAAGTCACCCCGACGATCCGACAATCCACCTGGTGACGAACCATTTGAGGGTGGAAAACCTCGCTTCAAAAAATCTGGTAGCTTCAAGCCGCCCCGGCGATCCGACAATCCCTCTTCTGATCGGCCCTTTGAAGGAAAACCACCTCGCTTCAAAAAATCTGGTAGCTTCAAGTCTCCTCGCCGATCGGATGATGCAGCGAGTGACCGGGCATTTGATGGACAGAAGCCTCGCTTTCAAGACTCTCCCCGGTTTAATCAGGCCGATCGTCGTCCTGGCAGACGGGTGAGAGATGCTGAATTCAGCTCACCTCGTTCTAATGATTGGGCCGGTGAGGCCGATCGCGATCGCGCTTTCAAGGGATCAGTCACTTCCATCCATTCAATGGATGATAGTGGGGATCGATTAGAGGCAGAAGATTCTGGATCTGATCTGATCTACGGTCGTCATAGTGTAGTTGCAGCTTTAACCAACCAGCGTGCCTTCAACCGGATTTGGGTCACCAATAAATTGCGTTATGATCCCCAGTTTCATAGCTTACTGATTCAAGCCAAAGCAGATGGGGCCGTCATTGATGAAGTGGAATATCGCCGCCTCGATCAAATTACTCACGGAGGCAATCATCAGGGAATTGCAGCTCAGGTTGCTTCCTACCCCTATCGAGAGTTGGATGAATTGATCGATCGCGCTAAAGCCAATACTGAAAATCCGGTGATCCTGGTTGCAGATGGCATTACCGATCCCCATAATCTTGGTGCGATTATTCGGACGGCAGAAGCCCTGGGAGCGCAGGGACTCGTGATCCCACAGCGGCGGGCTGTTGGAGTTACCTCTACTGTGGCAAAAGTAGCAGCTGGGGCTTTAGAAACTTTTCCAGTGGCAAGGGTTGTCAACTTAGGGCGAGCCTTGGAAGAATTGAAGAGCGCAGGCTTTTGGATCTATGGGGCAGCCGCAGAAGCCAATCAGTCAGTCGATCAGGTCACGTTTAATGGCTCGATTGTTCTCGTCATTGGTGCAGAAGGAGAAGGGTTAGGCTTGCTGACTCAAAAAGCCTGTGATGCGTTAGTTTCAATTCCATTACAAGGCAATGTGCCTAGCCTAAATGCTTCTGTGGCAGCAGGAATGTTACTTTATGAAGTGTTTCGTCAACGACGATCCCAGCGACTGCATCTCAAAACCGTATCAAAATAGGCTTTGCAAAAACAGGTGTAACGCAGTATAACCAGAATGTAAAAAAGGTTTACTTTGCTCACCTGCCTTTGGGTAGGCTTGCATTTTCGTAAATTGGTTTAAGAGCATTAGCTTCGTCGGTCGTTGCATCCTGGCAAACTGGTAAGCGCTTATGAATGAACTCTGGTTGGGTACGCTTGAACGCCTTGGGCTGGCTTGGTGGATTGAAATTATCACTGAGTCGCCAAACTGCACCTACTATTTCGGACCTTATCTCAAGGTCAGTGATGCAGAGGCAGAAAAACAAGGTTTCATCGACGACCTGGAAAAAGAGGGTGCTCGAAATATCAAGTTCACCATCAAGCGATGCCGTCCCTCTCGGCTCACCATTTTTGAAGATAAAACTGCTAGTTCGTCCAAAAATCCTAGCATTGCTCCCATTCTTAGTAGCCAGATGTAATGACCTCTGGATGTACTGTTAACCATCTGTCGATGTCCTGTAAGACACGATCGGGAATCTCCCAGGGAAACAGATGGGCAGTATTAGGGTAGTAGTAGGCCGTGCAGCGAGAGAGTGCTCTAGCCGTTTCCTGAGTGGAGGCAGCAGTAATNGTGGCAGTCCTGTGCACCTGCTAAAACTAAGACAGGACAGGCAATTTGGACCAAATCGGGCAGGCGGTTGTAACCATTACGGATTGCATTGGCCAATGCCCGACTGGCTGGTCTGGAAGTTTGAAGATAGGCAGGCATGCCTTCCTCTGCAAGATGACGATAGGCAACTGGCGTATGTTGCTGGATCAAATAGCGGAAGAGGGATCGCTTGCCAAAGGTTTCGATGTTCCAGCGCCAGCCCGGTCTTAGCTTGTTTAAAATTCCAGCAATGCCCGTGTAGAGATTATCCTGCCAGGAAACTGGTGGATGGTTGCTCCAGGGTCGGGCTGAAGTTGCAATCAAAATCAGGCCTGTGACCCGCTCTGGATAACGCAAAGCGAGTTCGATCGCTAAAATTCCACCCAGCGACCATCCCAGGATGAGGCATTGAGTGATGTTCTGTCGATCGAGCAACGCAATCAGATCGGTTAAATGATCTTCCATGGTGAAAGGCCCGGTTGGACGACTGCTTCCATAGCCCCGTAAATCAGGAGCCAGCGTTTGAAACTGGCGGGAGAGGGACTGCGTAAACACAGACATACTGCGGCCAGTGCCGGGATGTCCATGCAGGCAAAGAGTGGGAAAGCCACTGCCTCGGATTTCTGTCACGAGCGGAAATGCAGACGATCGGGTGGGCGGAGTACGTAAAACGGCCATACAGGGTTAACGCTTGCTCGTATACTAAATAGGTTGAACCCATTGGATGATCAATCCCAAACGGGTTTGTCCATTTAGCGTACTAAAGATTTTCCAGATTCAGAGGTCATCGCATGGCATCCATCCGCGAACTGCACCATCAGCTTGTTAATAAAGAGCGTTCTGCTGTCGAAATTGCCCAAGAAGCGCTCGATCGGATCCAGGCGGTTGAACCGAAACTGCACAGCTTTTTATGCATCACCTCAGAGCGAGCCTTAGCACAGGCCAAACAGGTAGATGACAAGATTGCGGCAGGCGAAGAGATTGGTTTACTGGCCGGAATTCCGATCGGCATCAAAGACAACCTTTGCACTCAGGGCATTCCCACCACCTGCGCCTCCAAAATTTTGGAAAACTTCGTGCCGCCTTACGAGTCCACCGTAACCCAGCGATTGAACGAAGCCGGAGCCGTGATGGTCGGCAAAACTAACCTGGATGAGTTCGCCATGGGCGGGTCCACCGAAAATTCTGCGTTTGGCCTAACTGCCAACCCCTGGGATCTAGAACGGGTTCCAGGTGGATCGTCAGGTGGATCAGCAGCAGCAGTGGCAGCAGAGGAATGTACCGTTGCCTTAGGTTCAGATACCGGCGGCTCGATTCGTCAACCGGCGGCCCTCTGTGGCGTGGTTGGCATGAAGCCCACCTACGGTTTGGTTTCTCGTTATGGTCTGGTGGCCTTTGCGTCGTCGCTAGATCAAATTGGTCCGTTTGGCCGATCGGTCGAAGATGCAGCGATTTTATTGGAAGCGATCGCAGGCCACGATCCGAAAGATTCCACCAGCTTGAAAGTAGAAATTCCCAAGTACACCGACTATTTAAAACCGATCGGCAAAGGCAAACGCAAATTCCGGATTGGCATCATCAAAGAAACGTTTGGCGAAGGACTTGATCCCACAGTTGAGAAAGCCGTGATGGCTGCAGTGGATCAGTTCAAAGATCTGGGAGCCGAGATTCAGGAGATCTCTTGTCCTCAGTTCCGCTACGGCGTGCCTACCTATTACATCATTGCGCCTTCCGAAGCTTCCGCGAACCTGGCTCGCTATGACGGCGTCAAATACGGCTTCCGCACTGAAAAGTCAGACAACTTGATGGCCATGTATACCCGCACCCGGGCTGAAGGGTTTGGTCCAGAGGTGAAACGGCGGATTATGATCGGTACTTATGCCCTTTCGGCTGGCTACTACGATGCCTATTACCTGAAAGCTCAGAAAGTGCGCACGCTAATTAAGCAAGACTTCGAGCAAGCCTTCGGCAAAGTGGATGTGTTGGTTTGTCCGACTTCACCCACCACCGCGTTCAAGGCAGGCGACAAAACGAACGATCCGCTCAGTATGTATTTGCTGGACTTAATGACGATTCCGGTCAATCTGGCTGGGCTACCGGGACTCAGTTTACCCTGTGGCTTTGATGAACAGGGATTACCGATCGGTCTGCAGATCATTGGCAATGTGCTGCGAGAGGATCTGGTTTTGCAGGCAGCCTATAGCTATGAGCAGGCAACCGAGTGGCACAAGCAGCATCCCAAGCTGTAGATTCCTCTAGACGATTAAAAAGCTAGGTCATCGGGCCAAGGATTCGCTGAGGAACAGGAATTAAACAAAGTTGGACATTTGGTAGGAACGGATTTGGCTCAGCCCCCTTTGAACAGGGTCAATTTATCGGCTAAACCCGCTCATACAGCCTGCGGAGTGATTTAGTTCGCGATACCTGAGTTGAGTCCCTATCCTCATCCAGAAGCCGTTTTCCATCGTATTCTCGGTACTGTACTGCGCCAATTCCTGCTGGCAAAATTCATCAGCCATGACGCTTTCCCTTAAATTGCTGGGCCTCATTCTGGGACTTCTCGCAACGCTCTATTTGGTTGCCTGTTTGTATCTTTACTTTCGGCAAACCCGAATGTTGTTCTTTCCAACCGCACAAATTACAACAACACCTGCTGATTTTGGCCTACCTTTCGAAGAGGTGTGGATTCCAGTGGGCGATCGGGGCGATCGGATTCATGGCTGGTGGATCCCAGCATCTGGACCAGAGACAGGCGTGTTGCTCTATTTGCATGGCAACGGCATCAACATTGGGGCAAATGTAGAACAAGCTAACCGCTTTCACCAATTGGGCCTTTCGGTGTTGTTAATCGATTATCGGGGCCATGGTCGCAGCCAAGGGAGCTTTCCGCATGAGCAGCAAGTCTATCAAGATGCTGAAGCAAGCTGGCAATATTTGATCCAGGACCGCAATGTTGCTCCCCAACACCTATTTATTTTTGGCCATTCCATGGGAGGCGCGATTGCCATCAATCTTGCTAGTCAGCATCCAGATGCGGCAGGACTGATCGTACAAAGCTCCTTTACCTCGATCCGCGACATGGTCGATCGCAATCCTATTTACCGTATTTTTCCGATCGATCTGTTGCTGACCCAGCGGCTTGAGTCGATTCGCAAAGTGCCACGGCTGCAAATGCCAACGCTGTTTATTCATGGCCTAGCCGATGCGGAAGTTCCAGCCCAGATGAGCCAAATGCTCTATGCTGCCGCTCCCCAGCCCAAACAAATTTACCTCGTCCCGATCGCCGGACATAACAACGTCGCAGCGACAGCAGGCGAGGCATATTTGCAGATCGTTCAGCAATTTATTCAACAAAGCCTGCGTCCTAAAGCCCAAATTGGCAACTAGGTAGCCTATCCATTGATGAGCTTTGAGGGATCTTCCTGACTGGCGATCGGACTGGTCGGATTTGCAGAAGTGGGAGAGGCCGGCGCAGGAGTTTCAGAAGCAGGCGGTTCAGCCGGTGGCGGCACATTAGAGGGGTTCGGCGAAAGTCTCGACTTAAACAAGATAAAGCCACCTAGCATGCCAAGCAAAGCAAACAGCGCAAACAGCACCAGGATGAAAGGATTAGAAGCATTTTCGGAAGTTGTGTCTGTTGCTCTATCTTCCGTTTGAAGAGGCAAAGATGGCGGCACATATTCGACAGCGGGCGTGTTGTCTTCAATGATATAGCCCGTTTCGTCATCCTCTTCGTCCAGAGAAAGGGGATCGCCCAGGTCAGCCTGCCAATCTGAATAGCCCGTTTGGGGTTCATCTTCTTCAAAGAATTCTGGCGGCAGTGGCTCCACAAATCCAGCCCGAAAATCACCCAACCCTGCTTCTAGTTCATCTTGTGAGAGGTCAGGTATAGGAGCCGGAGTCGCTTGAGCTGAGCCATTCCCATCATTTTCAGCCGCTGACTCGACCCGTTCAGAATTTGCCGCATCCGGTTCTATTGAAGCAGGCACCTCGGCAAGCGGTTCTGCCCAAAGATTCGTCGGGACCGCAGCCGCAACCCAATCTGCTGGAGGCTCAATTGCAGTTCCTTCAGGAGTTTCACTCAATGGCTCGATCAATTCCAGGCCCGTCAGGTCGATCGGCACATCCTGATCATCGGCCTGACCATCAGATGGTTCACGATCTCTTTCCACTGCGGGGGCTGCATCATCCGACGATAAATCTAGGGCAGATAACTTTGCTTCTAGCGCCGCCCACTCTGGGTCAGGAGCACTCGATGGCTCAAGCTCCGAAAGCTCAGCGACAGTAGCCGTTTCTATTTCTGTTGGCTCAAGCTCCGGAAGTTCAGCGACAGTGGCCGTTTCTATTTCTGTTGGCCCGATCGCACTGGGTCCTTCTGCATCTAAAGCAGGCCAGTCCTGCATTTCTCGCAAAAAGTCAGGCGGTATTTCTTCCACCTCATCTTCCGATTCTTCAGTCCAAAAGGCGGCATCGGTTTGGCTCTCTGTCTGACTATCCGCAAAATTCGAGAGCAAGGCGGCATCAGGAGAAGCTGGCAATGGGATCCCAGGGGGCGCTGTTTCTGTCCCAACCTCCAATATTGCAGGCTGTTCTGACAGATCGGGTTCCCAAGCAGAATCCCCAGGCAACGCTTCGTCCAGGGAATGAGAGGCCGCTTCATCCTCAAACCGATCGGCAATCAACGGACTTGACTCAGCTTCTAACTCATCCTGCGGAAACTGGCTCGGCGTTTCGATCGATTCTTCCACCGCAGCATCCAGCACTTCAGGCTGTTGTTCCAGTTCCGTTAGCGTCATTTCAGCCGGATCGGCTACAGGCAAATCCAGCAGTGGATCAACCAGGAAGTCTGGCAGCGCTTCTTCCATTTCGGTCTCTTCGGCAGTGGGTTCAGCCAAGAAAGGAGTAAGCTCGCTGGAGGAATCTTCCGGAAAGTCCGGACGATCGTAAACAGCAGGGACATCTTCTAGCTCCGACACCCAGGGATCCTGGAGCAGGGGTTCAGCCAGCGGTTCAGGAAGAGGCTGACTGTCAGGGTCCTTGATAAAGGGTTCGGGTTGGTTTTCAATTGCGTCTGGCAACAACTCTGGCGCAGGTGAATCGATCGGTTCACCTAACAATGTCGATAGAAAGTCCTCTGAAGGCTCTTGCAGCGGCACTTCAGGTTCGTCTAACTCACTCAACAACTCTTCCGGCAACTGATCGATCGAAGCAGCATCGGGATACTCGGTCAGGATTTGCTCATCCAGGTTCAGGGCTTCAGTGGTGGAGCGATCGTCTGGAGTCTTAAGAAAATCCAGCAGATCAGCATCAGGTTCACCAGCGGCGATCGGTTCTACCGAGTCCTCCCAGGGCATCCCACCTTCAGCGGCCTGATCATCAGATTCAGCAAAGAGATCTTGCAAATTCATGGCTCCAGCAGCACCGCTTCCGGCCATAAAACTGGATTGTTCTTGGGCTACTTCGGCTGGAAATTCCTCGTGAGCAGGTTCACCAGAGAGGTCACTCAAGAAATCTATGAGCCCCTCATCCTGATGCAGAAGACCCGCTGGCTGGTCATCGCTTATGCCGCCTGATGAAGTCGCCTCTGTTGCCAATAATTCTTGTAAAAAATTGGGTTCTGACTCAGGCGTCCAAAGCTCATTCAATTCAGCAGAACTGTCAGGCACCTGTCCTGACTCCACTAGAGAACTCGCATCGATCGAATCCGTGACGGAAAAGTCATCCCCTTCCAACGGTGTAGCGGGCTCGTCAGGAATCCGCGATGAATCGATCGCAGTTTCTGATTGAATGGGTAAGGAGGCCGTCCCAATTTCGGCATCAGGGGAAGTATCCAGGTGCAACTCCTGCATCCAGGCTGGGTAACTGGCCCCAAACTGCTGTCCCAGTATCCGGATCGAGGAAATTGACTGAATCCCCAGGTTATCAATGCCTTTTTGGACAAAAGCAGTCAGCGACTGTCGATTCGGAATCCGCTCCGCTTCCAGCATGACCTCTAGGCAATCACCTTGTCGATCAACCGTTGCTCGCATTCCTCGCGATTCCAGCGACTGATTCATTAAGGCTGCGATCGCTTGGGGATCACCCAACTTTGCCAGTTCGATAAGATTGGAGTCTGTCATAGCTCTAGACGCACAAAACGATTTGCTTAATTTTTGCTTTACAATCTTGGCAGCGGGCGTGATCCCGTTCAGCACAATCCTACTTCAGCCCTCTAACTTTCAGCTCTCTTATTCCACCAGCTTATGAGTATT
Organism: Elainella saxicola E1; assembly: GCA_002796835.1. Classification (GTDB taxonomy): domain Bacteria; phylum Cyanobacteriota; class Cyanobacteriia; order Elainellales; family Elainellaceae; genus Elainella; species Elainella saxicola. The sequence goes on along the minus strand of LUGL01000086.1, from coordinate 29,957 downwards.
GGTTATCTCGCTCTGGTTTTGCACGCTCATCTGCCTTTCGTCCGGCATCCGGAAAGCGACTATGTGCTTGAAGAAGAGTGGTTGTTTGAGGCGATTACCGAAACCTATATTCCTCTCCTACAGATCTTTGAAGGATTTAAGCGAGACGGCATTGATTTCAAAATCACCATGAGCCTGACGCCACCATTGGTGTCGATGCTGCAAGATCCGCTTTTACAGGACCGTTACGACAAGCATCTTGCCCAGTTAGAAGAACTAACCCAGAAAGAAATCGATCGCAATATTCACAATGGGCACCTCCGATACTTAGCTGAATTTTATGCCACTGAGTTTAGCAAGGTTAGAGAAACATGGGAGCACTATCAGCGAGATTTAGTGTCTGGTTTCAAACAATTTTTAGATAGCAATAACCTGGAAATCATTACCTGTGGCGCAACGCACGGCTATTTTCCGCTGATGAAAATGTACCCACAGGCCGTGTGGGCTCAGCTACAGGTAGCGTGTCAGCATTATGAAGAAACCTTTGGTCGGCCTGCAAAAGGGATTTGGCTACCCGAATGCGCCTATTACGATGGTCTGGAGCGCATGGTGGCAGATGTGGGGCTACGCTACTTCCTCACTGATGGCCATGGTTTGCTATATGCCCGTCCTCGACCCCGCTTTGGCACCTATGCCCCGATCTTTACGGAAACTGGGGTGGCCGTGTTTGGCCGCGATCACGAATCTTCCCAGCAAGTCTGGTCTTCTGAAGTGGGATATCCCGGTGCACCCGAATATCGGGAGTTTTACCGTGACCTGGGCTGGGATGCGGACTATGAGTACATCAAGCCCTATGTGATGCCAAACGGACAGCGCAAGAACGTGGGCATCAAGTATCACAAAATTACGGGACGTGGCCTGGGTCTCAGTGAAAAAGCGGAATATGACCCCTACTGGGCGAAAGAAAAAGCCGCTGAACATGCAGGCAACTTTATGTATAACCGGGAGCGTCAGATCGAGCACCTGTATGGCATTATGCAGCGTCCGCCGATCGTCGTTTCCCCCTATGATGCGGAGCTGTTCGGCCACTGGTGGTATGAAGGCCCCTGGTTTATCGATTACTTATTCCGCAAAACCTGGTTTGACCAAAGCTCCTACGAGATGACCCACCTGGCAGACTATTTGAAAAAGCATCCGACTCAACAGGTCTGTCGTCCAGCCCAGTCAAGCTGGGGCTTCAAAGGCTTCCATGAATATTGGCTGAACGAAACCAACGCCTGGATCTATCCCCACCTGCACAAAGCTGCGGAACGGATGATTCAGCTCTCTTGCCACGAAGCTGCCGATCAGCTAGAGCAGAAAGCGTTGAATCAGGCCGCACGGGAATTGCTGCTGGCCCAATCCTCAGACTGGGCGTTTATTATGCGCACCGGCACGATGGTTCCCTATGCCGTTCGACGCACCCGATCCCATCTGATGCGGTTCAACAAACTCTGGGAAGACATTCTGCAAGGCAAGATTGACGCTGGCTGGCTGCAAAAAGTGGAAGCAATCGACAATATTTTCCCAAATCTCGACTATCGCACCTATCGGCCTTTGGGGCTGGCTCCGCAGCAACCTCCTGTTTCGGAGTAAAAGGCAGGCCAGCGGGGACTGGACCTAATCTGAAATTTGTTTAACCGTCACATCGATCGCGTCTACATCAACCGTACCCGGTGGCGTGAGGCGCAGAAAATGACCCTGCTCTACCTTAAGCGGCTCGCTGCAATTAGGACAGCGAAGCTGGGTGTTGTTGATACCTGCTGATTCGAAATGACAAACCGGACAGCGATCGACCACCAGATTCCGTTTCAACCACCAGCGAAACCCTAAGAAGGCAATCACAGGCGTAATCAAAATAATTACAAATAAGATCAGAAACGACTTGACCAGCCAACCCAGGCCGATCGAGCCAAGCAGCCAAACGATCGCTAGGAGCGTTATCCAAAAGCGCAGTCCGGAGAACTGGATACTGCTATAGCTATTTCGATTCACGGTGCCCTCCTAGCAAGTGGTTGATTGTCGATTTTGTCATTCGTCAAATTTGCCCCTCATCTACCCTTTGAATGAGCAGATGCTCTTATCTTTAGCAAATTCCGTTCGCAAAACCCGAAAATTTAAGCAGGTTTTAAATTCATCTTTTCCCAGGATAAACGATCGACAATTGCCGCGCATGTTTCAGGATGGCGAATCAACCGAAATCGAGCAGGCGGATTCTGCCCCTTTCAAAATTTCGGGCTAGATCTGTTTCGCTGCTCTTGCTGATGGGACGCTGACCGATCGGGCCATTAAAATCAGGCCATTAAAATCAGGCTATTAAAAAAGAGGCTGAAATTTTCAACCTCTGAGGATCGTGTTCAATAAATCCGCAAATTGTACGGGCGGGTTTAGCAGACCAATCTGCACCCTGCAATGAATTTGACAGCCAAACCCGCCTCTGGCAAATATCGAACTTATTGAATTCCCATTCCTTGACACCAATCAGACAAATTCACACCAGTTAGACAAAGACTGAACAAGCTCTGTTGTGATTACAGGTTGCTTGACCGCCATCAATAAATTTAGCAGCCTGCTACTTTACACAGTTACCGGACTGTTGAGTTGGCTGGCATATAATTGCAGATTCTTAGGCCGATAATCTCCTCGTTTACTCCAGCGTTCCAAAACGCTCTTATGCAAGTTAGCAAACTGGCCCGCCGGAATTTCCCTGAGAACCTCTCCAGTTAATTGATAAATTCCTTCTGGCGTATTATCAAAATCGGCTAAAGGATTAGAAATAGTACCATCTTCAATCTTAGTTCGATCGAACTCTAACCCCAGCTTCAAATCAGCAATTTGCTCAATCATCCATTCCAGCGCAGCATTCGATAAAGGGCTATCTTCCTTGCTGCCACCACCAATACAGCCATGGCCTCCTGGAAACCAAGCCTGACACAGAGGCCGATTGTCTCCTGGTTTCCTTAGCATTGGCGTCACATTAAACACCGCCCGGATCTCATCGATCGCCACTGCATGCACTGCGTTTTCAATAATGGAACTCAAAAACGTATCGTGGAATTTATATTTTTCGTTGACCCAATCACTCAGAAAAGGAATTTGCTTGGGCACTCCCAGCGAACCAACCGTATCCCAGCAGCCCAACAGCGTAATTTTAGCCTCTTGGCGATTATCGGCATCATTTCGTTCCACCAAGGAATAGCGCTTCAAAAGTTCTCGCACCTTGGCTTCTTTTTGCCCTAAATCTTTACGAGCTGCTTCTGTATCTTGCTCTGCATCTTCTAAAGAGAGCTGGCTGCGATCGCTATAGATTTTATGGGCCTGTTCTCGACATTCTTTTACCGCGTCTGCATCAAACCGATATTCTCTGGGAATGGGCAAGCGGCGAAATTTTTCCTTTTCTTTGAGGGTGAGGGAACGATCGCGGTAAGTTTCGTAGGCGATCGGAGCCTCACGAATATTTCTGCGCAATAGCAAACCACCAGAATTGCGAATTAAACCTGCCAAACTACGAACGGTGTATGCACCTCGACTAAATCCAAATAAATAAATTTCGTCTCCCGGTTCATAGTTGAGGCAAAGAAAGCGATAAGCATCCTGAATGTTGTTATCGATACCCAGGCCAAAAGCGCCACCTAGAATTTTGTCGCCTTTCGCCATCAATTTTTCAGCCGCGTTTCCCGATCCAACCCCCTCGTCATAAAACACAATTTGGGGCGTGCCACTACTAGATGAAGACTGAATTGCTTGAGCAATTTTGACAACGTTAGTTGGATAAGTACTGGTTAATTTTTGCCAGGTTCCATCACAACACACAATCAGACGTTTCATAATCTTTTCCTTAGCTTTTCCTCAACTGACAGTTTTGGAATATGCTGTAGAGCACTCCAACTCAACCTTAAGGTAGATTTTTTGCAGATGGGAAACTTGTAAAGAATGGTTACGCAATTTTAGAAACTTAACTCTAGCGAGCCATTTCGCGTTGATGCGCCAGCCGCTGGTGGGCCACAGAAAAATCATCGGTCGTAATTTGAATCGTTTGCGGATCGGTCTGTCCTGCAGCTCGATATCGCCGAATCGCCTCTAAAGCTGCTTGATTGCTGAGTAGTGCCAGATCAGCCCCATTCCAATCTTCGGTCTGGCCAGCCCAGTGAGATAAATCTACCTCTGCTGCCAAGGGACGCTGCCGATTCTGGACCTGCAAAATGGTGAGACGGCTGGATTGATCGGGCAAATCGATCTTGAGCTGCAAATCTAACCGGCCCGATCGCAGCAACGCCGGATCCAACGCTTCCGGACGATTGGTAGCCCCAATTAGCAACACATTTGGACAATCCTGCAAGCCATCCAATTCCGTCAACAACTGACCCACCACCCGATCGCTGACGCCGGAATCGCTTTGAAAGCTGCCTCTTGCCGGAGCCAGGGAATCAATTTCATCCACAAACACGACACAGGAAGCTGCCTGCCGCGCTTTGGTAAACAGTTCTCGTACCGCCTGTTCAGAAGCACCCACCCATTTGCTCAGCAGTTCTGGACCGTTCACCGCAATAAAGTTGGCCCTGGCCTGGGCTGCGACTGCTTTGGCTAATAAAGTTTTACCCGTTCCAGGCGGTCCCCATAGCAAAATACCGCGTGGTGCCTTGGCATGGGTTTGGCGATACAGGTCGGGATAGAGCAATGCCCCTTCCACTGACTCTTGCAGCGTTTGCTTCACTTCTTCCAGGCCACCAATGTCGTCCCAGGCTATTTTAGGTGACTCGACTTCGACCGATCGCAATACCGCAGGCCGAATTTGCTTCAGGGCTTCCAGAAAGTCCGTTTGGGTCACCCTCATGTTGCGAGGCATCGGTCCATCCAGTGCAGGCATCAGACGCCGCAGGGCAAGGTAAGCAGCTTTTTGGCAAAGCGCTTTCAGATCGGCTCCTACCATACCGACAGACAGATCGGCGATCGCGCCTAAATGCACGGATCGTTCCAGCGGCATCGATCGGGTCAGCACTTCTAGAATCTCCAATCGTCCGCTGGCATTTGGCACCCGAAACTGCACTTCTCGATCGAACCGACCGGGCCGCCGCAAAGCTGGATCGAGGTGATCAGGCCGATTCGTCGCGGCCAACACAATTACGCCTTGAGTTTTGGCAAAGCCATCCATCAGACTCAACAACTGCGCCACAACCCGCTTTTCGACTTCCCCTTCCACCTGAGTGCGATCGGGCGCTAAACTATCAATCTCATCAATGAAGATAATACAGGGGGCCGATCGGGCGGCTTTTTGAAAGATGCTGCGTAGCCTTCCTTCAGCTTCTCCGTAATAGCGGCCCATTACCTCTGGACCAACCAGAGCAATGTAGTTGACATTAAGTTCTTTCGCTAAAGCGCGGGCAGTCAGGGTTTTGCCAGTTCCCGGAGGTCCAACCAGCAGCACGCCTGTAGTGGGTTCTAAACCAAGCTGATGCAGCAATTCAGGACGCTTCAGCGGCAGTTCGACCAGTTCTCGTAAGTCGCGCACCACTTCAGAGAGGCCACCAATGCCTTGCAGGGAGGGAGCTGTAAAATTGGCAGCCGTTTCGACCACCACTGGATCGGAGGTGGGGCGGGGCCACTGCGACTGTGCTGGATTACGGTGGGCGTCAGAAGTCTGATCGGCACGCTGAGGCTGATAATTGCGGCGATCGAGTTCCTCTGGTTCTGCCCGACCTTCCACCACACGCACTAGACTAAGGAATCCTTCAAATCCCTGGTCCACAAGCTCTTCAAATTCCCGAAATAAATCTTCCATGCCTTGATCCTCCCTTGCCTCTTCAGTATAGAAATTGAGAGACCAGTCAGCAGGGCAAATTATGTCGGCTTCGTTACATTGCCGTTGCGGTAAGCTATGGATGACCTCATTCTCGTTCACCGATGACATCCACACCAACACCACAGCAAATTATCGAAACGCTGTTTCCCTATCTCAAAATCGCAGCGGCCTACGCTAAGCAAATCCAGGCAGATATTGTGGCGCATCCCGATAAAGAGGCTGACAGTAAGTTTGGCGCAGCCTTAAGCGATGCCGATCTGTCAATTCAAACCCTGATAGAAGTAGCGCTACTCGGTCATTTTCCGCAAATTCGCTTTTATGGAGAAGAGTACGAAAAATCCTATAACACCAAGTATTTTCGATCGATCGAATTAGGCGATCAGGATGATTACTTGGTGACGTTGGATCCGATCGATGGAACGCAATTTTATTTGGATGGATATACTAATTATCAAATTATTCTCGGCGTTCTGAATGCTGATGAATATGAGGCTGTCATTGCAATTACGCCGGCCCAAAACACTTATTTCTATGCTTTACGCGGACAAGGATGCTGGCAAGGAACATTAGATGGCGGATTTGCAGATTGCCACCCCTTGAAAATTGAAGCAGCAAAACCTGCGATCTTTTTGGGGTTAAAAATGACTGCGTTGGCGACGGCCCTTCCTGCTGAATACCAGGTGATTGCTGTAGAAACTGGTTACTCCAAAGCGCAGGCCATCCCTAATGTGAATGGTATGTTAAACGGTGAATTGTCGGGAGCAGTAATCCGAGTGGGTAAGTTTATTGATGGTGCAGCACTGGCTTTTTTGGCGCAAGAAGCTGGGTGCATTGTCACAACTCATCGAGGCGAACCCTTGCCACCTTTGTCTGCTTGCTCAAATTATGAGCGACCCGGATTGGCGATCGCAATTAATTCCACAGTGCATCAGCATTTGTTGGCTGCGATCGAAACTGTATTTGGATGAATACTGGTCACCTCAAGTAGGAAATCATCAGATATATGTTTTGTCACTTTGAACTATTTTATGTTGATGCGATCGAACGGATCCATCATACTGACGAATTGATTGTTCTAGCGATTCAGTTTGTACTCACTTTAACGCTATTTCTTGGGCAGTTTCTCGGCAATTAACTGTCTAAACTGTTTCCAATCTTCTTCAGAGTTAAAAAAACTATGGGGCAATAGAAGTGCTTGATTGATAGCTGTATAAAGCAGAAAAATATCTGCCACTTCTCGATACTTAAGTATAATTTCCCAAGGGTATCTCAGCTCACCATAAGCGTGGCTCCAAACAATACCTTCTTGATCAATTACTCCAGATATTTCCCCTTGAACAAGTTTGTTGCTTTGCCATGCTCGTCTAATTTGGCGTTCTCTAAATTTTAGGATAAGCAGGAAATACAGGAGTAAAAATACATCACGAAACATCCCAAAACTTCCTATGTAGCCAGAGAAACTTAGCACTTGTATTAGGATAAGTCCGAGCCAGAACCAGGGAAGCCACTTTAAGATCCACCTTAAAACGGCTGGTGTACAACATTCCTGAAAACGATTAAATTGCTGTTCAGTCAACGTGCCACTAAATTGAATGCTCATTACTTAAGCACCTCAACTCCTCAAAATGCTTGAATTACTTAAGCTTCTAATTTTACTAAGTCTAGCTAGCATACCTAGATTTCGATATTACCCTCGTGGGTGATTCTGACATTGATCATCTTGTGGAAATGAGTTTAGGCAATAACAAAATTATCTAGGCTCAGGCTTCCTACCAAACCTGTGATTTCAATAATAGAATCCGTTGTTGTATTAAAGCCTGCGGTTTCATTGTTAATCGCCACAAAACTACGAGTTCCAAAGGTAAATTGAGCTGCCCCATTCGCTGCAAAGTCTGTTGTGGTCAACTTAGCTGCAATACCAGATCTGTCAAGAGTAGCGACCGTTCCAACATCAGAAAAACCACTGCGGGCAGTCGTAACCAGGAACAGATCATTGCCCACCGTAGCATTAAAATCTTTGATCACATCAAAGCGGGATAAGAGAGAATCGGTCAGGGTTTTGTAGTCAAAGCGATCGCCTCCTGCACCACCCGTCAGGATATCTTTATCTGCGCCACCTGTTAGGGTATCATTACCTCCCTTGCCAACTAAAGTGTCCCTGCCTGCATAGCTAGCAATGACGTTAGCCGCGTTGTTTCCTGTCAATCTGTTATTGAGTATGTTGCCCCAGAGCCTAAAAACAGAATTGCCAGTTGCCACTAGATTTTCGACATTGGCTCTAAGCTCATAAGTATAAAGCCCCACGTTGGCAGAGGCATAAACTGTGTCAGTGCCCTCATCCGCATTTTCAATCACCGAATCCCAGGTATAGGAGCCATGAATAAGGGTAGCATCGTTGAGGATATACACATCATTATTCAAACCACCGTACAGTCCGTCTAAGTTGTTGCCGCCATTCAACTCATCGTTGCCCGCATAGCCATAGATTGCATTAACAATGAAATCGCCAGTCAGGCTGTTGTTTAATCCGCTGCCTAACAACTGAGTAAGACTAGCAGAGTCACTAATTAGATTCTCAACGTTGTCTGGAAGCGTATAGGAGAGTAAAAAGCTATTAGTGCTTTTAATATAAACCGTGTCAATACCTTCATTGGCATTCTCAATTACGGTATCCCATTGTTGCCCATCATAAGCCGTAAGGGTATAAGTATCATCACCTGTGCCACCAGTTAGTTGATCGAAGCCATTCATCCCAGCCAATAGATCATTACCGGCATACCCAGCGATCACATTATCCGCAGTGTTGCCTTCCAAATAGTTGTTTATCTCATTTCCCCAAAGCCTAAAGACAGAAACACCTGTTGCAATTAAATTCTCGACATTGGCTCCAAGTTGATACGTATAACGACCCACATCGGCAGAGGCAATAACTGTGTCAAGGCCCTCATCCGCATTCTCAATTACCGTATCCCAGATATATGAACCATTAATGAGGGTGGCATCGTTGAGGATGTAATTATCATTATCGGCACCACCGCTCAATTCATCGAAGCCAGCTCTACCATCCAATTGATCATTACCGGTATACCCAGCGATCACATTATCCGCAACGTTGCCATACAAGCCATTAGCTAGTTCGTTGCCCCAGAGCCTAAAGACAGAAACACCTGTTGCAAAAAGGCTCTCGACATTGGCTCCAAGCTGATACGTGTAACGCCCCACATCGGCAGAAGCATAAACTGTGTCAAAGCCTTCATTCGCATTTTCAATTACCGTATCCCAGGTATAGGAGCTATTAATCAGGGTGGCATCGTTGAGGATGTAATCATCATTGTCAGCACCACCGCGCAATTCGTCTAGCCCCGATCCACCATCGAGTACGTCATAACCACCAAGACCATAAATGATGTCGTCGCTGCCTAAACCATGGATATAGGTAGAGCCATTATCATTTATATCCGTCAGAATATCTGGACCAGAAGTACCATAGAGAACTCGTGTAGTAAAAACCAATATTTTTCTCCTGAAACTGTAGTTTGTTGATAGGCAGCCTGGACTTCTTTGCTCGATTCCTTTTGTGCAGCAATTTCATTTGATTTGAGGTGAATTTCCACCTCTGCCAAAGCGGCAAGTCATTAGCGGATGCGAGATCAGAACGATAAAAGTTGGCGATTGTAGCTTGTTGGATATCGCCTTTGGCAGTTTATCCTAATGCAGGCAAATCTTTTGGAAGCAGCAGCACTTCAAAGTGGATACTCAAGGCTAATAGGGGTATCAAGACAACTTGTGAAATGAGCAATCTAGTTTCACCATAAGCTTTTCTCTTCCTTACAGTTGCGATATGCCCTGCTCAACTAGCTTTGCACTCAACGCAGAGCGCGCTTCTTGTAATCCTCCATTGATTCAGATGCAAGCGAACTTGATTAAACGCTCTACGAATCACTGGATCCCAGGAATCGGGGGGCTGTGGACCGCCTTCTGGATTTGGGTACCCACCAACAAGTGAATTGATAATCGAAATGAAGGTTGTGCGAGGAATCGTGATCGTGTCGTTCATTGTTTTCTCTATAGGTAAACGTACTAGACTGAGGGCTGAAAACGTTGAAACAACAGAAGTCAGTGAGGCTATGAAATGTATATGATGGTTAGTTTTCTTGAATTAACTCAAACATCAAGCCCAGCAAACCACACCTGGAAAGTTGTCAAGAGTTTTGAGTCAGTTCAAGCGTGGCAGAGGAGATGATCGCGTCATCTTGATAACGCATTGATATTCGACCACCAACACTGCTGAATAGGATCGCCAGAATGTTAGCCGAAGAGTAGCTAGGCAACCTGTCGAGCAACTCAATCTGAATGGTAGCAGTGACACCACCGGGTAGGCTCTGAAACTCTGGAGCATTAGGAGCAGCACCACCAATTATTTCCAGCGTTTCTATCCAAAGAGCATCCGTCGTGATCCCATCAGTTGGATCTTTTGGTGTCAAAGTCAACATGAGCAACGCAGATGTCAATGGTTGTGAAGATGAAAAAAGTGAAAAATTTGGGTCTTCATTAAAATAGAATGTCCAATTCGTCTCCTCATCTACACCATCACCTGTTGTAAAGCTATATCTATCGGTGGGATTTGTCGGATCACTGAGGTCTTTGTAGCGATTGTAGTTGATCGTAAAATCTCCGTTGATGACACTTTCACCCACAGCCGTCTGGGGAATGGAGTTTCCAGAGGCAGTAGCAGCGATCGTTATGCTCATGTCAATGCTCCTTTTTGCTTGCTACAAATACGAAGATATGTTGTGGGTGTTCAGGAAGCAATTCGACATTTGACCCATACGTTTATTAAGCGATCGTTACAATTTCTGGTAAATTTCGTACACCTAGTGATCAATTTAGGTAGCCCCTAATTTAGCCCTGAAAGATTGTATGGAACCCTTGACATTCAAGGATATGCAGACCCTCAATCAAAGCATTCAAAAAATCTATACCCTCCGCAATCTAGATACCTTTGGTGTCGATGCGCTCTTAATCTTGAATCAGCTAGTTCCAGGCGATTTCATCAATTTCCATTCCTCATGCATTGAAACGCGCCAGATTCGGTCAACATTTCTTCCCGATTGTCCTGGTTGGGGTTCTGAAATGGAAAGAGTCATTCATCAGCACTTTTACGAGCATCCGATCACTCAACGAATGCCCCAGGCGCTTAATGGAGTCAATAAAATCTCAGACTTTATCAATCAACAAGAACTCTACCGTCTTGAGGGGCTTTATCAGCAATTCTTTCGATTGTTTGATTTCAAAGATCAAATGGTCTTCTTTCTACCCAATGCAAATCTCGACCGTAGCCACAAATTCACTCAAATAAATGCATCCTTATTAGGTTTTTCATTTCATCGTTCTCAACCTAACTTTACAGAACGCGATCGCCTCATTCTTAATCTGATTTGTCCGCACTTGTTTCAAGCCTATTGCAATGCTCAACACTACCAGCAATTACAAAAAGAGTTAAATCAACTTCAGCACGCGCTCAATCATCTAAGTTTGGTAAGTTTGAACAGTGAAGGACAAGTGCAATGGATTACGCCCCAAGCTGTAGTGTGGCTAGAAACTTACTTTTCTAAACCCACTAGTTCACTTCAACTTCCAGAGCATCTATGGGCATGGGTCAAGTATCAAATCAGCAATATAACTGAAAAAACGGATCTCCCAGGAACTTGGTTGCCACTACGAATTCAACAGGATGATAAGCAATTAGTTATTCGTTTAGTCATTGAACAGAATACAGAACGATATTTACTCCTGCTGGAAGAACAAACCCTATCGTCATTGAAGTCTCTAGAACTTTTGGACCTCAGCCAGCGAGAAACCGAGGTTTTATTTTGGATAATACAAGGTAATGACAACAAGATGATTGCAGCAAAATTGGGTGTTGGACCAAGCACAGTCCGTAAGCATCTGGAAAGCATATATCGAAAATTGAACGTGCAAAGTCGAACAGAAGCGATCGCCTATGCATTAGAAAAACTAGGTTTTTTACATGCGTTGCCGCTGAGCGAATAGTGCCATTCTAGCAAGATGACTAAGGTTGCTGCGGTTGCTAATTCAAACACCCTCGATACTATGATGACTCAAGAGAATAATTGGCTAACGACAAAGGTTAACAGCGGGACGACGCTAATGGTGCGTCCAATCGAATAGCAGAAAAATCCGATCGCCCAATTCTCACGATTTATTGACAAAACCGTTGTTACGCTTGTGTGCGATCGAACTTTCCTCTATGCTAATAAGTGCTGGTTTTCCAAGCGAATGACCAGTAGACAGGCTTAAGGCTTGGTCGCTGATTAAGAGTGGTACCAACACTCCTAACCAGCTAGCCTACACCCCCTGAAACAGGCAGAGGGCATTGGTTGTTGATCATGATAATCGATCAACGCCTCGCTAATGCTTAAAAAGTGGTATAGGGAGCCAAGTCTTGAGCTTTTCTTCTCAGCTCAACGATTAGCGAGGCAATGAATATGACGGCAGAGTTCAACGAACTGCTGCCACCGTTTGGTGGTGACAATTCGCCTACCGATAAATCTCAAATCTGGATTATTGGCACGCGGGAACAGGTTCTGCATACGATCAACGAATTTTATGTGAAGCGCATTGCGACCGATCGAGTGAAATTTACGCCGATCGTGCCAGCTCCCTTTGCCGCCGGAAAATACATGACCGTTCTCGAAAGATAAATTCACAGCCATAGGATGGGCGTTACTCGGTTGAGTCGAAGTTTCGCCCGTCCTATCAGAACTTCTAACTCTCTAGATAATATGCGGGCTGTTTCGACCAAAGGGACTGTTACTGAGCCAACTCATTCATCCGACGAGCAAGTTTCACATCCAGTTCAGTAATGCCACCTGCATCATGAGTGGTCAAATCGACAGTGACACGATTATATACATTAAACCATTCTGGATGATGTCCCATTGATTCAGCGACAAGCGCCACGCTGGACATAAAGCCGAATGCTTCAACGAATGAGCCAAATTGGAATTGACGATGCAGTTTGCCGCGATCGATACTCCAACCTGTCAATTCATTCAGAGCTGCATTGATAGCGTCGGTAGATAAGGGCGTAATAGCTGGCATAGAAGTTTGTGTAGTTTCGGTTTGGGCAATGAGCGATCGGGCAGAAGCAGCCTGCACTGGAATTGAATTTTGAAAGATTCCTAGTAACAGCAGTAAACCCAGTCCTAATGCTACACCAGCCCAAGAGCAGCGTGAAAGCATCTGACGAATCCAGCGGCCAAGGTTTTTGTGGGGCATAGATAGAAATCAGTTTATAGATTGCGTTATTGACAATCCTCTCATTGATTTGTCATATAGTAATCCTCGATGAAGTTTATAAAATATTTTATGCCAACTCGTTGAGATAACTAGTGCTAGTACAGCTCAAACTCTTGTGGGATGGGCATCTTGTCCGTCCGGATTAGGCAGGCGAGACGCCTACCCCACAAAAAGAAGATGAACAGGCTCACTTACCAATGCAAAAGCGACTAAAAATCTGATCGAGCACCGATTCGGTAATTTCTTCGCCAGTAATTTCGCCCAAGGCTTGAATTGCAGATCGCAGATCGATCGTCCAAAAGTCCAGCGGCAATTGTTGCACTATCGTTTCCTGAACTTGCTGTAGCGCCACTTTTGCACGAGTCAGCACCGCAGCTTGACGCTGATTAATCGCTAAATCCAAATTTGCAGCCTGGACAGTTCCAACCTGCACTTGATCGAGAATGGCCTGCTCTAAATCCTCAATCCCTTGTTGTTTCGCAGCAGCGGTTTTGACGATCGCTGAAATGTCCGGCAATGATTCAAACTGAAATCCATCGACGAGATCAATTTTGTTGATCACCAAAATTAGGGGACGATGGTTTACTTGTTCGTAGATTGCGGCATCCGCTGCGGTCCAACCTGCCTGAGCATCGATCGTCAATAAGACCAGATCGGCAACTTGAGCGGCCTGCTGCGATCGTTCCACCCCAATTTGCTCCACCCGATCGGTTGCTTCCCGAATCCCCGCCGTATCCAGCACCTGTACCGGAATGCCGCCGACCACGAGTTGAGATTCCACCACATCGCGAGTCGTTCCAGGCAGTTCTGTGACAATGGCGCGATCGGTGCGACTCCAGGCATTCAGCAAACTCGATTTACCCACATTGGGCCGTCCCACGATCGCCACCTTTAAACCTGTGCGCAACAGTTCGCCTCGATCGGCAGTGGCCAGAATTTGCTCCACTTCAGCCAAGACTTGACGCAATTGCTGTTTCACGGACTCCTCATCCAACGGCGGCAGATCATCCTCGAAGTCAATCCGGGCTTCCACTTCCGCCAGAATGTCCAGACAGGTCGATCGCAGTTGCCGGATGGGCTGAGCTAGTTTGCCTTGTAGTCCTGCCAGTGCGGTTTGGGCTGCTTGCGGCGATTCCGCTCCGACCAGATCGGCAATACTTTCAGCCTGAGTCAAATCAAGGCGACCGTTCAGAAAGGCCCGCAGCGTAAATTCACCGGGCTGAGCCAATCTTGCCCCTTGTTCAATGCAGAGCTGTAACACCTGCTGCACCGCCATAATGCCGCCATGACAGTGAAGTTCCACCACATCTTCCCGCGTATAGGAGCGAGGAGCGAGCATCAGCATCAGCAGTGCCTCATCAACGATCGCCCTGGTTTGAGGATGCCGCACATAGCCATAGAGGATCCGATGACTTTCCCAGACCTGCCGCCCCGGAGCGTGAAATAAAGTCTGGGCGATTGCGACAGAATCAGCGCCTGAAAGCCGGACAATTCCCACACTGCCCTGCTGAGGGACGATTGCGGTGGCAATGGCGGCGATCGTCTCTTGCTGTAATCCTGGTACATTGCTCATGGTTCAGCACCTCTCAGCAGATCTGTCATTCGATGAACAGATCTACTACTTTTGAATAAAGTCAAGTAGATTTTGCATTTCTTAAACTTAGGGAAGAAGGCGGTTAAGTGGAGTGCAACGAAGCTGGCCGATCCAAACCCTGTTATTGCCGTCAAGATTGCTGAGGAATCTGACCATGAATGCCCGTCCTGCATTTGAACCCTTTGAGCTATTGCCATTCCTCGCTAGCCTGAAAAACGGTATCTGGCTGCTGGGAATTTCGTTCTGGATTTTTGGTCTGCTCGATCGCAGTATGGCTGCTTTCGCGGATGGTTATCTGTCTGCCGGTGATATGGCCCAACTCTTCACCGCCTCCTTCTTTTTTGTCAGCTGGTTATTTCTGAAGCCCGCCTCGCCCAGATTCTCAGCCCAGACTCGCAAGGTTTAATGCCTACATGCGCTCTAAAACCTGAATCCCCAGCAGAGACAGGCCCAATTTGAGTGTGCGAGCAGTCAAATCTGCCAAGACCAACCGCGAGGTGCGCTGAGGTTCATCAGCTTGCAGAATCGGACAGCGATCGTAGAACTGGTTGAATTTTTGGCTCAGCTCAAACAGATATTGACAGAGGCGATTTGGCATCAGGTCCATTTCCAGTGCACTCAGCACTTCATCAAAGCCCAGCAGGTGTTTTGCCAGGGTTGATTCCGCTTCTTCCGTGAGCTGAATGGCATGATCGCCGAGCTGCTGAAAATCGATATTGCCTTTGCGGCTAATGCCTTGCACTCGCACATAGGCATAGAGCAAGTAAGGAGCCGTATTGCCTTGCAGCGACAGCATTTTGTCGTAGCTGAAAATATAGTTACTGGTGCGGTTCTGGCTCAGGTCAGCATACTTCACCGAGCTGATACCCACCACTTCTGCGACATGATCAATAAAGTCCTCTGATTCTTGTCGCCCTTCTTCCTGTAACCGGGCCTCCAGATCGGCCTTTGCCCTTGCCACCGCTTCATCCAGCAAGTCCCGCAGCCGCACCGTATCGCCCGATCGCGTTTTGAACTTCTTGCCATCTTCGCCCTGCACCAGCCCAAACGGCACATGCACCAGTTCCACATTGTCGGGAATCCAGCCTGCCTTACGCGCCACTTGCCAAACCTGAGTAAAGTGGTTCGCCTGTCCGGCATCGGTGACGTAGATGATCCGATCGGCATGGTCTTGCTGAATCCGGTAGCGCACGGCGGCCAAATCAGTTGTGGCATAGTTGTAGCCACCATCCGATTTTTTGATGATCAGCGGCAAGGGATTTCCTTCTTTGTTCGTGAAACCTTCCAGAAAAACGCATTGCGCTCCCTGATCTTCCACCAGCAAACCGGCCTTGTCTAAGTCGCTTACGACTCCTGCCAGCAGCGGGTTATAGAAAGATTCACCCCGATTGGCAATCTGGATATCGAGCAAATCATAGATTTCCCGAAAGGCCAGGAAAGACTGTTCACACAGCAAATTCCAGGCTCGTAGCGTCTCTTCATTGCCTGCCTGCAATGCCACCACTTCCAGCCGTGAGGTTTCCCGAAATTCCTCGTCCTCGTCAAACCGCTGCTTAGCCTGCTTATAAAAAGAAGTCAGGTCGCCCAGTGCCAATGCATTGGCTGTAGTCAGCGCTTCTGGATAGGCCTGCTTCAGGTGGGTGATCAACATGCCAAACTGCGTGCCCCAGTCGCCTAGATGGTTGATCCGCAGCACATCATGGCCAATGAATTCCAGCACTCGCGCAATGCAATCACCAATAATCGTCGATCGCAAATGGCCCACATGCATTTCCTTGGCAATATTCGGGCTGGAGAAATCGACGATCGTATGCTGCGGCTGTTTGGTGGGGGCAATTCCCAGTCTTGGATCGGTTTGGATTTGCTGGAGTTGCTGTTCTAAATAGGATGATTTGAGACGGAGGTTGATGAAGCCCGGTCCGGCAATGGTGGGTGCTTCACACAGATCAGTGACATCTAGCTGTTCGACGATCGCCTGAGCAATCCCTTGAGGCGGTTTTCCTAATTTCTTGGTCAGCGACATCGCCACATTGGATTGGTAGTCACCAAATTTGGGATTGCTGGCGGGCACCAAAATTGGATCGGTTTCGGCAAGTTCACGCCCAAATGCAGCAACCAGGGCCTGCTCAAAGCGTTGTTTTAATTGGGCGATCGTCGCGTTCATAGGTCAGACTTTGATTAATCTTCAATCAGTAAAGTAAGAGGATGTGTCGCATCAATTCCGCTAACAGCCTGAATAAATGCTCATCAATGCTAACGAAATTTTACAGAGTTCCGTGATCGTCTGACAAAAAGCTGTGGTTATTTAGAGTTACTCGGTAATGTCGTTACCGGGCTGTTTCCAACGGGAATTCTAGCCGTTAATACTATTCAGGGAGAATTATGGTTTCTACTCCTGTGACGCCCACGGATCCCTCTCAAGCAGCACAGCCGCTCAGTTTTTTGACGATCGCCAAAGAATATCGCAATGATCCGCAGCAGGTGAAGCTGGTTCGCTGGTTGCAATCTTCAACCGGGTCTGAGAAGCTAGCTGAATTTGCCTTGATGTGGCGAGATGGCGAGGATCGAGGACCGAACATCGATTTTGCCATGGTTTTTCTTTCTTATAAAGGATTGCCGCACCAGAATGCAGCCCTCACCTGGTTGGAGCAGTCGAGTCAACCCAAAACGCTGGAAGGGTTCTTTCGCATGTGGCGGGATTGGAACACCGTTAAGCCCAAGAGCGATCGCCTACTGCTGAACGTACCCTACTACCAACAGGTAGACAACAGATATGAACCGATGCGCACCTGCAATACCTCAAGTTGTGCGATGGTAGCGCGGTATCTGGGTGCAAAAATTAGTGGCGACGACCAGTATTATCAAATCGTGCGGAAATACGGCGACACCACCGACCACAATGCTCAAACCAAGGCGCTAGCAGAGCTGAAAATCAAATCTACCTGGAATACTAACCTGGGCTTTGCTGACCTGGATAAGTCTTTAGAAGCCGGTTTGCCGATCGTGATCGGAATTTTGCATCGAGGCACGCTGAGAACGCCCACCGGGGGCCACATGATTGTCGTGATAGGTCGAACTGCGGCAAGAGACTACATTTGCCATGACCCATTTGGCAGCTTACTCGATCCGGCTGGCGGCTACACTGGACCCGCAACCAATGGTAAAGCTGTCGTTTACCCCCGCTATGTGCTGAATCACCGCTGGCTGCCAGAAGATGATCAGTCGGGATGGGGTCGCTTGTTCTACCAAAAATAGGAGTAATCGCGATCAACAGCCTGGACCTACAAAATTTTCATGCTGAGGTCCAACCAGGTCGATCGGGTGATGGGAGCGCTGCTGGAAATGTAGTCTACCCCAGTTTCAGCGACCGGACGAATCGTCTCTAACGTAATGTTGCCAGAGGCTTCGATTTTGATCCGATCGTTCGCGGCCCGAATTAACTGAACCGCCTGTTTCATCCGATCGATCGGCATGTTGTCCAGCATGATGATGTCAGCTTTGTGCTGCAAGGCTTCCTTCACTTGATCCAATGATTCGGTTTCTACTTCGATTGTCAGCGGGTAGGGAATACGAGATCGAATTTGCGCGATCGCCTGACCAATTCCGCCTGCTGCGGCAATGTGATTGTCCTTAATCATCACGCCATCGTCGAGACCCACCCGATGATTCACGGCTCCACCAACCTGGGTGGCATATTTTTCTAAAATGCGTAGACCGGGCGTGGTTTTTCGTGTATCTACGAGCTGTGTTGGCAAGTCCAGAATTTGCGCTACATATTGGTGGGTCAGGCTGGCAATACCGCTCAACCGCATCGCCAGATTCAGCGCCACCCGTTCGCCGGTCAGCAAGGCATCTAATGAACCTTCAATCTGGGCAATCATCGTGCCTCGATCGCACCATTGTCCTTCTGGCACCAAAGCCTCAAATTGGACCGCCGCATTCAATAGCTGAAAAACTCGGGCTGCGATCGGCAATCCAGCCACAATTCCCGCTTCTTTGACAATCCATTGCGCTTTGCCTTGCGGAATGGTGGTCGTGAATAACCCTTGTGTCGTGCGATCGCCCCGACCAATATCTTCCAGCAGCCAGTCTTGCAACAGGCGATCGAGCAGCAAAAGCGGCGGTAGGACAGGAGTTGTCATAGGAGAACCAGCAGATAGATCTGACACAATCACGCACCATCAGTCGTAGAGAGACTCGGAATCGGGGGGAAGCTTAAACGGATTCTCAGTGGGTGAATTGGCGGATGAATGGGAGGGATGCGGCTCAAGAGAACGATCGCCCCGATCATGGGGAGCACGCCACTGATCCAAAATATCCTTGATTAAAAGTTCCTGGATGAAAGTTTTGGCAATTACGGCTAAGGGAAGGGCTAGCAAGAGACCCAAAAATCCAAAAAAGCGGGCAAAGATCAGCTGAGCCGCCAATGTCATCGCAGGCAACAGTGAAACCTGGTTCGCCATGATGGTCGGAGTAATTAAGTAGGATTCCAGGTTTTGAATGACGATGTACAAAACCAAAACTGCAATGACCTTCCAGGGGGCATCTAACGCAGCAACCGTGAGGGGGAAGACCATGCTTAAGGTCGGGCCAATATTAGGAATGAAATTGAGTAAACCTGCCAGCAAGGATTGCGCCAAGACAAAGTCAATTTGCAAGGCCCATAGTCCGATCGCACTCAACAGCGCCACAACCGTAGAGCTGATTAATGCACCCCCCAACCAGTTTCCCAGAGCAACTTCACATTGACTCAAAACATTGTCAATTCGCGATCGATAGAAGGCAGGAAAGAGTTGGACAACCGATCGTCGATAAGAAAGCGGATTAGCCAGTAACATTAAAGTGAAAATAACCAGCAACAAGATTTGCAAGACAACGGTTAGCGAGCCGGAGAAAACCGCGAAGAAATTGGGCAGAACGTCTCTTAGAAATGGCTGAATTTCATCTAGCAAACTAGAGGCTCTGGGTAACTCAATGTCCGCCAGCCAATCAGGCCGATTATTCAGCAGGTCTTCGACCCAGGAAACCACCTGCACAAATCCTTCTGGGACTAAGGCCACCAGTTCTAAAAACTGATCCACAAAAGGCGGCACAATCAAGACAAAGAACAGAAAAGCAACCACAAGTGACAAACTTACCGTTAACAAAACGGCTCGTCCCCGGCTCATCCCCAGTTTCTGCAATTGACGCGCCAGACTATTTAAAGCCACTGCCAAGACGACTGCTGTGAAAATCAGCAGTAAGACCTGGCGAATCTGCCAGAGAAATACCAGCACGATGACCAAACAGAGAAAACTGAGCCATTGACCAAGATTCACTGCGTTGTCTCCTGATTGAGCGCAAATTAAGGGCGGCAGGCTTAATTCTAAGCTGATGAGTGACAGATTGCACCTGACAGTCCGGGATGCCAAAACTCCAAATAACCTATTGACTCAACCAGGCGATCGCCTCCCGAATCCATTCTTCGGCATCGGCATTTTTCGCCAGGGCTGTTTTTTGGCCAACGGCTCTCAGGGCCTGAATGATTTCGCTGTTGGTGTAGCCGAGGGCGATCAGCGTCATCTCCACTTCTTCCTGCACGGTGCCTGCTGGTCCGGCTTCTGGTGTGGTTGCCAAACCAGATTGAACCCGCCACTCCGCCAGTTTTGACTTCAACTCCAGAGCAATCCGCTCAGCGGTTTTCGCGCCGATTCCAGGCGTGCGAGAGAGGAGCCGGGTGTTGCCAGTGACGATCGCCTGCACCACATCCTGAAGGCTCATACCATCCAGCAGCGCCATGGCAATTTGCGGTCCCACACCGCTAACGCCCGTGAGCTGGCGAAAGAGATCGCGCTCAGCTAGGGATCCAAAGCCAAACAGCACCATCTGATCATCGCGGGTTTGCTGATGGGTAAAAATCTGTACCGATTCGCCGATCGCAGGCAACTGTTGCAGCAGCCGAGGTGTAATTTGCAGGTCATAACCGATTTGGTTGACCTCCAGGGTGAGAATGACGCGACCGCTGGTCGGTTTTTGAATTGCGGCAATCATGCCTTTCAGGTAGCTAATCATGAGGCTGGCAGGGCAAAGTCCAAGGTATTATAGCCATTTCAAACAGGGAACCGTTGTTTCTAAAGTGCGGAGCGAAGGAGTGCGAAGGGGAGATTTCAAACAGGGAACTGCTGCTTCTACAATGGAAACGGGCAGGAAGCCAGCGCTATCGAAAATTCCTTCGGAATGAAGAGGTTTTTAGCCAGATTCTGAGGCGTGATTGTCATAGGTGTTCGGTTTCTCAGTCCTGATTGTTTATTTCACCGTTGATGAAAGCCTATGCCTCCGCGTTGGTCTCGTATCCCGACTCGTCAAGATGCTGATTATCGTAAGTTAGACGATCGGATGAATTTTGCCGTTCATGTTGCTGTGTTTGCTGCAACAAACTCTGGTATCTGGTTCTTCCAGACGTTGCAACACCAAAACTGGCCTTGGACCGTTTGGCTGACAGGGGGTTGGGCTGCAGTACTGGTTGCCCATGCCGTCTACATCTTTGCCATTGCAGATTATTCAAAATAGCGTTTTGAGAGGGTGATCATGAGTAGTATTGCGATCGAAAAATTAGCTGCGGCGATCGGCGAAAATGTCTACATCGACGTGGCCAAATGGCATTTGTATTTGCGGGATGCCCATCTCCACACTCCGCTGGCCGAACGCTTTTACCCAATGTTGACCAAGGGCAACGTTTCTGACAGCCAAATCAACGAGGTGTTGCAGAGCATCCCCGTGAAGCTGGGCGGCGGCAAGCTCGAAGTTCCCCTGTCCGATCTGTTGCCGATGCAATCCCGCGTCCATTTGGTAGATGCTCTGGAAGAGTTTCAGCGCGATTTGTAAATTCAAGCCGCCAGAAAATCCTTCACTGCTTGAGCGATCCGCTCTGAAGCATGGCCGTCACCAAAGGGGTTGATCGCGGTTGCCATGTCCTGATAGGCATCGGGTTGGCTAAGCAACCTGCTTGCCTCCTGAAGGATTGATTCGGGGGCGGTACCGATCAACTTAGCTGTACCTGCCATGACGGCTTCCGGACGTTCGGTGGTTTCGCGCAGCACAAGTACCGGCTTGCCCAAACTGGGAGCCTCTTCTTGCAGACCCCCTGAATCGGTCAGCAGCAGATACGATCGCTGAATCGCTCCGACCAATTCCGCATAGTCCAGTGGTTCAGTGAGAAAAACGCGCGGATGATCGCCCAACATCGCCTGCAAGGGTTCCCTTACGGTTGGGTTGCGGTGCATCGGCAACAGCAGCGCCGTATCCGGAAATTTGTCGAGCACCTGCAAAAAGCCTGTCGCGATGTCTTTTAGCGGTCCCCCCCAGTTTTCGCGGCGATGTACCGTGGAGAGGATCACCCGATATTGGTCCCACTCCAGTCCTGGCACCGGACAGGCCGGATTGCGATCGGCCACATCCAGCAAGGCATCGATCACGGTGTTGCCCGTATTGTAAATTTTGCCCAAAACGCCCGATCGCTCCAAATTCTCGACCGAAAGCGATGTGGGGGCAAAGTGAAGCTGGGTAATTTGGGAAATCAGGCGACGATTCGCTTCTTCGGGATAGGGATTATAGATACTGTCGGTGCGGAGTCCAGCTTCCACATGTCCCACCGGAATCTGGCGATAGAAGGCAGCCAGTGCGGCGGCAAATGCGGTCGTCGTGTCGCCCTGCACCAGCACAATCTGCGGCTGAAATTCCTGGAATAAATCTTCTAATCCCCGCAGGCTGCGGCAGGTGATATCCGTCAGGGTTTGGCCATGCTGCATGATCGCTAAATCGCGATCGGCCTGAAGCTCAAAAAGCTGCATGACTTGAGCCACCATTTCCTTATGTTGACCCGTTAATACAACCTGAGTGGCAAAGGCAGGATCTTGTTGAAAGGTGCGAATTACCGGAGCCAGCTTTACGGCTTCTGGTCGAGTCCCAAGAATAATACAGACGCGCAAGGGTGAGAGGGTCATGAGTAGGAAATGCAAAGGGTGAATGGGCAGAACTTTGGGCTGACTAAACCGTAATGTTTACAGCAAATTAGAGAATCAAATCGCCGGAACCAGCACTCCGCCAAGTCTTGAGCACAGGGAAAAAATTCAGTGAATCGTGGAATAGCTTGAAGAGATCACAAATCCTGATTTAGATCCCCCCTGGCGTCCCTCATAAAGGGGAAACCGAGCCAAGCGCGTTTAAAGTCCCCGTTGTTAAGGGGGATTTAGGGGGATCAATCACAGGAATTGGTATCAAAACGAATCCATTTTCGATCTACTGAGCTTAGCAAATTTCAGCTGGCGATCGCTGTATTTCAACGTCTGATGATTCCTGAGGCAGGCTTGACCAATCCTGGATAGCCCTCAAGCAAACACCACCGTACGATTGCCATACACCAAGGCTCGATTTTGCAGATGCAGCCGCACGGCTCTCGCTAAGACAATCCGCTCCAGATCCTTGCCTTTGCGAATCAAATCCTCGACCTGATCGCGATGGCTGACCCGCACCACGTCCTGTTCGATGATCGGTCCCTCATCCAGATCTTGCGTCACATAATGAGCCGTCGCGCCGATGATCTTCACGCCGCGTTCATAGGCCCGCTGATAGGGATTGGCTCCCGCAAACGCAGGCAAAAAGGAATGGTGGATATTGATCACCTTCGGAAATTGGGCGACAAAATCAGCGCTGAGCACCTGCATATATTTGGCCAGCACCACCAGATCAATGCGGTATTGCTGCAATAGGGCCAACTGTTTTGCCTCCTGCTCGACCTTGGTTTCGGGCGTAATGGGCAGGCAGTGATAATCGATGCCAAACTGGTCGGCGATCGGCTGCAAAGTGGGGTGATTGCTGATAATCAGCGGAATTTCAGCGGCCAATTCTCCAGCTTTTTGTCGCCACAGCAGATCATACAAACAGTGGTCCTGACGGCTGACCCAGATAGCAATCCGGGGCAAATCGTCGGAAAAGCGGAGCTGCCAGTTCGCCTGCAAAGGCTGGGCGATCGCATTAAACGCGGGTCCGATCAGCTCGCGCGGCAAATTAAACCCATCGAGCTGCCATTCGATGCGAGTGAGAAACAGTCCTGCCGTAAAATCGGTGTGCTGATCGGCATGGATAATGTTGCCGCCATTCGAATAAATGAAATTGGCAATCTTGGCCACCAATCCCCTTTGATCGGGACAGGAAATCAGCAGCGTGGCAGTCGGACTCTTGGCGGTATGGGTGGCACTGGTAGAAGACATAGGACGATCGGCCTAGGCGAACTGGTTAAGGGTGAGGCTAATTGATGAGGTGAATCGGGCTAACTCGTAACCTTAACGTAACTCCAGGTGATTCACCCCAAACTTCGGAATTTTTGCAGTATCCGGCAGCAAATTTCATTTCGCAGTTTGCCTGCGGCTCTGTTTCACGATGTTTCCATCACAGTGATAGACTCATCTAGACAAGTCGATCGAGTACAGGTTTCACGGGGTATGCAGTTAGAGTTTGTTCCAGTCGAGGAATTCTATTTTGCGCTGACGCTGGCAGTGCGCACGCTAGAGGAAATTGAAAATCTGGATCTGGAACAGATTCGATCGCGCCTTGCAGACAAGTTTGGCCAATCTTCCACGGTAGCTGCCGCCAAGCAAAATACTTTCAACTACGTTTTTCGGATCCCCGATTACGACAACAGTCCCGCCCCGCAGTTAGTTATCTCGATCGCCGACTGGCAGGATAAATTGCGCATCAGCAGCGACTATGGCTGGACCCTGGACGCCGAACGCAAACCCGTCCGCACCGAACGCTTTTTGCAGCGCTCCGAATTTTCCCAAACCCTACAAGCCCATCTCAAAGACTCACTCGGCCTCCCCCTCTAACCTCCTTTCCACCCCGCACCCCGCACCCCGCACTCCCCTTCCCTCCCAACAATGACCGAAGCCCTATTTCAAATCGATCATCTTCGGGTCGCCTATCCTCACAGCTATCGACGATCGACTGCGGCAACGGCTTGGGCAATCGACGATGTGTCACTGCAACTCCAGCCCGGTGAGCGGTTGGGCCTGGTGGGAGAATCGGGCTGCGGCAAGTCTACGTTAGGTCGGGCGGCCATGCGGCTGTTGCCCAAATCGACGCAGATCGAAGGGCGGGTGCTGTTTAACGGTGAGTCTGTATTTGACTTTTCTCCAGAGCGGCTCAGACAGTTTCGCGGCGAAGCGGTAGCGCTGATCTTCCAGGATCCAATGACACGCCTGGACCCATTAATGACGATCGGAGATCACTGCCTGGAAACCTTACGATCGCATCAGCCGCACCTCTCTAAACAGATGGCCAAAGAGCAGTCGATTGCCACGCTGGAAGCCGTGAAAATTCCGGCCAGCCGCTGGAGCCAATATCCCCATGAGTTTAGTGGCGGCATGCGACAGCGCGTTGCGATCGCCCTGGCTTTGTTGCTAGATCCCAAGCTAATTGTGGCGGATGAGCCGACTACGAGTTTGGATGTCACCGTCTCAGCCCAGATTTTGCGCGAACTAACCCGGCTTTGTCAGGAACGGCAGATGGCGCTGATGCTGATCTCGCATGATTTAGCCATGGTAGGAGAATATTGCGATCGAATTGCGGTAATGTATGGCGGCAAAGTGGTCGAAACGGGGGCGGCGCTGTCGGTCCTGACTCAGCCCCAGCATGCCTATACTCAATCTCTCTTGCAATCTGCGCTGCATATTCAAACGGGACACCACACCAGTCCGGATCGAGCGATCGAACTGCCCTTAGCCGATACCGCCAATCCTGACGATGGCTCTGTAGTATTAACTTCTGCCGCTCCCCCGCTCCCATCCCCTCATGCCCTGCCGCTGCTCCACCT
Source organism: Elainella saxicola E1 (assembly GCA_002796835.1). Taxonomy (GTDB): domain Bacteria; phylum Cyanobacteriota; class Cyanobacteriia; order Elainellales; family Elainellaceae; genus Elainella; species Elainella saxicola. The sequence goes on along the minus strand of LUGL01000086.1, from coordinate 4,373 downwards.
GCAAGACCTGCAACAGCACTACACTCTGGAGCAAAACTTCATCTCGCGGCTGCTTTCCAAAACGGACGATCGCACAATTCGAGCCGTCGATGGCATCACGTTAGATCTGTATCCCGGCGAGATTTTGGGCCTGGTCGGTGAATCGGGCTGTGGCAAAAGTACGCTGTCCCGCACGATTTTGCAGCTGATCCGGCCTACGGCAGGTCGCGTCGAATTTCTGGGTCAGGATCTGGCCCGCTGTTCGGGTTCTGCCTTGCAGCAGCAGCGCCGCCAAATGCAAATGGTGTTTCAAGACCCCCATGCTTGTCTGAATCCCTTAATGACCGTAGGTGAGAGCATTGCCGATCCGCTGCTGATCCACAAGTTAGCCAGTCCGATCGAGGCGAAACAGCAAACTCTGCAAATGCTGGAGCGAGTTGGCCTCACGCCTGCAACTGACTATGCCGATCGATATCCCCAAGACCTATCGGGTGGGCAACAACAGCGGGTGGCGATCGCCAGAGCTTTGATTACTCGTCCGAAGCTGCTGATCTGCGATGAGCCCGTCAGTATGCTGGACGCCAGCGTGCAGGGGCAGGTGCTGGAGCTGATGCTGGAGCTAAAGCAGGAATTTGACCTGACCTATCTGTTTATTACGCACGACCTCTGGGTGGCTCGCTTTTTGTGCGATCGGATTGCCGTGATGAACGCAGGCAAGATTGTGGAGTTAGGAACGACGGAGGAGGTGTTTACCCGCCCTCAGCATCCGTATACTCAAACCCTGTTAGAAGCAGCACCCCTCCTATCGCGGCTACAGTCTGTCACCCCTTAGGAAGAGAGTTTGATTTTTAACACTAAAATAGGGTCAATTATGTGTAGTATTTTTAAGGGATTAGATTTCTCGCCCTGCTGATTTCAGGTTTAGTGTTGATTCGCTAGTTGAGCTCAGATGTCTTGGGTTTTGAGATCGATCGCCCTATTTCACTTGATTTAGCAGGCTTATATACCGCTGTCCATGTTTGGTCTTATTGGTCATCTCACAAGCTTAGAACACGCTCAATCGGTTGCTAGAGATTTGGGTTATCCTGAATACGCCGATCAGGGACTTGATTTTTGGTGTAGTGCGCCCCCTCAAATCGTCGATACGATTACGGTGACCAGTGCCACAGGGCAGCAAATCGAAGGGCGCTATGTCGAGTCTTGCTTCTTGCCAGAAATGCTGGCCACCCGCCGCATTAAGGCTGCCACGCGCAAAATCATTAATGCGATGGCTCATGCCCAGAAGCACGGCATTAACATCACGGCATTAGGCGGCTTCTCATCGATTATTTTTGAGAATTTCAATTTGCAGCAGATCCAGCAGGTTCGTAACATCAAGCTGGAGTTTGAGCGGTTTACCACGGGCAATACCCACACGGCCTACATTATCTGCCGCCAGGTCGAGCATGCTTCGCAGCAGTTGGGCATTGAATTGTCGAAGGCAACGGTGGCCGTTTGTGGTGCAACCGGAGATATTGGGAGCGCGGTGTGCCGCTGGCTGAATTCGCGGGTCGATGTATCTGAACTTTTGTTGGTCGCTCGGAACCAGGAACGCCTGCAAAATTTGCAAGATGAGCTGGGACGCGGCAAAGTTATGGCCTTGGAAGAGGCGCTGCCGCAGGCTGATATCGTGGTTTGGGTTGCCAGTATGCCCAAGGGCGTCGAAATTGACTATTCGACCTTAAAGCAGCCCTGCCTGATGATTGATGGGGGCTATCCCAAAAATATGGCCAATCTGATTAGCCATCCCAGTATTTATGTATTGAATGGCGGCATTGTCGAGCATTCGCTGGATATCGACTGGAAAATTATGAGCATTGTCAATATGGATGTGCCTGCTCGCCAGTTGTTTGCCTGCTTTGCCGAGTCGATGCTGCTGGAATTCGAGAAGCTTTACACCAACTTCTCCTGGGGCCGCAACCAAATTACGCTGGAAAAAATGGATCTGATCGGGCAAGTCTCCCTGAAGCATGGCTTCCGTCCTTTGCTGCTACCCAGCTAAGCCGCTTTGAGTTTCGCTAGATTTGTCGGGCAGGAAAGCAACCCACCCGACTGTTATTACTTGTACAGGCATGGCATTCGGCAGATGGCTCTATGGCGATCGCAAAGCCTTTTTACCGAATGCTACGCCTCTTCGCAGAGAATTACACCTGAATCAATCCGCATTCCTCAGGTTTGTCGCATCGGTTAGCCGACATATTCCACCATTTCTTCCAGTGGGAATCGGACTTTAGGTCGGGCTGCACTCTTGTCGTCTGCGGCGCGGTATCCTGCTGGACAAACGACGATCGTGCCATAGCCCTGTTTGTCTAATCCCAGCACTTCGTCATACTTGGGTGGGTTGATGCCCTCCATCGGACAAGCATCAATATCGAGCAAGGCTGCGCAGGTCATAAATTGCCCCAAGGCAATATAAACTTGCTTCGCGGCCCAGGCATCGATCGCCGCCTGATCCGGCATACGGGTCAGAAAGCCTTTCACCACATCGGCAAATCCTTGCAGCGCCTCTATGGGCGTTCCCTGCACCTCCGACATCCGAGCAATATAGTGATCGACATAGGCCGCATCGATGTTCTTTTTAATGGCAAACACAACGACATGCGAAGCTTCTGCCACCTGTGTTTGGCCCCAACTATACTCAACCAACTGTTTGCGAATCTCAGGATCGCGCAGCACGATGAACTTCCAGGGCTGAAGGCCAAACGAAGAAGGCGTCAATACGAGGCTTTGTTCTAGCGTCTGCCAAAGATCCTCAGGAATGGTGCGAGTCGAATCAAATTTCTTGGTGGCATAACGCCAACGGAGCTGTTGCAAAACTTGTTCAGAAGTTGTCACGATATCCTTCCTGTAGGGTGGAGGTTTCTGAAATAGGGTAACATTTTTTTTGCTTGACCTCTATCGCGATCGATACATATTAGAATTCGCTCATTGAACATACAATTTACGAACGGACATCCACCGATCGGGCAGAAATTTGATTTGGATGGGGGGCAATTTGGGATTTTAGATTTTGGATTTTGGATTTTGGCGGGAGATTTTGGCCTGAGATGATGCGGGTAAATATTTGTATGGAGACAATTCTGTAAATTAGGGCGATCGTTCTAAACTCATCAGAATCCAACTCTCAAAGATATGATTTGATCAATTCTAAAATTATTCCCGTTGTTTTAGAGTAGTTATTTTTAAGGTTTCTTCAAGCCTATTACAATAACTCAGATCTTGCACCTGTTCTGATTACTGACCCAATGTCCGGTCTGCAAGTAAACTGCGGACTAATAGCGAAACTCTATAGGCGCAAACCTTCCCATAGGGTAGCGACTAAGCAAGCCTTTCAGCCCACTTTAGTGGGTTAATCCATTAGCTCGCGATTTATCTGCGAGCGGGTTATTGCAAGAGGTACAAGTCTGAGATCAGGTGAATTGGGAGCATGGTTTCTCAGCTCAAATAGTCCCCCAAGATGAATGACTCAGGGGACAGGATGAAAAACGATCGATCAATTACATCAAACTAGCGAATTAGAACGGTCATGTATTTGCCTTCAAACGGGGCTGGGATAATTGGCGTGAATTTAGCGCGATCGTTGGCAATGCGTTTGACGCAGAACTCGTTCATCGTGTGGATGACCTGATCGCGGGTGCCAATAATCCAGATTTGGGATTTATCGGCATTTGATTTGTCGTCGCACGAAACGGGCAGCAGTTCGTTGAACTCTGTGCTCATCAGCTTATTTCACCTCATTTGTGGGGTTTGGAGAGGAAAGCTCAAGGTGTGGTGCGTGACCACTAATGAGCAATAGCGAGGCCAATGGGCTAAAATTGCCCATAGCCCAGCATCCTGCCACTAACAGGAAGCCACGGGTTAGCTGGTTAGGGGTGCTGCCAACACTTCCTAATCAGCGCCTCACCTTAAGCTGTTCTGCTGGTGATTCGTTGAAATTGAGAAACCAGCATTTATTAGCATAGGGGAAAGATCGATCGCACACAAGCGTAATCCAGGATTTGTCAACAAATTTTGATGAGCCCCAATCAATCTTTCTCTTCATTTCTTGTGGGGTGGGCATCTTGCCCGCCCAGTCCAAAAATCCTGCGACTCCTCTAAGCTGACCGACAGCTAGAGTGCATAATAAGAATTGGAACCATATCTCCAAGCTTGTGATGCCTGTTTCACCATATTTGAGTCCAACCCAAAAAGAAAATCTCCAAACCGTCGTGCGAGAGGGGAACGACCCGCATCAACGCCAACGGGCACTCATGTTGCTATTGAGAAATGATGGGAAAACCTATGAGGAAATCAGTGCGTTCATCGGATGTTCCTACCGCAGTGTGGCCCATTGGTGTGTGCAGGGCAACCCAGAG
>LUGL01000085.1 GCA_002796835.1 Elainella saxicola E1 | reverse complement strand
CCGCATCTGTGCGCACAAAGCTAGATGAGGCAGCAGAGAGATTAACAACATCATTTCCACTGCCGGTAAAAGTGCTAATGGACTCGATGTTGCGGAACTTGTCTCCGTTAGATGCTGTTCCATTTGTTGCCGTAGTATAGGTGACTGTTGTAGCAGTACTGAGGTCAGCAAGGTACAGCTCAAGATGGTCATACCCTAGTCCACCATTGACAGTATCAATCCCTGCTCCAGGGTCAAGCAAGTCATCCCCATCTCCACCATTGAGCGTGTCATTGCCATCTTCTCCCCACAGGTCATCATTGCCTGCTCCGCCATTGAGCGTGTCATTGCCTGCTCCGCCTAACAGTCCACCTAGCACCCAGAAGGTTCGCTCATTCCCATCTCCGCCATTGAGGATGTCGTCCCCTTCACCACCTTCAAGACGGTCTGTGCCTGCTCCACCTGTTATCGTGTCGTTCCCCGCGTTGCCCCTTGTTAAGTTGCTTTCAAAAGCGGAAACATTAATTGTGTCATCGGCTTCACTACCAACTACATATGTCTCCTCAAAATCACTAATAGTGTTATTAACACCTGCAATTGTGATAATTGACGGAGTAGCAGTAAGGTTCACTCCGACAGTTTGCCTCGAAAAGTCAAGGAACAGTTTGTCGTAACCGATACCTGCATTGACAGTGAACCGCCTGCTTCGCATAGTGACCGTATCATCTCCGTCACCTGCATCAACAATGCTATTAGTTCCACCAATATCGATCCGATCTGCACCACGAGTTGCTGTTAGATTGATGTTTTCAATGTTAGAAAAACTGACAGAATCAATCCACTGAAAGTTCTGTATACGTCCTGAATTACCAGAGACTGTATTGCCTGGAGCACCTGTTATGGTGAAGAAAATGGGTTCACCATTGTCGCCGATTGAATAGTTTAGAATGAGTGTATCTGTTCCAGTTCCACCATTCACTTGATCGTTTAATCCCAAACCAGGGTTAATGACATCATTACCTGCCCCAGTGTTGAAAATGTCATTACTCCGGAAAATAGAGCCGCCAATCTGGCTGCTTTGAATAATCCGATCGTTCCCACTGCCTGTAGTGAGATGAATAACTTCAAAATTACTAATGGAAGTGACATTCGGTAAGGATGTACTTCTGACTGGATTGTTGATCGTGAGGTCAGTTGTGATAGTCGAGAGGTCTACCTCCAGAATGTCTATTCCATTACCACCATCTACTATGTCTGTTCCCAGCCCAGCTCTAACAGTGTCATCACCATCGCCTCCATTGACAGTATCGTTACCTGCACCGCCGTCTAAAACATCATTTCCAGCTCCTCCTGAGATCACATCATTACCGACTGCCCCATTGATGCGATCGGTCTCAGCGCCTCCATTCAGCGTGTCATTTCCAGTAGTTCCAAAGAGAACGTTGTCGTAGGACTGAAGGAAGTCAGGATGGCGCAGTGGCTCAAGGAATCCTGAAAAGCCTGCATTGGCTAGTGTCTGATTCAACTGAATATCATACTGATCTTGAGTTAGACCAAAGCGATCGTCGAAGGCATCGAGTCCTGCAATTGCTAAATGCCAGTAGAGAATTGCTTCGTCCAAATTAGCTGGAGCATTGGTCGAGAGGGCGTTTAGTAGGTCAGACAGGCTAACATCAATCTCTAATTTGTCTTGATTGAGATCGAATGTGGCATCAGCGAATAGATTTCGCATTGAACTCTGGACGACCACTCTTCCCAGCAAGGACCGAAAGAGATCATCGTAGGCGGTTTGCAGAATGTTCGCAGCTTGGGGATTGGGGTTTGAGATCGTCGTACCGAAGATAGTCGGTTGCTCAAAATTATCCCCCGTAAATTTCTCTAGAAATCCTAATGTGCGAGCGTCAATGTAGAACCCTCGACTGTTGGGGGCAATTGTATCGACTCCTGCCCAGCGATACAGTAATGCCTCAACTTGCGTAATCAACTGGCTATGGAACTGCTCATAGTTCGTCGTGCTCAACTGCACAAGATTCCGCATGATCCCCAGTAAAGTGGGATCTTGGCTCATGGAGATAAATAGATCGGGCAGTTCACCATAGCCACGTAAAGTGGGCAGGAAGAGAGTTTCGATTTTAAGTTGAAAGTCGCCAGTGTAAACTGTGTTGAGTTGGCTGAGCGAGAACCAAACATCTGCAATTTGTCGAGTCGTGCCGTTGTCTAGCGTGTAGCTGCTGATACTGCTGATGCGGTTTCCTTCGTTGGCCAAATCAACAGATTGGTAATTGAGGTTAATCGATTGAATTCCCCAAGCACTCAAGCTTTTGAGTTCACCTGCATCAGTAAAACCATCGCTATCGCGATCTTTCCAGACTTTTAAGTTGGCAAACTGGGCATCTTGGCTGTTGATGATATTGTCGTTGTTGCTATCGAGTTGCTTCAGAATGATGAAACCATCGGTAGTTTCATTTCCAAAAAGTTCCGTGATATCGTCAATCTTTCCATTGTCGTTTCTGTCAAGCGCTAGCAATCCATCATCAGGTTTTACCCATCCAGTTTGTTCTGCAAAACCATCAGAATCGAGATCGAAGAAAGCTTGAGAGTTTTGTAGGGAAACGAGTTCGATACCATCTCCGTCTAGATCAAATACAAGAGGGGAAACAATTTCTTCGGCTGGATCGAGGGAAGGCTGATCTGGTAAGGGAATACGAGGTTCAGAAGGAAAAGGCCATGGACTAGTTGGAGGAGGAAGTTCAGGAAGAGGAAGAAGAGGAATATCAATCGGTGGAAGAGGTTCATTTGGAGCTGGCTTGAACAACTGATCAAGAATTGAATCTAATCCTTGAGTAGTTGTTAAGGCGGATCCCAATGCTCCAACTATTGCTTCACCCAGCGACAAGGCACCCCTTAGAGCAGCACGACGAAGAACAAGACCTCCACCTACTCCGAGTGCTACATTAAGAATTCCTAGTAGTAGTGGTGGGAAAAACAAGCCGGAAGGATCTATGAGATTAGTAGGATCGTTGAGAACGTAACGATAGAGATTAGTATCTCTTCCATTCAAACCAATCGGATCACTTGTAGTGAATCGTCCAGTTCGGCTGTCGTAATGCCTTGCTCGCATGTAATCCAGTCCACTTGCCTCATCCATCACCCCCCACTGCCCCACATACTCAAAAGGATTTACAATGCCCTCTGTAGTAGCTAGGTTTTCACCATAGGGACGATAGACATAGCGATTTACATAACCTCCAGTAGAATTGGTCAGTCCCACCATAGAGCCAGCTATATCTGAGTCATAGTAGGCCGTATTACTACCATTAAAGCGACCGACTAACCCCAACCCATGCACATAGTTAGCAGCAGTCCCACCGCTATATTCCCCAACCACATCCCCTAACCCAAACGGATCGATCAAATATTCCGTCCGTACCCCATTCTGAATCGATGCCGTGCGATTGCCAAATGCATCATATTCATAGGTCCAGCTTCCCGTCGGTGAAGTCACCCCGATCAAGCGATTCTCATCGTTATAGGTATAGCTGGTGATATTCGATCCATCCACAATCTGAATCAAATTGCCATCCGCATCATAGGTATACTGCGCCGATCCCACCGTTTGATACTGATTCAGATTATTCGTCGTGTAATTTGTCGTGACGCCATTAATCACCGTGCGGATCCGGTTGCCCGCCGCATCATAGGCATAGCGCAAATCCTGATTAGCAATGCTGGCATTCGTCGAAGCAAACTGAGCACGAGTCAGTTGTCCCGTTGCATCATAGGTATAGGTCCAACTCCCATCAGAAGTCACCGCACTCGTCTGCCGTCCCAACACATCATAGGTATATTGAAATGACGAATTCACCGTACCATTGGCCTGATAGTTACCAATGCTCAACAGTTGCCCTGCCGCATCATAGCCATAGGTTGTGTAAGTGCCGTTACCATTCGTTTCTCGCGTTAACCGCCCTGCCGCATCATAGGTATAGCTAATAATTGAAGCGCCCGATCCATTCGTCAATCCGCTCAGCCGCCCTTCGGCATCATAACTATAGTTGGTGGTGAATCCTGTCTGATCCACCATCTGCGTCCGCCGTCCATCCGCATCATAGGCATACTGCAAAAAGCGGCCATTCGGATAGGTGATCTGGGTCAGACGATCCTGGGTATCATACACCATCTGAGTATTGCCGCCATTCACATCCCGAACCGTTGTTAGATTGCCCTTGGCATCATAGGTGTACTGCTCATACGTACCATCATCAAACGTCTTTTGCGTTAACCGCCCTGCACTGTCATAGCTATATTGGAACGTATCGCCACTTCGCTCCACTGCCTGAACCAACTGCCCAGAGGCATTATAAGTAAACGTCTCCCCCATACTGTTGGCATAGCCGATCCCGGTCAACTGACCACTGCCGTCATAGCTATAGGTCATGACATTGCCACGCTGATCGGTGACGCTTGTGGGTGAATCCGAACTGCCCGCATAGGTAAAGCTGACCGTGCGGTCCAGCGGATCGGTCTGGCTCAGCAGCCGACCCTGCGCATCATAGCTAAACTGATAAATCTTGTTGCCCGGAGCTGTAATCTGGCTGAGATAATCATTCGCATCGTAGCTAAACTGGGTGACGCGATTCAGTGGATCGGTAATGCTGGCCACCTGTCCGGTACTGGTGAACTGCATACGGGTCTTGCCGCCCGTCCCATCCGTTACATCGATCACGCCAGGAGACACATAGTCAATTTGAGTGGTGCTCATGATTTTCTAGCCTCAATTCAACACAGGGAAACAACTTCACAGATTTCGAAACACGCACAAATGGATCTCCTTGCAAATTCAAGAAGATCGTTTGATCTCTATGCCCCTGATTAACCAAACTCAGTCGATCGCCAATCCTGTTGAAATCCCCCCTAGCCTCGCCAAAAAAAGAGGAAACTCAGCCAAGAGCGTTTAAAGTCCCCTTTTTAAGGCTACCGTGTACACAGAAGTCCTTTCGGCCCCCTAAATCCCCCAATTCTGGGGGACTTCCGACCCGAATTGTTCGTTCAAAGTCCCCCAATTTTGGGGGATTTAGGGGGCTTTGAGAGACTGAGCAACTCAGCCGATCACTTGTGTGTACACAGTAGCTTTCTAAGGGGGATTTAGGGGGATCGATCGAACCACCAAACCAAATCTGCTATTCAGTTGTAGACATGCCAATAGTCAGCACCCAATTAATAGTTCAGAACATTCGGCGATATGACTCAGAATGTCAGGGTGATGCACATTCACTAATGTAGACCTTAATCCGGAATATCGATCGCACCGATGTAGCAAAATTACAAAAATTTCACATTGCTTGCAGAACCATGGCTCGAACTACACAGCCCGCTCAACGATCGATCACCCTCTCCAGCCTTCAACCCCCAGTCGCCCAATCCAAAATCCAAAATCTAAAATCCAAAACCCGATCGTTCTATACGCTTGTGTTCCAGCGATCTTTCTTCTATGCTAAACAATGCTGGTGAAACATCCAGTACGAACAGCTTAAGGTGAGGCGCTGATTAGGAAGTGTTGACTCCACCCCTAACCAGCTAACCCGTGGCTTCCTGTTAGTCGCAGGATGCTGGGCTATGGGCAATTTTAGCCCATTGGCCTCGCTCATCGCTCATTAGTGGTCACGAACCACACCTTGAGCTTTCCTCTACAAACCCCACAAATGAGGTGAAATAAGCTGATGAGCACAGAGTTCAACGAACTGCTGCCCATTTTTCCTGAGGAGCAACCGCCAACGGAATTTTTGGGCCGCCAAGGTCATGGTGACAAAACGCAAATTTGGATCATCGGCACCCGTGAACAGGTGTTGCATACGATCAACGAGTTTTATGTTAAACGGATTGCGAATGACCGGGTGAAATTCACGCCGATCGTCCCTGCCCCCTTTGCCGCAGGTAAATATATGACCATGTTAGAACGATAAATTAGTCAATGGGCGGTCCCTTCGATCGCCCACTTGGAAAGAAAGACGATCGCTATTTTTACGACGATAATGACTCAACTGGATGAGTACGATAGCCCCTGGAAAGACATCTTGGAAGCCTACTTCCAGGACTTCATGCAGTTCTTTTTTCCCGCCATCCACGATGACATTGACTGGTATCGCGGCTATGATTTCTTAGACCAAGAGTTGCAACAGGTCGTCCGAGATGCAGAACTGGGCAAACGCTTTGCCGATAAACTGGTTAAGGTTTGGAAGCTCAGCGGCGAAGAAACCTGGGTGCTGATCCATATCGAGTCCAAAGTCAGGCAGAGAGTCAGTTTAGCCGCCGCATGTTTGTCTACTACTATCGATTGCGCGATCGCTATGATTGCAAAATTGCCAGACTGGCCATTCTAGGTGATGAACGAGACGGTTGGCGGGCTAAGCCCTTTGAAGAGGAACTTTGGGGCTGCCGAGTTCAATTTGAGTTCCCGATGATCAAACTGTTGGACTATGCAGCCCAGTGGCATCAGTTGGAAGCCAGTCGGAATCCGTTTGCTGTAGCAGTGATGGCCCATCTCAAGACCAAAGAAACTAAAAACAATGCCGAAGCCCGCAAGGAGTGGAAATTCCGCTTGACGCGATCGCTCTACGAGCAGGGCTATGAGCGGCAGGATATACTAAATCTATTCCGGTTCATTGACTGGCTGATGGTGTTGCCGGAAGAGTTGAAGCAAGCGTTTCAATTGGATCTAGCGTTGTTGGAACAGGAGCGACAGATGCCTTACATCACTTCGATCGAACAGATGGCAATGGAGAAAGGCAAAGCTGAAGGCAAAGTAGAGGAGCGGCAGGCCATTGCCCTTAACATGCTGCGAAAGAAGATGCCTGTAGAAACAATTGCTGAGCTAACTGGATTAACGATCGGTCAAATTCAGCAGCTTCAATCCGAGTTGCCATCTCCTTGAGTTCGTGGGTTGAAGGGCGATCGGCTGTGCTTGCTCTCAAGTGATTCTTTCGATCGCATTTGCTGTTTTTGCGACCTCGAATGTTAGATCGGAGGCTTTATTTGCTGTTTTCGAGATCGCATTTGCTATTTTCGAGATCTCGAATGTTAGATCGGCAAGCTCGAATGTTAGATCGGCAGGCTCAAATGTTAGATCGACGATCGCATTTGCTATTTTCGCAATCTCGAATGTTGAATCGGCAATCTCGAATGTTAGATCGGCAGGCTCAAATGTTAGATCGGCAACTTCATTTGCTATTTTCGAGATCTCAAATGCTATTTTGGCGGCCTCGTTTGCGATTTTTGAAATCGCTTTGTAAAGAACTGCTTCAACTTTTTGAGTGAATGTACAGACAGATAAGCAATGAGGCGATCGCACTCATGCCAAAATCCTGATAAATACGCATTTCAAGCGAAAGAATGCTTGTCTATTTTGGAAAACGTTTGAACGGGTTCACCAATTGCGCATTGCGGTGTATCACTGCTCGACACCCAATTACATTCTTCAACTCTATGGATAGACGATCGATCAAACGCCATTCTGCCAAGCATCAAGAATGACCCTTCAAACATCATCTTCTATTACAATACTCTGAATCAGGAGCATCTCCTATGACTCTGAAAACTCGTGGTTCGACTGCCCTCGATAAAGCTCAGCGGCGGCTGGCGCTGATGAAAGGGATCGACGAAAATCTGGATCTGGGGCATGGTTTAACGGTCGAAGGCTATTCCCAGTTGATCGATGAAGTGCGATCGACCTTAGAAGACCATAACCGGCTGCTGTCTGAGGTTGAGGAATCTCGCAAAACGGTGGCCCAGTTAGACAAAACCCTCTCCGCGCTGTCTGGACGGATGCTGAGCGGTGTGGCAACTCGGTATGGCAAGGATAGCATTCAATATGCCAAAGCAGGCGGCTCAAACCGCAAACGCAAGAGCAAAAAAGCTGCGGCTCCAGAGGCGGTTTCTGTGAATGCAGGATCGGCCTCGGCCTAATCGTCTGATTGATTCGATCGTCTAACCATCCAGAGGTGCAGCATCAGGCTGTACCTTTTTTTGTGGATCACAGATGGAAACAACAGCCGAATGAGTATGGCGATCGCCATCTAACGCCAGAGGATATTTTCCTGAGCATTGAAGTGCCTGATTCTACGGTATTGAGCGGATCGTCAACAGAAAGCCCCGATCTATGCCAAAGCTGGCATTGCGGACTACTGGATTTTGGATGTGAATACTCGACAGGTTTATGTTTTTCGGGAACCGACGCTAGAGGGTTATCGGCAGGAATCGATCTTATCTGCCAATACAAACCTTGCCCCAGTTTCGTTTACAGATATCACGATCCCGCTCAATCAGCTTTTGCTCCAGAGTGCTTTGTAGAGGATAACCTGATTCCTGGGAGTTTTCTATGGAAAGTATAGAGCTGAACTTTTTAGGCTATTGAAAAATATAGCATTGAGGAATTTTGGTAAAGGGATAGCCAATGTTTCGGAAATTTTGATGAAGAGATATCTACTCATGCTGATCTGCTAGCGCTTACTTGAATAAGCCTGAAGGTGCGATGTACTAAATGCAAAGTTTCTGTCTGTTTAGGCTTTGGCTAAACCAAGTATTAGGTAAACTTGCTATGAAAGTTCTTCTCCCTGAGGGCAAAAAATTAAAAGGGTTTGAGCGCCAGCTACAAGAAAGATTAGAGAAAATCAATCTTGAAGGTTTTGCATTGATGGGCTTTTCTTATCAAGAGGTCAACAGCAGTAAATTACATGAAGTCGATGCTGTAGTTCTACTAGAGCCAGGAATCTTTGTCTGTCTCGAAGCAAAAGGATATACAGGCGAATGGACAGGCAGCGCAAATGAAAAGTGGTTGTGTAATGGACAAGAAATCAAATCTAATGGAGGCAACCCATACGATCAGGTCCGCACATACAGCCTTGTGATCAAGGATAAGCTGAAGCAAGACATCTTTAAAAATGCAGAGTTGTATGTCAATCCCTTTATCGTAGTACCAGATAAGGCAAAAATTTCAATCCAAAATGCAGTTATCGATCGATTTGAACCAGTTGGTACAATTTGTATATGTCACTGTTCTGAACTAGAGGAAGTTCTCTCTAGCATTTATCGCCCAAATAAAAAAGTCAAGGAAATAGTTGCTGATCTTGGTTTAGAACAGATTATTGATAAATTGAGTCCTAAGCCTCCACCTCCCGAACCATGGCCCATACGTAACACACTGCCTCCGATCGCAGCAGGAGTCATCTGTACGGTGGGTCTTCTTGCAGGAGTAGGAGTCACAATACAGCACTTTTTTGGGAGCAACTCTTGCCCAGTACCTACAGAAACCCGTATTGACAACACTTGCTACAAAGATCTAACACGTGCACCATTACGAATCGGAATTTTGTCAGCACCCGATCAATATGAAAATTTTAGCAGTTATTTGAAAGAACAACTTGGCTCTAATGCCTTAGATGTTTTAATTGAAGGTAACGCTGACATCTCCTATATAGAAGCTCAGAATAAGATTGCAAAACAAGAATGGGACATTATTTTTGCCTTTTCTCCTATGAATGGCATGAGGGCAAAGGATAATGGCTACACATGGATAGCACGAATGTTTCCTCAACTCCCATCGACTTATCAATCAACACTCTATGTCAGAGCTAACAGTCCTATCCGATCGCTCAACGATATCACCACATCGACAAAAATTGCCTTAGGTGATTTCAACTCAGCTTCCAGTTTCTACATGCCCATCTATGATCTTTACGGCAAAAGCATGAATGCAACAGCAGGACACCGTAGCAGTAAGATTAAGGATTTGGTAGCAGGTGGAATAGTTGATATGGGAGCAGGGGTGTATAGCTTTATCAAAGATGATCCCAAGTTTCGTATTATCCACGTCAGTCGTGAAATCCCTGGTTCTGGTGTATACCTTTCTCCAAAGATTGCCCCCAAAGTTCAAGAACAACTGCAACAGATTCTAATGAACGCCCCTGAAGAAATTAGGGAAGAAGCCAACTACGGAGAGGGTCAAGAACCAGGCTACGAGCCTTTTCGAGCAATTTCCCTGAGAGCTGATGAAGTTCTAGGGTGTGCAGATTTCGATCGCCAACCCGTTCAATTTTTTTGTGACAACCCGAACAATCAGCCAGTACAACAACAACCGCAAGAAGAATTGATAGGAACAATCACAGGCTTTACCAAGGCAGGAAATGGAATGGTTCGTCTGCGTTTTGAAGAAAAAAACAGCAGAATTTGTCAACTCTCAATTTCGCTAAAAACTCTTAGCAGTGTTCCCAATGGAACTTCGCCAGGAATGATCAATCGCAAGCAGGTCAGTTTAACCAATGTACAATTAGAACCAGATTCAAATGCAAGCTGTAACATCGAGATTACCGATCCAAAACAAATTATTGTGTTTTGACCTAATGATCTTCCTATCAAAAATACCCTAGCTTGATTCTCCATAAACTCTTGAGCAACGATCGCCCCCACTTTCCCAAACAACCGATCGATCATTCCTTCAAGCTAGATTTTGGGAAGCCGCTGATTGTACGGGCGCACAGCTGTGCGCCCCAACCGATCGCCATACCACGCGACAAATCAATTGATCGAAAAATTGAGGCGATCGATCGAAAAATTGAGATTACCAACCTTCAAGCTAGAATTTGAGAAGCCGCTGATTGTACGGGCACAGCTGTGCGCCCCAACCAATCGCCATACCAACGACGAATCAACCGATCGCCCCACCCAATGAGTGCGCTGCTGTACGCCCTTTTACGGCCACGTTTTCAACCGATCGCTTTGGTTTTACCATTGCTGTTGCCAGCCAGGGGGCACAGCAGTGCCCCCTACCGTATGTTCCATATCCGATCGCATGGTCGAACGTTGCTGGGAACCCTGATAAATGTAGCGGTTCAATTGATCTTGTGAAATACGATCCTACCAGGCATCATCGGCAATCCATTCGGCTCAAGAACTACGACTATGCTTCATCCGGTGCCTATTTCATTACCCTTTGCACTCACCAACGACAATGCCTATTCGGTGAGATTGTGGCAGGCGAAATGCAATTGAATCTTTTTGGAGAAATTGTGGCAGAGGAATGGCAGCGAACCCCAGAAATCCGCCCCAATTTTGCGATCGATTGTTGGATTGTGATGCCTAATCATTTTCATGGAATTGTGATTATCGATCAGGATGATCGATCGCCATCTTGTCAAAGAACGCACGATGGTATGCCCCTACGGAATCAATTGCAGCGTAAACCGCGATCGTTATCGTCTTTTGTGGCGGGCTTCAAATCCATTACAACCAAACGAATGAACACCATTCGCAATGCAACCGGAACACCAGTCTGGCAGCGCAATTATTACGAGCACATTATTCGCGATCAAGATTCCGCCGCAAGAATCCGGCAGTACATTCAAAACAATCCCATTGTTTGGGAACAAGACCAATTACGCTCAAACAACCATTTCATTCCATAAACCATTTCCCTTTCCCGTACGGGCGCACTGCTGTGCGCCCCAACCAATCCTCTCACCATTTGGGAACAAGACCAATTACGCCCCAACCAATCGCTCCTATCGTTTGGGAACAAAATCAATTACACCCAAACAACTACTATCTCATTCCATAAGCATTTCTCTTTCCCGTACGGGCGCACAGCTGTGCGCCCCAACCGATAGCTTTTACCCCAACCGATCGCCCCACTTTCCCAAACAGCCGATCGATCATTGAGGCGATCGATCGAAAAATTGAGATTACCAACCTTCAAGCTAGAATTTGAGAAGCCGCTGATTGTACGGGCGCACAGCTGTGCGCCCCAACCGATCGCCATACCACACGAACAATCAACCGATCGCCCTTTACGCAAACCGCGATCGCCTCAAATCTATCCCTTATAAATTGATCGATAGATTTTCACTCTTCCAGGCTATTTTTATAGGAATGGTGTTTGGAAGATCCCTATGCAGACCTGGATAAGGGCGAACTGGCGGCGATTACAATTCTGGCTACTGCTGATTTTGGCGACTGTGTCGATCGGTCTTTTCCAGAGCAGTCGCTTACCTGCCGAGACTTCACTGCCCCCTTCCCAATATGCCTCAACCATCACGGCTCCCTTCAATCAGCCCAGCTTTTATCCAATTGGTGCTGCGCCGCCTGCCGATCGCTATCGTCCCGTGAGTGAATGGTTGGGGCGTCTGATCTTACCTACTGCTGAACAATATCAGCAGGTTACCCAACAAACTGGAGAAACGGATTGGGCTTGGCTAGAAGTTACCTTAGCCCCGACAGCCGCATCAGAGTGGATCGGCAAAACGGTCCGATTATCCTGGCAACCAGAGCCGATCGTCCAGGCCTATGTGCAGAAAGCATCACGGGATGTGCAACTTACCCCTGATGTGCTGGCCAGCATTCAAGCTGGCAACATCCATCCAGAGCGGCTTAACGGTCGCAAGCAGGTGGGTCCACTGCAATCGCTAGCAGGAGGACATCCCTTTGATGACGTGACGATCGCGCTGAAGGGAACCGTGCAATCTCAACCGGGCACGCTGCTGACTGCGGCTGAAGTAAGTGGTACACCGCCAACCCAGTCTGCTAACTTACGGATCCAGCTGCCGCCGATTCAAGAAATAGGCCGCTATGCCGCTTTGGTAAAGTTGATTGCCGCTGTTCCTCCTAGCGATCCGCAAAATCTGCCCCAGCAATGTCCTGGCGATCAGCCTTGCCCAAGCGATCGGATGCAGGTGCGACACTACAATCCCGCCACTCGGCAGTTTGATGGCCCAGAAGAAGTGATACGGATTCCGCAGCAGCCCGCCGATTGGATTGGCGTTTTCAATATGACGACGCGCGATCTGGTCACTTCTCCAGCAGGGGAAGCAGGTTGGTATGTTTATGGCGCACCTGACGCAACGGGATTGTTTACCGTGCAGGCTATGCAGCCCCGATCGCTGTTTCAACTCAAGCCCCAGCAAACGATGCTAGGCGTTGGCAAAGGCCAGGAATACATTAATTTTGGCAACTGGCGGGATACGCCACAGCGTAAAGGCACGGTGCAATCGGTCCTGGCTGATCCGGCAGCCAAAACCCCAGAGGAAGCACAATCCACCTGGAAAGTGGGCGATCGGGCTTTGGTGATGCATTTATTCGGCGGACGAGGTGGTACATCGCCCACCCATGAAAGTTCATTTTTTGGCACCTATGCAGGCCATTTTGCCTTTGGTTGGGGCCAGGTAATTCAGGATCCGTTTACGCAGGAACCCCGGCTGCAGGTTGATTACTTTCAGGTCTATGGCAAAAATGTGGAAGGCATTCTGTCAGGCGGCAACACCTGGATGAATTATATGGGGAATCTGCAACGCGGCTGGATGGGAACGCGCCCGGTATCGGATGTGTTAATTAAGCTGGGTATTTTGACGCAGGACTATGATTTTGGCGGCACTAAAATTTCCTTCTTTAATGAACTGTTAGCAGAACTCAATCTGATGGGCGATCGCTATCGGATTGGAGACGGCAGTGGTGGTGCCACAATTACCCCGGCGACTTCCTGTGTGCAGGATTCGAATCAGGCGTTGTTCATGACAATTCGACGCATGCAGCAGCGGGTCATGAACGATCCAACCATTCTGGCCTGGTTGCAGGCTAATCCCGATCATCCAACTACCCAAAACTTTCAGCAGCTCGTGAGTTTGGGTAAAGATCTGGCAGAACAGTTGATGCCGATGGGAGTGGTGCGATCGGACTGGAAGACGAATGCCAATATTCTCACCGGGGTGCAATCCGATCAGGCTTTCATCAGCATTGATAGCCTGAACTGGAATAATATTCGCGCGATGCTGCTGAGTTGGCGAACGGCCTTGCCGCGCCAGTCCCATGATGAATTAGCCCTGTTGTTGCAGCACTATGGCGGAAAGCTCTGGTTTTTACGCACGAGCCAGATTGGCGGTGATGATCCTGGTATTGCCCCGATCGCACCCACTTTAGCCATGGGAGAATTCACGCTGCCCTTCACCGAAATCCCGATTTTCTCTCACCTGCTGAATCGGATTTTTGGCGGCATGACCATTCCCAATCGCCTCGATTGGCTGCAAACTTTCAGTATCCTAGGCCTGTTTAGCATTACAGCAGGAGCGATCGGTTTTTCGACCAGATTTCTGGTCTGGCAACCGTGGATAGCGCCCTGGTATCGTCAGCTTTGGACCATCTTACGCTGCTGGTTTGTGCCTGCCCTCAGCGAAGAATTCATCTTTCGAGTCTTGTTGCTACCCTATCCCAAGAGCTGGATTCCAGAGCTAACCTGGTGGAGTTGGGCTGCGATCGCTTTAGGCATTTACGTGCTCTTCCATATCGGTTTAGCAAAATGGCAGCATCAACCTAATTTCCGTCATCCCGTTTTTCTGATTCTGATCGCGCTACTGGGCTTTTCCTGTATCCTTACCTATCGATTTACAGGCTCACTTTGGACAATTACCTTTATTCACTGGGTTGTAGTTTCTGTTTGGTTGCTGCTTTTAGGTAGAACTGAAAAACGCAAGTTACACAAAGCGATCTCATCAACTAGCGGTATCTTGTTGCAGCCTGATTCATAACCGCACTGCGAGCTACATCTAGGGTACCATTGAGGTGGCTTAAAGTGAGCTTCGTTGCGGTTTTAATGTCTTTCCGCTGATAGGCTTGAAAAATTGCTCGGTGTTCTTGTTCTGATTCTTCTTTGCGGAGTGGCTGCTCACTAAATGAAAGATTGATGTAAATTGCAGATACATCGGAAAGACGATGCAGTACCTGTTTCAGCTGAGTTGTCTGAGTGGCATCGTCCAATATATTGTGAAACTGGCGGTTTAAATCGACCCACTGCTCATGATCTGATGTAGCCTCCATTTGGTCTAGCAGAGACTCTGCCACCTGGAGTTGCTGTGGTGTGATTTGGGCAATTCCTTTCTTAACGCTGAGCGGAATCAAGACCGATCGCATTTCATAAACTTCTTCTAATTCAGCCAGAGTTGGAATGCGGACGATCGCACCTTTAAAGGCATCTAGCTCAATCAATCCTTGGGTACTCAGTTCGCGCAGCGCTTCTCGAATCGGGGTAACGCTGACATTGAGTGCTTCTGCCAGTTCTGCCTGAATCAAGCGCGTGCCACCTGGCAACTGGCCTAAGAGGATCGCCTGCCGCAAATGTTCAGTGACGGTTGCATGGGTAGTGCGCGGGAATCTATTTAATCCGCCCAGTTGCAGTTTAGCCAAGGGAACCTGCTCCAAAATTGATAGTCCTTATTATGCCACTTCTTCCCAAGATCCTGGATCATATATGATATGAGATATATTTTGTAGCCTGGATAACCTTTTCTATCCAGCACTGCCGATATAGTTGCAAGAAGTTGTTCGTAAGGTGAGTGTTGCCCACTTTCACAGGGATTGTCCGATCGAAAATCCTGCTTTGTAGCAGAAGGTCTTGAGGTGAACAGGCTGTGAGTGTTGAGATGGATTTTCGATCGATTTAGCAAGAGTTTTACTGAATATTACCTACCCAACTTCGTTCATTTTTTCTCAGTCAGACGATTTTTCAGCAGGGAAAAGGACTTCGCCGCATGTCTAGTGTCTTAATCCGCAATGCAACCGTTTTACCATTCACTCAGCAATCCGATGGTAGTCTCGATCTCTCGCCCCAAACCGCTGATGTTCTGGTAGAACAGGATCGCATCGCCCAGGTTGCTCCTAGGATCGAAGCTTCAGCCGATCGCGTGATTGATGCAGCCAACCAGCTTTTGATTCCGGGTTTTGTGGATGCCCATACTCACACGGTTGTGGGTNGTTCTAGAAAAATGTGCCTACGAAGCACTGCCCTTAGAACTTTGGATGTTGTATCTGCCGCCGGATCAAAAACTCGATCCGCGTCTGCATTATTTATGTGCGCTGATCGCAGGATTGGAAGCGATTAAGAACGGCACGACGACGCTGCAAGATGACTTGTACGCCTTGCCCTACACGACGCCTGAAATCTTTGAAGCTACGGCTCAAGCCTATTCGGATCTGGGTATTCGCGCCAGTCTTTCTCTACATGCAATCAACAAACCACTGCATCAGACCATTCCCTATTTGGATGAATTGTTGCCGGATGAGCTGAAGCAAAATATGATTGCGTCGGTCAGCGATTTTTCGATCGAAGAATGGGGGCAACTCTTCCGCGATCTCTATCAGCAGTGGCATGGCAAAAATGGCCTGATTACAACGATGATGGCTCCTTCTGCGACTCAGCGGGTGACGCCAGAGTTAATGCAGTCTATTGGGGCATTATCTGCTGAATATGATGTGCCAATCCATGTTCATTTACTCGAAACGCGAACACAAGCCGTTACGGGACCAGAATTTTATGGTGAATCGGTGATTCAATTTGCCAAACGCCAGGAGATGCTGACTCATCGCACCACAATCGCCCACGGCATCTGGTTAACGCCAACCGATATTGAGCTAGTCGCTGAAGCAGGAGCGACGATCGTCCACAATACGGTGAGTAACTATCGCCTGTGTAGCGGCATTGCTTCGATTCGCGCCTTGATGGATGCAGGTGTGAACATCGCGATGGGCACAGATGGGATGGATACGTTCAATTTATTCAACGTGATTCGCGCGGCTGGCCTGACCCATTCCGTGATTGATTCTGATTTTGAGCGTTATCCCAAAGCGGCAGATGTGTTGAAGTGGGCTACCTACGGCGGTGCTCGATCGGCCTTAATTCACAAGGAAGTGGGGGCGATCGCTCCGGGAATGAAAGCTGACTTTGTGTTGTACGATTTAAATTCCCTTAGCTTTACCCCACGACATCATTTGCCGATTCACCTGGTTTATGCCGAAGATGGTCGATCAATTCGCAAAGTGTTCGTCAACGGTCAGATGGTTGTGGAAGATGGCAAGGTTTTGACAGTCAATGAGGCGGATATTCTGGCAGAGTTTCAGGAACGGATGCCGGAATACTTCAACATGCGCCATGAGTTTCATCAGCAAGCAGCCCAACTGCGGCCCGCCATGGAGGAAATGTATCGGCGAGCGATGGCCTATCCTTTGCCGATCGAAAACTTTAGTAACGCGGGTGTCAGCAGCTTGAAACAGTCTGGTAACTATCCTCACACGGTTCGCGCTATCTAGATTTTGTGATTTGAAAGATTCATTCTGGAGATACTCTGATGCGTTTCACTTCTCGTCGTAAGTTTTTGCATTATGCATCCATGACTTCGTTGGGATTGGCAGCAGCGAAGTTAGGTGGCTGCGCCTCTCAAAACACTACCAGCCAAACCAGCGATGCCAGTCCCAGTCCGAGCAGCGGCGGCACTATTCGCGTCCTGTCCTGGCCAGGTTATGAAGAAAAAGATGTGGTGGGCAAGTTTGAGCAAGACACGGGCATCAAGGTCGAATTCAAGAACTATGTGGGCGGTGAGCAAATGCTGCAGCTTGTTAGCCAGTCTCCGCCGGGAACCTATGATTCGATCGTGGCGGACGCTGAATATTTGCCGAAACTTTTGGCATTGAATATCATTGAACCCCTCAAAAAAGAAGACTTCCCTGAATTTAGTAATTATGTGACTGCTTATCAGGATATGCCTTTGTTCTACGATAAAGGGAACATGATGGCGATCGCCACACGTTACGGATTCTATGGTATGGCAGTCAACACCGATGAAATTAAGCCAGAGGAGGCCGCAGACTGGAACTTGCTGCTAAGTCCTGATCTAAAGGGCAAAGTCTCGATGTTTGACTGGTACTTGCCGAATATGGGTGATTTCAGTTTGGCAGTATTCCCAAATCGCGAAAATCCCTATGATTTAACCGATGCCGAGCTGCAAAAGGTGAAAGAATGGATGCTGAAGCTGAAGCCAAATGTGTCCCTGATTTCGCAAAACTTCCAGGATGTTACCAACTCCTTCCTGACAGGTGGCGTGATTGCGGCTCCGATCGGCGATTGGCTGATCCAGAACTTGGTTGCAGATGGCCATGATAACTTTACGGCGGTGATCCCCAAACAAGGCGCGATTCGCTGGAGTGAAGGGGCCACGATTATGACCACCAGCAAAAATAAAGATCAGGCAATGCAATGGATTAAATATATGACCACACCTGAACCGCAGGCTCGTTTAGCGAACGTCAAAGCTTCGAAATGTCAGGTGCCAAACCTGAAGGCGATCGATCTGATGAATGATGACGAGAAGAAGTTGCTGGGATACACCCCGGATGCCAAGAGTACAGGTAAGACGATCGCAGAGGTGAAAACTGCTATGACGGTGCCTCGTCGTCTGCCAGTCAAACAATCTGATAAAGTCTGGCAAGATATCTATAACGAATTCAAGACGAGCTAAGGCGCGATCGCAATTTCTCACCAGGAGTCTCAGCATGGTTCTCTCTCAGCCTCATACTCAGTTATCTGAAACTAATCCCGCATCTTCGCACGATCTGGAATTGGTCGATATTTGCAAATACTATGGTCCACTCATGGTGCTGGATCAGATCAATTTGAATGTGAAGGCAGGAGAGTTTGTAGCGATTATGGGACCGAGCGGTTGCGGTAAAACAACGCTGCTGCGGGTGATTGCGGGATTAGAGGGCGTGTCGCAAGGCCATGTGTTGCTGCGCGGTCAGGATATCACTGGACTACCAGTCAACAAGCGAAATACGCCACTTGTATGGCAGAGCTTCGCCCTCTTTCCCCATTTGAACGTTCGTCAGAATATTGCCTTTGGTCTGACTTTAACTCGTCATATCAAAGCAGAGGTGCAGCAGCGTGTTCAAGAAGCAGCCGTCATGCTCAACCTGGAACCTTTGCTGGATCGACGTATTAGTCAGCTCAGCGGCGGACAGAAACAACGGGTGGCGATCGCCCGTGCTCTGGTAACAAAGCCGAATATTCTGCTGCTGGATGAGCCGATGAGTGCGTTAGATCCCCATTTGCGGATCCGGATGCAGGGTGAACTGAAACGCTTGCAGCAAGCGCTGAGTATTTCCTTTTTCTACGTCACCCACAACCAGAATGAAGCCTTCTCAATGGCGGATAAGGTGGTGGTGATGAACCAGGGCAGAATTGAGCAGATTGGCACTCCCTCAGATATCTATAATGCGCCTGCTACGCACTTTGTGGCTGAATTTGTCGGCAACAACAATTTGTTTGAAGGGGAGGTTGTAGAAATCAACAATCAAACCATCCAAATTCGCTGTGCGCAAGGTTTGATCCAGGCTCCCTATCGCGATCGGCCTCATCAAATTGGCGAACGAGTTACGGTCGTGGTTCCTGCCGATCGAATGGTGATTGCATCAACTGGACCGATCGAAAACAGCATTCAAGCCACCTTAAGGGCAAGGGAATTTATTGGTTCTCAGGTCATTTACTATCTGGAAACGAGTACAGGCCAGGAAATTAAACTCATTCAGCAACAATCTTTGAACGAGAGCTTGAATGTGCCGATCAACGCTGATCTCCAATTGAGTTGGAAGGTTGAAAGTACGATTTTGTTAGGTGAGCGATCGGTTGACGCCCCCTAAATTCCCCATAAATAGGGGACTTTCGAGCCGATATTTCCCAAATTCTATTTACATAAAAACAAGCTTTATATTTTTCAAAGTCCCCCAGTATTGGGGGATTTAGGGGGCCGAGAGAACTAATTTGCTGGTCGCAAATTCAAGTAGTTGGTTTGAAATGAAATAATGGCAAACTCAATTCCCTTATCCAAGCCTTCATCCAATCTGCAAACGAAAACACCCAATGAATCCAGCTTATTGCGGTGGATCTGTCTAGCTCCAGCAGTGATTTATGACAGTTTGCTATTTCTGCTGCCGCTAATCTTTCTAATTTGGATCGGCTTCTGGACCGTTGATAACTATCGCTTAGTTCCAGGCTTTTCCCTTTCCAACTACATCGACATCTTCCAGCAATTCTTCAGCAAATCGCGCTATGCCTATGCGATCCTGCAATCGCTCTGGGTCAGTTCAACTGCGACATTCCTTACCGTTCTGTTTTGCTATCCCTTCGCCATGGCGATCGCATTTGTGGTTCCCGTTCGACTCCAGCGTTTGGCGATTCTGTTAGCAATTGCTCCCTTTTGGAGTAGCTATATTCTCCGGCTATACGCATGGCAAACCTTACTGAACAAAGAGGGATTAATCAACTCGTTCCTGCAAACGCTTCATCTAATTAACCAGCCGATCGAAATTGTATTCACCCAAATTGGCACAAGGATTGGCCTGATTCATTATCTGGCTCCGATCATGATTCTGATTCTGTATCTGGCGCTGCAAAATGTCGATCGCAGTTTGCTGAGTGCAGCCCAAAATCTGGGTGCAACTCGCTGGCAGGTGTTTTGGCGAGTGCTATTGCCTCTGACCCGGCCTGGAATTGTCTATGCTGCGGTATTCGGCATGATTATTAGCTTGGGTGATGTACTCTCTGGCATTATTCTGGGAGGCGGCACGGGCAAATCGATTTTCGGCAGTCTGCCGCTGTTTGCCTCGATGATTTTGAATGAATATGCAGCATCGACCAACCTGCCTCGCACCTCTGCACTGGCAACTATTTTGATTGTGATCATGGTGTTGATTCTGTTTGCGGGCACAAAATTTTCTCAATCTAATCAGTGAGGCAAGCATGGCAATTCAGAAAAAACAGGGGTCCGATCGTCTCTTAGCTCTGGCTGGCTGGGCCTATTTGCTGCTGGGATTTGGTTTTCTGCTGCTGCCCATTTTTGCGCTGGTGCTGTTTTCGTTTGAGGATAGTCGCTTGCCGACCTTACCTTGGACAGGGTGGACTTTGAAATGGTATAACTTTCTGCTCTCAGACGGGCGACTATTAGAGGCTCTAAAAAATAGCCTGATTGTTTCGCCACTGGCTGCTGCTGCTGCGACGGTAATTGGCTTCTTTGCGGCCTATGCGTTGAATCGCTTTGAGTTTTGGGGCAAGAAATTTCTGTCGATTCTGCTGATTGTGCCCATTCTGATTCCGCCACTGATTATGGGTGTGGCCTTTCTTGGCCTCCTGTCGCGCGTCAATTTGCAAGGGCAATTACTGAGCGTGTTTCTCACTCATGTGGTGATTCTGATTCCAACTGCGATCGCCCTGATTACAATTCGGTTAGCCCAAATGCCTTCAGATATTGAACAGGCGGCCTGGAATTTGGGAGCCAGCGAGTGGCAGGCGTTGTTTAGAGTCGTGTTGCCCTGGTCGATTCCCGGCATTGCTGGAGCCTGGTTGCTCTCGTTTACCTTCTCCTTTGATGAATTTGTGATTGCCTGGTTTGTCTCTGGGTTTCAGCCGACTTTGCCGGTTGCGATTTATAGCTTTATGGCATTCAATTTGGATCCCTCTTTGAATGCGATCGGCACAATTATTTTTGCCCTCTCAATTTTGTTACTGGTTGGCGTAGAGTTACTATTGATCCCATTGCTGTTAGAAAATCGATCGAATTCGAAGCAAGCGTGAGGTGCCCCCAATGGAAAACGATATACTGTCATTCGTTCCTTCTGAAATGACAGATCCTGCGCCCTATCATCTGTTGACCAGTATAGTGGCACCCAGACCGATCGCCTGGGTTTCAACCATTAGTGCTGCTGGCGTTCCCAATCTGGCTCCTTTTTCGTTCTACAATGCAGTCGCGGGATTTCCCCCGACGATTATGTTTTCTGTATCCTACCGCAGACGCGAACCGAGAGAGAAAGATACACTCCGCAATGTCAAAGAAGTAGATGAATTCGTTGTGCATGTAGTAGATGAAGCCATGGCAGAAGCGATGGTCCAAACAGCAGTCGAATTTTCCTACGAGGTCGATGAGTTTCAGATTGCTGGATTAAAGACGATCACATCCCATGATATTCGACCATTACGGCTTGCCGATGCCCCTGTTGCAATGGAATGCAAACTGACTCAACTAGTTCCGGTGGAAGGGGCAACCAATGTTATGATTTTGGGCCGAGTTCTCAGATTTCACATTCACACAGAGTTTTACCGTCCAGAATTGGGACTCGTTGATACAGTACGCATGAAACCGATTACCAGGTTGGGTGGCGCTGTAGAATACACCAAAATTGGTGAACTGTTTTCCTTGGAAGCTCCTTAAGTATTTGTCTTAAGACTACGATTTTGAATACGACTTTAAAGGAACAGTGAGCATCTCGATTTATGTCCTGATTTATGCAATGATCGACTATTTTGAATGAGTTTAGTCAGATAGCGATGAATGATAGATTTAATCTGTTCCTTAATCCTCCCAATTGAGGAGCGATCGCATCTGTCTGACCAGATCAGGGGCTTTGAAGGGTTTAGTGATCACTCCTGCGATCGGCAGTTGAGCAAATCGTTCTCGTTCTTTAGCCTGAACTTTTGACGTCAGGAGAATGACTGGAATTAAACAAATGGAGGGGTTTGCTTGCACCTGTTATAAGGTGGTGACACCATCCATTTCAGGCATCATCACATCCAGTAGGATGACATCGGGCTGTTTAGCTTCTGCCAGGGCAAAAAAAGCCGATCAACAAATACTCTCGCTGAAGCAGGTAGTCACGCAGCATTGGATCGCATGTTTCTACAACACCAACCTGCTGCTTTAGGGACAACACCTTAGCTCGTAGAGCAACCAACTCTTCGAGCAATTGGCTTTTGTTTTCGCCTGATCATCCACCCCAATCATTTTCTTGACCTGCCAGGGGACACCAACCTTGAGGGTGCGAAGTGAATGATTGGATTAACTGCCAACTCTCTGTAAGCGCAGATTTGGCAAATCGATGATTGACTTGCCGTCCACTTGCAGCAAAAACTGCACTGACGGCGGAACGTGCTTGGATGATACGCCCTCATCCTTTTTTACGGCCCATGCATCAGTCTGTTCTTTAATTCTGCTATTTTTGAAGTAAATACTCTTGGAGGCTACTCTATGAACATTCTTATTGCTGTTGATGAATCTGAATCTAGTCACAAAGCGCTGCATCAAGCCCTTCGTTTGATCACGCACCAGGATACCACCTTCATTCTATTAGGAATTGAAAAGCCTGCGTTTATTCCCTCGGCTACTCCACTGCCCGGTATTTTAGGAGAAGATGCAACGCTCGCATGGCAGGAAGAGGCCGAGTTAGCACAGTTGGAGAAAGTAAGAACTACAACAGCCCTTCAATGGGCGGAAAACCTTTGTCAACAAACGGGTGTTCAATTCAGCCGACGGTCTGAGTTGGGTGACCCCAAACACCTGATCTGTGATGTGGCACAACAGGAAGGCTGCGATCTAATTGTTGTTGGTTCCCATGGATATGGTGTGATCGATCGGGTTCTGGGTGGTAGTGTCAGCGACTATGTGATGCATCATGCCCACTGTGCAGTGCTGATTGTGCGTGAGTGACCTGGAAATGGAAATACTGAGAGGTGGTAGTATTTTTTGAAGGTTGAAATATTATGCTTAGATCTATGCTTTAACTAACAATGAGAATAGAAAATACAATGCTCGATATTGCTCAAGTGATCGCTCAAGCTCAACAAGCACAATCCTCTAATCCTCTAATCAACCAACGGGGAGAAGATGCGATCTATATTGGTGTGGGTCTACTGGCAATCGTGGCTATTCTGACAATTGGCATCATCAGTCGTCGAATTGAACATGCCATTGTTTTTTCGATAATAGTGGCGGCGGTGCTTATCCTGATTGCAATCAGGACTTAGATCAGGCTGTATTTTGCCAGCAAAATATTTCGCTGGTAAAATGCCACTGACGATCAAGTTGACGGCATAATTTATCGATCTATTCGGAATACCGGAATGAGATTATGAATTTGAGTGCGCCTGCACTTGCTTCGACAGCCAGAAAGTAATTAGTAAACCAGTACATCCTGCAGCAGTCATAAATGTGCTGGCTTGTACTACAAAGATATCGAGTGGCTCGATCAGTTGACGAGTTTGGTAGATCGTTAAGCCTTCTGGGATCGTCAACACTTTGAATAACAACGCGCCTACAATAATTTGAGTTGCAAGCAGCGCCAGAAAAATGCCAGTGAAATGCAGCATGATACCCTGGTGGAGCAACCGCCGTACCTTGCTGGGAGTAGGATGAATCTCAGGATCAGGATTAGGCAAGCGTCGCGCCAGCTGAACATAGCGCCACATCCAATACAAATTGAGTGCCAAAACGAACAGGCTACCCAGCACCGAGAGTAACCCAATCCCAGATTTAAGATTGATATTAAACCCAGGATTCGACAGAGCGAACACCAGGATAAGGGTACTGACAACGGCAAGAACCAGTTCAGTCCAGAAACCAATCCAACCGGCCAAATAAAATTCTTGCGCTAGTTTTTGTCTAATTTGTAATCCAGAGGGTAGATCAGATGCCATATTAATCTTAATTTATTTAACTGCTGTTCTTCTTATATTCTGGCTACGCCTGACTCGGTTTAATACTCTTGTCACTAATTCATCTGGAACGATCGGTTTTGCCAGATAATCATCTGCTCCACAGCTAAAAACTTGTTGGATAATTTGGCGATCGGCTTGTACGGTTAGCATTAGAATGGGAAGCCAATTCCATTCCGGCATTCCGCGAATGCTTCGGCAGAGCGATAAACCATCCATTTCAGGCATATTGATATCTAGAATCAGCAAATCGAGGCAAACCGATTCTAAGATCTCCCAGATATGAGCCGGGTTATCTAACGTTGTCACCTGTACCCCTTGAGCCGCAAGAATTTGTTGCAACAAACTCAGAATATTTCGGTCATCATCAATTGCCAGAACTTGTACTGTTTTTAAGTCTGAGAATGGTCGAGAACTAACCTCTAAATGAGAATCGTGATTCAATTCAACAGAATAACTCGGCGATTGTTCTAACTGAAACCGCAGGGTTTTAATTAACTGGGCCAGAGAATCGATCATGATTAATGGAAAAGGCTGATGTTGCAGCAGAGATTCAATCGCTCTGGCAATATGAGAAGCTGGCTCAAATCCACAGTTGCCGACTGTTCCTGCTAGTTTATGAGCAGTTTGCTCTGCGACTTGCAGGCTATTGGTATCGAGAATGCCGCCTTGCAAGAAGATGACACCCTGCTCCAACTGAGTGACTTGCTCTAACACACTCATTCGAATGTTTTGCCATACTTGCTCGATGACCTCATTCAGTTCCTCCGCCTGATCAGCAGGAAGAATCGGGTTGGCAGATGGTTGTTTCAAGAATGTGGGATTAATGCGGTATCCATGTCCATAAAGCGTTTCAATTAAATCTTCTGCGCCCACTTTACTTAACTTGCGCCGAATCCGCCGAATATGCGATTTGACGGTATCTTCGGTAGGCAAGTTGTCGAATGGCCAGAGATGATCGACTATGTCGGTGCGACTAAACACCCGATGAGGATGCCGCAAAAATAGCTCAATCAGTAAATATTCTTTTCGGCTGAAGGGAATGACTCTGCCCTGATACGACACCTCCCGCATCTGAGGGTTCAGCCGAATGTTCCCACAGATAAAAACAGGAGTTACTTGCTCACTGGATCGTCGCGATAAAACCCGAATCCGAGCCAACAACTCCTGAATATCAAACGGTTTAACCAGATAATCATCTGCACCGCTTTCTAAGCCCATCAATTTATCAGTCCCTGAATCCCGCCCGATCATCAACATGATGGGAACCTGCTGGTTGTGGTCTCGCAAGCAACGACAAAGCATTATGCCATCAAGTCTGGGTAAATTTACATCCAACAGCACCAGATCGTAGGCAATGAAGTGAATCATCTCCCAGACTATCTCACCATCAGTTGCCACATCCACCAGATAATTGTGCTTGCTGAGAACAGCCGCCAATGCTTTTGCCAAGTTTTCATCATCCTCTACCAGCAGAATCCGCATTGCTTCTGTCCTTTAAGAGAATTCAGGATTTGAATTCATGCTCATTATAGAAAACATGACCATAAAAATCACAAAAAATCTGGGAGAGCAACTCCCCCCCAGGCTTGGCTACATCAAGATGGATAGTTCGTTACATATCAGCAACCTGACAGCAAGGCAAAGAGAAGATCAGGACTGTTCAGCTTCAGGGTTCGTGTAGGGATCAAGGTTGGGATCTTTGGCCGGTTCAGGATGGGGATTCGTGTAAGGTTCTAGATTCGGGTCTGCCTCTAAATCAGGGTGAGGGTTCGTGTAGGGATCAAGGTTGGGGTCTTTGATCGGTTCAGGATGAGGATTCGTATAGGGCGAGAGATTGGGATCTTCAGTGGGTTGAGAAGAAGCGGGGGTGGTATTACTCATTAGGTTTACCGCTCGATCGAGTTCAAAATTGGGCAGTCAAAATATGCTCTGATCCGGACCGATACTCCCAAAACGACAACGATTTGAACCTACCTTCTCAAAGCATCCTGCAACTCTAACAAGAAAAAGTGACAAACTGGTGACAATTTCACTAAGGTATGTTGCTTTAGCTGAAGAAATCAAAATCATCTGATTTTCTACGATAGATCAAGCGGTAGGGGATACTCTCTCCGCCTGAAGACACTCAGAGCGTATAGGTACCGCTAGAAAATCGTCGATCGATCACAGCCGTTCCCAGTGGCAAAGCCGTACGGCTATTTTGCCAGAATTGCCTCGTTTTTCTAATCGAATTTCCAGGGAAGGACCAAATAAAAATTCCCGATTGGTTACGCCAATCCGTACGCGCGAGGAACGACTGAGTTTGAATTGATAAAAATCTCTTCCCTGCCGATCGCCCATCCGATCTGAACGTTCATAGGACGATCGGCTACCAATGCTAAAAGCCTCATCGCGTTGTCTAGCGACTTGGTTCTTTAAATCAAGAGTATAAACCGAGTTAGAGCGATCGAGTAAACTAGTACGTATAAAGCTATCTGTCATTGAGAGAAGCTGAAAAGGCATAAACAGTATCAGTAATCGATACTGCGAGCAGTATATAAACAGAAGGTGACAGACTGGTGAAATTTAGCCCCAAGGAATTAAGGGCAGGGGATCGTTTTAATCGAGTTTGTCAGTATGCGATTGAGGAGTGTCGGGGCTTGGCCGATGCAACTCAGGATATTGGAATCATCTTTGATGCCTGCATGGTACTGGCCTATGGAGATGTCTATCAAAGTATCTTTGGATATACCTTACCCCAGGAGATATTTGGGGACGGATGCAGCCAGTTTGTTGCAGCCAATGCAGCCACGATCGATGGTTATCTATATCACGGCAGCACGGTTGGTAACTCCACCTCAATCGACTATGTGGTGATCAACAATCCGGTTGTTTTTGTGCGCCAACCGCCGGAAGGTTTACCCCATGTCTTTGTCACCTATCCAGGTGTCGTCTGGCCCAATTCGGGACTCAATTGTGTTTCTTGCTGAGTGAATTGCTTAGAGTTTCCCAATGCAGTTCCCTGTTCCAAACCCGCGATCGAATAGCAGCGACGCAGCCAACGATGATTATGGGCAGGATTGAGCATTAGTTAAAGTTATTCCTTAGACTGTCCTGAGCCTCACCCCTCACTGGGCAAACAAACCGAGTTGAGTATACTAATGACAATCCTTACTCTTCTACTCCACTATGGATAGGCGACCTGATCCCCAGCGAAATGGCAAGTCAGAGCAAAATGGCAATGGCTCATATCCAATTGTGGAGACTCGGCGGATCGTTCAACCACGTACCTACCCCTCCCGTGCTCCTTCTCTACTCCCATTAGTGGTGCTCTGTTTAGCCGTCGGGTTAGCCGCAGCCGTTTTCATGCAAAGCATCAGGCAACCCAAATCTCCGGAAGCAGTTTCCAACACAGAAGCCTTTCGCTTAGGCGTCAATCGAGCCATGAGTGCGGCAGAGCTGACCCAAACCGCCCGCTCACCCAAAGAGTGGCAACAGGTTGCATCCTGGTGGAAAGAGGCAGTTCAGTTAATGCAGGCTGTACCCGTCGCAGATGCCAATCATCAGATCGCCCAGACCAAAATTGCCGAATATCAGAATAATTTTCAGTATGCGGAGGGACAGTCTAAAGCTGCTCCCAAACAATCAGTGGGTGATAACCTTTGGGGTGTAGGCTCTCGGCGGGCACTGGTCATCAAAATTCAGGGTGAACCAATCTCGATCGATCGCTATGATGCCATTTGCAAAGAAGTTTTGTATTACGACAAAAGCCAGGTCGAGCTAAATAATGGCATTGTGGTGAATTACGAAGACTTCGATCATAAGTTGAAAGCAGTTCCACCCGGAACCCCCTTACCCAAACCCACAAACAGTACCACCTGGGATCTGGGTTCAACCAAAGAAGCTGTCTTTAAAATCCAAGGCACCCCAACTCGCGTCGTGAATTATGACTATTCCGAACGAGAAACCCTTTACTATGGCGGCAGCACTGTTGAGATCGCTAAGCAACAGGTGATTGGGTACCGCAACGAAGGGGGAAATCTGCGGGTTCGCACTGTGCCGATCGACAGTAATCCCACCCCTGGGAATGTTTGGACCTTAGCATCCAGTCGAGAAGACGTGTTACAGGTTCAGGGCACCCCCACCGAAGTTCGCTTAGAACCCTCCTCCTGCACTGAGACCTTATATTATGGCAACAGCACCGTAGTGCTCAAAAATGGGTTCATTTCGGGATACGACAATTTCGATAACAACTTACGCGTTAAAGCAAAATAGCACCCTACTCATGTTTCGACAGACGATTCAAGGCGCTGTGGGGTAACACCCGCAACACTTCTTCAACCGTTGTCGCCCCACTCGTGACTTTGTCGATCGCCGCCACTCGAAACGAATCAAACACCGTATCACGCAAATACTGATGGAGTTGGGTCAGCGTGCCCTCGTAAATAATTTGGCGAATGGTATCATCCACATTCAGCAGCTCAATCACCGCTTCCCGACCTAAATAGCCCGATTGGAAGCAACGCGAACAGCCCTGTCCCTTACGCCAATGCTCCAGATCCACCTGATCTCGCTTGAGCCGCAGCACTTGTAGTTCCGCGTCAGTAGGGGTGTAAGGCATCGCACAGTGAGGGCAAACTCGCCGCACCAATCGCTGAGCTACAATTCCTAACAACGCATCGCTAATTAAGCCTGGATCGGGACCGATATCCTTGAGGCGAGGAATCGCACTGGTTGCGTCATTTGTATGCAGGGTGGTCAACACCAGGTGGCCCGTCAGAGCCGCTCGTACTGCCGTTTCAGCTGTTTCCTCGTCGCGAATTTCACCCACCATAATCACATCTGGATCCTGTCGCAAGATGGCGCGTAAGCCAGCCGCAAAGGTCATTCCAGCCGCTTCATGGACTTGCGTTTGAGTAATGCGGGGCAGAATGTACTCCACCGGATCTTCTACCGTCACCACATTCACATGCTCCGTTGCCACCATTTGGAGACTGGTATAGAGGGTGCTGGTTTTGCCCGATCCGGTTGGTCCTGTGAAGATCACCATGCCTTGAGGCTGCCGCAACCAGGATTGATAAATTGCCAACGATCGCTCAGTAAATCCCAATTCTTCAATGTTGCTAAACGGATTTTCGCGCGGCAGCAGCCGAATCACCGCCTTTTCGCCTCCCATACAGGGCAGCGTACTCACGCGCATATCAAGCCCTAAATCAGCCCCCTGTCCGAAACTGTAGCGTTCGCCAATCCGAGCATCTTGAGGTCGCCGGCTCTCACTAATGTCCATATCGCACATCACCTTGAGGGCTACGATCGCCCGACGGCTAATTTCAGGGGGCAAAACCGTAATGTCGCGCAAAATCCCATCAATTCGATAGCGAACCCGCAGCCCCTCCAGCGTCGGTTCTAAATGGATATCGCTCGCCCGATTCCGCAGTGCCCCCGAAATAATCGTTTTAATCCGGCTAATCTGATCGGCTGCTTTAGAAAGATAGAGTTCGGTTACCTCGCTGATATTCTCAACTTCCAATTCTCCCGTCAAAGGATTCACCAACGGGTTGGCATCCAACCGCGAATGATCGAGATTATGGGTGTGAAACCAGGCCCGATAACTCTTGTCCGCGATCGGAATAATTTGAATCTCTGTAATGGTCCGATCGCTCAACTGGCGAATTTCTTGCTCGGAAAGCACCCTCGGACTGCCCAAGTAATAGCAATTTTGCCAGAGCAGCAGCGGCATCACGGGCGGCAAACTGTTGGATTCAGGAAATTCCCGCAGAAACCGAAAACTGACTTCTCGATCTAGCAGATATAAGTTGACAATGCCCTGTTCGTTTACAAGGAGGTGTAGCGCCTGCTCACAGGTAATTTCGCGACTTCTGAGGCGTTGCCACGCAGACATCACCATCGGAGCTTGCATAAGTGGATCATCCTTAGCATTCAACGGTTGACTTGAGCGGAAAAAACCACCAGTTCCAGGGCCGATCGAACCTCGATCAGGGCAGGGAATTCGCTGGCAGTTCTAATATTCCCGGTTATAACCTGTTTCTGGCGACGGGAAAACTACCGGTTACTCCGTTCAGCAGGCTGATCCTGCAGCAAACCCTCGATCGGAAAACCGCTTTAAGGCGGGCGGTAATTCGTATAACACTAAGCTTGTTGCAAATTCATCACTGCCAGTATCGTCGTAATAGAAAGGTTCTGCATTGCTATCCCCTGTCTTGCGTAGGTGTCCTGTGTACAAATGGTATTTGCCGACTCTAAGCGAAATTCTCACCCTGAGCGATGAGGGCCAATCCATCTCATTCCCCACTCAAGACCCGGCTCCTTCGCCAGCGCAACAGCGAGTGAAAGCCGAACGGGAGTGGAGTGTAGCTGTCGCAGCCCTTAATCAGCTTTTACAGCAGACGATCGAATCAGAAACCCAAACGATCAACAGTGCAACAACCGATCTGCCAGTGCAAGCGCTTTTGCTATCCGGACCCTTTCCGGTGTTGCAACAGGCGGATTGGATGGAGCAAATTGCCACCTGGGTCTTTACAGTTGGCGCAACAGGCGAAATGTTGCAGATGCTACCTGCTGCCGAAAAAGACGCCGAGTTTCCCTGGAAAGCTGTTCCTACTCTACCACTGCGATCGGACGATCCATTGGCGGCAGAACAGTTTTGTCTCGCCTTGACTCCTGAATTTAGTCTGGTTATGACTTTAGGGGAAACGGTTACGGGTCAGCCAGCTTTCCTGTTTTCCTTTGAGCCAGAAGTCGTGTGGCAGGTTTGGCGATCGATGGAAGCCAGACTCCAGCTCACAGCACCTCAACTCCTCTCATCGGTAAAGCGACTGGTTAAACAATTTACCCCTGTAATTCCAGACTACCGAACAGTCACCCAGTTCAGCCGATTGATGCTGGCACATTTGCCTGATCCAGCTGATTGGGCAAACCGACAAGGCCCTCTTTCAGCTATCTCTGAGCAGTTGACTTCGGTTACCTCATCTTCTCCATCAAGCTCCAGAAAAGAGGTAATTCCACCGACTCAGACCAAAGCCGCTTTCACTGAAGTTGACTCGTCTGAACCGCAGCCCAGTGCAGATACTGAATTGCTACAAGCCTTGGCCCATGAAGTGCGTACACCGCTGACCACTATTCGCACCCTGACTCGCCTGCTGCTGAAACGCAAAGATTTGAATCCAGATGTGATCAAGCGTCTGGAGGTCATCGATCGCGAATGCACTGAACAGATCGATCGCTTCAACCTGATTTTCCGAGTCGTAGAGTTAGAAACCACCCAGTCGAAAACGGGCCTGATGCCGCTCGCGCCCATTTCCCTCTCGCAGGTGATTCAGCAAAACTTGAATCGTTGGCAACAGCAAGCCAGCCAGCACAGCCACACGCTAGATATTCGTCTGCCGCAAAAATTACCGATGGTCGTTACCGATCCCACCATGCTCGATCAGGCCTTGACCGGATTGATCGATCGGATCACGCATCGCTTGCCACCCGGTAGCCACATTCAGGTGCAGGTCACGCCAGCTGGTCATCAGCTCAAGCTCCAATTTTTGTCCCAACCAGAATCTCGCAAAGATGGAAAAGCCAAAATTGGATTTGCGCCCGCTGTTCGATCGATCGGTCAGCTGTTGATGTTCCAACCAGAAACTGGAAACCTCAGTTTAAACATGGCAGTTACGAAAAATCTCTTCCAGGCGATCGGAGGCAAACTGATTGTGCGAGAACATCCTCAAGAAGGGGAGGTGTTAACTATTTTCCTGCCGCTAGAAACCAGGAAAGCCGAAGAGTTGTAACAAGACCGAAGGAATTACACAAATCCTACTTTTTGTGCTTTCTCAGTCAGCTACAGCACTGCCATCAAGACAGCACATTATACTATTAGAATTGATATCATGAGATCGATATTGATATCGTCATTCACATCGTTCCGATATGTCCCCCTATTTCTATAGGGTGATTTAATCCACTTTTGGAGCAAGAGTCCGATTGGGTCTTAAGGCAGCTTTTCCAAGGGTTCTAAATTTACCTGGGTTGAGTGCATTTGAAGTGGACATTGCTTATCAGCACGAAACCATTGCTCTTTAAAGACTTGCTGTATCGCTAAATAAATGAAAGGAGGGATCGTAATCGCATAGCGTCTCCAGAGACGATGGGGCTCCTGTAACAAGCGATAGAGCCACTCCAAACCTGCTTCCCGTGCCCAATGAGGAGCACGTTTATGAATCCCGGCATAGACCGAAAAAGCAGCACCTAAACCAATCATGACCGCCTGGATCTTGTTGCGATGTTTTGCCATCCAATACTCTTGTTTTGGACAGCCGAGGGCAACCAGAACAATGCCTGCTCCGCTAGCATTAATTCGCTCAATCAAACCTTCATCTTCAAAAGAAGTATCCTCAGGAGAAGTTAGAGACATGAAAGGTAATGGCTCCATGTCAGCAATGTCCAGCTGAGGAAACTCTTGCATCAGACGCGTTTTCATGCGATCAAGCACTTCTTCCTGTGAACCTAGAAAGTAGATACGAATATTACGGGATTGCGCTAGCGCACATACTCCTGTTAATATATCCAGCCCTGCAACACGATCTTGTTCCCTGGCACCCATCGATCGCAACATCCAAACCAGCGGCATCCCATCCGGCGCAACAATATCAGCCTTCTGCAGGACGGAGCCGAGTTCTAAATGCCAACGGGATTCCATCAGCATATGCACATTTGCCACGCAAACCACTTTACTTAGCCGATCTTTTGCCCAGCTAGCGATCGTTTCAATCTGTTCACTGAAAGGCAGCGCTGTCACCGGATATCCGATCACCCTAATTGTTGGCAACTCCACGTTGTTCCCTTCCCTTCTATAACATTTGCACAGCGAGCAAATTCACTGGAATGCATCCAACGAGTTCACTAGACTATAGGTATAGGGCGTATAAA
The DNA here is from genome assembly GCA_002796835.1 of Elainella saxicola E1. GTDB lineage: Bacteria > Cyanobacteriota > Cyanobacteriia > Elainellales > Elainellaceae > Elainella > Elainella saxicola. The sequence goes on along the minus strand of LUGL01000085.1, from coordinate 19,515 downwards.
ATTGCGTATGGGTTGAAGTTTGAATTTCAAAAAAAGTGGTGCTGTTGCTTTGATTGAATATCTGTTCACTGTTTAAGAAATTGTTAGACTGCTCCTGGTAAAGCGGTTCAATTCTGCGAATCAGCTATAATTTCGGCAACCCTCAGGTTTAAATTTTAGTAATGTTCTCAGAATTAATTAGAAGGGGAGAACCAAGTCCTGCCCGAAAGCGTGACCATTTTGTAACAAACCACTCCGCAATCTTGGTATTTATGAAGAATCTTTTCGTCTCTTAACTGTTATTAAGCGGAGCTTTAGGAAGAGCTGATTTACAAAGAAAACCTGAAACAGATCTGGATTATCCCTGAACGTTAGACTAATATAAGTTAAATGCTTGCACCCTAGTTGCGATTGGTACTACCTAACAAAAAACTTTCTGCCACCCCTCTCTATTTCTAATCCTCAAAAGCTTTGTCCTCATATTTATTGAATTTTTTGTGGAGCAAAACTTTCCAGCCAAATTTATGATAGCTTCGCACTTAATAAGACATCAGTGCAAGGAAATAGGATTTAAGGGAGGTATTTGTTATGCTTGTATTTTTGATTCCTCTAAAAAGCAAACAGGTATCAAAGGATTGGATACATGTAACTAGGTTACTGGAAAGATGTATTCTCTCCATTTTGCATCAGACCTCGGACAAGTTCAAACTCATCATCGTTTGCCATGAAAGGCCAGATATTACCATTGAGCATCCAGCGATCAGTTACCTTGAAGTTGACTTTCCTCCACCAGTACTAGGACAAGCTAACATCATCGGTCAAATGGATCGGGACAAAAATCAGAAGATGTTATTAGGAGTGGAATACGCCAACCAGTTCAACCCATCCCATGTCATGTTTGTCGATGCAGATGACTGTGTGAGTTATCGTATTGCAGAATTTGTAAATCAACACCCTGACATGAATGGATGGTTTTTCGATGCCGGATATGTGTACGAGGATGGTCAAGACCGCATATACTATAAGCGAAATAATTTTTATCTCATGAGTGGAACCAGCCACATTATTAATTATGCTCTCGTGAGAAATATGACTTCTATCTATATAGACTCTGGCGAACCTCTGCATCAACTAGTTGTCGATATTCTGGCATCAAAGAAAACACCCCTAGAGCCTTTTCCTTTTGCAGGGGCAGTTTATATTGTTCAAACAGGGGAAAATATTAATGCTGATCAAGGGGCAGATCGATCGGGTAGAGAAGACGTGTTTGCCTCTATTAAGAATATGATATTGAAATATCCACGAAAATTTAGAACTTTAATTGGTTCTCAGAAGTTAAGTGAGCAACTCATTTATGAATTTGGCCTCAATATTCAGGTTTGAATCTACAAAGTATAGAGTTGAGTGAAAGATATTTGATAAGCCAGAATGGTAACGGAAGAGATGAGTAATTTATCCTGCTGTAGGAAGGCAGATCGCGATGAATCCAAAGAATTGTCCTATTTCTGATAAGCCAATGAAACCAGTTTTTTCAGAGCTGGTTTTGGGGAAATATATGGTTACCTATTACTATTGTGAAGAAAGCGGCCTCCTAAAGTCTGAGACGCCTTATTGGTTGGATGAAGCTTATCAAGATGCGATTGCCGAAACTGATACAGGCATAGTGATGCGAAATATTGCCGCCAGTAATTTTTTGGAGCGCATCCTCCATCACTTGTTTCGGGGAGAAGGTAAATTTTTAGATGTTTCGGGTGGATACGGTCTTTTGACCCGGTTATTACGAGATAAAGGGTTTGATTGTTATACGACAGATAAGTATTGCAAAAATATATTTGTCAAAGCATTTGAACCAGAAGAAGGATTTCAGGCAAATGCCTTGTTTGCGTTTGAAGTGTTAGAACATCTTGAGAACCCTCGGCAATTTCTAGAAGAAATTTTTAATAGATACAACTGTAAGACTTTAATATTTTCCACATTAACCTTTTCTGATCGAATTCCATCTAGAGATTGGCACTATTACTCGTTTGAAACAGGACAGCATATCACGTTCTACCAACCTCGCACTTTAGCCCTACTTGCAGAAATGGTTGGAACTAAGTACTACATGATAGGTCCAGACATACACATGATGACTGATATTCCGTTATCACAAGCCTCCCGCTTTTTCCTATTTAATAAACATCTGCGTAAATTTTACTCTCTATACGTTCGCTGGCATCGCAAAGGGATAAGTAAGAACTGGGATGATTACTTGCTCTTAAAGGAGAGGGCTAAATCTAGCCTTAGCAATAGCTGTATTTCAACTCAACGCTGATAATCCGATCTCTTAACTACTTGATTTAGATTCCGTATTAGAGTCATGGTAAAAGGAAGAAAGGAATTGATTTGTTTAGTGGCATTGCTATCATTGCTGTTGTAGTCTTGCATATAAACCAAGGGTTTTTGGAAATACCTGCTGCTTGGAATGAGATTAGAAAATTTTCTGAATTGACAGTTCGTTTCTTTCTAGCTACATTCTTCTATCTTGCAGTTCAGAAATTGCGCGAATTTGTCTGAGCAGAAAATAATAAACTCTAAATCAACTTGGCAAGGCTAAAAAGGATTAGTAAACAAATAAGATTTAGTAGGATTATGGCAAAAATTGTTTACGACTATCAAACATTCGCACTACAGAAATATGGTGGAATATCTCGCTATTTCTATGAGATCGCAACTTGGATTGCAGCCAAATCTGAGTTTGAGGTGCAGATCTTGGCATTTGCGTACTTGAACCAATATCTGAAACAATGTCCTCCCGGTCTTGTGACTGGATTTTCTGTACCTCGGATTCCTAAAGTTCAAAAGCCGCTTTCAATTTTAAGCCGGGAACTCTCTCGATTGTTCTTACATAATAATCCTCCAGAAATTCTCCACGAAACGTTTTATTCTCCTCGCAACTTGGCATCAAAGCAGACTCGGATTGTTACGACTATTTACGATATGATGCCAGAAAAGTTCCCAGAAATTTTTGCTCAAATCTTTTCAACAGAAGTCAGGCGACAGTGTGTACAGCGGGCAGATCGTATTATTTGTATTTCAGAACACACTAAATCTGATCTGATTGAGATCTTTGATGTAGATCCCATGAAAGTATCAGTCGTTCACCTCGGATCATCATTTAAGGTTAATGATTTAGCTAACTTGCCTGATCCTCCCGTCGCAGATCCATATATTCTATATGTTGGGACACGTCCAGCTTGTAAAAACTTCGATCGCCTCCTTAAAGCTTATGCTGCGTCTAATCGTCTCAAAACCGACTTTAAACTCGTTTGTTTTGGTGGTGATTCTCCACGTAAGCAGGAATTGATTTTAGCGCAGGAGTTAGGGGTGAATGAAAACAATTTTCTTCACTTTTCAGGAGACGATCACTTGCTAGCAAGCTTATACAAAGGTGCAACTGCCTTTATATATCCTTCCTTGTATGAGGGATTTGGCATTCCTTTACTGGAGGCAATGTCGTTACGTTGTCCGATTGTTTGCAGTGATACAAGCTCCTTGCCAGAAGTCGCAGGGAACGCAGCTGATTATTTTGATCCATATGAGGTAGAGAGTATGACAGCAGCTATTGAAAAGGTGGTTTATTCTACTCAACGAGCACAAGAGTTGATTAATTTAGGGGACGAAAGAGTAAAGATGTTTTCATGGGAGACTTGTGCTAGAAAGACTTGTGAAGTGTATCGATCGCTCTTGTAGTAACCTCCTAATTGTTAGAACCTTTTGCCAGGAGATTAACAACTGATGATGATATCAAATGCAATGGTTAGTTGCAGGCAACTTCCATGTAATTTAGCTGAAAGTGACACCAAAGTTTTTGATAGGTTCCTTAAAAAAGAGATAGAGGAATCTAAAATGTTGATTTTTGAAGATGTCAACATTGGTTGTGATGAAATAATATTTAAAGGGCATCACTTGTACAAAGAATCGATTCATTACAATGTTCAACTACAAATGGGTTTGAATAAACTTTCAGTTCTTACTCTTAAAGGATGCTTAAAGCTTTTCATAAAAAACCTTTTGCTTAATAATTCTGTTCATTTGAAGGACGAATATCTTTGGATTGTTGATCAATATAGTTGGAGCTATTTTCATTGGTTCTGTGATGCTATTCCAAAGCTTCTTGCTTCAATGCAAGTTGTAAACAATCCAAAGTTATTATTGCCTGAGTTCTATAGGAAATTCGATTATATTGAAGAATCTCTAAAGGCATTTCCACTTGTGGATTTAGTCTTTATTCCAGAGCATAGCCTTTGCCAAGTTAAAAAACTATTTTTTCCTACACCGCTTGCACAAAGTGGCCACTACAATGATCCCCTAATGAAAAAGATTAGGAGTACATTTAGAGAGTACTTTCTGAAAAGTACAAATATGCATTTAGGAGAAAGAATTTATATTAGCAGGGCAAAAGCAGGGAGAAGAAAAATTCTCAATGAGAAGGATTTGATAAATCTTTTGCAGAAATACCGCTTTAAATCTATAGTGTTCGAGGATCTCCAATTTAAAGAGCAAGTTGCCATTGCGTTGAATACAAAATATCTCGTTTCAAATCATGGAGCAGGGTTGACGAACATGTTGTTTATGAACACAGCTTCTTCTATTTTAGAATTACGCCAACAAGGTGATTATTTTAACAATTGCTACTTCGCTTTGGCCTCAGCATTAGATATTAGATACTACTATCAAATTTGCAAAGGCAATTTCGATAGTGATAAGGAGTTGATCCTTAGCCCGAACTTAGATTACAGTTTAAAAGAGCTTAAATATTTTTCGAGCTTCACTCACAACAGCGATATTATAGTTGATCTCGAAAAACTAGAATTAAATTTAGCTTCTATGTTGGATGAAAACCCAAAATAGAAACTTCGCAGTTTTTGGGACAGTAATTGCAATGCATTGTGCAGTAATGATAATTGTGTTTCAAATTTCTTTGCTTTGATGCCAAATTATACCGATTAATGCAGCAATATATAGCATGTAACCCGGCTCCTGCATTTGGGTAAAAATGAAGCCATGCACGGCTACCGTAAGCATCAAAAACCTAGAAACATCATGCGTACATCTTCGCCAAATAATGGAACAAATGTAGAGGTAGGCACCTAGTCCTAAAAGTCCTAGATCACACCAAATTGCTGCCCAGCCCCAAAACGGGGAGAAAAAACTACTCATCAGCCAGCTTATGTCCATTGCATGACGCGTTTGCGGCCCGATTGTAGTGCTGGTTGCTCCCAAAGGTGTCAACAAAGCGCTGTAGTCTTGTAACATCCAACCCCCCAATCGATCGATTGTGTGTCCGGGACCAAGACCCAACCACCAGTCTAGGGGAGAGGTAAATTGATCGAGGGTTAGGTAGATTCCAGTAAATTTTAACCTGGGAGCTTCTCCATCTGGTCCATAAAGTTCTGGCCTATTCCAAGCGGTGAAAGCGCTGAGTGATTCAATGTTGTAAATTGCCCACCAAAAACCAACGATAAAAAGAGTGATTCCAAGCATGTAAGCAAGAAGCTTACCAAACTCTTGGACTTTTGAAAGGCGTAACAAAATCAATCCTACAATTAAAGTCACTAAAACCTGTTTTGCATCTGCAAGAAGAATATTTCCAAAACAGAGGATTGCAACTATTATGCGTTTCCAAAGTGGCTGATCCTTTGCACATATTAAATAATAAACTGCAAAACTAGCGGCAACAGATGCACCAACAACATGCCCAGATCCAGAGCGATAAAAGACTCCCTGCATATTGTCATTTTCTCCTGCAAGCCGTTCAAGACGAAGAACGAATTTTTGAATATAAACCAGAAAAATATGAAAGAAAACAAAGCGGTTCATCCAGGCTTTAAACCACTCAAATCGCTCCACAGGCATGGGCAAATAAATGATAGCTGCCAGTAGCATGAAAGGTTCTGTCCACAGAAGATAACTGAGGATGATATTGATTACTCCCGCATCGTTGAGGAAGGCGCTAGTAAACTCAACCACTAGAAATATAAATAAACCCAGTGACAATGCACTAGCGATCGCAATTTGCTGAGGATCTTTTGTCCGGGATTTGGTGAGGATGATGCCAAACGCGAATGGTACTAGTGCAAAATGTAGAAAGTTAACTAGTGATGGAATCTTTAAAGTGGTCAATAAGCGAGGGAAAAAAGCACTTGAAAAGGCTAATAACAGTAACATGGAGTTTCGGAGAAACCCCTTTTTTCCCTTGAAGGATTCTGCTACTGCTGTTTCCATAGTGTGTTAACAAGCTAATGAATTGGAACCTGCTCAACGAGATAGTAGGCCTTTAGGTGCCGAATAAATAATGAGAAATCTTTTTATTTTTCATGAGCATCATTATTGATATCCAACTTAAAATAAAGCTTGACAGAGCAAGTACCGACAAAAAAATGTAAGGCATTTTCCCAGTAAAACTTTGAGGAAGTTTGTTGAGAAAAGCCTCATTGAGAAAAATGAAAAGGGGATGAATTAGATAAATGCCAAAGGAGCAATTGCCTAATTGCTTGGTAATATTATTTCCGCTCCATTGTTTTGATAAAGAGAGTCCTACTAGGAAAAAAGTATATGCAAGTAAAATTTCTCGTAATCCAGAAGGTATAGCTATTCCAATCATAAAAGAGAAGTTAACAATTAAGAACAATAAGTACAAAAACGTGGGATGCCATTTGCTAATTTTTTCGAAATTTGTTTTGGGTAGCCAATTGATGACTAGAATTGCCCCAAATAGATAGGGTAAGCACCTTAGTATCCACGTACTAATCACTGTGATGAGTCTGATCCCAGGATGATAGCTGGCACTAGGAGAAATGTATTCAAGTAAAGGTTGCCAAGCCACCCAATCGCCTAATTGAAAGGAATTGCCTGTCTGGAGGATTACCTCGTAGATTCCTATGCTTAGTAGAAACAGCATTAAAACCACTGAAGATCTAATCTGCTGTTGTTGTAGAGATTTGGCTACTAAAATGAGGGGCATACCAGCTAGCAACATAGGTAAGAAATATAACTGAACCGAAGATCCTCCAAAAAAAANTTAGTGCCAATGGATCCCGAAACAACTCAGCCAACTTGTTAGGTTGATGTGATAGCAAAAATAAGATCGCTTTGATTGTGAGATAGATAAGGCTCCAAATGATATAGGGAATAAGAATCCGTTGGAACTTAGCTCGCCAAAACTTTAAAGGCTGAAGGGGCTCTGCTCCTTGCAACATAAAGAAAAACGCTGTTGCTAGGAAGAAGGGCACGGCAAAGCTGGCACTTAACTCTATTCCTGATCTCAAGGTTTGATCAGACAACCAAGGTTCACTATTAGAATGAGCAACGACAACCGCAAATGCTGAAATTCCTCGGCACAAATCAATTCCTACTAATCTTTGCTTGACTCCCATAGCTTGAGATACTTGATAAGTAATAGTTTTTTATTCAAAATTTTAATTCAACTAATATACAATGTCACCGATCGATGTGTTCAGGCAATTGAAAAACTTGGCTATAAATATTGAGGAATTGTTGATAGTTTTCTCTTGCTGTGTATTTTGCTTCAAATTCGGCTCGAGCATTCAATCGAAGCTTATTCAATTCTGCTGAATGAGAGATGAGGTGCTTAGCTTGCTGCGCTAAGTCTTCAGCATTGCCAGAGCGAAAGTGAAGCCCTAGCCGATTGGGTTCTACCAATTCTGCGATCGCCCCAATGTCTGCGGCAATAACAGGAGTACCTTTGGCAAAAGCCTCAATGATCACCCGTCCAAAGGTTTCATACCACTTGGAAGGAACCACCAACATTATTGCTTCACCGACCAAGTCATACACTTCTGACATTGGTTTTCTCCCTAGCCACTCAACTTGGGACAGGGTTTGAGTTGCTTCGATCACCTGTTCCCGTAAAGGGCCATCTCCTACGATTTTAAGCGGGATTGTCCCATCCAAATTTTTCCAGGCGTTGAGTAATACATCAATCCCTTTTTCAACGGAGAGCCGACCGACGTAGAGCGCGTAGCCACCACTCCCAGCACCAGCGCCTGGATCGGGATCAACAAAATGGGGTTTGACCACAATTTTTTCAGGTGGAATTCCACCTTCAATAAATTTCTTGCGGGCAAACTCGGTTAAGGCGATATACAGATCAACCTGTTTCGACCAGGTTTTCAATAGTTGATGAGCAGTCAGCATCGTCGCAACTACTCCACTGGCCATACGGTTTTCACGATAGCAGGCATGCCTGATTCCGGGCCATGGGAACGCCTGCCCAAGGCAATCTTCACATATCTGCCCATTTCTAAAAAGGAGGGCATTAGGGCATAGAAGCCGATAGTTATGCAGGGTTTGCACTATGGGGACCCCACTATCTTTTACTGCATAATAAATCGATGGAGAGATTAGTGGAAGTGTATTGTGGACATGCACTATGTCATAGGAATAGAGCTTGAGCTGGCGCTTAATTGCTTGGTATGCCTGGGTTGACCAAACAGTATTGATCGCGGTTTGAATTGCTCCTAAAGAATCTAACCGATCGTTCGAATCCTCATAAATATCCACAGTATGGCCCATCTGCTCCAACAGCGATTGCTCAGCATCACGCACCTCTTCCTCCCCACCCCGAATTTGATAGTGATTATGGACACTGAGAATTCGCAGAGGTTGAGAGCCATCTTTTGACTGAACGTTTAAGGCAGACATAAAAGCCGTTCTCGTAGATCTTAGCGGTTAGTTGATAGATAGATCGGTTGTCTCTAAAGGTAAGCCAGTGCCTTTAGATTGCACCAATTCTTCATACAGTTCGGTAAACAACTGACCCCTCCCTTCCCAGCTATACGCTTGTCGCACCAATTCCCTACCAGCAAGTCCCATCTGCTGACGTAAACTTTGATCTCCTGCTAACTGCTTCATTGCATTTGCTAGATCCAGAACAGCTTGTTCTGGACTAATGGCAGCAACTCTTATACCAACTTCCTGAGTGACTTGAGCAGCAGGCCCTCCCAAATCTAAACATAGAATCGGTCGTCCAACCGCCATTGCCTCACGTAAAACCCAACCTCCTGAGTCATGTAAGCTTGGGTGCACTAAAACATGAGCTTCTGCAAGTCGAGCCAAAGTTTCGGTACGAGGCAAACGACCTAAAAATTTGACCTGTGAAGCAATGCCTAAATCGTCAGCCAATCTTTGCAAACGGTCTTGTTCAGGCCCTTCCCCTAAAACCCAGTATTCTGCGTCGGCCAAACCAGCCTGGGCAAAAGCACGAATTCCTAAGTAGAACCCCTTCCAATGCAGCAACCGCCCCATACTGATGAATTTCACGGGTAGAGGCGGAAAGAGAGAGGCTTGCCCAAGCTGATTAACTTCTTCCAAATACAAACAAGCTTCTGCCATAATAGCTACCTTCTTGGCTCCTAAACGATAGAGCCGCTGAGCTGTGTCATCGGTTGCGGCAAAAATAGCTGCACTTTTACGAGTTGTTAAATGAACAAAAGGATCCAACTCACCGACCTGACGGAAAATGGCACGGGCAATTTCGTACAGTTTGGATTTGGGGCTAAAATCTTTCCAGAAAGACAAGGGAGCAGATTCTCCTCCACCCACAGGTCCCCAGATGAATGGAATTGGTAGCAGAGAGAGAAAACTGGGTGTAGAGTGTCGAACAAATGTAACATGCTGAGCAACATCGAATCTAATTTGCTGATGGAGTTGACGAGCAACAAAGTAAGCTTGAATCTGCCAGAAATAGTAATGTAGTTGCATCGCTCCTGATTGTCCCCATCGCAGACTATCCTGCCAAAAAGGAAGAGTAAAATAGACAAATTGGAGATTTGGAACAGGGTTCTGTGCTAGTTCAGCTTCAATCGCTGTCCGGCTCTCATCAGGGCGAGTCAGGACCCATACTTCGTGATGTCGAGCAATTTCCCGCACAACACTCCACCCTAAACCCGGTTCAGAACCTCGGTTGGGCTCACAGGAATAGGCTGATAACAAAACTTTCATTTCGGGGAGTGCTCCGATCGTTCAGTTCAAGATTTGTCAGCAATTACTAGGTAGCTGCCGTAGATTGCTAGTACAGGAAACCGCTCCCCAAGCCAGCTAGAAACTTTGCCACTACCCTGAAGCCGAATTTCACTGAAACCGACTTGCTCTAATAAACGCTTCAGGCTGGATGGATAATGCTGAGAAACATGAGCACCTCCTAAAACACTACCACCAGTTAGCTTGAGGCGGAGATAATTGGGATTAGGTGTTGTTAGTAGTAGTCTTCCTTGAGGCTTCAGAACTCGATAAAACTCAGTAAGCGTCTGAATTACGTCGCGATCATACAAGTGTTCTATAAATTCACCTGCAACGATTGCATCAAAGCACGAATCTTCAACTTGAATATTCGTTGAATAGGAACAGAGCGTCCGATCATAAATTCCTAACGGAAGCCTACTTAAACGGCTTTCAACACAATCTAAGCCAATTAATTTAAGATTGGAATTTAATGACTTAAGGACTGCCCCTCCTCTACCAACATTACATCCCACATCCAGCACAGTCTTGGTAGATTCATGAAAATATCGAAAGAATTGAGCATACCTCCCTGGTGTAAATGGATCGGTTTCACTAAATTCCTGAGCTTCGTTCAGTTCAATATACCCCTTCGTCATTGATCTATCCCCCAGCAAATGTTAATAATGCTTGGCATCTTGAGTCGGATTGAAGAGATGGAGATGAAACGAGCTGGTTAGCTGAAATTTAATCCACTGAGCCAACCAAGACGTTAGTTTTGTTAAAAAAAGGCAGCTCCCAATCCAAAAACCATATCGCTCAATGCAATGGAAAAATTTAGTCGGTAAACGGTAAGGAGATTTTTTGCTCCAAAATAGAGCTTGGAAGGTTTTATGGGCAGGAAGTTTTGCCGAGAAGTATTTGTCAATGCCCAACCCTTCGTGGACTGGGCCGATCAAATTTGCGGTGAAATTGCCGATTAAATAAGCTTTAAACCCAGCCCGGTAGGCTCTAAAAATGTAAGTATCATCACCTGAATAATGAGGAAAACGGCGGGCATCTGGTACACCAATAGCCTGAAAGACACTTAGAGGAATACCAACACACCACCCCGACATTCCATCTACTTCTAAAATTTCACCAAGTTGGGCCGCACATCCCTGGCGTTTTTGAGAACCATTGTGTTGGGCAACAAGAGTATCATTCATAATGGCATAACAAGTCGGAGCTGCGATCGCCCCTGGATGCTGACGCATGAAATCGACTAGTCCAGCTAAAGTACCAGGATTGGGTAAGCAGTCATCGTTAAGCCAGATAAAAAAAACAGCCCCCTGCTGGGCAGCGTACTCCATACCCATGGCAACGGCACCCGTCCACCAAAGATCACCTGTTCCCTCTAAGATCGTCACATCCGGGTAATGAGTCCGAATTGCATCAGATGTTCCATCTGTAGAGCTATCATCTATTATAACAGTGTGATAACGACGTAAATCGCCATTTTGCGAAAGATGCTGTAAATACGATACAGTTGTTGCCTGACGGTTATAAACAGGTGTAATGATATAGACAGGCTCTTTCATGGGGATAAGACCAATTCAACCACTTGGGAAAGCGACTGGGCGACTTTTTCTGGAGTATGGTCCTGCATGACGAGACGAGATTGTTCGCCCATTGACTTTACAAGTTCTGGATTTTCGATTAGATAGATCATGTACTTGGCTAGTTGATCTGGTTGGTGGGGATCAAATATGAAACCGTTGTGCCCATGGGTCACAAGTTCAGCTGTTCCTGCCCACTGTGAACAGAGAATTGGTTTACCAAACAACATCGCTTCTACGCCAACCAGTCCCCAGACATCTTCCAATGTTGGAAACACAAAAATATCAGACTGTTTAAAGTAGCTGCCAACTTGTTCATAGGGGACTCCTCCTACCCAATAGATATGAGATTCTAGGCTCTGCGCTTCAGCAAAAGCTTGTAGCTCTGCTCGTTGAGGTCCATCTCCTAAAATTAGAAGGCTATAGTTTTGGTGTTTCTTTTGTTGCAAAAGAATGCAAGCTTCTAAGAGTTCGCGCAACCCTTTCCGAGGAATGTGATTTCCAGCAAACATGAAAACTGGACGATGTCGCTCTAGTTGCTCTAAATTACCTAAGGTGATTGTAGGGCTACTCTTTTCATAGGTTTTAGGATGGGGGACTAAATAGGGACGGACAATGACTCGATCGCTTCTAGCACCTAATTCATCTATCAGATACTCCCGTCCTGCTTGAGTATTCGTAACAAATGCATCTGTCCATCGGGTTAGCTGTCTACGCAAGTAAGATCGCAGTCCATTTCCCCGATACTCCACGCTTGGTGAACTACCATCATAAACAACGATAATCCGCCAGTGCCCCAGCCGTTTAAGTACTATCGCCAAAATGGTCCAGATGGAAAAGGCTGTAGTAAATATGACATCTGGTTTGTATTGCAGAAGTGGCTGTACAATCTTGGGAGACAGATAAGTGATAGATGGGGCATATCCCATCGTTTTTTGAGTGGTTGAAAGAACCTTAATTGACCCTATTTGTTCCACACAAAAGGAGTCTTCAAAGCCAGGGAGAAATCCTTTCCAAACAGCAGTAAACACTTTGGTGTGGGCAAACAACCTGGCAAATTCACTTAAAATAGGTTGCCAATAGGCACCAGCATCTTGAAGCAACCATATAATGCGAGTATGAGGATGATGTCTATCTATTGGCGTTTTCCAAGGAGTTATGCTGGCCACCGTTTTTACCTATACTCACAATTCGAAAACTTACCTCAAGGCAAGAGAGCATTAAACGGAACTCCTTGCAATATAGCGGTTCCTGATCAAATGAGGTACAGCAGGAGCCTTGCTAAATAAGCGTTACAGGCATCTCTATGTACCTCACGCCAGCGAGAACCGCTATATATTGTTAAAAGAGCTGTTGAAAGATATGCAAGAATACTGTGAAATTGCGAAGATGTTCATACTTAGTATATCAACAATTCAGTAGTCAACAGGTGTGGCCATAGAGAGCTAGATGTTGAAGTTTTTGTAAAGAGCGCCGACTAACCTTTTCGGGGAGCCATCCCAACAAATGATGCCCAAATTTTGATAATAGCAATTTCCCTTGTATCCAATTTTTTGGATCTTCTAGGTATCGCAAAGATTCTGCTTCTAAAACGCCAATCTGATGAAAATAACGGGCTAACTCACAACCGTAATCGAAGAAGTCCAAGGCTTGACAGATCTTTAGGTATTTGAGAGCTTGCTCTTGAGCAACGGGCTTTGAGTTGCCAATGAAGTCATATAACCAAAGGGATTGACACCATATTGGCTGATGCTTCCCATGCAAAGCTAAAGGATTGTCTCTGCTTGCTCGATGGATCTCCAAATCCATCATAATGAAACCTTTTGCTCTTAAAAACTCATCAAGTTGAGAATAAGTTGTTTCTCCTACATAATCTTCGACAAAAGCGGTTTCAGCCTCAATGCAAAAGGTATTCTCTAGCAATAGTCCCCCCTGCTTTAGGATAGGTAATTCTACGCCCTGAGTATCAATTTTGATGATATCAGCTTTCAAATTTTGTTCTTGAGCCAAAATGTCCAATGTTGTGCATTGTACGGGCTCTGTTCCAACTTCCTTAAACAAATTGCCAAACGCGAAACGATTTAACCATTTCGAGTTGGGGCGTAAAAGAGAATAGCAATAAATGCTCTTTGTCTTGTATAGTGTCTGGGCTCCAGCCTCTCCAGAAATTGCGAAAGGAAGGTATTGAGTTGTTTGGTAAGGATGAGTTTTCTTGTTTAATCGAACACATTCTTCTGAATTTGGATCAAATCCTATATAAGATAACAAACAAAATAATGAGGACCATTTCGCATCTATTTGTCCGCTGCAGCCGATGTCCAGAAAATTAATCGTTTGAACTGCTTCAAAAGGATCTTTCATATTTCAAGATTTTGGGTTAGTTATTTTTTGGTTAATTGTTATTAGTGTTGCTTATCTAGTATGCTCTTATAAAGAGAGACATATTGCCGGGGTTGTATTTCTAAAGAAAATGCTTGTCTAACTTTTTCTAGCGCTTGAACCTTTAAATTTGAAAGGCGCTCATTATCTTCTAACACCCAAGTGATGCCATGGGCAAGATCCATCGCATCATAAGGTTTAGCTAAATATCCATTTTGCTGATGATCCACAATATCTTTTAGGCCAGTTGTGTTAAATGCTACAACCGGAGTGCCGCAAGCTAGAGATTCTGAAGCTGTTTGCCCAAAAGATTCTTGTGTAGAAGGTACAATCATCACGTCAGCGGCAGAATAAGCGTTCACCAGCCCTTCATCGTTTAAGCTACCAAGATAATGAGTTGTGAATCCTAAATTAGTAGGGGTATCTGGTTCTGAAGCTCCAAAAATTACGAGTTCAATTCGATCGCCCCAACCAGACTGACTAAGCTTTTGTAGGGCAGGCAGCAGAAACTGAAACCCTTTACGCTCATCTTGCATCGCACTCAATGCACCAAATAAGACAATCTGTCTATCTAACGGTAGATTCAGTGCAGCGCGCGCCATTTGCCGATCGACGGGTTGATATACCTGAGTGTCTAGACAAAAGGGGATAACTTCTATGCGACGATCGCCAAATAGAGAACTTTGTCTGGCACAATCTGCAATCCACTGGCTAGGAGCAACGATAGTTAAATCTAGCTCTTTCCATGCTTTCATCTTTCGTTGCCAAACCCAGCGCGATAGATCAGTGTCTTTTGTGCTTTGTAACTGGGGGCAGGCTCCACAAGATTTCATGTAGCGATCGCATGTACCGTTGTAGTGACATCCCCCCGTAAAGGGCCACATATCCTGAAGTGTCCAAACTAACGGAACTTGAAGCCGCCGTAAATCTTCAATCTTTAAATAATCCCATCCAACCCAATGCAAGTTGATAATATCTGCTTTGAAACGTTTGATTAGCTGAAGGATCAAGGAAGGGGTCGCGTTAATTGAAAAGGTTGTTGTTGTTCGTGTAACACGTCTTAGTTGGCTGCCGAGTAATTTAGCTTGAACTTTTTTTAGAGAAACGAGTGGAGGGGGGATCTGAAAAATCAACGGACCTTGTAATCCCTTTTGTAAAACCAGCATGGAAGAATCATACGACTCTTGGAGTAAACCTTGATGCAAGCGAACCGCTGCTCTTCCAGCGCCCGAACACTCGTGCATTGATAGATGTAGAATTTTAATATTCATATTCATTGTATATACATCATTCATAAATGATATTCCTGCCTAGGCAGTCCGGAAAACTCAAGGAAGATTAGTGTTTCAGCTGTATAGCTAATTCCAGAGTGTGTTAAGTTTAAGTCATTTCAAACCTTGGTAATGAGTTTTATCTAGAACCTCATTGTACCTGCCTGATCTAACAACTCTTCCTGACTCTAAAACATATATGAAATCGCAATGCTCGATTGTCGACAGTCGATGAGCAATGATAATTATTGTTTTGCTACCGCTTAAACTTTTTATAGACTCAGTGACAAGATTTTCAGTTTCATTATCCAACGCAGCTGTAGCTTCATCGAAAACTAAGATTTCCCGTTCATGATATAGTGCACGAGCAATACCTACACGTTGACGTTGACCACCAGAAAGAAAAACACCTCGTTCCCCAACCCTTGTGTTCAAACCTTGCGAAAGTTGCTCTATAAGAGCGGAAAGCTGTGCAGCTTGAACTGCTTGCAACAATCTATTCCAGTTGATCAAATGATCGGGAACCCCGAAAGCAATATTTCTTGCTAACGTGTCGTCGATTAAGAATATTGATTGAGGTACGTATCCAATTACGTCTTGCCAGGAACGCAGATCAGAGTATATTGATATACCATCAACTTTGATATCTCCTGACTGAGGGATTAAAAGTCCTAAGATTACATCAACCAAGGTAGTCTTTCCTGCTCCAGATTTACCTATTAAAGCAATTGACTGACCTTTTTCTATTTTCAAATCAATCCCATTTAAAGATTTTTGCGAAGCATTTGGATATTGATATTCAACAGCGTTTATTGTTATATAGTCCGAAAAATAAATGTCTTTCTTGCTGTCATTTCCTAAAGCTTGAGAATAATTCTTGGGAGCCGAATCTTGCTTAGTACTAAATGTTTCTAATTCTTTGAAATCAAAGTAAAGTCTATCCATCGAGTACAAAAAAGGCCTGATTCCATTAAGTGAAGAAATTAAGTTTCCAGATGCTGGGAGCAATCGAATAGAAGCAAGTGCAAAAACACCTAAAATGGCGCTCAAGTTTTGATCATTAGGAGCAAAACTAATGAATACAGCTGTGAAACAAACTAAAAAAGTTATTAGGAAAGCTTCAATTAGATATCGAGGTAGATTTGAAAAGCTGATTGCCAAGCTCATATTATTTCCATATCGAGCAACCTGTTCATCAACTTGATCAATAAAATAATCTTCACAACCAATTACTCTAGTTTCCTTTAATCCACCTAAGCCGTGATTAATCAACCGAATAATCTCTGCTTGGGCTTCTGTTCCTTCCTTGCCCCAATAAACCATCCTGTTTCTTAAGAAGCGAAGGATAAAAAAAACAATAAATGCAAGTCCTCCGATAACAACCACTGCCAACACATTTGTTTTAATCAGCAAAAGAATCAATAAAAACGTTACAGCTGCATTAGAGATGGAAGTTAAAAATGGCATTACGATCTGATTGGCAAACTTGCTTGTTTCAGTGGAAATATTTTGAATAAATGTTGCAGTGTTTCCCTGTAAATGAAAAGTGTAAGGAGCTTTGAGATATGCTTGCATTAGTCTGGCAGATAAATCTGCTTGAAGGGTAAAACCAAAAGTAAAGATCTTGGCTTGCACATAAAAACCCAAGAAAGATTTAATATAAAAAATCACTACGATTACGAAGCCCAATATCACTAGAAATTGAGTCGGAGAATTAAAATTGAATTCTGTGTAAGCTAATGTGAGCCAATGAGTCTGAAACACTATATTAGGACTGGTTGCTATGGCGATAAAAGGGCCAACAATACCAACCCCAACCAGCTCTAAAACTGAAGATATTAAAATAAGGAAAAGAATGGTTAATATGGATCGATACTTCCCTTGAGTTAGATAAAGGAATTCGGATAGAAATCTCTTCATTTTCTATGTCCCAACAATGTAGCAAGGCTGAATTTTCTTATGTTTATAATAAGACCGTATCTCTTATTACCTATCATCCAACTAACACTAGAGCTGTATTATAATTGTATAGCACGTATTTTTGTGTCTGACCAACTTCTTCGATTAAAGCTTCAAGAACCAAAAATATTTTTGTATTGCTCTCTCAAAGCATTTTTACAATCTTGAGTAAACTGTAACAGCTGTTGTTCAACTTGAAAATCATTTTCTTCGAGCGCAATAAATTTTCTCTGTAGGTCTTTAACAGTAAAATTATCTATAGGTAAGCAGTACTCTTGACAACCAGAACTAGCCATTAGAACATTAATTTTAGGATGATAGGAGAGAGCCAAAACAGGCGTCCTCATAACCTGAGACAATAATACACCGTGAAAACGAGATGAAATAACCATTTCAGTTTTATCAATACAGTTTAGAAGAGTATCAACACTAAGGATAGGTTGATCTATGATGCGATCATGAAAGTGTTTTTCACTATTTCTATATAAAATACTCTTTAAATCATTGATGGCAGGTTTATCCTGACCAAACTCTCCAATCAGAAACAGAATTCCATACTCCTTTTTAAACAACCAGTTGATGAATTCAGCCAGTTTTTCCAGATAGTTCCAGTAGATAATCCCGTCTTTTTCAGGCCAAAGCTCAGGGTTAAAATACGGTATTGGACCAATCCCTATAAGCCTGCGGCACGAGGAAGTTATTAAGGCTTGATTAGCCGGAATTTCTAAGCTATGGGCAAGATCTGGGAAAACAAAAGCATCTTTGTTAGCTTTACCTAAAAACGATTCAATATATCTTTTAGAATCTTGGTCTCTGTAAGAACAATAGTCTGCGAGAGCAAGAGTGATCCGAATAAACAACCGACTTATTCTTGCAGAGAGGGGGCCAGCTCCAACACTAACGATAAGAAACTTGACTCCAGCCAGCTTAGCTAGAACAGCCCATACCAAAAGTGTATATGGATGGAACCAAGGTCCATACCAATAATCATCTAGTTGTCCACCACCTGAAACAATAAAAATGTCTAAAGTTTTAATAGTCTTGTAGGCTCTGAGTATAGCAAAGACTTCTAAAGGTATACCTAATAGTAATCGTGCTATTTTGCTGAATAGAGGAGGTGAAACAGATTTAAGACGCTCAAAAGAGTTATACAATCTAGCTGTAAATGAACTTGGTTCTTTGCCAAGCCACCAGCCCTCTCTATCCGAAACTCTATTAATAGGATAACTCGTAATGCCGTGTCTAGCCTCTGTGTCCTTTGGATCTAGAGAAAACCCGAAAACTTTTGAGCTAGGTAGAAAGCGGTTTATATTTTGGATCATAGCCTGCTGAATTGCAGCATCTCCTAGATTTCCACCAAAAGGCCCCATGAGCCCAATCTTCCAAACCTTATCTGCCTTCATATCTATATCTAGATTCAGTAGTTCCTTAGAAAACTCTCCAGTGCTTGACATTTAATTTGTCTCCAACCCTAGTATTTTGCAGGATATTTCAAATAATCTAAATCATTTCTATAAATAAGGATTGAGAAAAAATTAGTATTTACTTTTGAAACTAAATCTATGCCTGTATGATCTAATTACACTTAGTAGCATATCAAAAAAACTTTCTATTGTGAGCCACCAAGCTACACGCGAATAACAGATAAAGGATTCGAAAGAGTTGAAAGAAGATCGAGTAAGAATTCTAGAAACATGTTTCAAAATCAAAAATTTTCTCTTAATTAGGAGGCACATAGTATTAATCCATCTATCTTCCTGTTTTCCCCAAAAACTTGGTTTAAACCATAAAACTGAATCTTGCTCTTCATGTAGTCTCCTATAGTAGAGAGGTTCAGAGATTTGATAAAATTGCCCATAGATACTTAACTCGGCCAGAAAACAGTAATCTGACCCAGCATAATTAGGTTGAGGCTCAGTTCTCTGCAAAGCGCTTGAACGTATCAAACTATATGTTGCTTCGCATTTATGGTTATAGGTAGTCACGCTACAAAATCTAGCCAAGTAATTTGGAGAAGATGCTATTTCACGATTTACAGTTATTAGGTGGTTACCCGATTCATCGATCAGATTGACCGCTGAGTAACAAAGCACTATAGATGAATTTTTCTCTAGAATTTCAACACTTTTTTCGAGTAACTCAGGAGCTAAATAATCATCATGACTGGCTAGGCGAAAATAAGTTCCATTAGAGAGCTCAAAAGTTTTGTTTTCGTTGTTGATACCTCCTATATTTACTTCATTTCGATAGTATCGAATGCGTTTATCCTGAGCCGTATAAATTCTACAAATCTCTTCGGTTTTATCTGTTGACGCGTTATCTGAAAT
>LUGL01000084.1 GCA_002796835.1 Elainella saxicola E1 | reverse complement strand
CAACGGATAAAAGTTACTCTAGGGATAACAGGCTGATCTCCCCCAAGAGTTCACATCGACGGGGAGGTTTGGCACCTCGATGTCGGCTCATCGCAACCTGGGGCGGTAGTACGTCCCAAGGGTTGGGCTGTTCGCCCATTAAAGCGGTACGTGAGCTGGGTTCAGAACGTCGTGAGACAGTTCGGTCCATATCCGGTGCAGGCGTAGGAGCATTGAGAGGAGTCTTCCTTAGTACGAGAGGACCGGGAAGAACGCACCGCTGGTGTACCTGTTATCGTGCCAACGGTAAACGCAGGGTAGCCAAGTGCGGAGCGGATAACCGCTGAAAGCATCTAAGTGGGAAGCCCACCTCAAGATGAGTGCTGCCATGGCAAAAGCCAGTAAGGTCACGGGAAGACGACCCGTTAATAGGCTGTAAGTGGAAGCGTGGCAACATGTGAAGCTGAGCAGTACTAACAGACCGAGGGCTTGACCTCATTCCAATGAATGAGTTGGTGAAAAGATGACTAATCTGACGAGCAATTCGCTATGCAGCCTTCTCGGTTGTGAAAAAGAGAAGAGAAAAAGAGAAAAGAAGAAACAAGTAAGGTCGTAACGAGCAACAGCCGAATAGCATTCCTGGTGCTTATGGCGATGTGGAACCACACTCATCCATCCCGAACTGAGAAGTGAAACGCATCAGCGGCGAAGATAGTTGGAGGGTAGCCTCCCGCAAAAATAGCTCAGTGCCAGGGTATATATTAGCAGTCTCCCCTTAGTTAGTAAGGGGAGATTGTTGCTTTTGGATGTTACTGGTGGGAGAGCCATTTCCATAAGGGATGGGTTCTCCCCTGTTGCGTAATCTTCAGGACTTTCTTTTCGAACCGGTGTTGATCAGATCTGGATAGACCAAAAACAGCGTGATTAATTTGCTGAATGAGTGTAGCTATAGTTAAGCCAATACATAACGCAAGGCCGATCGCAGAGAGGGGATTATAGATGAGGCTGTAGCGCAAAGATGTCCAGGTGAAATAGTCTAACCAAAGTGCAATTTCCTGACGTAATCCCCAGAAACTTAAAGGGGCAACTAAAAGCCATAAGCTGATAACTACAATCCATCTGCCATAAAGTGTGAGCTGGTATAGATGATTGACCTGTCGTTGAAAGTTGGGTTCTTGTTTCAGCAATTCCAGATCAAGTGCTTGAGAATCTGATTTGGAATCTTTCATAGGTTTGCGATTTGACGAAGTACCGTTAGGAGAGCAATTCGTGGCTATTTTAGTCCTATGATCCTAGCCTGACCGATCGGGAAGTGGGGGTGCTTTGAGGAAAATCGCTTTCAAAAATGGCTTTTTCCCTGAAAGAAAGGGAAGAAAAGTTTTTTGAGTAGCAAAGACTATGCATTAGGGGGTATATAATTTGCGCATCTTTTGCAAAAATTAACCTTACTTGGGGTTAATTTATTCTTCTTTGACATGATGCTGCCCAGAAAAAAGCCTTCAATCTTTTCTCTTTTGCTAACGGTTGCCCTGGTAACTACTCCAAAACTACTGGATTTGGTATCGGCTCAACCCGTTTACGCCCAAAGTCCGACTCCAAGTTCTTTCCCTCTACCCTCGACTCTGCCGACTGGGAGTACAGTGCGAGTGGATGGCTCCGAAAGTATGGCAGTAATTAACCAACTGCTGAAGCAACGCTTTGAGTCTCAATATGCTGGAACAACGGTTGAGTTAGCGAATCAGGGAACTGATGCAGCACTTCAAGCCCTTTTAGATGGAAAAATTGATCTGGCAGCGATCGGTCGGCCTTTGACGGATGAAGAGCGAGGCCAAGGGTTCGTTGAGACGCCCATTAGTCGAGAAAAGATCGCGATCATTCTGGGTGCAGATAATCCGTTTCAAGGGAATTTGAATTTTGACCAGTTTGCTGGAATCTTTCGCGGCGAAATTACGGATTGGTCTGAAGTGGGTGGCTCACCAGGACCCATTCGGCTGGTCGATCGGCCTGATTCGAGTGATACTCGCAAGGCATTAAGTGCTTACAGCGTCTTTAAGGTGGCCCCCTTTGCAACTGGGGCAAATGCAACCCAAGTTTCTGCAGATGATACGGCAGCAGTAGTCAGTCAGCTTGGGAGAGATGGTATCAGCTATGCGATCGCAGGTCAGGTGCTCGATCGCAGTGATGTTCGGATTATTTCCATGCATGGGACGTTACCCGACGATCCGCGCTATCCCTACTCCCAGCCGCGCAGCTATGTTTATAAAGATACGGCAAGTCCTGTTGTTCAAGCATTTTTAGGGTATGCAACTTCGCCAGCAGGTCAACAGGCAGTTGCAGAGGCGAAATCGGAAGAGGCTGCTGTTGTTGCTGGAAGTACACCGAGTCCATCGGGCGTAGAAGCTTCCCCAGCAGCAGTTTCCTCAGCAACAGTTTCCCCGACCGCACCTTCATCAACTGCATCTTCATCAACCGTACCAAGCAGTCCTTCCCCAGATGCGGTGCCTTCGACGACCTCTAGTGCAGCTGGATCAGACCCTAATGCAGCAGGCTGGTTACCTTGGTTATTACTGCCGCTGATCGGGGGTGGCCTGTTGTTTTGGGGGTGGAAACGTAGGGGCGATCAAGGGGCTACACCGGATGAAGTAGCGCCAGCTGTTCCGCCACCAGCACCATCAGAGCCAACTTTAGCTGACCGAATGGGTTCCGTGATTGCTGCTGATCGATCGAGTTTGCCTCAACGCAGTCCGACCACGACGGAATTGCCAAATGTTGAGATCTCTGCTACTCCTGCTACTCCTG
Source organism: Elainella saxicola E1 (assembly GCA_002796835.1). Classification (GTDB taxonomy): domain Bacteria; phylum Cyanobacteriota; class Cyanobacteriia; order Elainellales; family Elainellaceae; genus Elainella; species Elainella saxicola. The sequence goes on along the minus strand of LUGL01000084.1, from coordinate 36,957 downwards.
TGGTGCTACCGACTCCTGGGCTTGAAGTAAATGCATCTTCTGCTTCGACCTTCACTCCTCCATTAGGAGCGGTTGGTGGAATTGTGGCAGCAGGAGCAGGAGCAGCGGCAGTTGCTGGTTTGGCTGGTTTGGGGCGCGATCGCCGTAGTCGAATTGTGCTGACGCCTCGAACCGTCAATCAGGGATATGCCTATTGGGAAGTGCCAGAGGCTGAGAAAGCAGTACTGAAACAACAGGGTGGCGAAAGGTTAACCCTGCGAGTTGAAGATGTAACTGGACTTGAAACTAGTGAAGTTCCCCATAACACCCAGCAATATGATTGTGCTGAATCTGACTTCGATCGATTTGTGGTCTTGCCTCAGCCCGAGCGAGATTATGTTGCTGAAATTGGCTATTTAACGCCAGATAACAGCTGGTTGTCGTTAGCCCGTTCTGCACCTGTTCATGTTGCAGCAACTCTGCCCGTTTCTTTGACTACAGCAATAGAGCCTGATAGTACGACAACTGTTGGTGAGGCAACTACAGTCATTCAAGAACAGCCAACCTTGATTCAGGCAGAAACTGCAATTCCAGAAGAACCAACGTCAGTTCAGGCAGTAGATCCTGAATTCCAGGCAGAATCCACGTCAATTCCAGAAGAAATTACCTCAATTCAACCTGAGGAAGAAACTTTGCTGCTGCCCAATATTGCGATCGCGGGTGGTGCTGCGCTTGCGGCAGGGGCGGCATTGGTGCCAGGTCCTGAGCTGGAAGCCGATGATGCGACAAATTTGACAGAGGTAGAAGCAGAAACACAGTCAGCATCCAGGATGGAAGTTGGAGAAACTGCGGCTGTCGCAGATGCAGAGTCGGTTATCGAAGAAATTGCAACAGATAGTGATGAAGCCTTGTTGATCTATGGAACGATCGATGAACCGCTTCCCACTTCGCCCGACGTTTCTGAAGTTCCAGTTGAGTTTGAAGCAGAGACGACGATTGAGGCTGTTTTAGAACCAGAGGAGGACCCTACTGTCGAATGGCCGAGTGGACCCGTCAATTTGGCGATCGCAGGAGGAGCAGTTTTAGCCGCAGGAGCTGCAATGGCCAGTGAGCCAACGGAACGAGAACGAGCCCAATCAACAGTTGAAGCGACTAAATTTGATGTGGGTCAGGTCGATCTGTCTAGTGATGCACTGGCATCGGTGGATGAAGGATTACCCGATCTTGTTGATGGGTATGGCGACAGTTGGATTACCTTGCTGCCGCGTGATCCGCAATGGGCCTATGCCTACTGGGATGTCCCTGATCAGCACAAGCAGGCTTTACGTCAGCAGGGTGGCCAGCGACTGGCGCTCCGGTTCTATGATGTGACTGCGATCGATCTGAGTCATCAAAATCCGCATAGTTTGCAGCAGTATGACTGTGATGAGCTAGCACGCGATTGGTATATTCCAGTCCCGGTCAGCGATCGCGACTATATTGTTGAGATCGGCTATGTGGCAGAAGATGGGCGCTGGTTGATGTTGGCTCGGTCTAATGCCATTCGCGTTCCACCAGTTCACCCGGCTAATTGGTACGAAGAGCAGTTCATTACCGTGGATTGGGACGAAGATTTAAGCGGCAGAACCTTCCTGGAACTGTCACCGCCCGATCAACAAAAATCCTTTGGCAATCCTTTGTACGATCGCATCTTTGGATTAGCTGAATCTGCGGAATCGCAGCGAGTTACTGGGTCGCTTTTCGGTTCCATGCAACAAGTTCCTCCGGAAGCAGCCAGCTCTTTTGCTCTAGGCTCAGGGGCAGGATTGGCAGCCCGAACTGAATCAGGAATGGGAATGTCTGGTGCTGGACTCTACAGTCAATCTGGTGTTGGCATGATGTCTGGTGCTGGACTCTACAGTCAATCTGGTGTTGGCATGATGTCTGGTATTGGCATGGCTGGCCAGTTTAGTGCAGCAGGAATGTCTGGCGTCGGTATGTCTGGTATTGGATTATTTGGTGCAGCAGGAATGTCTGGTGTCGGTATGTCTGGTATTGGATTATTTGGCGTAGCAGGCATGTCTGGTATTGGGATGTCTGGCGTGGGCATGTACAGTCAATCTGGTGCCGGGGCAATGGGTATGTCTGGCATTGGCATGATGTCTGGTATAGGACTTTACAGTCAGTCTGGTATGGGCATGATGTCCGGGGTCGGCTTCTCGGCTTCTATGCCACCTGTGCGTTCTCGAAAATTCTGGTTAATTGCCGATGCAGAACTGATCATTTATGGAGCAACAGAGCCGGATGCCACCGTAACGATTGCGGGTCGGCCTGTGCAACTGAATCCTGATGGCACATTCCGCTTCCATCTTTCATTCCAAGACGGGTTGATCGACTTCCCAATTCTGGCGATCGCGGCGGATGGTGAACAATCTCGATCGGTCCACATGACATTTACGCGAGAAACCCCATCCCGTCATACCAACACACCAGATGAGGCAAGGGATGAATTCTTTTAATCGTCTGGATGGTCAATAGCGTGCATTCCTAGAAACCTCGATACCAACTCAGAAGCCTGCCAGCATCTCTCGCTAAGATTGGAGTGAATTGTTTGGCAGGCTAATTTTATATGCCAACTTAATACATATGCCAACTTATACCGGTATTTCCAGCGAGGCGTTTCGGCATCCTCTAGATGCTCAAGCAGAACAAGCATTGCGCAGTGTTCCAGGGTTTGATCTGGCAGCTGGCAAGTTTGTGGAATTTCTCTATGAGCGTCCACGCTATGTCTATTTATTAGGAAATGCGATCGAAGTGGGGCCTCGACAATATGCCTCAATTTATCATCTGTTTCGAGAAGCGGTGCGAGATCTGGATGTGGCGTCTGAGCCTGCGCTGTTTGTGACGCAATCTCCGATCGTCAATGCCTATGCGTTAGGTCAAGATCGGCCTTGTATGGTGCTCAGCACAGGTTTATTGGATTTGTTGAGTGAAGCAGAGCTCCGATCGACGATTGCCCACGAATTAGGCCACATCAAATGCGGGCATACCAAGCTAATCCAGATGGCTAACTGGATGATCTCTACAATATTTGGTTTGTCTGAAATGACGTTTGGCTTGAGCAGTTTAGTCAGCAATGGCTTGCTGATCGCCTTTTATGAATGGTTGCGAAAAGCGGAACTCTCTGCCGATCGGGCTGCATTGTTGGTCGTGGATGAATTAAAGCCAGTTTTGCAAACAATGATGCGAGCCTCTGGGGGCAGCAGTCGCTATGCTCATGAATTGAGCGTGGATGAATTTGTTAGTCAGGCCGATCGGTATCAACGGTTGGATCAAGACAATCTCAATCAGGTCTATAAATTCTTCCTCTACAACAACCTTTCCCAAGGGGCGTTTCAAACCCATCCTTTTTCGGTAGAACGGGTCCATCACTTGCGCGACTGGGCCAACTCAGAAGCCTATCGACAAATCCGATCGGGCAATTATCGCCGAACCAGCGAAGGCTCAGTTGATGTACCGGTTGAACCTCCGATGAGCGAAGTCGATCGATTAAAGCGAGAGCTAGAAACGCTTCAGCAAGAAATTGATGCAATTCGACGTGCCCAGGAAGATGATCAGAGGAGATCGTAATGAATCAAATTGTTAAGAAGCTGTAGCTAAATCTGCCAATCCCAAGTTGATTCGCCGTTAAAATTATTATTATTTGATGAGGGTATTTTAGCGGCGATCGCAGGAGATGACCATGAGGAAAAATTGGTACTGGATTGGTCTAGCCAGCATTCTTTGTCTGACTGCTAGCTGCAGCAGTAAAACGGCTTCCCAGCAGCTGGATTCAAAGCCAGTTGCGTTGGCGGAAACGGAAGCTATTGCTGAGGCAGGCGCAGAGGCAGGCAGTCCAGATGGCACGCAATCGACTCAACCTCTCACTTCAAAAGATTTTTTCCCAGATCCGCTTGTCGCCAGTGCTTCACAGCTGGAGCCAATCCCTGTTCCCAATTTGATTCCGCCCACGGCTTCAGTTGAACGGGTTCCCCAAGTAGAGGCGGGTCGCCCTGATCCATTTGCTTCGTTGAATTTTACGCCTGCGGTTCAAGTGAAACCGTCTGCCGCTCCAACGGTTAACCCTGTGGTGCCACCCTCTCCGATCGTGAAAGTAGCGCCAGTCCCTGCGCCTGTATCGATTGCTCCCCCCGTTTTATTGCCGCCGCCTACTTCAGTTGCGCCGTTACCCTCGGTGAATGTGTCAGCCAATCCAGTCCCGGTGGCTCCTCCTCGAAGTTTGGCAGAAACGATCGAGATTAGCGGAGTGGTTCAGATTGCGGGTAAAACGAACGTCATTATCAAGGCACCAGATGAGGCGACAAGCCGTTATGTAACGGTCGGTGAACGGTTGGGAAATGGAAAGGTTCTGGTGAAGCGGGTCAATATGGGCTTGGAGCCAACGGTAGTATTGGAGCAAGGTGGCAGAGAGATTGTGCGATCGATTGGGTCTAGCGATGCCTTAATTGGAGCGCTCTAGCTGAAGCTAGGGATGTCAGTTAAGCTGTTGAACAGAGCGTTCAACTTCAATCAGCGTCAAAATCCGATCAGTCAAGCGTTAGTTCGCAGCTTCTCAATGAGGTGATGTTATGGTCCAGCCTGTTTCAGATGAAGATAGTCCAACTAGCGCTGCTTTTGGTCAGCCAACGACCAAGCCTGTCTTGCAGGCCAAACTTACCTCTAAACGTGAGCCTCACAGCTTGAACTTTCAAGATAGCTATCTCTGTCCAGTCTGTCGTCATGGCCAAATTTCTGCCCTGACCCTGATGGATGCATTTGCTTGCAGCTTCTGCCGCCATATTTTTACAGCGAACTTGCAAAATCAAACAGTCCAGGTGGTGGATAGTGCGCAGCCGCTTTCGTGGCGATGGAATGGGCGGAGTTGGCAATCGACTCATCGAGATGATCCTAGCCTCACGGCAGTTGTTTGGTTTGCCAGTATTGTGTTGGTGCTGCTGCCTGCTGCGATCGTCTGGTTGATGGCCTATATCTTTCCACCTTTGCCGAATAGCGCATGGGCCTGGTTTCCTAACGTCTGGTTAGGCTGCACGTTTGGCATTCATTTGCTAATGGTAAGTTGGCTGTTAGCAGAGCATTATCAGCTTTCGATCTATGTGGCCAGTCGGGTCCGGTTGCGCAGCTGGCTGAATCGACGATAAGTCTGACTGCAAAATTTACTGGCTGCAAAATCTAATTTTGAGTGGCTTATACAATCGCCTTGTAGCAAATGTTGCTCTTGTTTTCATAGGGGGTCTGACTCCATAGGAGTTGACCGATCGGCTCGATTATCTTCGAAAAGTGCCTCCTGCACGATGTCAGCCGAGAACTCGATCAAAGCAAGGGTGTTTCTATTATGAGTAAGCTACAGGCAATCCGAATTGACGAAGATACCATCATCTATGTAGAAGCTGCGGAGGATATCGCAACACCTCCTGTTGCAGAAGCTGCAGAAGAAACCCGTCGTGGTGGTGCTAAAGGAATTGGGCAAGTTGTTGAAACGCAAATGGCTCAAAGTTTTCGGGCGATCGAAAGCACGATTAAAACCTATACGAAATATACGCTGAATGCTTTTAAGGACGCTTCTCTGGCCGAAGTAAGCAAAGTTTCTCTAGAGTTTGGGGTTAATGTCAGCGGTGTAGGTGGCGTTCCATACATTGCTGCGGGTACAGCAGGATGCAACATCAAAGTTTCGGTGGAATGTGTTTTTCCCAAAGAGCCACCTCAACCTGTGGCTGCTCAACCCGTAGCTCAATCTGCTCCTCAACCGATGGCTCAAGCAGTGCCAGAACCGAGAATGCAACCAATGCCGCAGCGTTCTCCACAGGCTGTGCCTCAAGCGGTTCATTAATCTCTACATGATTGATCTGCAATGAGTTGAATCATCTGGATGGCTCCCAAAGGGGAGCTTTTTTCTTGAGATGTCTTTTTTCTTGAGATGGCTTGAGGTCAATTTGAGATCTGGCAGACTTGTAGTTAACGAAGGGAACGCTTCCTGTTACAGTCTGCATCAGATGCTCATGATTCTGGCCTAATGGACTCAGTCGATATTGCCTTCACTTCTGCTCTAGAGCAAGCGCAGCTCATTCGATCGGGTGTGGTTTCTCCGGTTGATTTAGTGAATCTTTACCTGGCTCGTATCCAGGACTATGACACCCAGTTGGGAAGCTATGTGACAGTCATCGCAGAGCAAGCTTTAACTGAAGCGAAAGCAAAGGCCGATCGACTCACTCAAGGCCCGGAAGATCTGCCACCATTCTTTGGTGTGCCGATTGCGATTAAAGATTTAACGTCTGTGCAGGGTGTACGCTGTGCCTATGGCAGTCCAGTTTTGATGGATAACGTCAGTGCCTATGACGATGCTGTTGTGGCTCGGATTAAACAGGCAGGCTTTATCATTCTTGGCAAAACTTCGGTTTCCGAACTGGGTTCACTGCCCTACACCGAACCGATGGGGCTACCGATCGCCCGTAATCCCTGGAATCTTAACCATACAGCAGGTGGATCGAGTGGAGGAGCAGCCGCAGCAGTGGCTGCCGGATTAGCGCCGATCGCCCAAGGTTCAGATGGAGGAGGCTCAGTGCGTGGACCTGCCTTGTGCTGTGGGGTGGTCGGTTTAAAGCCCGCTAGAGGTCGTGTTTCCTTTGCGCCATTAGGCGATCATCAAAGTGGCATTGCTACCAATGGCGTTTTGTCTCGTACCGTTGCTGATGCTGCAGCGCTATTGGATGTGATGGCAGGCTATGTGCCTGGTGATCCTTACTGGTTGCCTGACCCGGAAAATTCCTTTTATCACGCTACCCAGCAAGGCTTGAATCGATCGTTGCGAATTGCCTACGCCACAACCATACTGCCGATCGGCCAAGCAGATGCTGTCTGTGAACAGGCGGTGCTGGAAACGGTGAAGCGACTGGAAGCTTTAGGACATCAGGTTGAGCTAGCCTGTCCGGATTTTAATGGCCTTGTCGAACCCTTTGTCGTGATTTGGCGAGCAGGAGTTGGCACTGCTGGACTGCCACCGGAAGCGCTGAGTGGATTTAACCGTTGGCTACTGTCTCAAGCGGATACGAGCGGCACTTATCTGAAAGCGGTTTGGGCAATGCAAATGATGGCACGCCAAGTCGTTGCTTTCTTCGAAAATTATGACGTGCTGCTGCTGCCGACCTATCTTCAGCCTGCGATTCAGGTGGGGGAATGGGCCGATTTGCCACCTGAAGAAACTTTACAACGTATCATTCAGTGGATTGCGCCCTGCCCGCCATTTAATGCAAGTGGTCAACCAGCACTCCATTTACCGACGGGGTTGAGTCCGGATGGGTTGCCGGTTGGGGTGCAGCTAGTCGGACGACCTGCTGATGAAGCAACTATTCTGGCGTTGGCTTCGCAGCTTGAAGCGGCATATCCCTGGCAGCAGCGACCTCAATTCGGGAGCGCGATCTAGGTGGAAGCGGTAGATTGGGAATGCGAGAGATTGGGCGGCCTCACCGTTGCGCTAAATAAGAGTGGTTGCATCTGTCTATATCTCAATTTTCTGCAACTCTCTCCGTTTGGGACCGATTCCCGCTAAATTAAGGGAGGTTGCTTACTGGATTTTTGCCGCTTGCCGATCGCTGTCTCTGAGACAGGTCAGTTGCCTCGAGAATCAATGACATGAGGATTCGATCGGATGATGCAAGAATCTAGGGAAATTGGTTAGTTTGGAATACGAGGCGATCAAGGTTGGACGATACATATCAGGTTTATATCAATCGAGTGGCAAGAATGACACTGCCAGAGGCCTACCAGTCTCAGGTTCAGTATATTCAGCCTTCTCCGAAGTACTACCGCGATTCGGCGGGAACCATTCAACCTGCTGCTTTTCCGGGGTGCACCATCATTTCTCCACCCTGGATAGACGACGAGCAAAATCAAGGATTTTATTCCCATTTAGAACAGTATCAGCAGCGGGTTTTGCAGCAGCTAGAGTCTGATTTAGTGATTCCGGTGCCTGCTAATAGTTTTCACTTCACCTTGGCTGATCTGATCTGGGCCAGCTCCTACCGAGACGCAGTCGAAAATAATCCCGATTTCGAATCTCAGTTGCAAACTCAGGTTGCCCGTAGCTTTGAAAAGAGTCAGTCGCTGATTCAGTCGGAGAAGCCCATTTACTGGCAAATTCTGGGTGTCTTTCTAAGAACGAGGGCGATCGGCGTTTGCCTGGTGCCGAAGGATGAGGACTCCTACAATCGCATTGTTGAACTGCGACGGATGCTGTATCAAAACCCAGATTTAATTGCCCTCGGCATTGAGCAGCAATACAATTTCACGGCCCATATTACTTTGGGATATTTTGGTGAGGCCGCAGCAACGGTCGATCGTGACCAGTTAGGCCAACAGTTGATTCAACTGAACGAATGGTGGCTGGAAGCAGGTGCCCAGGAGTTGTGGGTACAGCGAGCCGATCTGCGCAAGTTTGATGATATGACTCGTTACTATCGGGAACCTGATTGGCCGACAGTCCAGTTTTAGGGGCCGTTTTAGAACGTTAGCAAACAATTTGATTTTGATAGAGCAAGGGCGAAGCTGCGAGACAGAAACAGGTCTACTTCAACTTCGCCCTTTTTTACTTTTTCTTTTACAAACCTGCCCTTTTTACAGATAGCTAAAGCCTATGAAGAGGGGACCAGTCGCTTTCGCAAAGACTCCGATCGCCGTTTCGCAATAGAGTTATTTGGCTCAATTTTCAAAGCCTGTTCATAAGATTCTAGCGCTTGTGGCATCAACTGCTTTTTCTCGTAGGCAAAGCCCAGATTGTTCAGGGCCGTTGGGTAGTTGGGAAATCGATCCAGGGCTTCTTTATACTGCCGAACTGCCAGATCGAACTGTTCTTGCGCCGCATAAGCAAATCCCAGTGCGTTGTAAATCAGGGCAGTATTTTCTTCGCCTTCCAGATCTTTCGCTTTCAGCGCTTTTTGAAACTGGCTGATGGCCTGACTATAAAGACGCTTATCCAGCAAAATGCTGCCCAGTTCGTAATGTTCTTTGGCAGTTCCTTTTTCTTTGTTTAACTTATTTTGGAGTCGGGACAGCTTTGTTTCTGTGCGGCGGGTTCGAATAATTTGCCGAAACAGAAACCAGCCTGCGACGCCGAGTAGTGCAACTAAAATGCTGAGATAAATAACGGGTAACCAAGTCTCTTGCATAGCTTCCAAAAAAACGTGCTTCAAAAATCCGGCTGAAAAGCCTGTTTCAAAAACAAATCCCTATCTTCAGCCTACACCAGAAGGAGCCGAGGATAGGGACGAGAAAATGTCAGGCAGGTTCACTGCAACGCTAGTAAGCGTCTTGCAGCTCAAAGAAGTCAGGAGAAATGTAATCCTTCCGCAGAGGATAGCCGACCCAATCTTCCGGCATGAGAATTCGCTTCATGTTGGGATGCCCTTCATAGACAATGCCATACATGTCATAGCTTTCGCGCTCTTGCCAGTCTGCGGTTTTCCAAATCCAGTAAACGGAGGGCACTCTGGCGTCGTCACGCGGCACAAATACCTTAACTCGCAGCTCTTCAGGTCGATCGGCATTATCTGCCACTTTGATCAAATGATAGACGCTGACCAAATCACCACCGGGACCCGTGTCATAGGCGCACTGGCATTGCAGGTAGTTGAACCCGTAGGCATAGAGGGCCGTGCAGAAAGGAAGCAAAAATTCGCGATCGACCTTAACAATCTCAACGCCTAGATGATCGGACTCCATCACCTCATGCTCAAAGCCATTCTCGGTCAGCCAGCGGGAAATTTTACCAGCCTCGACAATTTGAGCGGTGGATTCAGTGGATTGTGCTTCATCAGCCACGGGTAGTTTCCTCCTTCTGCTGCTCTAATGCGGGGGCGATCGGCATACCGAGTGCTTCCATTAACTCCTTCGGTGGAGCCTGCCGTGCTGCAAGTTGAAGATATTTGCCGTCATGGATGATGGGCACCGAGTTCATCTTATGCGATGTGGTGTAGTAGCGATGGGTTTGGGCAAGTTCGCCGCGTTCAGCCAAAGATTCGTTGGCAATCTTCTTGCGTAGTTTGACGATCGCATCAATGATCGCTTCAGGACGGGGAGGACAACCAGGAATATAGACATCCACTGGAATTAGCTTATCCACGCCTCGCACGGCTGAAGGGGAATCCATGCTGAACATGCCGCCTGTAATGGTGCAAGCTCCCATGGCGATCACATATTTGGGCTCAGGCATTTGCTCATAGAGGCGAACCAGTGCCGGAGCCATTTTCATCGTGATAGTGCCAGCCGTAATGATCAGGTCGGCTTGGCGAGGGCTACAGCGAGGCAGCAACCCAAAGCGATCGAAGTCAAAGCGTGAACCAATCAGGGCCGCAAATTCGATAAAGCAGCAGGCGGTGCCGTACAGCAGCGGCCACAGACTCGACAGGCGTGCCCAGTTATACAGGTCATCCACCGTAGTGAGAATGACGTTCTCAGACAGTTCTTTGGTTACTTCTGGTCGCCCAACTGGGTTTAGCAACTGCTGGATTGAGTTCTCTGAAGTTGAAGGGATGGGATTCATGACCATTCAAGGGCTCCTTTGCGCCATGCGTAAACAAGGGCAACCACGAGGATCGCGATAAAGATCAGGGCTTCGACAAAAGCCAGCAGCCCCAGTTGATGGAATGCGACTGCCCAGGGGTACAGGAAAACAGTTTCTACGTCGAAAATTACGAAGACCAGCGCAAACATGTAATAGCGGATGTTGAATTGGATCCAAGCTCCGCCGATCGGTTCCATGCCGGATTCGTAAGTGAGATTGCGCTCAATCCCCTGACGACGGGGCGCAAGCACAGTAGATAAAACGATGGCCGCCCCAGCAACTAGGCTACAGACAATGAGAAAGACCAGGAAGTATTCGTAACCGTTGAGAACAAACACAATAGCTGCCGCTCAAGTATGGTTGACTCAAACAATGTTACCTGTTTTTTACATTATAGAAAATTGCCTGAGGGCCTCTGTTCGATAGAAAACCATTATCGGGAGAATCAGAATCTTTAGGGATTAGGTCATGAATCAGGTCAAGCACCGCAGGATTTGGCTGATCAAAGCAGGTGTCACGATCGATTCAGGGAGTGTCTGGTTCGCTTTGCTGGCCTGCGTTCCAGGTTTGCCAGAGGTCGGGACGACGATCACGCGTGCGTTGAATTTGCTGGGTTTTGCGCCATTGGGCGATCGCCTGATGATTGCCAGATAGCAGCACTTCTGGAACTTTCCAACCTCGAAATTCAGCCGGTCGGGTGTACTGCGGATAGTCCAATAATCCCGCTTCAAAACTTTCGAGCTTCAGGGATTCTACTTTGCCAACAGTGCCAGGGAGCAGGCGAACCACGCCGTTCAGCAAGGCCAATGCTGGAATTTCGCCGCAAGTTAGGACAAAATCGCCGAGCGACACTTCCCGCGTCACCAAATGCAGTACCCGTTCATCCACTCCCTCGTAATGGCCGCAAATGATCACCACCTGTTCGCTTTCGGCTGCAAGGGTTTGGAATAATAGCTGGTTCATGGGCTGTCCTTGGGGCGTCATCAGCAACACTTCGCGTCGCGGCAACACCGGCAAAGACTCAACGGCAGCAAAAATTGGCTCTGGCTTCAGCAACATGCCAACCCCACCACCATAGGGCTCATCATCCACTTTGTGATGCTTATCAGTCGTGAAATCACGGGGATTGGTGAGGTGAACGGAGGCAATCTGTTTGGTCAGCGCCTTGCCTAACAAGCCAGAGTTTAGCGGCGAATCAAAGAAATCTGGAAATAAGGTAACGATGTCGAAGCGCACAGTTTAGCAAGGAGAAAATGAATGATCGAATCAGAACTAGCATAGAGGACATTTTTGTCCCTTATCCCGGAAAAGAGAATTTGCTTTTTGTGGTTAGAACAGAGAGCAAACGCTGCGGAAATCTTGATCTTGGCTTCTTCAGCCTCTTCAGAGGATGCATAAGAGCTGAAGAATTTGCTTTATTTCAAGTTAGCTTGGCTAGCGTAGCAGTTTTATCTACTGGATTGTCGCAAGACTGGAACTAGATTGCTGAAAGACTGGAAAGGGTGATGTCATGAGGAATCATGTCACGATGGGTTATTCGAATCATTTGCAAACCTTGCAGAACTCACAGCTCGCTCAATCAGCTTTATTCTCTGTTGAAACCAATCAATCGAAACAAGTTTGGTTCAAGCCCCAACGGGTGCGATCGGTCAATTCCCTCAGCAGCACCGGCGAAACCAGTCTGGTGCCTGACAAATTTGTGGGTCGCAGCAAGCTCGATCGCAAGGATGCAATTGATCCCAATTACGACAAGCGTTACTACTACGAAGATTGGCAGCTGCCAAAGGGCGTGAAGCCAGGGCATCAAGTCGAAGTGACACTGACCTCTAACCAGTTTGATGCGTATCTTTATCTGGCTGATGCTCGAACAAAGCGAGGAAAACAGCTGCTTTATGGGACTGACACCCTAATACCGAATGGCATGGATGCGTTCAGTACTAATTCTCGCCTGATCTTTACCGTGAAGCCGGGTGTCCGATATTTGCTACGCGCCAGCACCACCAGTCCCAAAGAAACAGGAAACTACACCATTCGCTATCGCGTCTATAAATCTCCTTCCCAAACTTTTAATTTCTTCTACGGCGCTGGATTAGTCGATGCGGCAGCGGCAGTTGCGAGTGCAGTCGGTCAAAGTCCGTTTGCCAACGGCTCGGTGTTGGGCGGGGACGATTGGGGGCGCGATCTGGTAAATGCTCCGGCAGCCTGGGCTCAGGGTTGGACCGGCCAAAATGTGACGGTGGCAGTAATTGATACCGGCGTCGATTATACTCATTCCGAGCTTCAGGCGAACATTTGGTCAAATACCAAAGAAATCGCAGGCAATGGCATCGATGATGATCAAAATGGCTATGTGGATGACATCCGAGGTTGGAATTTTGTCGCGGGTAACAACGACCCGATCGATACAGATGGCCATGGCACGCATGTTGCAGGGACGATCGCAGCTGCCAGAAATGGGGTGGGTGTGACTGGGGTTGCGCCTGATGCCAAAATTATGCCGCTGCGAGTGATTGATAATGAAAGTTCTGATGCAGTCTATAACAATCGCTTGATTCAGGCGATTGACTATGCTGCCCAAAACGGCGCAAAGGTAATTAACCTCAGCTTGCGGAAAGGTTTTCGCTATGACTTTGAACTGGGGGCGGCCCTACAGCGAGCCAATCAAGCAGGGATTGCGGTAGTGATTGCATCTGGGAATGGCCGCGAGGATGAGGGGATGTTGCAACCGTCGGAGCTGGGCTACCGGGCGATGCTGAATAATCTGGGAATTACGGTGGGGGCGATCGATCGCAACAAGGCCATGGCCCTCTTTTCAAACCCGGCAGGTCGGGCAAGGGGAAATTTTGTGGTGGCACCGGGCGTCAGCGTTCTATCGTCGATTCCAGGCAACCAATACGCCCCATTTGGCGGCACTTCGATGGCAACGCCGCATGTGGCTGGGGTCGTCGCCCTGATGTTGAGCGCGAATCCCACCCTTACCCCTGCTCAGATCTACAGTATTCTGGCACAGACAGCGAACCCGCAAGGCTTGCAGGAGACTCCCTAGATCTTTAAGGCCAGATTCAGAAAGAGAGATTCAAGAGGACGACAGATAGGTATAGCGACTGAGGCTACGCTCGTAGTTTTGCAGCAAAAGCTGGGCTTCTTGCAGCGTAATCCGATTTTCCTGAAGGGCTTGCTCCGATCGCCGTCGAATATTTTCGATCAAATCCTCAGAGTCATACTGCACGTAACCCAGCACCTCAGTCATGGTGTCGCCCTTAACGACATGCTCGATCTGATAGCCTTTGGGGGTTAAGGTGATGTGCACAGCATTGGTGTCGCCAAACAGGTTATGCAGATTTCCCATGATCTCCTGATAAGCGCCGTTGAGGAACATGCCCAGATAGTAAGGTTCATAGGCATGGGCTGACGATTCGTCTGCTTTGGGTTTGAGCGGGTGCAGTTCCAGGACATATTTCACGTCGCGCAGATCGATGAATTGATCGATCTTGCCGTCGCTGTCACAGGTTAAATCGGCTAAAGTGCCGCGTTGCGTCGGTTCTTCGTCCAACCGATGGATCGGCAAAATTGGGAAAAGCTGATCGATCGCCCAACTATCTGGTGCAGACTGAAACACCGACAAATTGACGTAATAGATCGACGCCATGATCTTTTCCAGATCTTCCAGATCATCTGGCACATATTCCTGCTGCCGCGCAATTCCCAGAATCTTGGCACAGCAGGCCCAATACAGCCGTTCTGCTCTGGCCCGATCGGTCAAACTTAAATAGCCAAAGCCAAAAATACTGACGGCTTCTTCCTTGAACTGTGTGGCATCGTGATAGGCTTCCTGATAATTCTCCACGGTAATCGACTGATAGGTCTCATAGAGATTGCGAATCACGAGGGGATCTTTGTCTTGCGGTGGCTCTGGTAATTCAGCTTGAACATCGCTGGTGCCCAGCACATCGAAGACCAACACTGACTGATGAGAGGCGATCGCCCGTCCACTTTCACTGACTAAGGTTGGAGCTGGGATGTCTCGTTCTTCACAGGCTTCTTTAACTTCTGCAACTACATCGTTGGCGTAGTTCTGCATACTGTAGTTTTTGGAGGCATAGAAGTTGGTTTTCGAACCGTCATAGTCCACACCCAAACCGCCGCCTACATCTAAATATTTCATGTTGGCTCCCAGGCGGGCCAGCTCGACATAAATTTGGCTCGCTTCCCGAATCGCTTCCTTAATCACGTTAATCGCAGAAATTTGGGAACCGATGTGATAGTGCAGCAACTGCAGACAATCCAGCATGTCGGCAGCGCGCAATTGCTCCATGGCTGCAATAATTTCAGGAATGGTCAGCCCGAACTTAGCCCGATCGCCCGCTGAAGTGCCCCACCGTCCAATACCTTTAGCGCTGAGCTTGGCCCGAATTCCTAAAATGGGCTTGATACCGAGTTTCTTCCCGGCTTCGATCGCCAGAGCCACTTCTTCAACCTGCTCGAGCACAATGATCGGAGTCTGTCCCAACCGTTGGGCGAGCGTTGCCGTTTCAATGTACTCCCGGTCTTTGTAGCCATTACAGATGAGGAGAGCGCCAGGAGTATCCAGCGTCGCTAGGGCGATCATCAATTCTGGTTTAGAACCGGCCTCCAGCCCGAACTGGTGGGGCTTGCCAAATCGCACCAAATCCTCGATCAGATGGCGCTGCTGATTACATTTCGTGGGAAACACGCCCCGATAGACGCCGGGATAGTTATAACGAGCGATCGCTTTGGCAAAACAAGCGTTCAGCCGCTCAATCCGGTCTTCCAAAATATCGGAGAAGCGAATCAGCAAAGGCAGAGCCAAATTCCGCTGTTTGAGCGCATTGACGAGTTGGTAAAGATCTAACGATCCGCCTCGATCGCCTTGAGGAGACACGGTGATATGACCCGCTGCATTGATCGAGAAATAGGGTTCGCCCCATCCTTGAATGCGGTACAGCGCTTCGCTCTCTTCGATCGTCCAACGTCGCTTCGGTTCTGGTTGAGCTGATTCCGGTTTACGCGAACCACGATTATCAGCCTTCTGAGAAGACGGAGAGACAGCCGATACCGCAGAGGAGGAGTCAACGGGTGAGTCGGACTCTGTTGCAGCGACGATCGATGGTTTGGTCATTCTTAGTGTTTTTACCTCATAAACAACTCCGAAATGCCAGTCTACCTCATTCGTTATGGAGTTGCAGGTAGCCCAGTAGACTTGGCCTGTTCATTTGATATGCAGCATAGATTGGATGCTTCGCCGCAGAGGTCTGCTATCAGTTTAGGCTCAAGCGTTTTGGTTTGGTTTGTAATAATTGGATCAAATATTTTGTAGTGGTTGATCTGTGTGAATCAGTGTGAAATCTATGATTTACAAGAGTGCTGGTGATGCACTAGGGAATATTTTGTTCAGAGAAAAATTAGCAGAAAGGCAAAAGCCAATGGTCACAACAATTCCAGCTAAAAACGCAACCCTCCGAACACTAATTGATGATTTTGGGGTGCAGCTTGTTAGAGATGAGCAATTTTTCAATGAATGGCAGAACTTGCCTGACATTACCTCTGAAGAGAAGCAGTCTCTCGATCGGATCGCAGATGGTTTTGTCAATTTGCTCGACTATCCACCGCTATTGGAGAATGTGATTCGCATGTCGGTAGTTGATCCGCTGCTATTTTTGGCAGGTTTCTATCTACCGCCATTTCACGTTCGTTCTGAACCCTCGATCGAAATTCAAACCGAAGATGAGGGAGTAATCATTACCGGCAGTCTCGATACGCTCGTGCTCAAAGATCGACTTTGGGTGCTGGTGGTTGAGTCAAAGCGCGCTTCCTACTCAGTTGAAGCGGGGCTAGCGCAAATCCTGGCCTATATGCTGGCTACTCCATCTGCCGATCGTCCCTGCTATGGTTTAATTACCAGCGGCGGCAGCTTTATGTTTGTCAAACTGGTACAGGGTAATCCGCCTCAATACTCCGTCTCCAAGTTATTTGGCATTCGTACACCCAGCGATCTCTACAACGTTTTTGCAATCCTCAAACATTTGGGGCAACTCGTCAGCTAATCTATGTTGAGTTTCTATGCCTTCGATCGATCGCCAAACCATTCAGCAAAAGGTATTTGCGCTGGGATTTCATAAAGTTGGTATTGCCCGCGTTGCAGATTGGGATGATCAAGTTGCAGATGTATCCAACGTTCAACATTTACAGAACTGGTTGGCTCAAGGCTATCAAGCAGACATGGCCTGGATGGGAAACCCCAAGCGGCAGGATATTCGATCGCTAATGCCAACTGTCAAGTCAGTCATTTGTGTGGCGTTAAATTATTACACTGCGATCGATCGGCCTGAAGGCAAAGAGTATGCCAAAATTTCGCGCTATGGTTGGGGCCGGGATTATCACCGAATTTTGCAAAAGCGGCTTAAAGCATTTTCTCTCTGGTTGGACGCTCAGGATGAGGGGATTGAAACCCGCTATTATGCCGACATAGGACCGATCCAGGACAAAGTTTGGGCAGAGCGATCGGGCATTGGTTGGATCGCTAAAAATAGCAATGTGATTACGCGCGACTATGGCTCCTGGGTATTTTTGGGAGAAGTGTTGACGAATTTGGAGTTATTGCCCGATCGTCCTCATACTCAGCATTGCGGCACTTGTACTCGCTGCATTGAAGCTTGCCCAACTCAAGCCATTACCCAGCCTTTTGTCGTGGATGCGAACCGCTGCATTGCTTATCACACGATCGAAAATCGAGCTGATGCTTTGCCGCCGGAGATTGGTGCGAATCTGAACGGTTGGATCGCAGGTTGCGATATTTGCCAGGACGTGTGCCCCTGGAATCAGCGATTTGCTAAGCCAACAGACGTGACTGAGTTTCAGCCTTATCCTCAGAATGTGGCTTCAACGTTACAAGAAATCGCCGATCTGTCCGATTCAGACTGGGATCAGCGATTTCCGGCTTCTGCGTTGCGTCGCATTAAACCAGAGATGTTGCGGCGAAATGCGAGAGCAAATTTGGATCAAATTTGAGGTTTAGCGCTGATTCAAGAACTGACCTGCCATCGACATGGCATCGCCAATATCCACGTCACCATCGCCATCTGCATCTAAAAAGCTATTCAGTACTGAATTTGATTGGCCTGCACTGGCGGAAGCACCGCTCGCTTGATTGCCTTGCTTCAACAGGTTCAGGACGATCGGCACCAGAATGGGTAAAAGGGCCATGACTTGATCAGCATTGATGCCTGTGCGTTGAGCCACTGCTTCTGCAACCTGCTGCTGTTGCTGAGGGCTGAACAAGGCTTCGAGGGCATTAGCACTGGGATGAGTGCCGCCAAACTGATTGACGATCGTTTCGGCTTGGGCTGCGCCTCCCGTGGCTCGCTGTTGCTGTAGGGCCGATCGCACGTAGCCCCCTACAACTGAAATGGCGGTTTGGGTGGTGGCTGGATCGAGGCCCCGGTGGTTTGACAATTGCTGCACCGTATTGAGAATTGTACCAAGCTGATCGGGGCTGGCTTGCTGGTTTGGATTGTTAACCGCGCTGAGAATCTGATCAAAAAGTCCCATAATGCTTGCTTAAATTTTGAGAAAAAACAAAGACGGGTAGAACAGCAATTTTCTGTTTCCCGCCTTGTCAGTTCGCAGGGGTTTTCCAGTGATGAATCATGTCGATCGATCAACTGAATTAAACCTGCGATCGAGCTAACTGTAACTTGTTAGCTAACCATCTTGTTAACCAACCGTAACCGTAACTGATTAACCAACCGTAACCTGGCTAGTATCTACTTCAGTGGCACCATTGACACCCATGGCCACAGAAACCATTTTGTCTAAAGAGGCTTGGTTTGGAACTTTTCCCTTCAAAACAACCTTGCTGCTAAGCTGAGCAACCCACAGGGTGTCAATATCATCTAAATCTGGATCTTCATCGAATGCTAAAGCAACTCGCTTTGCCAGACCGCTCTCATCAAACTGACCATCCAGACCCACTTTGGCAGGTGGAATGGATGCATCAGCTGGAGCTGGTGCAGCAGCCGGTGCAGCAGCAGATGCTTCAGGCTTTTTGCTGCCGGGGAATAGTCTACTTAGCCAACCCATAAACTTTGCACTCCACAAATCTAAGTAAGATCAATCAGTCAGATTATCAAAGAAATGCCTTAACTCTGGAAAAAGCCAAGGTTAATTAAAGGTTCTCTCTTGTGGATGAATGCAAGCTAGCTCACACGTCCGGATAAGAGAAGTAGCATTTTCTGACCCAGGAATTGTACAGTGAACAAGTGTGGAAGGAAATCCCCCATGCGTCAGAAATTCTTGACTGCGCCGTTCGATCGGCCTCATGCCAAGAGAAGTTAAGGAGAATATATTGATGAATCCTGCTGAAATTAATCCTGCTGAAATTAATTGCGCTGAAGCTTGTGTGGACGGCTGTGTTTTAGGTGAACAATGTCCAAATAAAGAGTATCAAGCGCAAGCCACAAAGTTTATTCAGGAAACATCGCTCGATGATATGTTGGCGATCGCTGAAGAAGCCCTGCGGAAGAAAATGACGGCTCCACCGCAGTGGGTCTATCCTGAGGATTTGTAGAAATTTGGCATAATTTCAGGGCCATCTAAAAACAGAGCCAGATTGAGTCTGAGTTTAGTATCCACAGATTTGGCAAGCTCCATTTAAAACTTTTAAGGTCCTGGACTCATATAGAATCTAGGACCTCAAGTTTGGTGGCGGGGAGCGGATTTGAACCACTGACCTTCGGGTTATGAGCCCGACGAGCTACCAGACTGCTCTACCCCGCGATGACTCAAACAGTATAACGAGCAATTATGGAAAGTGACAACCTAAACCTGAAAGAATTTTTGGGGATAGGAAAATGGCGATCGTTCCACCGATCCAACCCTCTCAAGTGCTAGCTTCTCAAGCGTGAAAAAAGCGGCCCCGGAAATCCATGAGCCGCCTGTGAATTTGTATGAGAACTTGAAATTAGCGCACGGAACCTTCG
Source organism: Elainella saxicola E1 (assembly GCA_002796835.1). Classification (GTDB taxonomy): domain Bacteria; phylum Cyanobacteriota; class Cyanobacteriia; order Elainellales; family Elainellaceae; genus Elainella; species Elainella saxicola. Next base: position 17,388 of record LUGL01000084.1, on the reverse strand, counting down.
AGATGGGCAGTATCGATCGGCTTCATCAGATACAACCGCACCATGTTGATACCGATCTTGGCGATGTGGGGCAACTTCTGGAGAGTTTGCACAACTTTAGGCGCATTCGAACCGTTAATCGCGGCAATTTTAAGGTTTGCTGCGGCTGATTCATCCATCAATTCAAAGAACTTGGGATGATCGACATTCAGAATCAGCGGGAAAATGCGACCTGCGGTTTCATTAGTCTTGCGGATGACTTCAATGTCGTAATCGCGTGCATTCAGGCCCAACGATGCATAGAAGCCCGATCGTTGAATATCGTTCAGGAACATCGTTGCAAACACCGACAGCAGGAAGAAGCGGCTCCATAGGCGAGCTTTCCAGTCGTCCAGGATGTGAGGTTGGGACTTCATGACCGCATCAAAGAAGTCACCATGACGGTTTTCGTCTTGGCACCAGTTCTCAAAGAACCGGAAGATGGGGTAGATGCGATTTTCAGGATGAGCTTCTAAGTGGCGATAGATCGTGATGTACCGCCAGTAGCCAATCTTCTCGGACAGGTAGGTCGCATAGAAGATGAATTTGGGCTTAAAGAAGGTGTAATTCTTGCTTTCGGTCAAGAAGCCGAGATCAAGCTGCAGGCCGAAATCCGACATAGCTTTATTCAAGAAGCCAGCATGCCGAGCTTCATCACGAGACATCAGCAAGAAGCCCTCTGCCAGCGTAGGATTGATGTCTTTCAGCTTGCGAGACAGTTCTTTGTACAGCAGAAAACCAGAGAACTCGGCTGTACAAGACCGCTCTAGAAACTCAATGAACAGCCGCCGAGTTTCACCATCGATGTGTTCCCAGGACTGTTGGAATTCATCATCCCGCACGAAATGGTGGCGGTTATAGTCCGATCGAAACTCTGAGATGATGGCTTGCAACTCTTCCTCGTTGGCAGAGATATCCATCTTTGCCATCTCCTCAAAATCTGTGGTGTAGAACCGAGGAGTGAGGATGGTGTCCTGAGCAGGGCGCTTAATGCCGGGACGCAGTTCTTCAACGTCAGGTCTTTTGAGGGAATCTACCATGAGTACCGTTTCTCTCGCTTCAGTGAAGGGATAAACCCCGGATTCTTAAATCAACTATAAAAACATTTGCCGGATTCATTGGACTGCTTGAGTGGAGTCAAATCAAGCTAAACCATGAACCATGAGTACGTTTTACGTTCCTTAGTCTACCAAGGTCTGGGGTAGCCTCAAAGCCAATAACGTTAAGAGTTGCAACAGAGTGTGAGATCTTATGACAACGATTCATTCAACTCTGGGGAACGCCGACCGGGTGCGTGAGAGTAAGTGCTGAATTTTGCCGGATTGAGCTGGATTGGGATGAAATGCTGGCCAAGGTCGATCGATCGACCTCACAGAATGGCAATCACCGCAAAAAACAGGTTGCAGGTTTTGAAATTTTGGATAGAGTTAGTGGCTAGGCTTTTTTCAGTCTGCGATAGAAAAAACGGTGTGAGCTTTAAGAATCCAGCTTTGGCGGGGTTGTGTTGTGAGGGGTGCTTGGCAACCAGTTAGCAGAAATCAGGTGAAACGACGTTGAAACTCCATTGGCTCCTTCCCGGTTTAATTAGCGTTCTTTGTGTTTCGGCTCCAGCTAAGGCTGGGCAGTTGATGACTTGGCAGTTTGACGCGAATCAAAATCGCTTAGAGTTCACGACGGATGAAGACGTGCAGCCTCGTGCTCAGCTCGTTTTTGATCCGACGCGATTAGTGATCGATTTGCCGGGAACCCATGTAGGCAGCTCCCCAGTGACGCAAGAAATCGGGGAGGCAATTCAACAGGTCCGCATTGGCCAGTTGGATCAGCAAACTACTCGGATTGTCGTGGAGCTGGCTCCGGGCTATGTGATCGATCCACAGCAAGTCCGGTTTCGCGGCGTTTCACCGACTCAATGGATTGTTCAGCTACCTGCGCCTCAGCGATCGAACACGGCGACTGGAGACTCTTCTGCTAATTCAGCTCGATCGGCTGCTGCTCAATCGACCGCTCGGAGCGCCAGTTCGGCGAGTTCAACCCGTTCAATGAATCGATCGTCCAATCAATCGTCTGCTTCCAGTTCAACCCAAACGGCGAGTGCATCTCGTTCAGCGAGTTCAACCAGCTCTGCTGCTTCAACCCGTTCAACCACTAGCCGATCGTCTACTTCGAGTGGCTCTCCTACTTCTACAGCGGTCCGATCGAGCCCAGCGACCGCCTCTTCGACGGCTTCAGCGACTCAAATTGATCGAATGCAGGTGACGGCAGAAGGGTTGTTGCTCAGCACTACAGGCGGCAAACCAGAAGTTGAAATTGAGCGAAGCCGCAGCGGACGTTCCATCACCATTCGATTAAGTGATGCTCGGCTGGCTCGGAGCTTTGGCGATCGCGATCGGGAAATCGATCGGCATGGGGTCGATCAAGTTGAAGTGGATCAGGATGGCGATGCGGTTGAGATTAAGCTGGATGTCGATCGACGGGGTCCTAACTGGGAAGCGAGATTGGGCGATCGAGGCAGCATTTTATTAGAGCCTGTGCCAACAGAAACGGTGGTGTCTGAGAAAGCGGCAGATCCTTTGCCTCCGACCTCCATTCGTGCCACTACCCCGGCGATTACGACCACTACCCCTGCCGCAATGACCGTTGCGGAACAGCCTTCTCCGGCTCGTCAGCCTGCTGCTTCGACGACTGCACCCAGAACTCAACTGGCCATCATTCAAGGAATCGATCTGGATGTCAGCGGCAATCGCTTGTTGATTCAGTCCGATCGCCCAGTAAATCATCAAGCCCGGTGGCAGAGTGGCATGTATGTGATTACGCTGTCTCCAGCTCGTTTGGCCGATCAGGTGAAAGGACCGCAGTTAACTCCAGCAGATCCATTGCGGCGAGTGCGGTTAAGACAAGCCGATGATCAGAGTGTTGTCATTTCGATTCAGCCCGCATCTGGCGTTCAATTTGGCGATCTGAATCTGATAACGCCGCAAATGCTGGCACTTGAAATGCAGCGCCCTGCTCCTGCGACTCCTCGGACTTCTAGCAACTCGTCCAACCTCGGACTCTCTGGCTTAGTTCCCAACGGGCGCATGGTGGTCGTGCTGGATCCGGGGCATGGTGGTGTCGATCCGGGTGCTGTGGGCATTGGCGATATTCAAGAGGCGGATCTGGTGCTACCGATCGCTCAACAGGTGGCTTCATTGTTGCAACAGCAGGGCATTCAGGTGGTGATGACGCGCAACAGCGATGTGGATGTGGAGTTAGAGCCGCGCGTGCAGATGGCTGAACAGGCCAGAGCCAATTTATTTGTCAGTATTCATGCCAATTCGGTCGGACTCGATCGCCCAGAGGTGAACGGCACCGAGACTTATTATTATTCCAGTGGTGAAGCGTTAGCTCAGGTAATTCAAAATAGTGTGGTTAGCATGGTGGGCACGAACGATCGCGGCATTCGGCAGGCCCGCTTTTATGTGTTGCGCAAAACCTCGATGCCTGCGGTGCTGGTGGAAACGGCCTATGTCAGCGGTAGTGAAGATGCGCCTCGACTGGCAGACCCTAATTTTCGTAGCCAAATGGCAACGGCGATCGCCCGTGGAATTCTGCAATATATTCAGCAGCAGTCATTGACGGGGAGTCGGTGAAGCGATTTTGGATTTTAGATTTTGGATTTTGGATTCGGTGGCTGAGGCTGTCGGAGCATGGTATTTCAATACCTGTCGAGCTGCTTCAATCTAAAATCGCAAATCTAAAATCCAAAATTAGCATTAGGCTGGAATTCCTAGCGCTTTGAGAATCAGCGGCAACAATTTGCTGCAAGCCTCGACGATTTTGGCGGTGTCGGGCAAACTTTTCAGCGTTGCCTCAAACATTTTTTTGGATTTGCGGACGATCCCTTCTTTTTGGGCAGGTTCCTCAGTTTGTTTAGCTGTGGCAAGGGCTTGTACCTGTTCTAGCAAATCGGCTTTGTCAGTTTCTGCGAGATCGGTGTCGGCAGTGATGGACTGTTGCAGTTGGGTTAGCAGATCTTTGAGGCTGGGTTGATCGGTTGTCGCTGGCTCATCGGGGAGTTGGTTGATCGTGTTGGTGACTTGTCCGTTGATTTCACCGAGATTGAGGGTTGAACCTGTGAGATTCATATCTCGGCCAACATTGATGTTTTGGCTTCGATCGGTGCTGTTATTCATTAGTGTATTTTCATTTACAAGATTGATTGGACGACTTGCCAAAGAGTTGATCGTTGTCCACATATTGGCACTTTGTTCACGATAAATCGTGATTTCGGTGTCTTTGGCTTTTAACTCAGTTTGATACTTTGCTTCTAATGCTTTGAGTGCTGCTTCATAGTTCTGATTGAATTCACTGTGAATTTTGGTTTTGTCAGTTTCTGGTGGAACATTAACTCGCACCACTACAACGCCATCCCCTTTGTTCTCAATGCTCTGGATCGTCAGTTCTGTATCTTCGTTTTCTACCTGTACTTGCGTGAATGCAGCAATGAACGCTTTCCAATCCACACCATTACGAAAAATCAAATCAACGGTGCTGAGCGCTTCTTCGAACAGTTTCGTAAATTCTTCAGGGGCAAAGTTGCCACTGCTAGGACGACGCTCTTGTTGATTTCTCAATAGATAAACATGCTGACAGTCAATGCTTTCCAGTTTAGTTGTCGCATCAATGTTCCAGGCTTCGATGCAGGCTCCCGTGAAAGATGCGCCAGTGAAATCAGTGTCAAGTGCCAAAACTTCTCGTAGATTTGCTTCTCGTAGATCTGCGCGTCTCAGAACTGCTTCGCTGAGAACTGCCCATTGCAAATTTGCCTGATTCAAATTAACACCTGCTAAATTTGCACCACGAAAATTGGCATTAACATAGGATTTTTTATAACCCATACGGCTAATCAACAGATCACGTACTGCCGGACTTGCCAGAATCGAATCCCCGACTCTAGATCGATCGAGCTTTTGGGCCTCTTTCCAGCAAACATGAGTTAGATCCGCCTCTCGAAAATTAGTACTCTTAAGAGTAGCGTTACTGAAATTGGCTCTGGTCAAATCGGCTTGATAAAACAGAGTGCCGCCTAATGCTCCAAATGCCACACTAAAAGTGCGCACCAGAGCAAATTTTTCATCGCCTTTGAGTGCTCGCCAAGCCACATAGAAGCTTAACAACAAGATTGCGAGTGCGAGTGCGACTGCGACTGCGACTGCTCCTGCTGTGACTGCTCCTGTGACTGCGAGTGCGACTGCTCCTGCTGTGACTGCTCCTGCGACTGGGCCTGCTCCTGCTCCTGTGCCTGCGAGTGCGGCTGCGAGTGCGGCTGCTCCTGCGAGTGCGACTGCGAGTGTGACTGCGAGTGCGAGTGCGACTGCGGCTGCGACTGCGACTGGGCCTGCTCCTGCTCCTGCGACTGCGAGTGTGACTGCGAGTGCGAGTGCTCCTGCGAGTGTGACTGCGAGTGCGATCGTCATCAAAGCCCTCGTTGTGCAGCCCTGCCGAGCAATGGCAAAAAAGACCACTGCGATTGTGAACAATGAAAGCAGTCCTGGAAAAATAGTGAATTCTTCAATGCTTGAAGGGGTTAAAAAACCGGCAGTAAATGTAGCAGGGAAAATCACAGCAACAAAATCCATCGCTGCCGATAGCGGAATCGCGATCAATAATTGCAGAATCACCCAACGTTTTTGCAGTCCGGCTTTTGCGCCTGTGAAATTCGCACCTGTCAGGTTTGCCTGACTAAAGTTCGCACTACGAATGTCGGCGTTGCTGAAATCTGCACCCGATAAATCCTGGCCTTTGAAGTTTTGTCCACGCAAATTGGCATTTTGAAAATTCCGCTCTCCGGCTGCGTAACGTCTCCGAACTTCTTCAGCTTTCATTCAGGGGGAATTGAAGATAGGGGCTAGTTCACGAATAGCACAAAAAAATGAGAGAGACAAAGGTAAATAGTGATTCGCCCCTTAAATTCCCCAATTCTGAGGGACTTCCGAACCGCTTGCTTAAATAAGTTGGACTACTGCTGCTTTTCCTGTCTTTCTTTACAATGCTTTCAACACGATCGATCGCAATAAATAAGAGACTAATCGCTGCATCACTACTTATTAATCGAAAATGGTAGTCTTCCTACCGGCTATACTACCTTAAGTAGGAAGAAGTTGACGAAAATTGGTGCGAAAATGCAGGCTGAAAAACTCTCGATTTCTTTATCTGCATCCCTAGTGCAGTTTGTTGAGCAATATAAAGAGGCTCACCAATGTCGATCGCGGTCGCAGGTGATTGAACGTGCCCTGGAATTGTTGCGATTGCAAGATTTGGAAGAAGCTTATCGTCAGGCTGCTGAAGAAGTCGATGCCGATTGGGATGTGACGATCGCCGATGGATTAAGTGATGAAACGTGGTGAAATCTACTACGCCAATCTCGATCCGACGATCGGTTCGGAGACAGCTAAGCGTCGTCCAGTTTTGTTGGTCAGCAATGATGCAAATAATCGCGCTGCAAATACTATTACGGTTTTGCCGATTACTTCGAATGTGAGCCGAGTTTATCCGTTTGAAGTCTTGCTCCAGCCTCAAGATAGCGGACTTCCTAAACCTTCTAAAGTGCAGGCTCAACAAGTCAGAACGATTTCTAAACAACGAATTGAAGCTACTATCATCGGTTGCTTAAGTACAGCGATGATGCAGCAGATCGATGCTGCGCTAAAGCTCCATTTGGCGCTGGATTAAGGCGTTGATAAATCCAAGGCTACGACTGCTTTTCCTGCCGTTCTTTCAAAGCTTTCAACACGATCGATCGCAATAAATAGGAGACCGATCGATCTTCTGCTTCAGCCCAAGCCTGGATTTGCTGCTTCTCTTCTGGGCTGACATAAAACGCAAGTTGCTCTGTGGGGCGCTGATTACTCATGCCCTACTTATAACACTGTATGATGCAGTCCTGTGTTTTATGATGCCATATGGTATTGTATGATACTTTATCATAAATAAAAAGTCAGAAACCAGCGTTTCCCTCTTCCACAAGTTCCACGCTGGCTCTGGCTCCGCATTGGAGTAAATTTATTATGACTTATCGAGAACGCCTGGATTTCTGGGCGGTGGTTCGCCTATTGCCGACGCAGCAATGGGTTGTGGTGGCTCGCTTCCATCGCCGATCGGATGCAGACGGGCACTGCGAATTTCTGCGGCGATCGATGCCCAGCATTCGCTTTCAGGTCGTGTTTGATTTACCGAATCAGCGATCGGGCTCCGGTTGAGTAGCGTCTGGGGGATGAGCTTGCAGCCAGGTGGTGAGGTCGGCGATCGTAGCAAAATCCAGCAAGGCTTCACCTAAGGCTTCGAGTTGCGGCAGTGATAGGCTATGAATTTGTGCCTGAACGTCAGCAGGAATTTTGCTGAATCGACGGGTTAGCAAACGTAAGATGAGCGATTGCTCTCCTTCCTGACGGCCTTCTTGACGGCCTTCTTGACGGCCTTTTTGCTCTCCTTCCTGGAAAATCTCTTGATAGATAACGGATTCTCGCATAAAACTCCTGTGGAAGATTTGCTGAACCAGCTCTTTCTCAAATTTTAGCCCTGCCAGCAGTTGGGCGTAAGCAGAAATCGTGTGTTGCTGATGGGAAACTGTAATTCGATCGACCTGGGTTGCAACTTGTTCTAACAACGTTCGGGGAGAATCGGTTTGAGCGAGAACGGCAAGCGGCAACAAATTTGGATCGGCCAGTAAGTGGAGTTGGATCTTGCTCCCACATCCGGACCACGCGATAACGGTGTAGCGTATTCTCTGCTTCGAATTGTTCCACTCGCACGGCTTCAGAGTCGATCGGTTTGAGAAACAGGACGATTTGCGTGATCGCGCAGCCATACTGTCGATGCAGCCTCACCCAATAGTCCAAAATACGAAAGGGGAGAGGAGGCTTGGATTCAGGTATGGTTTGGAATTCCAGATGCAGGATGCGATCGCCCGTTTGCAAAAAGGTGACTGCATCGGCCCGAATCGGCTCCAAACTCAACTCGGTTTTCAGAACCTGAATATCAGACCGATCGGCATACTCATCTCCTAGCAACCAGCAGGCAAAATTAGCTGGATAGGACTCGGCAAGCGTTTTGCAGACGTTATCAAAGGCCACGATCGTTCCACGACCCTGTCATTAAGTTGGTAATGGGTTACACATTGAAGCGGAACAGCAGCACATCGCCTTCCTGAACGGTGTAATCCTTGCCTTCGCTGCGAACTAAGCCCTTTTCTTTAGCGGCAGTCATGGAACCATTCGTCACCAGGTCTTGATAAGCCACCGTTTCGGCTCGAATGAAGCCGCGCTCAAAGTCGGTGTGGATCACGCCAGCCGCTTGAGGAGCCAACATGCCAGCGCGAATCGTCCAGGCTCTCGTCTCTTTCGGACCTGTGGTGAAGTAGGTGCGCAGACCCAGCAGCTCATAAGTAGCGCGAATTAAAGACTTTAGACCACCTTCCGTGACGCCCAAAGATTCCAGAAACTCAGCTCGATCGTCCTCTGGTAGATCGATCAACTCCGATTCGACTTGGGCCGAGACAATCACCACCTGAGCATTATCCTGTGCTGCCACCCCACGCACCTGTTCGACCCAATCGTTCCCCGTTGCCAGATCATCTTCAGACACATTGGCGGCATAAATCACGGGTTTGCGGGTCAGGAGTCCCAGCGTTTTGATCAGCTCTTCCTCTTCTTCGGTCAGGCTGACCTGTCTGGCCTGTTTGCCTTCATTCAATGCGGCCTGTAGCTTTTCTAAAACGGGGAGTTCGGCCTGCGCTTCTTTACTGGTTTTGGCTTGCTTACGGGTGCGATCGATCCGTTTTTCGATTTGCGACAGATCGGCTAAGGCCAGTTCCAAGTTGATCACTTCGATGTCGCGGACGGGGTCCACCGAGCCTGACACATGAATAATGTCGTCATTTTCAAAGCAGCGCACCACATGAACGATCGCATCCACCTCGCGGATATTTGCCAAAAACTGGTTGCCCAATCCTTCGCCCTGACTGGCCCCTTTCACCAAGCCAGCAATATCGACAAACTCAACCCTGGCCGGAATGATCTCAGCCGATTCAGAAATTTTGGCGAGCACTTGCAGCCGCTCATCGGGAACTGCCACGACCCCCACATTTGGCTCGATCGTACAAAACGGAAAATTTGCCGCCGTTGCCTTGGCATTTGCCACCACGGCATTAAACAGCGTTGATTTTCCCACATTCGGCAATCCGACAATTCCAGCTCTCAACATGGCTCAGGCCACTCACCTTACAAAACGCAATAATCCATCCTCCAGTGTGCCAGGTTTTCGGTTAAATGGCAGACGGATTATTTCTAGGCCCAGCCCATCGGCCCAGAAGCCAACAGCAGTTCTTTGAGACCCCCAATCCCAATCTCAACCGCCAGGGCAGCCAGCAAAAATCCTAAAAGCTTAGTCGCAATGATCGCCCCTTCTGCTCCGATCCAGCGATCGACAAAAGTAGATTGGCGCATGATGAACCAGGTGACAAACATGGCAGCAATGATGCCTGCGACCACACTAATGTAGGCCAGCGAACCTTCTGCCACCAGCAACATTACAGTCGTCAGAGTGCCGGGTCCAGCCAGCAGCGGCAGCGCTAGAGGCGTAATTGCCACATCGCGGCCTTCTTCAATGATTGGCGTATCGAGTTTGCCGTTCAGCATATCCAGCGCGATCAGCAGCAGCAGCAATCCGCCTGCGACTTCCAGGGAAGCCATGCTGATATGCAAATAGTTCAAGATCGGCTGGCCGACAAAAGTAAACGTAATCAGAACTGCGGTCGCGACTAGCGTGGCCCGATCGATGACTCGATTGCGCTGATCGGGTTCCATGCCTTTGGTCAGCACTAAAAAGATAGGGGCATTACCAACGGCATCGGCTAGCACAAAGACTGCCACAAAGGTTCTGACAAACAAAGAAAAATCGACTTGTGTGAAGAACTGCGGCATGTTTGATTCAACTGCATCTGAACGGGTGGCTTCTCGCATCTTGGCCGATCGAGCTTTCCTTAGCGTAAAGCAAGATTACCCTGAGTTTCCGCTGTACAGGGAACCTTTTCTGATAAAAGGTCGTCTTTAGATAGCTCGCTTTTCTGTAACATACAAAGTCAATTTGTGAGCAATTCAAGACATAATTTCACAAAAAAGTTAACAAACATGTAAACTATCTACGAGGTATAGAGAAATTAGGGGGCATTACGCAATGGATCGTCAATCAACTCGGGCGAAATTGTTTGCGGTTAGCCTATTTTCCCTGTCTGCGGTTGGAACGCTGGCGCTGTTTAATGCGGTGCCTGTGATTGCGCGCATGCTGTCAGCCCAGCCTGTGGTTCCTCCTGAAGCTCAAGTTTTTCCACAGCAGCCCGTCAAGCTCTCGCAAGTCGCAAAGCCTGATTAGGTGGGATAGATATGACGAATGATGAGGCAGTGGCAGTTCAGCGGAGCAAACAAGATACACTCTAGATGAAGCAGCATCTCGTTGCTTTCCTGAGATAATCCTTGTCTCTCTGCCACTGTATTGAAGTTATGTCTGATTTAAAGCAGTTTAATGTGGGCGATCGAGTGCGGGTGATTGCTCTGCCTGCCTATGTCAAAACCGCAGAACCGATGCCAATGTTGCGTCCGCCTAGTGTAATTCAGTTAGGTGAAGAAGGGGTTGTACTCGATCGGCGTCCGGGTGGCTTTTGGGGAATTCGATTTGCCAAAGGCGCTTTTCTGCTGGATAGCCAGTACATAGAACCGATATTATCCAATCAGTCCTGATGTGAGAGGGCTGGTATGAAATTCGGCATTCTGTCTGATATTCATGGCAACATTTGGGCGCTGCAAGCTGTTTTGGAAGACGCCGATCGCCGAGAAATTGATCGGTTTATCAACTTGGGCGATATTTTTTATGGTCCGTTGCAGCCGCGTGAAACCTATGATCTGCTGCGGACGATCGATGCTGTGACGATCCTGGGCAATGAAGATCGGCTGCTCTATGAACCCGAAGTTGCTCCATCTGCTACGCTCACCTACACCATCAATCAGCTTGGGACTGAACCGATCGACTGGCTGCGCACCCTGCCTGCGACTCGCTGCGTTGCGGATGAAGTGTTTGCCTGTCACGGTACGCCGACGAGCGATCACGTGTATTTGCTAGAGGATGTGTCTTCTGGTGTGCCATTAGTGCGACAAGATAACGTCATTCAGCAAATGTTAGGCAATATTGATGCGCCTATGATTCTCTGTGGTCATAGTCACATCCCCCGCGTCGTTCAGTTGGCTTCAGGAGCGCTGGTGATCAATCCCGGCAGCGTGGGTTTGCCTGCTTACGACGATGATCTGCTGAACTATCACCGGATGGAAACCTATACTGCGCTAGCTGCCTATGCTGTAGTGGAAAAACGATCGGAAAGTTGGCAGGTTGATCTGCTGAAAGTTCCCTATGACGTTGCCTTAGCGGTTCAGCAAGCGGAACAACAAGGGCGATCGGATTGGGCCGAGTGGCTGGCAACGGGACGGGTGGCGACCTGATAGCAGAAGGCGCAGTTTTAGCAGTTGCAAAGGTGGAAATCCCTACCTGAGGGTTTCGTGATTTTGCCTTTGGGTTGAGAAGGTTGCTCGATAGAATCTGAGTAAATCAAAAATATATGTGCTGCAAAATCGATGAATCATGCAGTACGAGTAAGGGGAATGCACAATGAATCAAATTAAAACGGTAGCGCTCTTGGGTTTACTGAGTGGTCTGCTCGTGGCGATCGGCTATGGGATTGGCGGTTCAGGCGGTGCGCTAATTGGCCTGGTGATTGCGGCAGTCACCAACTTCTTTTCGTGGTATTCTTCAGACAAGATCGCGCTGGCGGCCTATCAAGCTCAGCCGATCGCCCCGGAACAGGCTCCCGAACTTTATGCCATGGTGGAACGACTCTGCCAGCGGGCTGACCTGCCGATGCCCAGACTCTTTGTGGTCCCAACTCCGGGCGCGAATGCCTTTGCTACAGGGCGCGATCCAGAACATGCAGCAGTGGCTGTGACCCAAGGCATCGTGAACATGCTGCCGCCGGATGAATTGGAAGCTGTGATCGCCCATGAGCTCAGCCATGTGAAAAACCGCGATACGTTGACTCAGGCTGTTGCTGCAACGGTTGCCGCTGCGATCTCCTATTTGGCGCAAATCCTGCAATTTGGCCTGATGTTTGGTGGCGGTTCGCGCGATCGACAAGGTAGCAATCCGCTGGCATTATTGGCCACAGTGATTTTGGCTCCTTTGGCAGCGACGGTGATTCAAATGGCGATTTCCCGCACCAGAGAATTTGAAGCCGATGCGGGAGCAGCCCGCTTGACCAGCAATCCGCGTGCTTTGGCGAGAGCCTTACAGCGTTTAGAAGCAGGCGCGCGTCAGATGCCAATGCAATCAAATCCAGCTTTCGAACCCCTGCTGATCATCAATCCCTTTTCGGGCCAATTTCTCAGCAATCTGTTTGCAACCCATCCTTCTACGGAAGCCCGCATTGAAAATCTGTTGAAACTGGAACAGGAAATGGGTGTGCAGGCTTAGTCATAGTCGCTTACCGAATCGCTGTGNCCGTAAGCGATTACCTCGATCGAAACAATTCCACTGCTTTGCGCTTCGTTAATGTTGGCGGTTTCCAAGCGGACATTCAGGACTTGTGTGGCACCCCAATCGATCGCCTGTTCTTTCAACCGCAGCACAGCTTCCCGTCTGGCCCGTTCCAATAGAGTTTCATAAACGGTGACGCGTCCGCCCACTAAGTTGATCAGGGAGGCAGTCACCATTTTGAAATAGTCAGGCGAGATTACTACACTGCCCACGAGCAAAGTGGCCGCTTGGGCTGTCATGCCATTGGGTTTCGCTCCAAAATTGATGATCGAAAGGTGACGGGTCTTGCGTTCGCGTAGTTTCAGATCGGCATAGTGCCGCTGTTCTTTCCAACTGCCGACGCCATATCCCAGCAGAACCAGACCGAAAAAAATTAGTAATTCCATCAGCTGCTCCTGGCTATTCCACCACGACGGCTGTTCCGTAGGCCAACAGCTCTGCTGCTCCCGGTGCCACCGAAGAAGTGGCAAACCGCACATTCACCACCGCATTGGCTCCCAGTTGACGGGCTTCCTGGATCATGCGCTGCACCGCCTCATTGCGAGCCTCTTGCAGCAGTTCGGTATAGCCGCGTAACTCGCCGCCCACAATATTTTGCAAGCCAGCAAGGATGTCTTTGCCAATATGTTTGGCCCGAATGGTGCTGCCCTGCACCAACCCGAAATGTTTGACAATCCGGCGACCGGGGACGCCTTCCAACGTGGTGAGAATCATGGTTGCGATCGAACTCTACCTTTTCAGCATGCCCAAGCCAGGGTTTGAGGTTTGAATCTTGAGGAATGGATGGTCTGGAAGGTGTAGCTTTTGGAAAAGCCAACCACAAACGGTGCAGACGTACCGGAATGCTAGATAATAGAAAAGTTTTGTTTATCGTCTAAACCTTCTGATTCAAGCTATGCGTACCCATTATTGCGGTCAACTACGAGCCGAACATGTTGGAGAAACCGTCACGCTTTTCGGTTGGGTCAACAGTTACCGCGATCAGGGCGGCGTAATTTTCATTGATTTGCGCGATCGCAGCGGCATCTGTCAAATTGTCAGCGACCTGAGCCGGACGCCTCAATCTTTTCCGATCGCGGAATCGCTCAAAAACGAATATGTGATTAAAGTGGTGGGCAAAGTCAGCCAGCGGCCTGCCGATTCGTTCAATCCGCGCCTGCCAACCGGCGAAGTAGAAATCTATGCAGACGAACTGGAGTTGCTGAGCGCACTCGCCCCGGATGAAAAGAGCAAAGATGGCAATGATGTGCTGCTGCCCTTTCAAGTTTCGAGTGCCGATCCGGTTAAAGAAGAGGCCCGCCTGAAATATCGCTATCTTGACCTGCGGCGGGAACGGATGAGCCAGAATATCAAGCTGCGGCATCAGGTGGTCAAATCAATTCGCCGCTTTTTAGAAGATCAGGAAGGCTTTATTGAAGTGGAAACGCCAATGCTGACCCGTTCCACGCCGGAAGGAGCCAGAGACTTTTTGGTGCCCAGCCGGGTGAATCCGGGCGAGTTTTTCGCCTTGCCCCAATCGCCGCAGTTGTTTAAGCAGCTCTTAATGGTGTCAGGATTCGATCGCTACTACCAGGTGGCGCGTTGCTTCCGCGATGAAGATCTGCGGGCCGATCGTCAACCAGAATTTACCCAACTCGACATGGAGATGAGTTTCATGTCGCAGGAAGAGATTCTGGAGCTGAACGAAGGCTTGGTTTGCCACATTTTGAAGCAGGTGAAAGGGATTGAAGTGCCGCGTCCTTTCCCGCGCTTGACCTATGCTGAGGCGATGGATCGCTACGGCTCCGATAAGCCGGATACGCGCTATGGCCTGGAGCTAGTGGATGTGTCGGACCTGATGAAGGATTCTGGCTTTAAGGTCTTCTCTGGTGCAGTGGCCAGCGGTGGCATTGTGAAAGTGCTGCCAATTCCGGGCGGCAATGATGCTTTCTCGAACGTGCGGATTAAGCCCGGTGGCGATCTGTTTAATGAAGCGGCCTCGATGGGTGCAAAAGGGCTGGCCTATATCCGGGTACGCGATGATGGTGACATTGATACGATCGGTGCAATCAAAGATAACTTATCGGAAGAACAGAAACAGGAACTTCTGAAACGCACGGGTGCTACGGCGGGACACTTGCTGCTGTTTGGTGCTGGAGATGCTCCCACGGTGAATAAAACGCTCGATCGCCTGCGTCAGGTGATTGCGCGTGAATTGAATTTGATCGATCCCGATAAGATTAATTTGCTGTGGATCGTCGAATTTCCGATGTTTGAGTGGAACGCCGATGAGAATCGCCTGGAAGCGTTACACCATCCATTCACGAAACCATTTGATGAAGATGCGCATGATCTTAAAACGGCCCGTGCTCAAGCCTATGATTTAGTGTTCAACGGCTTTGAAGTGGGTGGCGGCAGTCTGCGGATCTATCAATCGGACTTGCAGCAAAAGGTGTTTGAAACGATCGGTCTATCGACTGAGGAAGCCCACAACAAATTTGGGTTCTTGCTGGAAGCCTTCAAATATGGCACACCGCCCCATGGTGGCATTGCTTACGGTCTCGATCGATTGGTGATGCTGCTGGCGGGCGAAGAGTCGATCCGCGATGTGATTGCTTTCCCCAAAACGCAGCAAGCTCGCTGTCTGTTGACCAATGCGCCATCAGGTGTGGATACCAAGCAGTTGAAAGAGTTGCATATTGGAGTGACTCAGAAACCTAAAGCGTAAGCTCTACAAAAAGCCCCTGCCTTACTGAACTGCAAGACGGGGGCGAAGTCCGAGCTTTACAAGAAACCTCACTTATTGTCTAAGGTTCGATCGAATTTTGAAAGTACCCAGGCGGGTACCCTTTGCGAATGTTGGCTGCAAGTGTTGTCGCTTGATCGTATTGTCGATCGGGTTCCGTTGGTCAGTGAATGCTGCGCGACTGGGGATCGGTGTGGCGACGATTCCGTGATGTATGATCAATGTGAATAAAGGCCATAGTGGGAGGGGGCAGGCTGATGTCCAGCGTCACAAAACCGCGCATGACGTTTGAGGAGTACCTGACCTATGACGATGGGACAGATCATCGATATGAATGGATCGATGGAGTGCTAATTGAGATGCCAACGGAGTCTGAGTTGAATGCATGGCTTTCGTTAGCATTACAGCTTTATTTCATTCAGACTGGATTAGTTAAGCCCAGGCTGACCCATCGCTATAACTGCGAAATTGAGGTTCCCGTCCTGAAGCCGAAACAAGCCCGTAATCGGTTTCCTGATTTTGTGATTTTGCGACCAGAGCACATTGCTCTAACTCAAACAAGATTGACGATTAGATTAGATATGCCTGCTCCATTATTGGTGATGGAGGTGGTCAGTCCGGGTCAAACGAACCGCATTCGTGNACTATGAAGATAAACGTGAACAGTACCAGGCACGCGGAATGTCAGAATATTGGGTGCTCGATCCAGAGCGGCAGCGTGTGACAGTGTTGTCATTAGTTGATGGCCAATATCAGGAAACGGTCTTCCAGGGGAACGATCGAATTATTTCTCCTCTGTTTTCCCAGTTTGTACTAACGGCTGGGCAGGTGCTGCATCCGGTGGAGTAGGGCGATCGCTGAGGTTGGCAGAAATGTCTGGAGGAACACAGCGTTGGGTTGAAGGGGTATTAGGTGGCGTAGGGTGGAAAGACGCTGATCTCTATCGGGTGAAGTTGGTGTGAGCCAATACTCGGACAGAACAAAGAGAATAGAAGGAATTACAAACTGGTTTATAGCTTAAAATTTACGATAGCAAAAAACATACGCAGCAATTATCGCTGACCTTTACGAACCATTCCAAGTCCGTATAAATATAATTCGGCAATAGAGTAAATACGAGGAGGAGGATCTTTAGGACGAGATCGTTCTTTCAAAATTCCAGCCTCTACCATTTCTTTGACACGAAGGGATAACTCACCATCTTGTACATCCCAAATATCAGATAACCTAGTTTCATCAATAGGTGAACGTTCTCCTTGAAGTCTGTTAAGAGGTTCTTCAAGTTCAGGATATTCATTACGCACCTCATCTACTCTTTGCTCTGAAACGGTGGGAAATGCATCAATTAATGATTTTGGGCGCAATACTATCTCAGAACTATATTCTGTAGAGAATCTTTTTTCGTTGCGTACTGCTTCTTCTAGAAGTAAGACCAAACTCCGTGGAAAACAATTCTCGTTACTATCAGCAATTCGTAGCTGTCTATTTTCCGGGAGGTGAAAGTTGTGGAGAAGTATGCTAAATTTCAGGGCAATTGCCCTTAAGTTACTCGGTCAAACCTGCGATGTCTGATGAGTCCAGTCCGATTTTAGCGAGACTAATTGAGGAGATTAATTGCCTGACAAAGCGGGTGGAAGAGCTAGAGCAGCGAAATCAAGAACTGGAAGCACGAAATCAAGAACTGGAAGCAGAGAACAAACATCTGAAGGACTTGTTACATCGTCAAGGTGCATCCAAGGATGCCAAAGCGCCCCAGTTCAAAGAGAACTATAGCGTTGACAAACAAAAAGGCAAGGGGAAACGAGGGCGACAATCAACGGGACGACGGGCACAAGATGCAAAGCTTGACTGGGTGAGCTACGACGTTGATATCTATCCGGTGGGTGTGGCGAAATCGGAATGTATTGAACAACGACAACAATACGCATGGCGGTTCATATCGGGTCGAGCCGAGTATGTGTGCTACCACATCTATGGTTTGCCATTGGCAACTCAACTGCCAGCGATTAGCGGACTGCGGAACAGTCGCAGTG
>LUGL01000083.1 GCA_002796835.1 Elainella saxicola E1 | reverse complement strand
ACCCTTTGGCAGCAATACTTGCGTCGATTTGCCATAGACCACTGGTATCGCTTTGCCAAACAGCGATTGCATTGGACGTTGCCTCAATTAGCGACACCTGAATCTTCACAGCGTTGGAGCGACTTAATGCCCCTATTGACCTGGCAGCTTTGGTTAGCCCGACTAGAGGTGCAAGATTCCCCACTTCCTTGGCAAAAATCTTCTCCTAATTGCTCACCGGGTCGAACGGCAAATGCCTTCGCAGCCGTTTTAGCTTTAATTGGAACGCCAGCGCCTGCTCCCAAACCTCGTGGAAAGTCACCCGGTTGGCCACCGGGTCAACCTCGTTCACGTCGCATTCGTTATCCAACTGTCCGAAAACGATTCAGCAAACCCAAAGTAGCTACTAAAAAGTCTGCTTAATTTCTGCCTGCTTCGATTTTTTCTGTTTCACTCAATCCCACTGAAGGGTTGGGCTTTTTTCACCTGTCTTTAGTCTAAACTTCAGTAATAAAATAAGTTCCCGCTGGCAGAGGCTCAAGAAAACTACTGTTGCTTGAAGATTGGCGGTAGATAATCTCATTGTCTTCAACAGTGCCGTTTGCATTGATATCAGAGATTAGAGATATGTAAAAATTAGACGTGCCAGAACTGTATAGCACGCTTAAATCACAATTCTGAGGGAGCGTGAATTTGTAGTATCCAATCCGATCGGTTGAGTCAAATGTGTCAGCAATCTCACGCACAGTAGAAAGGACACCGAGATCATTAGCCGTGGTGAGAGTGTTGTCGTTTAAGGAAGACATAGTAATTTGGGATTGATTGACAATTTAGGCTAAAAAACTGATTGAAGTAGGCAGTACTTATATCGAATTTGACTACGCCTTCAGTAGCAGCAATGTCAAAACAATGAGCAATCAACAAACTCATCGATGAGGACATCTACCAGGGGTTCCAATTTTCTCTCATTGCAAGTTAAATTGGATGAACAAGTAGTCTCACAAGACCTCATTTCAACCCGAAGAGAAGTGGTATTGATTGATAAACTCTAACTTCAGTGATTTCTTTACCAAGAGATAAAGTTCTTACCAAGCTATGCTGAGAATGCTGTTCAGAGATCCATTGTTGTGGGTCATAGGAGTTGGCTAGTTCAAGGTTGATTCTTTTATCCCAACAAACTCAGCTGTAGATATCGATCGTCTTGCAGCTTGCGGCGGCTTGGCTGGCGACGGGGTTTGGACTGATGCGGCTGAATATCAACATGAGCCACAAACCAGGTCCGCAGCATCTTCGCCTGTTCCAAATCCAATGCTGCCAGATCGATCGCCACTGGAAACAAATCTCGATCGGGCAACAAGGCCCAGCTCACTTCGCTCGAAAATCGATCGCTGCCAAACGGCACAAACGATTCAGGCAAACACGCCACATGAGGCACAATATTTTCTTGATTTCGAAACACCTGACGCTGCTGTTCGAGTTGTTGAACCCGGCGCTGCCTTGCCTGCCGATAATCCAAAATAGGCGATGGATAATTTTTGAGTTTGGGCGGTTTACCCAGCAATTCTGACGGCAGATGCGCCACTTCCGGCACCCAGTGTTTGATAAATTGTCCATCCGGATCGCAGCGATCGACTGCTACCTGCTCCGGGTTATAAATTCGCGTCCAGCTTTTATCAACACAGTGAGTTACGCCTGCCTGCATTGCCCATTGGTAGTGATCGATCGGACAATCGCCATCAATCAAATGCCGCATGAAGTGAAGCGCACCCAATCGCCAATCCATGCCCAACAAATTGCTGAGAAAACTAGCGTAGATAGCCCGCGATCGAAAATTGAGCTGCTTCCAGCCGCCGGTTGTCTGCAAACATCGGGCTGCTGCATCGACGATCGGAAAACCCGTTTGTCCTTCCTGCCAAGCTTTGTAGAGATCTTCGTCGAATCCCCAGCCTTCTTCGTCGAATACAGAATAGAGCGATCGCAGCTCCAATTGCGGCAGATAGCGAAACCGTTGAGCAAAACCACTGCCCCAACGTAATCGGGAAATCAACTGCTGGCGACTCCGCTCGGCTTTCGGATGATCCAACTCCCACTGTTGCGCAGTCTGAACTACTTCACGAGTTGAAATTGCGCCAAATTTGAGGTGGGGACTGATCGCAGTTGTGGCTTCTGCACCAGGATAGGATAATTGCCAATAATAGCGATCGATCTTTTGCTCCAAAAAGTCTGATAAGAGCTGCCGTGCTGCTGCCGTTCCAGCTGGTGGGATGGATTTACGATCGGCAATGATGCCCAACTCAGCCAAAGAGGGGATCGGTTCACTGGCAATTTCTGGCGGCACTTCAATCCGACTGGGCGTGGGCGTCATCTCTGCCCGCATTGCCGCATTCCAAAGCTTGCGATATTGCGGATAGGCCATCAAGTCATCTGTACCTGCCGCAGGTTCAAACCAGCGAATTTTCATCTGGCGATCGGCCAAGGCTCGATTTAACCGAGCATCTCGCACTCGACCATAAATTCGCTCACAGTCGATGTGGGCATAAATGCCTTCTGCTTCCGTCTCTTGCACAAGCTGCGGCAACACCTCCACCGGATCGCCAAACCGTACGATCAGGCGACCACCTCGATCGCGCAAGTCCTGATCCAGGCAATGCAAGCAGTCCAGCATAAAAGCAACTCGTGCTGGAGCGGTTTCAGGATGGTGCAGCAAAGCCCGATCGAGCACAAACACTGGAACTACCGCCCCTCGCATGGCAGCCCGATAAAGCGGTGCGTGATCTGACACTCGTAAATCTCGACGAAACCAAACGATCGTGCGATTCATGCTGCGACTCAAAGCCTCCCTTTCACTCGCCACACAAAGCAACTTGTCCAATTCGGCTATCGTACGAGCGTCTCGCTCGCGTAAACCTTGTGAAACGAATTCACCGACTGATTTAAGCCTGCACTAAAACTTTCTCCTCTGTGCTCAACACTGGATCGATCGCCTCATCTGCTGTGCAATAAACCTCTGCGGAGTTATTGGGACTCTCAATCAGTTTGACCTTATGGAGCTGCGCGCCAATTTCACGAATCGGCTGTTTCAGCAAATCACGGATGTGCACCGCAATATTTTCAGCCGTCGGCACCACTTTCTCAAAATAGGGAATGTCTTTATTCAGGAAGGTGTGGTCCATCGGCTCTACGACATACTCATCAACCGCTTTCTGGAAAGCCACCAGATCCGCAATCATGCCGGTGCGTGGATCAATCTCGCCTTTAATCGTCACTTCCAGGTGATAGTTGTGGCCGTGGCCATTGACGCGAGCACATTTGCCATAAATCTCAGAATTCTGTTCTAGCGTCAGATGAGGCAGCGCCAAACGGTGAGCTGCACTGAAATGTGTACTAATCGTCAAATAAGCTTCCATGCCATTGCCCTCGTATTCTGCCCAGAGTTCAGGATGTTCAAAAAGTTTGATACGCACGATCGGTAAATGCGGCGTTAAACGCTGCCAGATCGCCCATGCAATAAATTCAGTTGTGGGTAAGGTCTGCTGAAATTCAGGCCATGCCTCATTCAGATAAGAGAAATTGAGCTGGCTGGTGACCTCATCCCGGATCACCTGCTTCACATCCGACAAATTCAGCACCATGCCATATTCGTCTAAATCGCCCACCATCGAGACGAACAGCTCATAGTTATGGCCATGCCCCGGTGCACAAGCACACAAGCCAAACTGCTCAGCATTCTCTGCTTCAGACAGTTCAGGCAACCAGTAGCGATGACTTGCCGAGAACTGCGCTCGACGGTTAATAATGCACTTCATAAGCGGAGCAGTTCTGTTAAGTTACGTTAACTTCTTCTTTCAGCATATCAGGGAAATAGGAGTCACGTTTTGGGTTTTGAATTTTGAATGCTGCTGGTCAAACAATCCAACTGCAATGCAAAGAATAGGAGCTATGGCTCTAGTCTTGCTGCGCATTTGAGAAGATTTCAAGCCTAAAAAAGCGTCGCTACGACTAGAAAAATTGCTTCGGTCCATTCCACAACGGCTCCGTAAGTATCGCCCGTATGACCACCGAATTGGTGATCGAACCAAGCTGCTGCGATTGCCCCAATTGCCCCTCCAGAAGCACAGCCTACAGCCAGGGGGCAAAGATCAGTCGAGAATCCTAGAGGAATTGCACTCAATCCCAGCAGCAATAGCAGAGATGGCACTGTATCCCAGAACGATCGAATGGCAGCTTTATGAAAGGCTCCTTTTCCAGTGGGTTTGAGGTAGGGATAGCAACCGATCGCTACCTGTTGTCCCCAGCGTCCCCACCCGGCAGCTAAGGGCAGAACCAACCATGACCATGCCGTCAAATCACTCAGCGCTGACACTTTTAGTAGCACGATCGCCACGGCAGCCATGACCCCAAATGCACCTGTTGTGCTTTCAGACATTACTGCTAATCGCCGCTCTGGCTGAGTTACGGCTAAACCATCTGCTGTATCGATCGCCCCATCCAGATGCAGTCCTCCTGTAATGGCAATCCAGGCCACAACTACGATCGCGCTAGCAGTTAAAATGGGCATCCCTAAATAAGCAAGTCCCTGATGTAAACCAGCCAGCAAACCACCGATTAGCAGGCCAATTATCGGAGCAAGACGAGCAACATTTTGGAATGGCAGCGTCCCCACTGCAGGAACTGGAATGCAAGTGTAGAAGGCCAGTGCAGCGATGAGCGACTTCCAAAGCATCCGGTTAGTCAGTAGGTTGGTTGATTAGAGCTGAAGCGTGCTTACAGAGCCGATGAGGCTAACTATAATCCTCTAATTGGTCGAAAATTATATCACTCTGCTTTTTGAAAAGGTTCAGCTCCATGGCTGAATTTACAAGGTCAACTTCCGGCAATAATGAAAGGAAGCGAAGGAATTGTACACCACCTGAGAACTGTTAAACTGAATCTGCAAGTATATTACACAAGACAGGAATTTCAGTAAATTTCGCTAAGAGTCCAATTAGGCTTCTGAGATAGTCTAGGTCTAGATAGTCTAGATTCAAGGCTATTCTCTTTAGGAAATTGCTTTCCAGAATATCTAGTTGGGTTCCGCTGTGGAGTTCATGATCAGGCATCTACGATTCCAACAAGCGTTGCGAGTTTCTCTTCGTACATCAATCACTTTGGCTAATCAGTCAATTTGAGGTTTGAGTTTAGACTAAAGGCATCTTCGTCTATGAGTTACAATCACCTCTCTGGAAATGCTAAGTTGCCTGCTCCTTGTATTGTTGATACGGGTGTAATCATCAACAAACAAGATATGCAGCGGCTGTTGACTGATCTCAGCCGAGTTCGCTATCGCTATAGCCAGGATGGCAAGCTGCTGGTTGAAGACGAAGGCTATGTTTTAGAGGTGTTCTCAGACCCGCAGCGATCGACTCTGGTTGCAAACCACACCCTCTACATCAATGTTTGCAGCTTTGATTACCTGGAGCTAAAACGCTCTGCCGATCACCAAACTCGCTTCGACCTGATTCAGGAGAATCAGCAGCTTACCCTCATTCCTTTAACAAATCCGCTGCAAGAGCAAAAGAATCGTAGTCTCAATGCGGCGGCTCTGGAAGCTGTTGTTGCAGAAGTGTTGTCTGCAAGCTGGGATGTCCGGATTGATGATGAGGACAATTTTTCGTTCTAGTTCATCAGAATCATCAGCAATGCAAGCATTCGACAGATTACGCTAGAGTTTGTAGCGTTCGTTTCAAGTCAACCTAGCGTGAACTTTTCGTTTCAGTGTCAAACACACTGTTCTCATACTCAGGCGAGAGCAGGCATTTTCTCCACACCCCATGGATCGGTTGAAACGCCGCGTTTTATGCCGGTGGGGACGCTGGCAAATGTTAAAACGCTCACCCCTGACCAGCTCAAAGCGACAGGGGCACAGATGGTTCTGGCCAACACTTATCATCTGCACCTTCAGCCCGGTGAAGCGATCGTGCAACAGGCAGGCGGGTTGCATCGGTTTATGAATTGGCAGGGTCCGATTCTGACTGACTCTGGTGGATTTCAAGTTTTTAGTTTGAGCGAGTTGCGATCGATTACGGACAAAGGCGTCACGTTCCGGTCTCCTAAAGATGGCCAGTTCATTCATCTCACNGCCTGAACGATCGATCGAAATTCAAAATGCATTGGGGGCCGATGTGATTATGGCCTTTGATGAATGTCCGCCTTATCCAGCCAGTCGAGAAGCCGTGCAGGAAGCCACGGAACGCACCTACCGTTGGCTAGAACGCTGCATTCAGGCTCATCAGCGATCGGATCAGGCTTTATTTGGCATTGTCCAGGGTGGTGTTTACCTAGATTTGCGACAGCAGGCTGCTCAAGCTTTAACGCAATTTGATTTACCAGGTTATGCGATCGGCGGGGTGAGTGTTGGGGAACCTGCTGAGTTGATCCAGAAAATTGTGCAGGCGACGGCTCCTCTCTTACCCACCAATAAACCGCGTTATCTGATGGGAGTTGGCACCTATCGAGAAATTGCCCAGGCGATCGCCGCTGGCATTGATTTATTTGATTGTGTAATTCCCACCCGATTAGCGCGTCACGGCAGTGCTTTGGTGCAAGGCGATCGCTGGAATCTCAAGAATGCTCGGTTTAAGGAAGATTTTGCGCCGCTGGATCCGGACTGCCCTTGCTACACCTGCCAGAACTTTTCCCGGGCCTATATCAGCCACCTGCTCAGAGCCCAAGAAATTTTGGGCTACACCTTGCTGTCGATCCACAACATTACCGAGTTAGTCCGCTTTACCCAACGCATCCGAGCCGCGATTTTGCACGATCGATTCGCCACAGAATTTGCTGAGTGGTTAGAGCTAGAAGGGCGATCGTCAGAATCGTCAACTGCAAATGCAAATTCGCATTGATCGCATTGATTCTGATCACATTGATCTGATCGCACTGGTCGTTGCAAACATTGACTAGATATTGTCATTTGTTCCGTTTACAGGTCTCTATCACCATTGCTATTCCATGTCTTTAGATTCTGATTCGCTGGTTCCTGATGGGTTACAAANCTTGTAGCCAAGCTTTGGGATTAGCCAACATCCAACGCCATATCTTCATTTGTGCCGATCAAACCAACCCGAAATGTTGTGATAAACAGGCTAGTCTTGTCGCTTGGGACTACCTGAAACAGCGGTTAAAGCAACTGAAACTAGATCAGGTGACGGCTGAGCGGCCAACCTGCATTTTCCGCACCAAGGCAAACTGCTTAAGGGTTTGTCAGCAGGGTCCCATTCTGGTTGTTTATCCAGACGGAGTTTGGTATCACAGCGCGATGCCAGAAGTGATCGAACGCATTATCCAGGAGCATCTGATCGAAAACCGCATTGTCCAGGAATATGCGTTTCTCGTGCATCCGCTACCGCTAACCCAAGCGACAACAACTGAATCACCCTAATCACTGTTCAGAACAAAATAGCAGAGATAGCAATTGCTTACCTCAAACGGGGCATTCTTAATCATGTAGAATTCCCGGAACGCTGGCGGATTCGAAGAGAAACAATATACAATATCGCGGTAGGCAAGGGTTTGATAACGTTATCTTTTGCCAGGAACGTTAAGATTCTTTTGAGGCGGTAAGTGGTTTCTCGATTCTAATGTGCGCTGGTAGATAGATTGCTATCTCTTTATTATCCCAGGTTCATTTTCGAAGCTGGAGTAATAATCGATCACCAAGACTGTTTCAGCAATTCCAGCGTTATGTAGAATTACTGGATATCATATGGCAAGTTTTGCGATTGACTCTGGACGTGGTGAGTAGTAAAGCATGAGCAAGGAAACTGGCGTAGGAGAGCACAAACGGCTATTGCTGATTGATGACGATCCGAATTTGATTTTATTGGTCAAAGATTACTTGGAATTTCGAGGTTACCAAGTTATCACCGCAGAAAATGGTCAAGAGGCATTAGAAGTTCTCGATAAAGAGACGCCAGACATGATCATCTGTGATGTCATGATGCCACAAATGGATGGCTATTCCCTAGTAGAGCATGTCCGTAAGAATCCTCGCACTAGCTGGATTCCGGTTTTATTTTTGTCTGCAAAGGGACAGAGCCAAGACCGGGTCAAGGGATTGAACACTGGGGCAGATGTCTACATGGTGAAGCCCTTTGAACCTGAGGAGCTTGTTGCCCAGGTCGAATCTTCTCTGAAGCAAGCGTCACGTCTAATCCAGCGGCAAGATAAATCCTCTGAGGCCGCGCCCAAAATCCAGGTTCCTTTTGACGTTGAACTGACGCCCACAGAGCTTCGAGTGGTACAGTTTGTTGCGCGTGGCATGGCAAACCGAGAAATTGCAGAAGAGCTGAACGTGAGCCAACGGACGATCGAAAGTCATGTGAGCAACATGTTAGGTAAAACAGGTTTACATAACCGCACAGAATTAGCCCGCTGGGCCATTGAAAATAGCATGGCTTAGCTGCACAGCTTTTTCTTTGGGAATGATGCAAAAGTTATGATTGAGCCTAGGTTTCTCTTTTGAGCCTAGGTTTCTCTTTTGAGCCTAGGTTTTTTATCAGGCTCAGATGCAAGGGACGCCCAGGCTCACGAACTAAATCACTCCGCAGATTGTACGGGCGAGTTTAGCTGATGCATTTACCTTGTTTGAAGCGGTCTCGGCAAAACCTGTCCTTACCAAAGATCCGACTTTGTTTAATGCCTATTCCTAAGCATTAATACCCAACATTAGAAAGACTGCTGCTCTTTTACTGCACGGCTTTATTGTACGGCAGATAATGGATCACCTGATGCTGGAGATGGTTGGGCCGATGGCTCAGCGACTACCGGTGGAGCAGCGGATGGTTGGGCACCTGGAGTCGAATTTGCAGCATTTGCAGGTTCAGCAGTAGTCGTCGGCTTAGGAATTGCATTTAGCAGATCTGGTGCGTCCTTGCCTAGGCGAATGGTGATATCAGATTGCAAACTGCCCGTACTTTCAACCAGCACTTCTCCAAAGCCAAGATTTTGTTGAATGACTCTGGCCTTGCCAATATCTCCTTGCTGAGCAATGATCTGCGTCACCGGCAGCGGCTCACTCCAAGGTTCATCCACAAAAATGTCCCCATATCCTGCACTGCCTAGATGACTGATCAGCTTCTCTACTGTTGCAGTCTTGTCGATACTATCTTGAATGGCGATCGTCAAATGATCAGAGGCGGCTGCATCAGTAACAAAATTAGGAGCGGTGACGCCAAAATATTGCTGCACCATCTTAGCCAGTTCTTCCTGTTTAGGCAGCCAATAGCTAGCGGTGTATTCACCTCCAGAAAATGTTCCTGGCAGCATCAACATTTGCATGTTCGCCCGCCCATTTTGGGATGCAAAACCTGCGAGGGCAATAAGTTCTTCAACGCTGAGATTGGTGTCTAAATTGGCTTGCACCACCGAAAGGATTTGGGGCAGTTTGGCTAAGGTAGCTGGTTTCAAAGTCTGATCGCGCAAGGCCCGCAAAAACATCTGCTGCCGCTGCACTCGGCCAATATCGCCATAGGCATCGTAGCGGAACCGCAAAAACTGCACGGCCTGTGCCCCATTCAGGTGATGCTCTCCTTTTTTGAGATTGATATAGAGATGCTGGGAGTCATCCTGATAATGCATATCTTGCGGCACATAGACCGTTACGCCACCCAGTGCATCGATCAGCTTTTCCACCCCAAGCACATTGATCCGCACATAACGATCGATCCCAACTCCTCCCAGCAATTCACTGGTTGCCCTTGCTGCCGAAGCAGGTCCGCCGACAGCGTTTGCTTCATTCAACTTGGTCATGCCAATCCCATCGACATGGGTGCGGGTATCACGCGGCAAAGACATGATGACCAATTGCTGCGTTGCGGGATTAAACCGAATCAACATCATGCTGTCAGATAAGCCATCCAGAGAGTTAATCGTGGCTTGATATCCAAGTCCCTGCGTCTCCGGTGGCGGATTGTCCACATCTGTACTCAGTACTTTCACACCCAGCACCAGAATATTGACTGGACGGGTAAGCTGCGGAAACTTCAAATTCATTCCCGTCGAGATGTCTTTCTGGTTGAAGACCTTAGCTTCCTCAGAAGAAAGCCGAGTCTGCATCAGAGGTGTGCCTGCGATCGCTACAGCCAGCAATGCCCCAGCGGAAGCCGATAATCCCGCTACGCCTATTAAACCTAGTCCCAACCATAACCATCGCCATGCACCGTTTTTAACAGAACGTTGGACTGGAACACCAGAAATTGGGCTTTGTCTAGGAGTAGTGGACACGAGTTTCCTCACACGCTAGGGATAGAGTCAAAATCCAAATCAATTTAATATAGACGCTCTTTCTGCAAAATTCACCTCTTTTTTGATCAAGATAGAAAAATCTTGCAGAATTTAGTTAAGGGAGGCGATCGCTCAATTGGCTAATACCGGGCAACCGCAGCGGCTTACGTTGCCAGAGACGCACCATCAGCCAGAGGTTAGCAAGAAAATATCCAGAAGTCAGCAGGCTAGACAAAATTAGTAACGATAAGGTGGAAGCGGGTGACGTTCCGATCGCCATTTGATTGCCGATGCCCAGCAGCAAATCTCCGAGCAGCCACCCCAACGCGAGGGTCACCACTAAGCGGCTAGCATTCTGCTGTTCTGAACTGCCCTGTTGCCGATATAGCGTCCATAAGGCCGGGAAAAAGCCTAGCACCGGAATTAAACAAACAAAAATTTGCAGTCGTTCCAGATCGCGTTCTTGATAAGGATCGGGTTTCGGCATATCACCAACGTTGAAAGACACAGTTTACCTGAACTCAGGCCAGATCTGCTTTACTCTGGATTCACCACAGTTCCCATAAACAATAGAGTGCCCGTTTGATTATCGCGAATGGCATAGAAAAAGGGGCGATCAACGGTCATTTGGAAGGGTTGAACCGGACTGATCGAAGTGGCCCGGATGCCAATTGATGTTACCGCAGCAGCCTCAGTTCCCTCCTCATTCACATCAATATAAGTTTTATGTTTCACTTCATCCACATGCGTCACGACGTCGCTTAAGTGGGAAAAGTCTGCTTGGTTTGAATCAAAGATCACATCCATCCCTAGCGCTTGCAAAACATCATTGAGGGAGCGCTCATATTCAGTCTTAAACTTAGGCAATTGGATTGAACCTTCTCGTTGCTGAAATTCCTGTAACCAAAGATTCCAGTTTTCAGCCGTCAGATTGGCTTGAAATTGCTCGAGACTGGACTCCGGCTTAGGCAGAAAGACCAGCATACTCAGCCGTCCATCGCCATAGGGCAAGCTAATCGCCTGAAATTGATCGGTCTCGGCATAGCGATAGCTGCCACTCTGAGACATCAACGGATGCGGCTTCTGAGTATTGTCTAATAAGTGAAAAGGTCGATCGATCGTCTCTTCGGGCTGAAATTGCTTGGTCCAATTGCCCTTGAAATAAACCGCATTGATCAAAAACATCACCTGCTGCGGATCGATGCGATCGATAATCCGGTCAATTTTGCCTGCGGTGTTTTGGCTCACCCAGTTGTTGATCTGAGTCAGTACCCCTGGATCTGCAAAGTTGAGGGTCGTAATTTCGGCGTTGTAATAGGTCTGGTTACGCTGCAAAAAATCTGGGTTAAAGTGGACCCCTTGTTCGCCCCACAAAGAATTGGCGATCGATAACTTCACCTTCGGGTCAGCATTTTCTAGCGAGGTGACAAGGGCCGCGTTGGCCTGATTCAATTCTTCCAGTCTGAGACC
Source organism: Elainella saxicola E1 (assembly GCA_002796835.1). GTDB lineage: Bacteria > Cyanobacteriota > Cyanobacteriia > Elainellales > Elainellaceae > Elainella > Elainella saxicola. The sequence continues at coordinate 78,754 of LUGL01000083.1, read as the reverse complement.
TTGAAGCTGTAATGCCTCACTCATGGCTTGCTGCGTGCTACCTGCTGCACCGTTATAGAGCATGGATAGGGCGATCGCCACGCTGGAGGGAGAAATCATCCGGTTTTGCGTCCCATCTTTTTGGATTAGCTGGGCAAAGAGCTGAAAGCCAAAGTTGGTTTGAGCGGTAACAAGGCGTGGATCGATTTCAGGCATGGGAGAGGTCATGGGGGTTGAGGGATGGGTCGAAGTGGGTTGATCGGGAGATTGGGCGATCGCCTGCGGTATGGATTGCAACAGACTACAGCCGATCGTACCAAGCGCTAAACATCCAATTAACAAAAGCAACCACTGTCGTTTGTTGGATCGCATGATCTGCATCACTCCCTAAATTGCTAAATTCATTAATCGTTCCGTGTCACACTGGCACGGCTATTCTCTACGATGCCACTGCTTATTGAAAGTCCTTGTCTGGTTACTATTTTGGCAACTGATGTAGTCACTGAATCCTGAGAACGGAGCCATTTAGGAGCAACTCAGATTAGGATCAAAGCAGCCCAACCGATCAGATCCACCAATCAGACTGAGCGATCATGTTTAAAGTAATTTTTCAAGATAACATTCAGGAATTTGAGCGCTGGACCGATGCCCTCGAAGCAGGAAAGGCACTGATGCCGCAATGCAAGAAATTAACTCAAGATATTCGCATTTATTTATTTGATGATCTCATTTGGCTCTATAGCCGTGAACATAAATATCCCAAATATATTGGAGCAGGTACTTACGATCGATTAGCCAGATTGTTTCTTCAAGAAGCCACGGAAGAAGCGCAACTTGAACAGGCCGATTCTAACTAAAGATAAAATTAGATGAAATTAGCGAGCGGGGACGGCCCACCAAGCCAAGGCATAGGGTTGAACAGGTTCATTAATCCGGTTTCGGAATACCACACGAATTTTGTAGCGGCCATTGGTTGGAATCGGATAAAAGATATGTTCAACACTATCGGCATCGCTGATTGAAGACCAAACGCTCTGGCGAATATCCTCATCTTCCAATCGCATCAGATAGATATCCAAGTTATTTAGACCTCGATCGCGAAACGTTTCGCCTTCATCAAATGCATCATTTTGGTTTCTATCTTGCAGTTCCACCAAACGGTTCCAGGCTAAAGTTGCACTGATATAGCTACCGGCTTGCAGTGGTTGTTCAAACACATAGTCCTGATAGGCAGTCTGGTTAGCTGCTAGCATTTCAACCGTGCGATAGTCCCAGCCGATCGCAGGTATGGCTGCATCAGGGCTCCATTGACCGGGGCTAAACTGCTCATAGGCACGGTAAGCATTGAGATGGCCTGTTCCCATTTGGGCATCTAACGGAATTTTAGGATCGCGGTTGGCATCTGAGTCGAGCCAGGTTTTGTTGTCGATCGTGCGTACAGTGCGAGACATTCCCAATCGCATTCCGTCGCCATCATCTTTTAATTTATCCACTGAGTTCATCAGCACCGCTTTCATCACAACCTGCTGTCGCGCATCCAAACCCCAATGTTGGGCATCTCCGGTCTTTAAAGCTTGCCGAATCATCCGATCACCATATTCTTGCAGCAAAGCTACGGTTCCGGTGACATGAGGAGCCGCAAAGCTGGTGCCACCCGTGTCAGGTGGAGCAATTGCCCCATCCGGCCCAAACGTCGCGATCGCCCGCCCAGGGGCAAGTAAAGTCACCGATCGTCGGGGTCCCACATTACTTTCGGTTGCCGGGTCACGCCCAATCACCAGAGTCGGTTCGCTGCCTAAACTAAAAAAATCGACTTTGTCGAAAATGCCTGCCACCAGATTGAGTGACATGGAGTTGGCGATCGTCATGCCATTAAACGTGTCAGTTGGAATCGGATAGCCTCCTCGCCCTTGATTTCCCGAAATCACATACAGCACGTTGTGAACTCGCGACGACCAATCGACACACTGGGTTAACAAGGCATTGCCATCCAGCACTGGATTCGGGCGCGGATCTCGCTGTAATGATTCACCAAAACTGAAATTGATCGCTCGCACATCGCCACCATTTTGATTCGCGATCGTCTGGGAAGCCGTACATTCTTGAGATTGACCACCATCGGGAGAATTACCGATTGCCGCTGAGTAGAGTCGAGCATCCGGAGCCACCCCCGTTTGTCGCTTATCCCGGCTGATCATAATGCTGGCCACCCGGGCCGCATGGTTATCAACATAGTCATTCGCTTCGGCGGCATTGTTGCGGACAAATAGGCGAGTCACCCGCACAAATGGATTGGTATTGGCTGCCTTGTCTAACCCCAGTTGGGCTGGACGACCGACTTCAACTTGACCGATCGCAATTTTTCGTCCCGTCAGGTCGTAAGGGGCCTCATGCAGCCGATAAGCATCAATCCCCAAGTCACCAACCGAGTTATCCAGTGCCATGCTGGGGGTCGCCAGTCCAGCCAGAACTGCCCCGGTCCACGCTGTGTAGAGGAACGATCGCCAGGTCATTTGCCAGCCAAACATACTTGGGGCAGGAAGATCTTGAGCAGGGAGACAGCGACGGGAAGGTTTAGGAGAAGTCATGGGCAAGTCGGTTCTAATCCGGTAAAGCAAGTGTGGTAAACTTCTGGTGAATTTTCAGCCGTTATGGGGATCAACCAGCGGGGCTGACAACGAGCTTTGTTAAACTGGTTACAAAACAGGACGCAGGATCTGAGGAGAGCTATGACCCAAACCCTATCTCGTAAACCGATCGTGGTTGCCCCATCGATTCTATCAGCAGATTTTAGTCGCTTGGGTGAAGAAATTAAGGCAATTGATGCCGCAGGTGCTGACTGGGTGCATGTGGATGTGATGGATGGTCGATTCGTACCTAATATTACGATCGGTCCCCTGATTGTTGATGCCATTCGCCCTTACACACAGAAGCCGCTGGATGTGCATTTGATGATTGTTGAACCCGAAAAATATGTGGCCGATTTTGCCAAAGCGGGTGCAGACATCATCTCTGTTCATGCAGAACATAACGCTTCCCCTCACCTGCACCGCACCCTGGGGCAGATTAAGGAATTAGGGAAGCAAGCAGGTGTGGTACTGAACCCCTCTACCCCGCTGGAACTGATCGAATATGTGCTGGAACTGTGCGACTTGGTGCTGATTATGAGCGTCAACCCCGGTTTCGGTGGTCAAAGCTTCATTCCGGGCGTGCTGCCTAAAATTCAAAAGCTGCGCCAGATGTGTGATGAGCGTGGCCTCGATCCTTGGATTGAAGTCGATGGCGGTTTGAAAGGCAACAATACCTGGCAAGTGCTGGAAGTGGGCGCAAATGCGATCGTCTCTGGTTCTGGGGTATTTGGTCAGAAGGATTACGCTACCGCGATCGAAGGAATTCGTAACAGCAAGCGTCCGACTCCTGAATTAGTGACTGCTTAGCGCTAATTTTTTCTAATTCAAAACTTCGAGAAGGTGGGGCAACCCGCCTTTTTTATTGCGTTTTGATTTTATTGAGTTTTGAGGGGCGAATTCTCAGGTTTCAATCGAGCTGCGAGACAATAAACGTATGATTTGCGATCGGGCAGGATGATCTTATGCTCCAGACCAAGCCAAGCTTCCAAAATTTTGCAGAGTACCTCGCCTATGACGATGGAACCGATTGCCTCTATGAATTGTTTAATGGAGAACTGATTAAGGTGCCGCCCGAATCAGGACTCAATGTAGAGATTGCTAACTTTTTGTTTGCGATGTTTTTGCCGATTGTGGGCCATCGTCGTATTAGAGGTAATGGGCTTGAACTTGAGGTGCGGGGTGAACCAAAGAATCGTTATCCAGATCTTACAATCCTTCGGGAAGAGCATCTTCAACAGTTAGTGCGTCGCAACACAATCCGTCTGTCGATAGCTCCACCGCTACTCGTCGTTGAGGTTGTTAGTCCAGGGGAATTGCAGCACGATCGCGATTATGTTGCCAAACGACAGCAGTATCAAGATGTCGGCATTCCTGAATATTGGTTGATCGATCCAGAGCAGCAGAGGGTTACGGTTCTGGAATTACAGAACGGGTTGTATTCAGAGATTGGACAATTTCAAGAGAGCGATCGGATTCTCTCACCCAATTTCCCCGAATTGAGCCTAACGGCTGATCAGGTACTAACTGCCGGGGAATAGTTACTCCAGCAAATTCAGCACGGCCTGAGCTTCTTGATTGCGGTTTTGTTGCCGCAGCAACGTTGCAAGAAATCGATAGTCATCAGCAATTTTGTCGGTGTAAGCCTGCTGGTCTGCCTGGGGTAGTCCCCGCAATCCCGCTCGAATTGCCTCCCGCACTTCTACAGACTTTTGAAGCTGTTGAATCGCTGAGATAGGGCTGTTTTGAGCTGCATATAGCCTACCAATATTAGCTAAGAGCAGCCCTTCACTCTCTCGATCGCCCACTGCTCGGAAGATAGGCAATGCCTGTTGGTAATAGTCGATCGCCTGCTGATATTGGCTCAATGAACCGTAAGCAACTCCCAGATTCATCAGTGCATTTGCTTCGCTATTACGATCGCCCACTGCTCGGAAGATAGGTAATGCCTGCTGGTAGTAGTCGATCTCCTGCTGATATTGACTTAAGGAACCGTAAGTAACTCCCAGATTCGTCAGTACCTTTGCTTCGCTGTTTCGATCGCCCACTGCTTGGAAAATAGGCAATGCCTGCTGGTAGTAGTCGATCGCCTGCTGATATTGACTCAATGAACGGTAAGCAACTCCCAGATTCATCAGTGCATTTGCTTCGCTATTACGATCGCCCACTGCTCGGAAGATAGGTAATGCCTGCTGGTAGTAGTCGATTGCCTGCTGATATTGACTCAATGAATTGTAAGCAATTCCCAGATTCATTAATGCCTTTGCTTCACTATTACGATCGCCCACTGCTTGGAAGATAGGCAATGCCTGTTGGTAATAGTCGATCGCCTGCTGATATTGACTTAAGGAACCATAAACAAGTCCCAGGTTCATCAATGCCTTTGCTTCGCTATTACGATCGCCCACTGCTTGGAGGATAGGTAACGCCTGCTGATAGTAGTCGATTGCCTGCTGATATTGACTCAATGAATTGTAAGCAAGTCCCAGATTCATCAATGCCTTTGCTTCACTATTACGATCGCCCACTGCTTGGAGGATAGGTAACGCCTGCTGGTAGTAGTCGATTGCCTGCTGATATTGACTTAAGGAACCATAAGCAATTCCCAGATTGTTCAGTAACCCTGCTTCTCCATTACGATTGCCCACTGCTTGAAAGATGGGCAATGCCTGTTGGAAGTAGTCGATCGCCTGCTGATATTGGCTCAATGAACCGTAAGCAATTCCCAGATTCATCAGTGCCCCTGCTTCGCCATTGCGGCTTTCCTGAGGATAAGACTTATGCACATCAGGATTTTGATAAATTTCTAGGGCTTGTTGCCATGACTCGATTGCTTTTCGATAGTCACTCGTCTGAAACTGCTGCTTCCCCTGATCCAGAAGGCGACTGGCTTCAGCAAGTTGGGCTTGAGCAGTTTGGGCAACAGCAGCAGGAAGCAGGACTTGGGTTGCTGGAAGAATTGGCAACAGCAGCGGCACACCATTGAAACCAAGGGCGATCGCAGTGATACAACCTAGTTTGGAGAAACGCATAGAGAACACACCATCAGTCAACACTTGAAAATATCGCTGATCGACCCAGACCTATGCAAGTTATGGGACCACTATCGATCGAAGTGTTGTTTGCTGAGAATGACGATCGCCTGAAGCAATTCCTGAGGCTGGATATAGAAGAACTAATCGATCGCTATAATTTGGAAGATTAGCAGCCTAACCTCAAGGAGGCGCAGCCATGACGCAAGCCCTCAAAATGAGCTTTGAGGAATATCTCAGCCTTGACGCAAGTGCAGATCTACCCGAAGGCTTTTTTGAATTTGTTGATGACGGATTAAGGCAATTACGGACAAAAGCAGGGGACGACGTTGTGATAATCAACTCCCTGTTTTTTCAGATGGTTGCTACTAATTTGATCCCTGCTCGACTAATTATTATTCACTCTGGCGAAGTCGAGGTTCCTGTTCTGCAAAAAGGCGATCCTAGAACCCGTATGCCGGATTTATTTATTTTGCGGCAGGAACATCTGCAACTGACTCGTAGGCGGTTGACCATTACTAGAGACATGCCACCGCCACTGCTGATTGTTGAAGTGGTCAGTCCAGGTAATGCCAATCAGCAACGGGATTACGATCGCAAACGCCAGCAATACGAAGAGTTGGGTGTGCTGGAATATTGGCTGATCGATCCGCACCAACACGTTATTACTGTTCTGGAATTGCAGAATGGATTATATGCAGAAGTTGGGCAGTTTGGAGGGAGCGATCGAATTCTCTCACCTAATTTCCCTCAACTGACATTAACCACTGATCAGGTCCTAACGGCTGGAGAATAGCGATGACTCAAGCCAAACTCAAATTCAAGTCTTTTGAAGAATACTTGTCTTACAGCAATTTGTCCGACATGGAAGGGCGCTATGAATTAGTTAATGGAGAGTTAGTCGAATTGCCGCCTGAATCTAGGTTAAATAGCACAATTGCCGTTCGCATTTTACTTTTGCTGATTGCAGCAGGAACTCCTGTTGAACTGATCCATCCAGGTAAATGTGAAGTGCAGGTGCCGATCCTGCAAGCAAATGATGCGGCCAATCGTTTTCCAGATCTAGTAGTATTGCGGCCAGAACATCTAGAACTAACTCAACGACGACTGACGATTACCCTTGATATGCCGCCCCCTCAGTTTATTGCTGAAGTTGTGAGTCCAGGCAAAACAAATCGCGATCGAGACTATATCCATAAATCTGCTCAGTATGCAGCAATCGGAGTTCCAGAATATTGGTTGATCGCTCCGCAGCAACACATCATTACGGTTCTGAAATTGAAAGACGGATCGTATGTAGAGGTTGGGCAGTTTGGAGAGAGCGATCGAATTCTCTCACCCAGTTTTCCCGATCTGACTTTAACCGCCGATCAAGTCCTGACAGCAGAGTAAAGACAAAAACAGGCAGGTTCGATCGATCTCCCCTACCTAAATTGGTTCGCATTAATTGTGATTCAGGTTTGTTCTCATTAAGCCAGTGCGCCGCCATCGGTTCGATAAATCGCGATCACCGAAGGTTTGGGCGGTTGGTTCGCTTGCTGACTTGGCCAATTAGAGCCGATCGGCACTTCCCGCGTTTGCATAAACTCCTGACCGTCTGCTGCTTTCATGGCATATTGACGTGTTTCAGAGGCCATATCTTTGCGAATTCCATTCACTTCACCGGGATGCTGGGCTGAAATGAACAGCGTCTTCAAATCAGCACTGAAGTAAGGCCCCGTCATTTCCGAATCCATTGGACCAAATCCAAACAAATAGGCTTCACCTGCATTCGGTCCCGAAGTAGGCAGGAACCAAATTGAGTTATTGCCAAATAGCCCGCGCAGATCCGACTGTTTGACGGGTTTGCCCTCAGCATCGATCCGGCTGGGAATGGCTTTATTGTGCTTGTCGCTAGACATATCGGTTACTGTCCAGACATTGCCGCGTGGATCGATCAGCAAATTATCTGGATTGGCAAAGCCAAGGCCACCTTCAGCCGGTTCACCCCCTGTGGCAAACATGGTCCATTTGAAGCTCATCGCTGCCGGGTCATTGCCATCTTCATCAATTCGCACAATCCAGCCATATTCCCAGAGAGATTCCCCATTAGGTCCTTTGAAGACTTGCGCATCAGGGCTGCCATCACTGCTGCTGGGAGAACCCGACGTAAAGGTGACAAATAGAGAACCGTTGGGCGCAATGTCTGTATCTTCAGGACGGGCAGTACAGGTGACACCTGCGGCATTGGCGGCGTAGTGAGCATCAATCAGAATCGCTCCCTGCAACTCTTCAGGCGTGCTGCCTTGATAAAGATCGCCCAGGGTTTTGAACTGCTGTTTAAAGGTTGCGATCATGGCATCATCTTCAACTTTCATCACACCGCCCGCAGTCCGATCGGTATTCGGCAGAGTAATCATCTTTCCAGCATGGATGCTCGGCAGATCGGGGTTAACTGGCGTATCGGCTTTGAGAGGAACCCAGGCACCTGTCCCATCGGGATTAAATTTAGCTCCATAGAGCATGCCATCAGATAGCAGGCTTGAGTTGGCTTTATCTCTAGGATTGCTGATCGTTGCTGTGCTGACAAACTTGTAGAGGTGACCGCCCCGACGATCGCAGCCGGAATAGAAGGCGAGTTTCTTGCCTGTGTCTGCCCGAATTCCAACCGCTTCATGGCGATAGCGACCCAGCCAGGTATGCTTGGTGCCATAGTCATTCGGATTGGCCGGATCAACTTCCACCATCCAGCCATATTTGTTGCCCGCCAGCCCGAATACATTGCCGAGACCGTTCACGCCATCTTCAGCAATGAAAAAGGTTTTCTCAGAAGGCTGCATGGAGGTTCCATCAGCATTGACAGGTTCTGGTACAAAGTCCTGATAGTTTTCTTCAGCGCTGAACACCGTACCCCAAGGGGTTGTGCCGCCTGCACAGTTATTGAAGGTACCAATAATCTTGTCGCCTAACCCATCAATGTATCCAATCCCTTGAGTTTTGCGGAAAATGGTCACTGCTGGACCGGTTGACTTCAGGTAACGACCATCTTCTAGACCCGAAGTGCCGGTAATGCGACGATCGACAGCAGAGTGCATGCGAACCCACTGACCATTCGTCTCTTTCCGAATTGAAATCACGCCAATGCCGAGATCGATTAGCGCTTCTTTGGCAATTTGCTGAATTTGGCCTTTCAGTGGATCGCTATCAGGTAAAGCATAGGCATTAATGCCACCTTCTCCTGCGGCTTCCAGAGCGGCTGCCACTGTCTCAAAAGGCAGCGTTTTGCCAATCACCTGCTGAAAAGATTGCTGCCAGGGAATGGCGCTAATGTACTCAAAGTTAACGGTGAGATAACCTTCATCGGGTTGTGTTTCGACAAAAGAAAGGTAGTCGTTGTTATAGCCAAACCTTGAATCGCCCACCCGATCGCCCCAGGAAGCAACAATCTGATACGCATACCCTTCGGGCAGAACGACATCATCCACAACCGTGAACTGGCTGTAGTTAACGCTTTGTTTAAGTCGATCGATCCCATCGTTTGCTAAGGGCATTGGACCCTGGATTGGCACAAATTTTAGAGCATTGGCCGTTTGGGCAATTGCCCCATCGCCGTTGATGGAAAGAGATGCCCCGGTGCCACTTTGACTTTGGTTTAAGAGGGGGTGAAGCGCGATCGCTCCGGTGCCTGCGCCTAGAAATGTGAGGAAATGCCTACGCTTGATTACCATAGTTTCGTTCTTCATCTTTCAGGATTGTGTCTCAATGAACAAGCGTCCAAAACGGGGGTGCGTCGAGACAGACCCAATCGCCCGCACTCAGAAACCGTAACAAGGCGAGATTAAGGTCGCTTAATCCCTTGATTAAAAGAAATAAGACGAATGAGTCAGGTTTAGTCTGAAGTTACAGCAAATTCGAGGTAATCTCGCGAAATTGAGCCTGAGCGGAACGAGAGCATCTAAATTGCCCGCTACTTTACAAAAATTAAAGATTATCTTGGTAAAACTTATGATTTCAATTAGTTTCTTCTTGTTTTTCACAGGGCGAAGTGTGGCTTAGATGTCAACAAAACCTGATTTTTGTGGGATCATAGAGGAATAAGAATTTGTACTTAGGCAATTTCACGATATGAAAATTAACTTTTTCTGGATTCTGGCCTCTAAAAATTTGTAGTTTCTTATACTAGAGTTAAGTCCCGGTAACATCGGGCAATCTCACTGGGTCAAATTCCTATCCCAAGCGGACTGCCCGAAAGCCTTCAAAAGGCAGGTTTGGCTATGCTGGTGCTGTTTGAGTTTTCAGTTGAGTCTTGAACAGCTAGGGTTCAAAAGTTTTGACTTAGAAGAGGCAGTGGGAGACGTGAATCGAGTTTCGATCGAGCAGATGCGACGCTATGATCCCCAGGCGATCGCTCAGTATTATCGGTATCGTCCTTGGCGAGCGATTTGGCGAACTTTCGTTGTTATTTGGCTATTTGCGGGTTTCTTTCTAGGCTGTAAGCAAGACGAATGGTTCGATCGGACAGAACGCAATAAAGGTAAGCGAGCAACCCAACTACGGCAGATTCTCACCCGTTTAGGCCCCACATACATCAAAGTTGGACAGGCCCTTTCCACCCGCCCCGATCTGGTTCGCAAAGACTTTTTAGATGAGTTGGTTAAGCTGCAAGACCAGTTGCCTCCTTTTTCTACCCCGATCGCCTTTGCCATCATTGAACGTGAGCTCGATCGCAGCATTGACGAGATCTACAGCGAAATTTCGCCTCAGCCCGTTGCGGCAGCCAGTTTAGGACAGGTTTACCAGGCTCGATTGCGGAGCGGTGAAGCGGTTGCGGTGAAAGTACAGCGTCCGAATCTTTTGCCGATTTTGACGCTCGATTTGTATCTGATGCGTTGGGCTGCCACCTGGATTGCGCCCTGGCTACCTTTGAATCTAGGCCATGATTTGACGCTGATCGTCGATGAGTTTGGCGGCAAGCTGTTCGAAGAAGTTGATTATCTGCATGAAGGGCGCAACGCCGAAAAATTTGCGGCCAATTTCCAGAACGATCTGCGGGTGAAGGTGCCTACCATTTTCTGGCGCTATAGTAGCCAGCATGTGTTGACGCTGGAGTGGATCAACGGCTTCAAACTGACGGATATTCAAAAAATTCGCGAATCGAATCTGGATGAAAACGACCTGATCGAAATCGGAGTTACGGCTGGTTTGCGGCAATTACTTGAGTTTGGCTTCTTCCATGCCGATCCCCATCCCGGCAACTTATTCGCCCTGTCCAGCGGCCAGATGGCCTACATCGACTTTGGCATGATGGATCAGTTGAGTGAACTGACCAAAGAAACCCTGGTCGATGCTGTGGTGCATTTGATCAATCAGGATTATGAAGCATTGGCGAAAGATTTTGTCAATTTAGGCTTCCTGACTCCCGAAACGGATATTCATCCGATCGTTCCAGCCTTAGAAACAGTCTTAGGCAGTGCGCTGGGTCAGAATGTCAGGGACTTCAACTTCAAGACCATCACCGATCAGTTTGCTGAGCTGATGTATGAATATCCCTTCCGTTTGCCAGCCAAGTTTGCGCTGATTATTCGATCGCTGGTGACGCAGGAAGGTTTAGCCCTCAGCTTAAATCCTGATTTCAAAATTGTTGATGTGGCCTATCCCTATGTGGCAAGGCGGTTATTGACGGGTGAATCAGCTCATTTGCGGCGACGCCTGATTGAAGTGCTGTTCAAAAATGGCAAGTTCCAGTGGCAGCGGTTAGAAAACCTGATTGCGATCGCCCGTTCCGATACGAATTTCGACATTTTGCCAACCGCCCAACTCGGCTTACAATACCTCTTGTCTGAAGAAGGTCAGTATTTGCGGCAGCAGTTGATTTTAGCGCTAGTCGAGGATGATCGACTTCATACCGAAGAAGTGCAGCGCCTCTGGAATCTGATTAAGGATGATGTGAAACCCAGTCGGTTGATCAATGTGGCGCTAGGAGCATTAGCAGGCTTTTCAACTGCAAGCGTACTGCCTTCTGTGACTTCGTTGATGCCGTTCGATCGCAGTTAAGGAGCTTGTTTCGTGTATTACAATCCCCCCTATGTGTTGCTAGTGGTTGGTCTTCTGGCAGCCGTTGCTTCAGGTGTTGCGTTTGAGGCGATGCTGAAGCAGTCTGTGCAAGACTGGTCGCGCCATCGATCGACTCGTACCCTGGCTAATTTGCGTGGATTTGCCTTGTTCCTCCCTTTCCTGGGAATTTCCTTGGGCGTTTGGGTTTTCTTGGCATCAGGCATCCAGATTTTTGGCTTCCCCAGTATGATCGCCTACATGCTTTCATTTATCCTGACGGTGTTCACGGCAGCGCTGGTTTGGTATCAGCTTGGGGTTATTTTGAATCAGTTAGAAGCAGGTGGCTCAAAAGCGCTGGATTTGGATTCGTTTTAAATGGATTCGCCTTGTAGAAATCTCAGAATTGCAGCGTTGACAGCGACCGGATTGCCGCTTGAGGCCACATGGCCACAATTGGGAATGATCTGAAATTTCGCATTCGGCAGCCGATTGCACAATTTTTTGCCATCTTCTACTGGAAACCAACGATCGCAGTCGGACCATAACACCAGGGTCGGCTGCGTTGTTTTTTCCAGGTTTTGCTGAATTCGATCGATCCAATTGGGCTGGCCTTGCTGCGATCGTTGAATTTCTTGGGCTGAGAGCTGCAAATCGGCAGCAAACTGGCTCAATGTCCCCGGTAAATTCAAATAGGGATAGGTGAGCCAATAGATTTCGCTGTCGGTAATCAACGCCGGATCGACCACCACTTCTCGACGCACTTGCCGTGTGACCCAGCGCACGATCGGCGCAAACGGACGAATCAGATGTTGCCGATCGACCCAACGAATCAGCGGCAAAGGAATGGCTGCGACAAAACGCATGCCCCAGCTCGGCAGCTTTTGCGGAAAAATCGGCACGTTGATCAGAATTAATCGATCGATCCAGGCTGGATTGGCTTGCGCTACTGCAAGGGCAGTCAAAGCACCTAAAGATTCCGCTGCAATGATCACAGGCCGATTGGANCAACTGTTGAATCACGCGCACTAACTCGATCACCTGATGTCCAACTTGTTCGTCATGATTTGCTGTTTGGGAAAAGCCATAGCCTTTGGCATCTACACAAATCACACGGAAATGTTCCGACAACGGAGCAACGCTACAGCGCCAGTTATAGCTCCAGCTGCCAATGCCATGCAGTAAGAATAGGGGCTGTCCTGTACCTGCTTCCCCATAGGCGATCGTCACAGGCTGTCCGTTTGCATCCAAAATGGTGAGGGTTTGTTGACCGCCGGGAAATGTTTGCTGCCACCAATCCAACGCTGTTTGCATCGCTCAATTTGATTTTCTCTATGTCTTTTTCAACGCGATCAGCTTTTCTCGGGCGATCGGCAAAGAAAACCGGAAGGTGCTGCCTTTCCCTAACTGGCTCTCCACTTGAATTTTGCCGCCATGCAATTCCACTAAGCGACTGCAAATTGCCAGACCAATGCCCGTGCCACCTGAATGCCGATCGCGCGATCGGTCCGCTCGCCAGAAGCGCTCAAACACATGGGGCAAATCCTCAGGGGCAATTCCTTGGCCCGTATCAATCACGGCGATCCACATCTTATCTTGTTCTGGATAAACCTTAACGACGATCGAACCTTTTGATGTGTAACGCAGCGCATTGCCAATTAGGTTCACTATAATCTGCTCAACTCGTTCCGGATCGGCTGACACACGCGGTATCTCAGACGGACAATCGAGCAAGAGCTGAGGACTATCTTCGACTAACTGATCAGCAAAGCGTCGCACGATCGAACTCAGCAGGGGTTGCAGTTCCATGGGACGGGCATCGATCGGCAAATAGCCCGCCTCCATTTTCGATAGCTCTTGCAAGTCGTTAACTAACCGCTGCATCCGGCCTGTTTCGCGGGAGAGGCGTTCGTAAATATCGGTAGAAGGCTCGATCGTGCCATCTGCCAACCCTTCTAAATAGCCCTTTAAGACAGTTAAGGGGGTGCGCAATTCATGGGTTAGATCGCTCACTAATTCCCGCCGTCGCTGCTCAACGCCTTCCAATGTTGCAGCCATGCGGTTAAAGCTTGTGGCTAGCTGATCGACTTCTGGAATTTCGTTGGGTGGCACCCGTTCTTCTAAATGTCCGGCAGCAAACTTTTTGGTAATTTCCTCCATTTGGATTAGCGGCTGCACGATCCGTTTAGACACCAAATAGCTCAATCCTCCAGCGGTTGAGGCTCCTACCACCACTGACCAGAAGGCTCCTTTGCTCCAGGCATCATCAAAACTGCGAATCAACTGGGTCCGCACTTGGCCAACCCGCATCCCGCCAATTTCGATCTGTCTCAAATAAACTGCAAAAAATCGCGGAGATGAAATTTTGCTAATCGCAAGCAGCGTCAGCAGTCCCACCACCATGACAATTACATGGGAGAGAAACAGGCGCGATCGCAATCCAACTTTATTTTTTTCCATAGAATGCTAACGTTGGCGACTGTAGCGTCCCATCAGTTGGGCAACCGCCAGAGCATGGTCCTTTAGGGCAGCGCGGACCGCTTGAACCGAAACTCCGGGAGGTAAATCGAGCAGCTTGTCTACAGCATATAACTTGAACCAATAGCGGTGGGTGCCGCTCGGTGGACAGGGACCTCGATACCCATAGGCTCCAAAATCATTTTTCCCTTGAATGCCGCCGCTGCTGAGAAACGGTTGGGTTGGCATGGCTGCTGGTAGATTCTGCAACTGGACAGGCAAATCATAGAGAACCCAATGCACAAACAAACCATTGGGTGCGTCTGGATCTTCGACAATCAGGGTCAGGCTCTGGGTTTTTGCTGGTGGAGCGGTCCAGCTTAAGGCTGGCGATCGATCGGCTCCGTCACAGGTGAATTCGATTGGGATGAATGCTTCAGCAGGAAAGGCCGGACTGGTGAACTGAAATGAGGGCAGCGTTGGCGCTAACTCTGTTGGGACTGCCTCCGACGGTGAATGACGATCGCAAGCAGCCAACCCCATACTGCCTAACCATAAACTACCCCATTGCAGCAAGCGTCTGCGATCGATGGACTGTGCCATGAATTATTTATTTCGCATCTGAAGAAATTGTAGCGAGAAAGGGATCAGGAGGAGTAGAAGCCTATATGCAGGAACAACAACAGCGATCGGAACAAATTCGTGCAGAAAATGAACGACGGTTTCCAGCCCATGGGTTGCGCGATCGTCTTTTGGCTCGTCGTGCCTTCGGCCTTTAAACTGGCAAATTGGCGCGCGGATTGAAAGAATCGATCTGCCGCAGTTTTTCGTAGAGTTCGCGTTCCTGGCTGGTAATGTCTCTGGGAATGACAATTTGAATTTCGACAATCTGATCGCCCCGTTCCTCATCGATCGGATAGCCTTTGCCACCCAGCCGCAGCTTCTGGCCTGATCGCACTCCCGGCGGAATCATCATCTTGACCAGTCCATCCAGGGTCGGTACTTCGATCGGTCCACCTAACACAGCTTCCACGGGAGTAATGGGTAAGCGACAGTAAATATCTGCTCCCTCTAATTGGAAGAAAGGGTGGGGCGGTACCTCGATATTCAGGAATAAGTCACCCCCAGCCACACCCTGACCCCGCAGTCGAATTTTTTGCCCCGACACCATTCCTGGCGGCATGTTGACTTCCAGCGATCGGCCATCTTCCAGGCGAATGCGTTCTCGGCCTCCCGTATAGGCGCGCTCTAGGGGTACGGTCAAGTCAGCTTCGGCATTGCGAGGTCCATCTTTGCGCGGTACGGTATAGGCAGTTTTGGTTTTGCCAGGACGGAAAGGATCTTCCGTACTCTCGCGGCTGGGTGGCTTGACGGGTTCAGTCTGACGATTCAGCAGCTCATCAACGAAGGTGTTAAAGTCGCCAAACTGGCTAAAATCGATGTCTTGATCTTGACGCCCGTTCGATCGCTTACCCCAACCCGCAGGCCAGGGTGCTTTGCCTTGAAAGCCGCTTTGCTTCCAATATTGACTGTATTGGTCATACTGAGCCCGTTTGCCTTCATCCGACAAAACCTCATAGGCTTCGCCCAATGCCTTAAATTGTTCCTCTGCCGATTTATCCCCCGGATTCATGTCCGGATGATACTGCCGCGCCAGCTTCCGAAAGGATTTCTTAATCTCGTCAATTGTGGCGTCTCTAGAAACTCCTAGAATGGCGTAGTAGTTCCGAAAGTTTTGCATGGAGCAATTTATAGAAGTTTAGAAGAGAGAAAAGTGAAAGTGAAAGGGTCAATTACATCAGTCAGTATGGGGTGTGAATGTCACCCCTCAGCACCCCTTAAAGCCATTCATCTTCATCCCCCCATTCATCATCCAGGCTGTTCGGTTGTCTAGGCGGTAGGGGACGACGATCGGTCTCAGGAGCACGACGATCGGTCTCAGGAGCACGGCGATTGGCATAGAGATCGCGATCATCTCGGCCAGATCGACCAGGTGGCGCAGGATCCCGTTCTTCAAGATCGCGCCCCTCAGGATTTCGATCTCTGCCAACATAGGGTTCTGGCTTGCGCCGACTGCGAGTTTGATCCTCGTCATAACTCTCTGTCTTACGGCGACGCACATAGGTTTCAGAGTTTCCACTTCTCGGCTCAGCAGCGTTTGGATTCGATCGAGCTGAGGAACCGGATGGGAAGCTAGAGCGATTATTGCCATAGTCATCGCGATAATCGTCACGGTTGCTATTTCGCGCGGACCTGTTGGGATAGTCCTCCCGCTGATAGTCCTCCCGTTGGTATGCCTCGCGATCGTTCTCCCGACGGTTTATGTTATTAGAGCGCGTGCGATCCTCAGTCCGACCATAGGAGTCTGGATAGTCGTTTTGCCGGTTGCGATCGGCACTGCGGCTATAAGGTTCTGGATCACTCTGCCGACCATAGTTGCGATCGGCCTCTTGATCGTAGTTACGCCCTTGGTCATAATCGCGTCCTTGGTCATAATCGCGATTGGACTCTCGCCGATAAGGGTCACGGCTGTAAGAATCTTGGCGATAAGCGTCCTGATTATAGGAATCTCGACTGTAAGAATTCTGGCCGTAGGCGTTTTGTCCGTAGGAATTTTGATTGTAGGAGTCACGGCTGTAGGAGTCGCGACTGTAAGTATCTCGACTGTAGGAATTCTGGCCATAAGGATCCCGACCATAATCCATGCCATAGCTGCGACCATAGTCTCGACGATCGTCATAAAAGTCGTCATCATCGCCAAAGAACTCTTCCCCTAAATTGGATAGAGTCCGCCGAATCGAACCAAAGAAGTCTTTGTCTTCCTCATCTTCGCGGGTGATCTGATAGACCTCGCGCTGAAGCTCATAGAGCGCGTCGCGTAAATCGCCTTGAGTTGTATCAATCCCGCGATCGTCATTGCGCTTCAAGTTATCCCGTAGTTCCTGGATCAGGTTCTCAATCCGACGGCGATAGGCGCTAGCAAACTGCATGCCAAAATCGAGGGCCACTTCTCGCAGCTGCCGTTCTGCCTCGAAAGTCAGCGCTTCAGCCTGGGTGCGTTTCTCAATCCGATCGCGCTTCTGGCGGTCTTCGTCAGCAAATCGTTCTGCTTCTTCAATCATCCGATCAATTTCGGCATCGCTCAGGTTAGAAGCCCCTTGAATTGTGATGCCCTGCTCTCGTCCGGTAGTGCGATCGACTGCGGTCACCTGCAAAATCCCGTTGGCATCAATATCCAGCGAGACGGAAATTTGCGGAATACCTCTCGGCGCAGGAGGAATGCCCATCAGCTTGAATCGGCCCAGCGACTTGTTGTCAGTAGCCATTTCTCGCTCGCCCTGCACCACATGGACTTCTACCATCGTCTGGTTGTTTTCCGAAGTTGAGAAAACATCCGATCGCCGCACTGGAATCGTCGTATTCCGCGGAATCAGCTTTTTCATTAAGCCGCCTACCGTTTCCAATCCCAGTGACAGAGGGGTCACATCCAGCAGCAAAATATCCTGGACTTCCTGGTTGAGGATGCCGCCCTGAATGGCTGCTCCAACGGCTACCACCTCATCCGGATTGACATTCTCGTTGGGTTCGCGATCGACCAGACTGCGCACCAGTTCGCGCACCATTGGCATCCGGCTGCCCCCACCCACCAGCACGACTTCATCAATCCGGTTAGGACTGAGCCCAGCATCGCCCAGAGCTTGGCGAACAGGCTGTCGCAATCGATTCACCAGATCCTCGCAGAGATCCTCAAACTGAGTTCGCGTCAGTCGGGTTTCCAGATGCAACGGACCCTCTGGGCTGGCTGCAATGAAAGGCAAATTGACTTCAGTGGAAGTGACGCCCGAAAGCTCAATTTTGGCTTTCTCAGCCGCTTCCATCAGGCGCTGCAAAGCTTGACGATCGCGCCGCAGATCGATGCCTTCTTTTTCTTGAAACTGATCGGCCAGCCAATCCACAATTCGCTTATCAAAATCGCTGCCGCCAAGTTGGGTATCGCCGCTCGTTGCCTTGACTTCAAACACCCCATCGCCAATGTCCAGAATGGAAACATCGAACGTGCCGCCGCCTAAGTCAAACACCAGGATCGTTTCGTTATCGCGGCGATCGAGACCATAGGCCAAGGAAGCTGCTGTCGGTTCGTTGAGGATACGCAAGACTTCCAGCCCTGCCACGCGGCCCGCGTCTCTAGTAGCTTGGCGCTGAGTATCGTTAAAGTAGGCAGGCACCGTAATGACCGCTTGCGTAACGGGTTCGCCAAGATAGCGGCTGGCTTCTTCTACCAGCTTCCGCAACACCATGGCCGAGAGTTCTTCTGGGGCAAAATCCTTCTGCACACGCGGACATTTAATTTTGATGCCGCCGTTGGCCTCGTCACGCCGAATCGTGTAGGGAATTCGCTTCAGCTCCGGATTCAGCTCCGCGTACTTGCGTCCAATGAAGCGTTTGACGCCATAAAAAGTATTTTGAGGATTCAGCACCGCCTGCCGTCGCGCCATCTGTCCCACCAGACGCTCGCCATCTTTCGTAAATGCCACAACGGAGGGGGTGGTCCGCATTCCCTCAGCGTTAGCAATGACAACAGGCTTGCCACCTTCCATGACGGCAACCACTGAGTTTGTCGTTCCTAAGTCAATGCCAACTACCTTTCCCATTCGCTGCGGATCTCCTCGCTCGTAATGCTAACTAACTACCAAGCCAATAAAGCTACTAATAAGGCAGAGTGACTGCATTCATTGTATCTTGCTACCCATAATGGACAGGGTGGGGATTCCCGTCAAGCTCAGGAACTTCTAGCGTGAATGACGCTGAGATTTCGTAACCTGATCGCATAACTGACGATCGGTAAGTTCCAGGGTTTGACTCGTCTGCAGGTAGTCTCGAATCCAGGAGCACCCGTAAGTTTGTAACGCAGAAGTATCAAGGACAAGCTGCAAATCCCACAACAATCCAGTTTGATCATCACTAACCGAAGCAACCATGCGGCTATCTGGGCTGAAAGCAACTGCCCGCACTGCTGCCCCATGGCTATCTAAAGTCGTGAGTTCCTGGCCCGATCGGCTCCATAATTTGACTGTATTATCGTCACTGGCTGAAGCGATCAATTGGCCATCCGGGCTAAAGGCAACATCCCGAACTTTCCCCTGATGTCCGCGTAACGTCATTGCCACTGTGCCATCCATGTTCCAGATTTTGACGGTCTTATTCCAGGCAGTGGCAAGCTGTTCTTGAGGTTTGTTCCGGGCCGTCTGTTGATTTGGAGAGAAGGCAACAGCTGCAATCTCAGCATCGTAGTCACCAAAGCTGGTTAAAAGTTCTCCATCTTTTCTCCAAGTCCTATCAGGTTTGGAACTAAGCTGAGGCACCGCATTACTTTGCCAAAATTTAATCGCTCCATCTACACTAGCGGAGGCCAATAACGGGCTGATCGGGCTAAACACAACATCGGTGACTGGCTCAACATGGGCTACCCAGGAACACAAAGGATTACCCTTTCGATCCCAGAGCCGAATCATGGCATCATCTCCCCCCGAAGCGATTTCCTGGCCATTGGGACTAAAACTGACCGATCGAACTGCAGATTGGTTTCCTCGTAAGATATGAGAATGATTGCCTTCCCGGTCCCAGAGTCGAATCGTTTGGTCACGGCTCGCAGAAGCAATCACTTGTCCATTGGGGCTGATAGTTACCTTTGTGACGTCATCTTGATGCCCTCGCCAAATTCTCAGCATTGAACCCCGCCGATTCCACAGCCGCACGGTTTTGTCGTCACTGCCGGTCACCAGCGTTTGATCGATCGGATTAAACGCAACGGTAGTTACCCCTGCTTCATGCCCCACGAGCGGCGTCAGAAAAAAATTCTTCACTTTCCAGAACCGGATGGTTTCATCCGCACTGCCCGAAATCAGGGTTCGCCCATCTGGGTTGAAAACCACGCTTTGCACAGGTTTCTGATGTCCTTGCAGGGTTGCTAGCAAAATACCGTCCCGGTTCCAGAGCTTAATGGTGTGATCGCTGCTGGCCGACGCAATGAGCTGTCCCAATGGACTGAACGCGACATCTTGAATTGCCCCGCGATGCCCCTTTAAAGTACGAATCAACTGACCTTCGGTGGTCCATAGCTTTAAGGTGCCATCTTCGCCACCAGAGACGATCGTATGATTGTTGGGGCTAAAGGCCACTGTCCGAACTCGTCCCTGATCGCCCTGCAAGGTTGTGAGTAAGCGACCACTCTGCTCCCAAAGTTTCACCGTTTTGTCATCACTCGCGGTTGCCACCATCAAGCCATCAGGACTCAACGCAACATCGCGAACCGCATCTTGATGTCCGACCAATCGGGTGAGCAACTTGCCATCCATCCCCCATAATCTAGCGGTCTTGTCCTGACTGGCAGAAGCCACAAACCGCCCTTCTGGGCCAAACACAACCGAGGTGACCTGCCCTGAATGGCCAATTAGACGGTTCTGTTTTGTGCCATTAGCTTGCCACAGAACAATGGTGCGATCGTCCGATGCGGATGCAATCCACTGGTTATCTGGGCTAAATGCAATTGCCGTCAGTCGATCGCTATGGCCATACAGCGTTTTCAGCAGGGTTCCATCGGGCTGCCATAACCGCAAAATCCGATCATGCGTCCCAGAGGCCATCAAACGACCATTAGGGCTGATTGCCACTGCCTGAACTGGGCTATGCTGTCCTGACAGGCGGTTAATTTCGCTGGTGTTGTAAACCGCCTGCCGCAATGCTTTCGCGACTGGTTCAGTGATAGTGGCATCCATTGAACCGATTGCTTTGAGTCGGGCATTTGCTTTTAAGGCCATCACCAGCGCATCCAGATTTTGATGGGTGACGTAAAACGTTTCTGAAGTCTTGGCGAGCGCTTTTACTTCGCTGATGGCTGCCTGTTGATATTGCCGAAAACTGATCAGACCCAGGCAGATTGCAATGATCAAGTTGCAACCCAAGATTGCTAGCCAAAAGCGCTGCCGTCTGACGCTACGCTGTTCCACTCTCAAGCGAATTTCAACTTCCTTCAGCCTTGCCGCCTCTAGCTCCTGCTGCATTTCCTGTTGGTCAAGCTGTTGGCTGGCTGCTAAAAATTGGTAATCAAGATCGCTCAGTTGCTTACCTTGTGTCCACTGGCGAGCATCCTGTAATGCCTGACCTCGTAGTAAACGGGAAGAGTCGGTTTGGCCTGTCGCCACCCAGGCTTCGATCGCCTGAGCATAGGGTCGCAATGAGTTCAACTGTTGTTGAATCCAGGCCTGATCAAAAATTTTCTGGTAGATGCGGTTCTTGGTTCGCAACATCCCCTGTTGGCGAATGACTAGGCCCGACAACAGCAGTTCCCGTTGTTCAGGGCTATCATCCAATGAGACAAAGGCGGGTTGTTGAGGCTGATCAGCCACAAAATTTTGAGTCTGTTGGAGTTGTGCTTCGGTCAGGATCGGCTGCCATTGGAACTCTGCCAGCCAAATTTGTTGATAAAGGCTGAGTAAGCGTCCACTCTTTTGCGGTGACTGGAGGAGGCGATCGCGAATGGTCCGCAAATGTTCTGGTTCATCCTGCGATTCCCAATCCTGCAAAACATAAGATTGCACCAGATTTTCCACCCAGAATGCTTCTGTCCCCAGGGGAATGACGAAAGCCGACTGAGGGCTAGAATCAATAATTTGTAAAACAAGCTGGCAGAGCTTCTGGGTTAAAAAANGGCTGTCCGCCAGTCCACTTAAGGATCTCTTGCATCAAGCCATCAGGCCGCTCAATTTTGCCCTCAAACCGCTGTAACAAGGGTTGGACTTCACTGAGCTGGAATCCTCGCAGATCGATCGCGCGACCAATATTGAAAGGCGTTTTACGCTTGTCTTGCACCAAAGCAGAGGGCGTTGTGACCCCGAACAGCGCAAAGGTAATCCGGTTGAAGTTGGAGTTAAGCGATCGCTGGTTATAGCAGTGGCGAATCAGGCCAAAGAAATCAGCGACTGAAAAGGGCAACCCCAACATGCTGTCAATTTCATCCACAAAGATCACGAGACGATCGTGAGGCAGACAGTCCAAAATTTCATGGATAAATCGAGTCAGACGGTAAACAGGAGATAAATCTTGCTGGGTTTCCCACCACTGCTTGAGCGGCACCTGCTGTACGAGGTCAAACCCTAACCAAAGCTCATAGGCTAGACCTTTATACCATTGCTCGACCGTGATGACTTCGCTGCCAATGCAGGTCATATCAATCACCGCACAGCGATACCCTTGCTGCTCTAAGCGGTGTTTGGTTCTCACCATCAGGGATGATTTGCCCATTTGACGGGCATTAAAGGCATAGCAAAATTCGCCCTGCTCTAATGCCGTAAATAGGTCTGTATCTGCCTGCCGCATCACATAAGTCGGATGATCAACTTGCAGACTGCCACCCACTTGATAATGAGACTGCACCATGGCTACAGGTCAATTGCAGTGACCCGATTGCGCCCCTGCCGCTTGGATTGATAGAGGGCCCGATCGACGGCGTCTAATAAGTTGGTGACTGGAGTGCTGCCATCAGGCGTCAATGCTGCGACCCCGGCACTCACCGTCAAAACTGGACTGGGCAAACCATCGACCATGGAATAGTCACAGGCAATTTCTAGAGCTGCTATCTGTAACCGAATTGTTTCAGCCACAAAGGTTGCGCCAGGAAGATCGGTTTGGGGCAACAACACAACAAACTCTTCTCCCCCATAGCGAGCCACTAAATCAGCAGGTCGCTGGATCACCTCTCGCAAAACACTGGCAACTTTTTGCAAGCAAAGATCACCTTCGGCTTGCCCATAGGTATCGTTGTAAACCTTGAAGTAATCAATATCGATGAGAACGATCGCCAGCGGGGATTGCTCTCTCACAGCCCGTTTCCATTCCAGTGCATAGATCACGTCGAAATGCTGACGGGTAGACACCTGAGTGAGTTGATCGAGCTGGGGAACCGGGGGCTCTGCAAACGTATCAGATGAGGGAGTTCGCAAAGATGAGGCAAGCAAATCAAACCGAAAGCGCGATCGACTTAGGTGCTCAAGCTTGATCAAGACTTCTCGGTAGGAAAACAGCTTTTCCTTGAAATAAAGCCGGTAGAGATCGCAGCTAGCGACAACCCGATCGCCATTCAGACTAATTAAACCCAATCCATCTAAGCGGTAAGCCGAAGAGGCTTCCAGTTTCATGGGGGCATCCGATGAGATCACCTGCTTAAAGGCATCTTCTAAATTAGGATCGGACTGAATGATGTAAAGCAATCGCCGCAGATGATCGACATAGATGCCACCCTCGGTCATGGAGGACTGCAACAATTCTTCTGGCGAGGTGTCTGTCTGGCAAAAATGATAAAGTGCGAGATTGACGAGATAGGGATGCCCACCCGTTAATTCCTGTAAGGCTCCTAACCGCAATTGCCCCACCTCACTCTCTGCCCAAATGAGTTTGTAGCCCTGGGCTAAGGTTTTTACCTGTTCCAAGGTGAAACGCGGCAGCCGCAGGGGTAACCCAACATTGAAAGGAGACTGATTGATATCTAAGGGGACGTAGACGTCGGTAGAGTAAACCACTACAAAGCGCAGCTTGCGCCAGCTAGAATGCTGTTTGGTCTTCTCGTACCACGATCGCAGCAGGGCTAAAAATTCTTTGGCAATTTTGGGATAGCTAAACAGCCAGTCAATGTTGCTAATGGTAAAAACGATGGGTCGATCGCTGTGAGCTAAAAGGTAATGCTGCCAGTAGAGGTTACAACTAATTTTGCAGCCAATGCCATCATCCCAATAGTCATCTAGACAGGGCTTGAGACCCAGTTCCACACTGGCGCTTGCGGCAATCCAGCGCAGCAAATGATTGAGCGAATCCGTGATGTTCGTTTCCGCATCCTGAAAATCGAGACAGATCTTTTTGTAGTCTTGAGCCTCGGCATGGGCCAAGATTCGATTGAGCAGCGAGCTCTTCCCCATCATGCGAGAGGCTTTGATCCGCAGCATGCTGCCCGGTTTTTCAATCTCTGCGTAGGCAACCTGCTCGATCGGCGGACGTTCAATGTAAAGCGGGGAATCTAGTGGAATGGGACCACTTGGAAATTCCAAGAAACTGTTATGAAGCACGGGCCGCATGAAAAAGAGATCCTTTAATCACTTGAGGCTAACACCCTCAATTCATTCATTCCATACCAATCGATACTACCTAACTACTACAGCTAGTATAAATAAAGGTCAGTACAACTCAAGCAATCCTGCTTTTCGCACCTGGCAGCAAGGGAGTAGACAACTTGTCAGACTGATTGCTCAAGCTGCCATAACATAATTTGCTTACTAGAGCATACATTGAATTTTGGAAGCAAATTCTCTACCGTGGTTAAAAACTACAACGGTGAGAAATGGTGCCGATCGAAATTCCCTCACCTGGATAACAAAACTGGCATCTTGCAAAAACGCGATTTCAGGTAGAGATATCCGATCTCCGGCCTATTGAGAGACTGATATTAAAATGAAAATTATTACGGTTGGATTGGTGCTTAGGTAGAACAACTTCGAATCGAGTTCATCACTCATTGCTCAGGAATGACCAAAAGTGATGCTGTAAGGCCAGGGTGCCCTTGCTGTTGTATGGTATCTACACAGTTGTATTGTATCTATACAACACCATTCCAATCCCTTATCCACGTCAGTACGCATCCAAAACGAAGGCAACAATGGGATTCTTCGATTCTGAGATTGTTCAACAGGAAGCAAAACAGCTCTTTGACGACTACCAGTCTCTTATGCATCTTGGATCGGACTACGGTAAGTTCGATCGCGAAGGTAAAAAAATCTTCATTGAACAAATGGAAGGGATGATGGAGCGCTATCGCGTGTTTATGAAGCGCTTTGAGCTTTCAGAGGACTTTATGGCCAAAATGACTGTTGAGCAGCTCAAGACTCAACTGGGTCAGTTTGGGGTAACACCGCAACAAATGTTCGATCAGATGCATCTGACCTTAGAGCGCATGAAAGCGGAAATTGAGAGAAGTTTGTAAGCTACTCTCAGAGCTCTAGGCTATGAATTTCGAAGGTCAGTTCGAAAGTAAGATCGACCTCGCTTTCTAGAACTTAAAATTTTCAGAGCTTAAAGCTAGCGACTCAATATTCTTTAGGGTCGCACAAAGTTAGACATCGGTTTAAAGGTTTCCACTGGCACTCCGTCTAAGGCTTTGGTCATAAAGTTTCGCCAGACTGGAGCAACATACCCGCCTCCAGTGGCTCCCTTGCCAATCGGACTATAGTCATCATTGCCAACCCAGACAGCGGCAGCTAATTGTGGCACATACCCCACAAACCAGATATCACGCTCTGAAGAGGTGGTTCCTGTTTTACCAGCAGTTGGACGATCCAGTCGCGCTGCGGTGGCAGTCCCCCGATTGACTACATCCTGCAATGTGGAATTCAGTGCGGCAACGGCCCAAGGATCGAGCACAAGCTGGGGTTGTGGCGTGTTATCCAGCAAAACATTGCCCTTGCTATCGGTCACTTGGACGATCGTTGTGGTCTCGGAATGCCAGCCGCCGTTTGCAAAAGTTGCATAAGCTCCAGCCATTTCTAGCGGGGTTAAGTCCACTGCCCCCAATGGCAAGGAAGTGACTGGCTCCATGGGACTCTTGATGCCCAACGTGCGGCAAACCTCAATCACCCGGTTAATGCCCACATCTTGGCCAAGTCGGATTGCCGGAATATTGCGCGACTGGGCGAGTGCTTGCCGAATTGACATGGCTCCATAGAAGCTGCCGTCATAGTTTTGCGGTGTGTAGTAGCCATCACCATCGGGATAGCTAACCGGGGTGTCCATAATGGTGGAGTCGGGCGTGTACTTACCGCTGGCAAACGCTGCATAGTACACAAAAGGTTTGAAGGCCGATCCGGGTTGACGCAACGCTTGAATGGCCCGATTGTACTGGCTCTTGCTGTAGTCCACACCGCCCACCATAGCTTTGACGAAATGGGTCCGGGGATCCACTGCGACCAATGACATTTGATCGGCATAGATGCCTTGGGATTGGATTGAGGCAATGCCATCCCGCACGGTCTCTTCTGCCTTGCGCTGCAAATTGAGATCGATCGTCGTTTGGACCCGCATCCCGCCCTGCAACACGGCTTCTCGGCCAAAGCGGCTGGTTAGCTCTTGCACCACAGCATCGGTAATATAGGGCGCTTGACTGGCGCGGAAAGAGGTAATCTCTCCTAATTTAATCGGGGCAGCTTTTGCTTCTGCCACTTCTTGCGGGGTAGCCCAGCCAATCCGCTGCATTCGGTCAAGCACGATCGCCTGCCGTTCTTTCGCTTTTTGATAGTTGACAAAGGGGCTGTAAACTTCTGGAGCCTGAATCAAGCCAGCCATCATGGAAGCTTCTGCCAGGTTGAGTTCAGACGCATGTTTATTGAAATAGCTACGGGCTGCGGTTTCTGCTCCATAAGTGTTGTGTCCCCAATAGACCTGATTCAAATACATCTCAAAAATCTGGTCTTTGGTAAAAACTTGCTCTAACCGCAGAGACAGCACTGCTTCCGCGATTTTGCGGCTGATATTTCGTTCGGGAGTCAGGAATAAGTTCTTGACCAACTGCATGGTGACAGTAGAACCCCCTTCAACGGTCTGCCCCTCTTCAAGGTTGGCTAGCAGCGCCCGGGCGATGCCTGAGGGGTTAATTCCGTGATGAGAGAAAAAGTAGCTATCTTCGATCGCGAGAACAGCCCGCTTAAGGTTGGGAGAAACGGTGTTCAGTTCAACGACTTCTCGATTCGCCTCATCATGGATGCTGTCCAGCAACGTTCCGTTCACGTCATAGATGTAGCTGGTTTCAGACGGAATATAGTTGCGCAGGACTCGCACATCTGGCAAATTGCGAAAGCTAAGGGCAAGGCCAACCAGTCCACCTGCCACGACCGAACTGGCGAGCATCGTAATCCCTAGAATCGTTCCTGCCGAAACCTGGGCAACCGATTGGGCATATTCCCAAACTGGATGATTGGAGGTCGGCTTTGGTTTCTTCACAGGTGGTTTATTGGATTTTGCCGAATTCGATTTTAATGAGTTGGATCTGGCAGTATTAGAAGACACAGCCGTGATAATTCCCTAAAGTTTTGCAATTATAGTAGTCTGGTTGCCCAGTATTGTGCACTATCTCGCCTAAATTGATCAGGTGAGATTCAGAGAGTTTAACGGATCTATTTGGAAATCTGCCAAACATGGCTTTTGAAACATCAAAAAATGTAGCGCATCCCTTTGCCTGGTTAGAAAGGGGAACTAGCGAAATTTTTCCCCACCAGCCTGATTCTCAAGATGCAAATGAGAACCTGATTGCTCGTATCCAACAGAGCGATCGCCCCCTACGGATTAAATTTGGAATTGACCCCACCGGCTCAGAAATTCATCTGGGCCATAGTATTGTTTACCGGAAGCTAAGAGCATTTCAGGACGCCGGTCACACTGCAGTGTTGCTAATCGGAGACTTCACTGCCCGCATTGGCGACCCGACTGGCAAATCAGAAGTGCGGAAACAGCTCTCTGAAGCGGATGTGCGGCAAAATGCTCAGACTTATATTGAACAATTGCGGCCCATTCTGGATTTCGAAACTCCTGGCAGGCTAGAAATCCGCTACAACTCTGAATGGCTGTCTAAGCTAGACCTTTCCAAGATTTTGGAATTGCTGACCACGATGACTGTGGGGCAAATGTTGGCCAAGGAGGGATTTGCAGAACGTTATAAAAAAGAAAATCCGATCTATCTGCATGAATTCCTCTATCCGCTGATGCAGGGCTACGATTCGGTGGCATTGGAAGCAGATGTGGAATTGGGCGGCACCGATCAAAAATTCAATTTGGCAGTTGGTCGCGACCTCCAGCGCCACTTTGGGCAACCTCCCCAGTTTGGCTTGCTGATGCCGATCCTCCCTGGAACGGATGGGGTGCAAAAAATGTCGAAGTCGCTGGGCAACTATGTGGGATTGACGGAAGATGTCCTGGCAATGTACTCGAAACTGCAAAAAGTCCCTGATGCCGCAGTGAATCAGTATTTCGAGTTGTTGACCGACTTGCCGCTCGATCAATTGCCCCCGGATGCCAGAGAGCGCCAAAAACTACTGGCCTTAGAAGTGGTGAGTGGATATCACGGTCGAGAAGCCGCTTTACAGGCTCAAAAAGATGCAGAGACGATTCTGGAAGGAGATACTCAACAGGCCAAATCTGTCCCCGAATTTTCGCTGCAATCGGTTGAATTCCCGGCAAAGCTGTTCTATATCCTCAGTGCTAGCGGATTGTGTGACAGCAGCTCGGATGCGCGTCGGCAAATCCAAGGCGGAGCAGTCAAGCTGGATGGCGATCGCATTGATCAGGTGGACCTGGTGTTTGAAACTGCGGATGCTCTGGCTGGCAAAGTGCTTCAAGTAGGTCGGCGCAAGTTCAGACGACTCGTGGATTAATGGAGGCTGAGGTTAGTCTCAGTCAGTTACCTAACTTGTACTAACTTGCCCGAACGCTACGAAAGCTAAATTTGCTTAAAGAAAAAAGGGCATCCACGCTCGGTGCCCTCTGTTCTGACCTATGATCCTAAACCGATGAAGTTTTAATGCCTGGGTTAGCTAGTTCTGCGATCGGTGCTGCGTGGATGTCTTGGAGTTAGATTGATTACATCGTAGACATCAGACCTACGTAGAAACAAGGGAAAGGCACTCAGCTTTATCAAAACAACATAGGAATAACCCAGATATTAAGGAACTTGCTTAGTGGCAACCATGCTGCCTTCAGACCGGATCATTGTGCCGTTGGATGTCCCAAACGAAACAGCGGCGATCGCCCTGCTCGATCAATTACCCCAAGTCAGCTTTTGGAAGGTTGGGTTAGAGCTATTTGTCGGGAGTGGTGGCCAGATTCTCGAGACGCTTAAGCAGCGCCAGAAGCGGATCTTTCTGGATTTGAAGTTTCATGACATTCCCAATACCATGGCTGGGGCTTGTCGATCGGCAGCTCGGTATGGCGTCGATCTACTAACGGTTCATGCGGCAGCAGGCCGAATTGCCCTACAGACCGCCCAAACGGCAGCAACTGAAGAAGCAGGGACGATCGGGATTGCTCCACCTCGGTTGATTGGGATTACGGTGTTAACCAGCCTGACGGCTCAAGCATTAGCATTTGAATTGAAAATTCCTTTAGAACTTACAGATTATGCGCTTCAGATGGCGCTCTTAGCTAAAGAAAGCGGTCTTGCGGGTGCAGTTTGTTCACCTCAGGAAGTAGCGCAATTGCGGGAGATTTGCGGCAAGGATTTCCTGCTCGTTTGTCCGGGGGTGCGTCCGACTTGGGCCGCGAAAGGAGATCAACAGCGTGCCATGACCCCTGCTGCTGCCCTACAAGCCGGAGCAGATTACTTGGTGATTGGACGGCCCATTACGACTGCGGCTGATCCGGCTGATGCCTTTAGGCAGATTTGTGTAGAAATTCAGTGATCTCCATCAAATAAAGTTGTGATCTAGGGGAATCACGGAGCACAAAGTCAGGAAATCCCCATAGAATTTTGAATATTGAACTTTCTTAAATAAATTGTTGAGCTGTTCTTAATAATTTTTTATTGTTCAACCTGGAATGCCAGCCTATAGGGCCTCTAGTTCCTACCGAATATCAGGAGATATCAGGTAGGTCAAGTTACTTTCCTGAATCGTCTTTGAATTGCCTTCATCCCGCTTCCACCAAGGAATTAGAGTTGAAGGTTTTGACTTGTATGCGTTTGATGCCGTTGCTTGACGAGTTCAATTTCCATCTAGTCAGCTTGTTGCTGATGTGTGTTACTCCTGCTTCTTCTTCGATCGATCTATGTGTCTATCGACTCGGTTTCTCCAGCCCCACCATCGACTTTCGACTCAAGTAAAGCCTTCTAGCACTGTCTCTTTATTGTTGATTCTGGCGATACCTTGTATATTGCAAATCTTGGCGATCGCAATCATCACGTTTTTATGCCTCCACTATTCGCAGATCAATATTGGCCTGACTGCGTATCCTGAGCAAATCCAGGCAACTGAACCGGGATCCACTCAACTTCACTACCACTGGTTCGCAAAAGCTTCGATTCATCTTCTCAAAAGCAAGGTAACATCCTCTGAACTGACGGGTAGTCTTCTCGAAATCCCTGCCTATGCCGCTGTTTCAGATCACCTCCCTGCCTCCCAAATCCCAGAACAATTCATTAACATCGCCATTCCCGTTGCCGCAATCGTTAACCAGCTAACTCAAAGCAATCTGATGATTGCGGGTCTGTGCTTCCCTTGGGTGATGATGACTGTTGGCACCATCGTCTATCTCAGTCGCAAGCTTGCCCGACCCATTTTGCAGCTGAGCCAGGTTAGTCAACAACTCGCTCAAGGCAAATTAGTCCCGACCATTACCCTAGGACGCATTAGAGAGCTGGCGATTCTTGCTGACTCTTTTAACTACATGTGTACCGAAATTCGGCAAGTGCGACAGTTGCTAGAACTCCATTCTCAAATGCTGGAGCAAAAAGTCTCTGAACGGACGCAAGCTCTGGAGCAAGAAGTTCGCAAGCGGGTAGCCATTGAGGCCGTTTTGCATCAAGCCAATCGGGAGTTAGAGCAGCTGGCTTTTTTTGATGGGCTGACAGACTTACTGAATCGTCGTCATTTTGACAATCGCTTAAACCAGGAATGGCGGCGATTACGACACACTGGCAAACCCTTATCGGTCATCCTGTGTGATATTGATTATTTCAAGCAATTCAACGATACCTATGGTCACTTAGCCGGAGATGAGTGCTTACGGCAGGTATCCCGTACCTTGCAACAGATCGGATTGCAACAGGTCGGAAAACGCTCCAGTGATGTAGTCGTGGCTCGCTATGGTGGAGAAGAATTTGCCCTCCTGCTGCCAGACACCACTCCGACAGGGGCAATTCAGATCGCCTATGAAATTCAATCTGCGATTCGAAGTCTACAAATCACGCATCAGGGATCGCCGATCTATCCCTTTGTGACGGTAAGCCTGGGCATTGCTAGCCTGGTTCCGCATGGCAAGGATTCCCCTCAACAGCTAATTGCAAGTGCCGATCGAGCACTTTATCAGGCAAAATCGAAAGGGCGAGATTGCATTGTAGTCAGCAATTCCGTGAAAGTCGGCGAGCATCAGTTTGTTTAAGCATCCTAACCGACGGCAATTTCCAATTCACCTCAGATGCAAAGGTTGCTCCACGAGGAAATCGTCATGGCAAATTGGGGTCTACGGCTAGTCGGTTCAACGTTGGCGATCGGCGGATTTTGGGGACTTGGATTTTCTTCAACAGCCTTCACTGCAATGGCATCCGATCGGTTGTTTATGAGGGGCGATCGTGAACCTCCAACCTCCCTCCAACCCAGCGTTCAAGCCAGCAAATCATCCGATCAACCTCCCTCCCAACTCATTCGGCCCCAAACGGCCTGCCCTGATACATTGCAGGCTTTAATGCCGGTGTTGCTACGAGACTTACCCAGTTACGCAAACCGAGTCAATCAACGAGCTTACACGGACTATCGCACGACAGAAGTGCCTGGGTATGTGCTCGTAGCAGGCCGCCCGGAATATGACCCGTTGCCGCTTCCAGTACGTGGATCCTCAGATACATCTAACGCCGATGTGCAGCAGGTTTTTTTTNACAACCCTAGAACGCCAATATTTTTCAGGCAAGGCATTCCGACTCCAGCACTACCATTGGCTGTTTTTGACGCAAACTGAACAGGGTTGGCACTTTGTCTTGATGCTTTCCAGCGTGGGGAATGCCGCTGCTGATCAGCCTCCTACCCCTCCCCAGGACAGTAGTCAGGGTGTGATTGCCCAAGCCATTCGTCTATGGCTGCGCGATTGTGAGGAAGGGTTTGTGGCTCCTTAGGGTCAGCTCTTTAGAATCGATCGCCAATGGTGAAGAAAACGGCAACATCGCCGCGATCGCTCACCCCGACTTCTAATCGCGCTAAGCCAAAGCTCGAGGTTGCTAAAAGTCCCACACCGAATCCAAAACCTTCCCCTGGTTTGTCGCGTACAACACCCGGTTCACCAATCATCAAAGCCTGGGTACCAAATCCGGTGGCATAATCAGCAAACAGATTGCCAGCAAATAAGATGCGTTCACCCAGAAGCTCTTGAAAGAGCCCTTGCCCAGGTTTCAAGACCGCAAAGGGAATACGATATTCCAGGCTGCTTTGCAAAAAGGTTTGCGGACTGGCAACCTCACCCGATCCGTAGCCCCGGACTGAACTCGATCCACCGAGCACAAATGCTTCATAGGGAGGTGCATCGCCCAACAACGAACCGCCCTGAATGTTAAACAGCAGCGTACTGGGTGTCCCATCTACCTCTATGAACGACAGAGGCAAGAATTGGGTGAAGTTGCCCATGGGTCGGGTATAGAGAATATTGGCATCTCCTACCGGAATGGATTGGTCAATGCCCAACTGCAAACGAGATCCGCTGGTCGGGAAGTTCACATCATTACGGCTATCCAGAACGAGGGCAGCATTGACGGTCAACAGGCTATCAATACCGTCGTCGCTTAAAACTAGCGCATTGCCATACTCATCTTCAGTAAACAGCTGAGTGCCTGTGAGCGCGTCGCGTATTGAAACCTGCTGATAGGATATTCCTGCAGCCCAAGCTAGCTCTGGAGTCGGACGTTGCACGATTTGAATACCGCCCCCAACTCGACGTTCCCAAAAATCTTCGTTGCCGTTGGGTAATTCGACCTCTTCATCTCCATCATTAAATGTCGGGTTGAGATAGCCTAACCCATTGATATTGAGCGCATAGCCTATTCGATCGGTCCCCACAACCCAGGGATTGGCAAAGGTGAGGTCAAACCCATTGGCTTGATCGCCGAGCAAAACGCCAAACGTGAGGGATTGATCCAGGCCGCCTATATTTCCCCATTGGACGCTGGCTGGAACTTGAAAGCCACCAATGCGGAGGGGACTGGTGCTAGTAGGTCTGGGTAGGGTAATGCCACGCAATACCGAAGGCCGAGCCACCTGATTACCAGCAATAAATCCGATCGCCGGGGCCTCTCGGACATTGATAATCAAGCTGGCTTCGGCAGGATCAGCACCCGGTTCTAATGTCAGGTTGGCATCCTGAACGGCAGTTAGCCTGATTATCTGTTCTAGCCCTTGTTTGGCTAATGCTGGATCATAAACATCACCGGGCTGCAACTCAAACTCTCGGGTGATAATTTCAGGCTGAGTGTTGCCCTCTATGGGTTGCCCTTCGCGATCGACAAAACGGACCTGAATTTCAGTTAAAGTTTCGCCTTGCCCTACGGGTACTGTTAAATCTTCGGTTTCTTCTTCTGCTTCTTGCTCTTTGATTTCAGGCTCAAGCTGAGCGATGTCATCGGGCGGAATGGCATGAACTGGAGAAACAGTGGTCGGCTCCAACGAGGCAGTCGGCTCCAACAAATCGATCGCCTGAGTGGTTGCTGGATCGATCGGGGCGCTAGTGCGGTTCAACTCAGCAGCAGTGACCGTATTTTCGGGTGGAACTGCCATCAAACTTGTCGAAGCCGAACTTGTCGAAGTCAAACTTGTCGAAGCCGAACTTGTCGAAGTCAAACTTGTCGAATTGGCAGCAGAAGAATCGATCGAGCGTTCAGCAATCTCATTAGTTTTTACTTGAGTGGGTGTTGATCGATCGATCAACACTGGACTTGATGCTGAAACGGAAAAACTACTAGCTGAGAAAGACGAGGAAGGGGGAGGAAGTTCATCTATCCAGCTGGCTGGCTGGGCCCAAGTAGTCGATGCAACAAATCCGTTCAGGGAACCAATTCCAAAAGTTAGCCACAAACACCGCTTCAGTGACAGAGAATATTCAAACATCGTTCACTCCTGACTCACACACTCCAAATATCACCAGTCACACTACCACGGCTGCATTTAAGCGAATGCTCAGCGCAATAGAGTTTATTTAATGATGCTGATCTTCTGGAATTTGTGGAGAAATGAAACGAAATTGAGACAGAAAGATAGCCTTTCAGTAATTCTACGAGTAGCTCCAGCCGAACAGGGCACAACCTATTTCAGTACCTACCGACTGAGGTACCTATCAATTGAGGTACTTATCAACTGAGAAAGCTACTGCTGCGATCGCAATTCATCTAACTTGGTGCGTACCGTCTGAATATCCTGCCACATCAGCCACTTTGGGCTTCCTTTCTCACGGGAAGGGTTGCGTAGCAAATAAGCTGGGTGAAATACCGGCATACATAGCCGATCTTGCCACTCCAGCCATTCACCGCGAATCTTGGTAATGCCTCGTTTGTCGCCGACCAGTCCGCGTACGGCAGAAGCGCCTGACAACAGAATAATCCGTGGATCTACCATGCGAATCTGCTCTAACAAGTAAGGACGGCAGGCATCCATCTCTTCTTGCGTAGGAGTACGGTTACCAGGAGGGCGACACTTAACAATGTTGCAAATGAACACATCCGCCTCACTCAGCTTCACAGACTCCAAAATTTTGTCGAGCAGTTGCCCTGCTTTGCCGACGAACGGTAATCCTGTCTCATCTTCATTTTGGCCTGGACCTTCTCCCACAATCATCAGGTCGGCCTGGGGATTGCCTCTGCCCACAACTGCGTGGGTGCGAGTAGCGCCTAACTCACAGCGCTGGCATTGATTACAGTGCAACGACATGGCTTCCATGGAAGCGTAAGTGCCCGGTGGAATGGGAACTTTGGCACTGGTGGGAATCAGATCGGGATCGACAGCTGGTGCGGGCTGAGAATCTTCTGCGAGGCTAAATAGGTCTATCTGATCATTGCTCATCGTAACTACCTGACGGCGTAGGGCGATCGTCTTTGTTTAAGGCATGTATATTAGAACATTCCACCCAATTCCGTCCAACTGCATCGAGACAGAATTTTAAGCACCTACCCTGCCTGGATTTACTTAATCGCTTCATCGCTATTAAAAAGTTAAGTAAAACATGGAGGTTAGGTGTTGTCTCGGATGCTCTGCCTTACGTGCCGCCTTTATGATACTTTCAACAAAAAACCGACAGTTTCCGTAAGGTCCCTGTCGGCAAGTCGTGTGTTCCCTGTTGATGACTCGGCTAGAGTTGAGTCTTCTTAAGTATGCCGATTCCCTAGATGAGTAGATGCGATTTAAATCATCTAGTCTCGTGATCGTGATCACAAGATTTTAGGGAGATTTCTGCATTGCCAAGTTTTAGAGATTGAAAAAGCCTGTAGTTTGAGCAAGCAAGTCTAAGTAAGTGCAGGTTAAAGGCTTGCAGCTTATGGCTTTTGGAATATTTCAGTTCGTGCTGTCAAATTAAGGTACTGAGTTTTGTACCTGAAGTTTTTGTTTGATGGATTACTCCCTCTTGGGTGTTGGGGCAGTTGTTGTGGGGACAGCAGGCAGTAGCAATGGGAAAATTGCAGAATTATGCTGCTGCTTTTATCAAGATTGCAAGATTTTGGCGAAGTTCACACCGAGTTTGTACTGAATTAGAGCGAAGTGATTAAGATGGAAAGTTGATTTAGGGTTTTGTGATTCCTGATAGTCTGTTACTGTCTTCCTTCACTCGCTTGCTTTTGCATGAATTCTGACTCTTCTGTACCGAATCCGCCCTCTTCTGTGGCCCAAACCATTCCTGAACCCACGTCTGTTCCCCAAGTCCGGTTTAAAGGGGAGGGAGGCCGACTGTTGTTGCTATTGCCTTCTGAAAATGAGATCACAACTCCAGCTACCGCTTGGGCTGATCTCTGGCAGCAGTTAAAACAACGGCTGAATGGAGGCGATCGCTTTTGGCAGCCGAATACGGCGGTTTACTTAATTGCGCGCGATCGACTGCTGGATACCCGACAACTGCAGGCGATTTCAGAAGCGCTGACCGAAGCAAAACTTAACCTGAAACGGGTTTATACCAGCCGCCGTCAAACTGCTGTTGCTGCTGCGACAGGCGGTTTTTCAGTGGAGCAACAGTCCCCCATTGCCCATCTCAATCCTGAAACGGTGGGTCAAGCCATAGCAGAACCGCTTTATATTGAAACTACAGTGCGTTCGGGGGTTGAAATTCGGCATCCAGGTACAGTCATTGTTTTAGGAGATGTAAATCCAGGTAGCTCTATCGTTGCAGACGGAGATGTCCTGGTATGGGGAGCATTGCGAGGCGTTGCCCAGGCAGGAGCGAGTGGGAATTCTCGCTGCATTATTATGGCGCTGCGGCTTGACCCTACTCAAATTCGGATCGCTGATTTTGTGGCTCGTGCACCGGAAACGCCACCCCAACAGTACTATCCGGAAGTTGCTTATGTCACACCTGATGGCATTCGGATTATCAGCACGGCAGATTTCTCCAAAGATCGGTTGGAATTACCAGAATCTTGATGAAGTTTTGATGAAGCGCAAGTGGCTTCCGTAGGATTACAGAGATCGCGATCGGTTTCAGGCACGAGTCCTTTCCAATCAGGCTCAATATACTGACTTCTTCAACTCTTATTGATCTTTCTTGGCAGCAGCATGAGTCGCATAATTGTAGTTACATCGGGTAAGGGGGGAGTGGGTAAAACCACAACGACGGCCAATCTGGGCATGGCTCTCG
This sequence comes from Elainella saxicola E1, assembly GCA_002796835.1. Taxonomy (GTDB): domain Bacteria; phylum Cyanobacteriota; class Cyanobacteriia; order Elainellales; family Elainellaceae; genus Elainella; species Elainella saxicola. The sequence continues at coordinate 42,015 of LUGL01000083.1, read as the reverse complement.
CGCAACGAGGTCACAAGGTTGCCGTGATTGATGCCGATTTCGGCTTGAGAAACCTTGATCTCTTGCTCGGCTTAGAAAATCGCATCGTCTATACTGCCGTCGAGGTGTTGGCAGGGGAATGTCGCTTAGATCAGGCCTTGGTGCGAGACAAGCGACAGCCTAATTTGGCCTTATTACCCGCCGCTCAGAATCGCACGAAAGATGCGGTAACCCCAGACCAGATGAAAAAATTAGTCGGAGCGCTGACAAAGGCTTTTCACTTCGTATTGATTGATTGCCCTGCTGGCATTGAAATGGGCTTCCAGAATGCAATCACTCCTGCCCGTGAAGCCATTGTGGTAACTACGCCAGAAGTTGCAGCGGTCCGGGATGCCGATCGAGTCGTTGGGTTACTCGAAGCGAATGATGTGAAGCGGATGTATCTCGTCATTAATCGGCTGAAGCCCGCTATGGTCGAGCAGGACATGATGATGTCTGTTAAAGATGTTCAGGATATCTTGGCAATTCCATTACTGGGCGTTGTCCCCGATGATGAGCGCGTTGTCGTCTCAACCAACCGGGGTGAACCGTTAGTTTTGGGGGCGGACTCAACCTCTTTAGCTGCGACTGCTTTTGGCAACATCGTTCGGCGACTTGAAGGAGAAAAGGTTCCCTTCCTGGATTTAAATCCGCCGCCAGAGGACTTTTTCAGTCGAATTCGTCGCTTTTTCCAAGGACGCAAGTCATAATTCTTTGACAGGGTGATTTCAATTGCCCCCGCCCATGCCTTTTCTTCCACGCTGCTCCATGCTAACTGAACTGCTTGAACGCATTTTCTCGCGTCATAAAAAGGAGAATAGCCGCGCTTCTGCTAAACGCCGCTTACAGATTGTGCTAGCTCACGATCGCACTGATCTATCCCCAGCGGTTGTAGACAAAATGCGCCAGGAAATTTTGGAGGTGGTTTCGCGCTACGTCGAGATTGATCCGGAAGAATCTGAATTTTCCCTGGAGAGCGATCAACGCACTACGGCCTTGATCGCCAATTTGCCGATCCGGAAGGTGAAAGATAGCAAAAGTGAAGAAGCAAACAATGCCGGAACGACGAATGCTGCAGCACCCTTAAACGCTGCCTCTGAAGAAGTGCTGGAATTGTCGATGGATTCTACCGAATTGCCGGTGTCTACAGAGCTATCGGCTGAAGAGTTGTCTGTCGCTACAGTCCTACCCGATCCGCCACAAACCCTAAAACCGATCGATCGCACTTCTGACGAGAATTCAACAACGACTCCCAAAACTCCCCAACCGTCCTCTCACGAAAATTTGCCCCCCAATCCACCCCAAACGCCTTGAGCTGCATCACATAAGGTCAGTTTGACTTGGGTAAGCATCAATAATCGGAATACGAATGGTAAACTCTGTTCCTTGACCTGGCTGCGACTGGCAGATGAGCTGTCCTTGATGCTGTTGAACAACAATTTGGTAGCTGATCGATAGACCTAACCCGGTGCCTCGACCCACTGGCTTGGTTGTAAAAAAGGGTTCAAATAAACGAGAGTGAATCGATTCTGGAATGCCCTGCCCATTATCAGCAATCCGAATGACGATTTCTTCCACCTCCATCATTGTGGTTAAACAAATTTGGGGANGGGTCGAGTTGCTTTTCTGCTTGCCAGTTGTCCTCCAGGGTATCAATCGCATTCAGCAGTAAGTTCATAAAGACCTGGTTCAATTTACCTGGATAGCAATAGATTTCGGGTAAATCCCCATAATTTCGAACGACTTCAACTCCAGGAAAACCACCGCGCGGCTTCAAGCGATTTTGCAAAATGACCAGCGTGCTTTCTAACCCATCATGCAGATTGGCAATCTTAAAGTCTGCCTCATCTAAGCGAGAGAAGGTGCGGAGAGATTGCACAATGCCAAGAATGCGCTCCGTTCCAACTTTCATGGATTTCAGCAATTTTTGTAAATCTTCCCGCACAAAATCCAACTCAACTTCCTCGATGTAAGCCTGAATTTTGGCATCAGGGTTTGGGTAAACCTCTCCATAGTGGTCAACCAGCGTCAGCAGATCCTCGATATAGCCTTCAGCATGGGCCAAATTGCCATGGACAAAGTTGATTGGGTTATTAATCTCATGGGCAACCCCAGCTACCAAGACTCCCAATGCCGACATTTTTTCCGACTCGATCAGCTGAGTCTGGGCTTTTTGGAGCTGGAGCAGAGCAGTTTCTAATTCCTGACTTCGAACTTCAACGACCTGTTTGGATTGCTGCAAATCAGTAATGACCTTCTTCAGCAACGATTCTGTTCGCAGCAGGTTCTCCTCTAACTTCACCCGATCGGCTTCCGATCGCGCTAGCTGCTTTTGTAGAATCCGGTTTTCTCTAGCCAAATTCGGTTGTCCATCAACTTGTTCATTCACAAAGGGTTCCATACCATCTTGGGCCACATCCTTAGCGAGTACCTAACAGGAGGGTAATAAATGTGGCATGGTGTGATCGGGCAGATCCTCCTGTTATCAGTGGGGCAATTTCCCCATAGGTGTAAAATCCTGCTGTCGGCAAATCATAGGTTTTCGCCTGTTGCGTTAACCGATATTCTTCTTTAGATTGGGTTCCCAACAAATTGCGTCTGACACAGCAAGTAAACACAATTGCCGCTTCAGGCTGTTGGCCAGGATAATCAGTCAGGGCCTGCTGGAATGAGGTAAACGCACCTTGCAAAATCTCATCACGGCTTGCCTGAGCAATTTGTACCGTTCCAGATTGAGGCCAATCCACTAAAGCCTGCAAAAAGCCTTCCTGGCGATCGTAGCCCACTGCTACCCGTAAATAAAATCGATCGGAATCATCCTCAAAAATGGCCAGCGGAAATTCCGTAGAAGGCAGCAATCCCGGCATGTAGTAATTGTAGAAGTCTAGAGCAGGCTGATGATCAATTTCATAAATGCGATTGCCCACGACTTTGGTCAATTGCCCCCGTCGTCCTAACGGCTTCCAACCATGCGCTAAGCCATGACTGACATGCAAATTTCCATAAAACATCAAGATCGGTAAAGCGTCTGTTAAGACTTCTGTGCCAAAGAACTGGTAGGTTTTCTGAAACTGACTGCCGTCACCCGCAAACCCACCATAGAGTGGAAAGTTTGCACCCAGGATTTTTTGTAAACTCTCTACAATCAGCGGAGAACTTACGGTCAAACTTTCTGGTAAGGCAATACAGAGGCAGGGATTGGTATCCTGATGAGCTGTCGCGGTTTGAACAGCCTGTTGGGCAGCAGCCAAAGCATCTTGAGAGACAGATAAGCCTAAGCCAGCTCGGATCGTGACGCAATCGGAACTCAATAAGATCAGGACTAAAGAATCCTGCTGAAATTCATGAACTGATGAGAGTTCACCATCCGTCGTGCAACCAATTAAATCAATGGTTGGGAAAGCTGCTCGGATTTGGCTGAGGATTTGGCGATGGTCAAAATCAATCGCCGCAAACAAAATGCCAGCTTGGGGCATGTCTCCCTTTAATGTTTGCAGACATTGAGACAGCACTTCTTGCACGGCACTGTCTGAATCAGGATCAATACTATGTCCAATCGCAACCTTAAGCATGGCAGTCTCCTCAGGACAGGAAGGTTGATCAATCGATATGCTTCCTTCTGCTGAATCCAGGACTCCTGAAGCATTTACGGTTAATCCAGGCTTAGTATGCCCAAGATTTACGGCGCGCTGTATGAGCAATTCTACGGGATCGACAATGCGCAATTTTACGGGAAAGTCACGGTTTGAGTCACTACCATAATTCACCTTTTGCTTGGCCCGATCGATTACATGCAACGTTCCCTATGCTGCATCATCATCGATTACCGCTGCGCGATCGAGCAGGAGCAAATTACGTAGCGCATCCGTATCCAGTTCCGTCAGCCAGTTTTCACCAGTGCCGACCACCTGTTCAGAGAGGGCTTTTTTGCTTTCGATCAGCTCGTGAATTTTTTCTTCCAGCGTGCCTGTACAGACGAACTTATGTACCTGGACATTCCGGGTTTGACCGATCCGAAATACCCGATCGGTTGCCTGATTTTCCACTGCGGGATTCCACCAACGGTCGAAGTGGAACACATGGTTAGCTCTGGTCAGATTGAGTCCAACACCACCTGCCTTCAGCGACAGAATAAAAATGCGGGGACCCTGCGGATCATTTTGAAAGCGATCGATCATTTCTTCCCGCTGCTGTTTGGAAGTGCTGCCATAGAGGAAGAGCACCTCACGGTTGAAATGCTTTTCCAGGTAAGGTTGCAGGAGTTTGCCCCATTCTGCAAACTGGGTGAAAATGAGCGATCGATCGCCTTCCGCCAACACTTCTTCCAGCATTTCTGCCAGTCGCTGCAGTTTGCCAGACGCTAACTGAAAGTCAGGGATTTGCTCTTTTGCCTTGCTGTTTCCTGTTTTTCTGGCACTGGCTGTGTCATCACTGGCTTTGTCGTCGCTGGCTTTCAGTAAAACGGGATGGTTACAAACCTGCTTCAGTTTCGTCAACAGCGCCAAAATCATGCCGCGCCGCTGAATTCCCTCTGCCGATTCAATGTCTACAAGTGACTGATCGACTAACTTCTGATAGATTGTGGCCTGCTCAGCGGACAAACCGCAAAAGACCGTCATCTCCTGCTTTTCAGGTAAATCTTGAATGATCGATCGATCCGTTTTTAGCCGCCGCAGGATGAAGGGTTGCACCAGCGATCGCAGCGTTTTAAGAGAGGCCGTATCGCCATAGCGTTCGATCGGCACAGCAAAGCGCCGCTGAAAGAAGTTCTTCGGTCCCAAATAGCCCGGATTGAGGAAATCCATAATTGACCAGAGTTCACTCAATCGGTTCTCAACCGGAGTGCCTGTCAGCGCAATGCGAAATTGAGTATCCAACTGCCGGACGGCTTGGGACTGCTTGGCATCTGGATTTTTAACATTCTGCGCCTCATCCAGCACCACTCCCTGCCAGGACACGCCCTGCAACTGTTTCACATCCCGGTGCACCAGTGAGTAGCTGGTAATCACTAGATCCTGATCTTTGACTGCTTTGGCGAAAGCTTTACCCTGCAACCGTTTGTCGCCATGATGGACGATCGCCCGTAAATTGGGGCCAAACCGTTTCACTTCCCGTTCCCAGTTACCCAGCACCGAAGTCGGACAAACCAGTAATGTTGGCTTTTCTAAAACTTCCTGTTCCTGCAAATAGAGCATCAGCGCAATGAATTGGACTGTTTTTCCCAATCCCATGTCGTCAGCTAAACAGGCTCCCAGGCCCCAGCGTTCCAGAAAGGCCAGCCAGGAAGCTCCCCGCAATTGATAGGGGCGCAGTTCTCCTTGAAAGTGGTGCGGTACTTCGATCGACTCAACGCTTTGATTGCCGGTTGTCAGAGTGTTAATCAGCTCTTGCAGGGTTCCGGAGGCTTCAAATCCAAGCACCGGCAGCTTTTCGATCATCTGCGTATCGCCTGTGCTAATGCGTAAAGCATCCTCTAGCGACAGGGACATCTGATCTTTGCGGCTTTCGAAGAAGGCTTGGGCAGCCCGGATATCCTGCGGGCGCAGTTCGACCCATTCTCCGTTGATTTCAACTAGCGGCGTGTTGAGGGCAACGAGACGATCGAACTCGGCTTTTGACAGGCGCTGTCCCCCGATTGTCAGCTCCCATTTGAAGTTCAGCAAGCTCTGGAGTCCCAGCCGCTGATTTTTGCCCAGCTTTGGAGTTTCAGCCTGGACCTGCAATCCCAGTCGATTTGCCCAGCCTTCCTGATTCGCCAAACTCGGAGGCAGAACGACACCAAATCCGCTATCCTGCAATCGCCAAGCCGTTGATTTGATGAAGTCATACACCTGAAGTGGCGTCAGCAGACAGAATTGGGGCTGAGCAGATTGCAAACTCGGTTCGATCACAGGATACAGCCGCGAGGCTAAACCCAGGCCGGTTAGCAATGTCTCTTGGGGTGCCTCGATCGTGCGACCCATATAGTCCAGCCGATCGACCGGATTATTCCAGACCACTTTGGCACTGACTAGAAACTCTGGATCATGGAGCGATTGCAGAAAATATTCCAAGGTCCAATCTACTTTGCCAGTTGGAGGGGACTGTAAATAAAAGCAGGTGCGGAATTGGGCCAAAGCAGGGGACAATTGCTGCTGGAGCAGGGCTGTCCATTGGTTTAAGCTCGTTTCCAACTGTTCTAGACGAACCGGATCGGCTGTGAAATGTGGTTCGTGCCCCAATGCCTGTAGCCATTCCCGTACGGCCACTTCCTTGGGTAAAGCTGCTGTAGGCAACGTTTGAGTCGCCGTGACCGATCGCACCTGGGCATCGATCGTGCAATTGAGAAAACCTAAGATTAAGGAAATTGCGGCAGCAGCTTGGTTGTAGGACAGCTTATCGTCAGCCTGCTCTGGATCAACCTGCCCATAGAAATGACAGATTCCGGGCATTTGCCGCAAGAATTGCTCCAGACGGGTCTGATCGGTAGCGCTATCTAGCAAAACTTGCCACCGAGCCGCTTTGGTGTCTTCTGTGGATTCTAAAACCGGTAAGAACTTGCCGCGTGCCAACAGGTCTAACCGCCAGCGCGCCACATGTGACCAGAATCGCAGGTCTGCTCCCAGCCAGGAGAACCGATCGTCTTGCACCGAGCTTAACGGCAGAGAATGCAACAGCTCGATCGCTTCGATGGGAGCCAACCGTACACCTGAGACTTGCCAGGGCTGCAAGGCGAGAGTTGCCTGCTCTAATTGCAATTCTTCTAAGTTGGGCAATTCTTCAGCCGCAGAATGTTGAGGCACTTTCCCACCGCTGGCAGCTTCTGTCGCGTTGCTGGCGAGATCATAAGTTGGTAAGGTACAGGAAATAGTTTGCCAACGATGGGTGGCAGGGATGTCAGGAGCCGTGCTACGCTTCCGCTTTTTGTCGCCAGCGCTGACTAATTCTGCCAATGGGAACTCAGCAACGGTCCATTGCAACTGATTGGATTGATGGAGCGATCGTAAGAAACCCGTTAGCTCAGTTGCAGTCATAGCAAAAGGATGAGCCGGAATCTCATTGGGATCGAGGGCGATCGGCTCAATTCTCCGCCAAGTTTCGCCCCAAACAAAGAAGTAGCCGCCCCAGCGATCAGTTTCTGCATTGGAATCTGAACTCTGTCTCTGGGACTGGACTATCCAGCTGCCATGTAGGATTGCCATGCCATCAAAACCAGGTGAGGTAGCATCAAGCGAAACTTCCCGGAAGTTGCTCATGCTGCGGTGAGAATCGCCTCTTCCTGGAGAACACACAGTTGCCTGCGCAGATTGACCTCATTGTACCCCTAGAAACCAGATATCGTAGTCCTTCCAAATCAAATGAGAGGCAGAGCAAAACCCATACCTCTCACGCAACCATAATTCAGTTTAGGAATTGACAGCTTTTATTGGGCAGCAGCCTCACGAGCCGCAGCTGCTTCATCTGGATGAATGCCCAAGCGGGTAAGATTGATCCGACCCCGACTGTCAATTTCTCGGACTTTGACGATCACTTCATCGCCAACGGCAACTTCATCTTCCACTTTGCCGACTCGATAGTCTGCCAGTTGGGAAATGTGAATCATGCCTTCCTTACCGGGCAGGAATTCGACAAACGCACCGATCGGAATAATTCGAGTCACCCGGCCCACATAGACATCGCCTGCACTGAGTTTGCGAGTCATGCCTTCAATAATGGCGCGGGCTTGCTTCGCCTTGCTGCCATCCACCGCCGAGATGGTGACTGTGCCATCGTCTTCAATGTCGATCTTGGCTCCTGTTTGCTCGGTGATTCCCTTAATTGTCTTACCACCTGGACCGATAATCATGCCAATCAGGTCTTGATCGATCTTGATGGTCAACAGGCGCGGCGCAAAGGGTGAGAGTTCGGTTCGAGGCTTATCGATCGCACTCAACATCTTCTCAAGAATGTGCATTCTCGCCGGTCGCGCTTGCTGGATCGCCTCTGTAATTACCTGCATGGGTAGGCCGGTAATTTTCATGTCCATTTGTAAAGCGGTGATGCCTTGCTCGGTACCTGCGACTTTGAAGTCCATGTCACCCAGGAAATCTTCAATGCCCTGGATGTCGGTGAGAATACGCACTTCCTCCCCTTCTTTAATCAGCCCCATGGCTGCACCGCTGACCGGCATCGTGATCGGCACCCCTGCATCCATCAACGCCAAGGTAGAGCCACACACTGAACCCATTGATGTGGAGCCATTGGAAGACAGCACTTCCGAGACAACCCGCAACACATAGGGGAACTGCGCTTTTGATGGAATCACCGGAATGAGCGCCCGTTCCGCTAATGCTCCATGACCAATTTCGCGACGTCCCGGCGATCGCATTGGTTTAGTTTCACCCACCGAATAGGGCGGCATGTTGTAATGGTGCATGTAACGCTTTTCTTCATCGGGATGGAGGTCATCCAGCTCTTGCGCTTCGCCGGGTGTACCCAGCGTCACAACTGACATAACCTGAGTCAGGCCCCGTTGAAATAGGGCGCTGCCATGCACGCGGGATGGTAACAGGCCAGTCCGGCAGAAAATTGGACGCACTTCATCTAGCTTCCGTCCATCAACCCGCACGCCTTCTTCGATAATCTGACGGCGCATTAACTTTTTAGTAATGCTCTTGTAGGTGTTGCCGATGGCTTTTGGATCGGCTGCTGCTGCGACTCGAACCGGATCTTCTTCTGGTAGCTCTTCGATCGCCCCACTCACTTCATCTTTGACTGCATCTAACTCGACATCCCGTTCTGGTTTGCTCAACTCAAACCGAGTCAGGATCTGCTTCACCGAACCCGTAACCCGCTCTGCAATGAAGTTCTCTAGCGTGGAATCTACCTCGGGCTTAGGCTCTTTCACAATCTCAATGCCCAACTCCGCGATCAAATCGCGCTGTGCCTGAATCAGGTCGCGAACCACTTCATAGCCGAAATCAATGGCTTCAATGATGTCATGTTCTGGCAACTGATTGGCTCCGGCTTCTACCATAATCACGCCATCGGGCGAGCCTGCCACAACCAGATCCAGATCCCCCGTTTCAATTTCCTGATAAGTTGGATTAATGATGAAATCATCGCCAATCAGCCCAACCCGTACTGCCGCCATGGGTCCGTTAAAGGGAATTTCAGCCAATAATGTTGCGATCGAAGCACCCGTAACAGCTAATACATCTGGGGGAACTCGTTCATCAAGCGAAAGGGTAGTTGCAACAACTTGAATATCATTGCGCAGCCAGCCGGGGAATAAAGGTCGTAAAGGACGATCGATCAAGCGACTGACCAATGTGGCCCGTTCAGGGGGACGACCTTCTCGCCGAAGGAAGCCTCCGGGAATGCGACCTGCTGCATAAAGCCGCTCCTCATAATCGACGAGCAAAGGTAGAAAATCAATACCTTCACGGGCTTCTGCTTTTGTAGCGGTGACTAAAACTGCGGTGTCTTCTGACTGAATTAAAACTGATCCACCTGCTTGGGGTGCTAACAAACCTACTTTCAGTCGAATATCCCTTCCATCTACGGATATTGACTTGTCTACTTCTTGTAACATGAAGCGTTTTTTCCTTCTATCTTCACTTATTCTTCTCTTGAGGCAATCGTAGCATTGATATCCTTGTACTGATGCGCACTAACGCAAATCTGATACCGCTTCAGTTAGAGCAACGGCATCATACAAGGAGCAATTTTGTTTGGTTTTGTTTGGTTTCTACTGCCTACTACTTCCCAAGTCATTCTGCTTTCTAGCCTATCGCCTGAAGGTCTTTTGCGACCAGCCCAATTTGTTTCTCAGGAAAAATTTGAGGCAAAATTAATTTTTTCTTTGCATAAATCGCTCTTTTTTGTCAGAAAGCTCTAGACTCAATTAAGAATCGTTTGCATTAACCTGACTAAATTTACGGGATTTAAGGACGGTAATGCAGATGGAGTTCCTGTGTCTACGAATGCTGAAGCTGGTTGAATGGTTGTGAATAAATTGACGCTGAAAAGCTTTCCCCTATTGGCCCACCCATGGATTCGGCCTGCGTTGTTTGCTTCGATCGGCTTACATGTCTTGCTGCTGCTGTTGCCTCTACCAGAGCGCTCTCCTGCGGAAGACGTGGATTTGGCCGAGGTCTCTCAGGTGCAGGTGACCCGACTGCCCCATGCATCTGCTAAATTAGCCCCACCTGCGCCAACTCCTACCCCACTTACACCAAAAGCGATCGCACCTTCCCCGGTACCAAAATTAGTTCAGCCTCAGCGATCGGTTGTCCGATTACCTCAGCCAGCAAAGTTACCGGTCAAAGCTCCATCCGCAGTCACGCCAACTCTTGCCCCATCTGCAACCCCAACTCCGATTGTGGCTGAGACGCCCGTCCCTAGTCCCGATCCAGGTCCCCCGCCCGCTCTTCCCTTTGGAGATGTGCCGCTACTGGCAGGTGCAGAGGCTGGTTGCTTTGGGATTGGTGTTTGTCACCAGCTTACAGATGGCACCAACTTTCGAGCCGCAGGCCAGACCTTGGAAAGCCAGTTAGCGGCACAAGGCTATAAGGTAACCTTACGCGACGATATCGAGGAAGCAGGACGTAAAGTCTATGAGCTGAACAAGGGCAACGAAACGCGCTTTTTAAATGTGCTGTCTGCTGATATTGGTACCACTGTTTATCTAATTACGCCGCAGCCTATCAGTTTGACTGACTTACAGAAAAGTACATCCCTCAAAACTGAACTGGAAGCGACTTTAGACCAACTCGCATCCATGGCAGCCAATCCCACCCAATTTGCCCAACCTGAAGCCTTCTATGCCAATGCCGTTCCTCGGCCTGAAACCGATGGACAGTTGCGCTTTGTTACAGGGAATCCCCCTGAGCAATTGTTAAACGCGCTTTCAACTCAGCTACAGGCACAAGATTTTAAGTTGACAGCAGCGGGTGGCTATGGCGGTGGCTTGCTATACGAAGTGAACAAGGGCGCTTATACCGCCTATCTCAATTTAGTCCCGACGATCGATCGCACGGGCACCGTAATTGTCCTCTGGTCCGCATTGCCAAGCTGATGGATGAAGAACTCTAATTAGCACTGTGACGCCAATTAGCACTGTGGCGGAAAAGCTCGCAGAGTGGAGGTTTGAGCGATCATGGGCTGTACCTTTGCGCCGATCGGCAATCGCACTTCCACAGGGGTTCTAGCCACCAATTCCTGTCCTGAGGCCAACTGCAGCCGATAGCGATATTCGCGACCCAAAAACTGCCGATCGCGCACAACCGCATTGCCATGTTGCTGATCTGGCTTGAGCTGAAGGTCTTCCTGCCGCAGCATCACCTCAATTTGAGCATGAGTATCCAGGGAACCAACGGTTGGCTCGGCTGAAACGAGGCGATCGATCGGGAAAGTGCCGATCTCAGTTTGCCACTGCTCCTGTTGGCGTTGAGCTGTCAGAAAATTGGTTTGCGTTACAAATTCCGCCACAAATCGGGATGCTGGTTCCTGATACAGCAGTTCAGGCGGACCCATCTGTTCTAAACAACCCTGGCGCATCACGGCTACCGTATCGGAGATCGAAAGAGCTTCTTCCTGGTCGTGGGTGACAAACACTGCCGAAGTACCTGCTGCCTTCAAAATATCGCGGAGTTCTTGCCGCAGCCGCAGCCGCACCTGCACATCCAAATTGCTGAGCGGTTCATCTAGCAAGACCAAAAATGGATGAGGCGCTAAAGCCCTGGCTAAAGCCACACGCTGCTGCTGCCCGCCTGAAAGTTGATGCGGATAGCGATCGCCCAATCCTTCCAGCCCAACTAAGGCAATCACCTCTTGGACGCGCTGCTGAATCGCCGGAACTGGCTTGTCTTTCAGCCCAAACTGGATATTTTGATGCACGGTCAGATGGGGAAATAGCGCGTAATCTTGAAACACCATGCCCACCCCACGCTTTTCGGGTACAACCCAATGTCCTTCTCCTGCCACGGGTCGTTGACCGATCGTAATCAGACCGCTTTGGGGTTGCTCGAAACCTGCAATCAGCCGTAACAGCGTCGTCTTGCCGCAGCCCGAAGGTCCAAGCAGACTGAGCAACTCGCCCGATCGCAAAGATAAACTGACGACGCAAACGGCAGGCGGCACAGTCGAAGAGAACTGTCGTGTCACGGCTTCAAGGCGTAAAACTTCGGAAGCATCAGAAATAAGCTGGGACATGCTGTGAAATGAAACGTTGAGAAAGAACCGCAGAATTCAGGTCCAAGACCAACCAAAATGCAGCGAACTGCACGAGATCGGACCTTAAGATTCTATAGTATGAAGTGACTGCAACTAATTCTCAATAAGATCCGAATTAGGGCCAGGACTGATTTATTTTTTGCGGGAGTTTTTTCTTTGTTTCTTGCTTCTCTAGCTGCCCCCCCTCAAAAACTGCGATCGATCGGGTTTCAGGGTTGGACTATCGGTGTGATCGGTATTGCTTTGTTGATTGCCGCGCCTATGCTGGTGGTTCTCAGCAGCATTTTGAGCAACACCGGTGAGGTTTGGCTGCACCTAGCCACAACCGTCTTGCCCAGCTACATTGGCAATTCCCTGCTGCTGGTGTTTGGCGTGAGTATGGGAGCAAGCCTGATCGGCGTCAGCACGGCTTGGCTGGTCACGGCCTGTCGCTTTCCCGGTCGTTCCATCATGCAATGGGCCTTATTGCTGCCGCTCGCGGTTCCAGCCTATATCCTGGCTTATGTTTACACCGAAATTCTAGAGTTCTACGGACCCGTCCAGACTTTACTTCGATCGATCTTTGGTTGGACCAGCGTGCAGGACTATTGGTTTCCCCCAGTCCGATCGATGGCAGGGGCTATAGTCATGCTCAGCCTCGTACTCTATCCGTATATTTATCTCTTAGTTCGAGTTGCTTTTCTAGAGCAGTCGATTTGCACCCTGGAAGCCAGCCGTTCTCTGGGCTGTGGTCCCTGGCGTAGTTTTTTCAAGGTGGCATTGCCGTTAGCTCGTCCTGCTCTGGTAGCCGGATTGGCGCTTGTGATTATGGAAACGCTGAACGATTATGGCACGGTCCAGTATTTTTCAGTAGATACCTTCAGCGTCGGCATCTATCGCACCTGGTTCAATATGGGCGAACGGATTGCCGCTTCTCAATTAGCAGCCTGTTTGTTGATTTTTGTGCTGGGACTGCTGTTGCTAGAACAATGGTCCCGGCGACAAACTCGGTATTACCAAAGCATCAGCCGCTATCAGGCTGCGATTCCTTATCATCTAACCAGTGGACGGGCCTTGCTTGCTGGATTGGTTTGCGCATTGCCGATCGGCCTGGGATTTCTGCTGCCTGCCGGTGTACTGTTACAAATGGCGTTGAGTAATGTCACGGAACGGTTTAGCCAACGATTTTGGACTCTAGCAACTCATAGTCTGATTTTGGCGCTGTTGACTGCGGCGATCGGCATGGTCCTATCCTTGGTCTTGGCCTATGGTTTGCGGCTGCGCCCCACCCAAGTGATGAATGTGGCAGTGCGGACTGCGGCGATCGGTTATGCGATTCCTGGTTCGGTGATTGCAGTAGGCGTTTTGATTCCGGTCGGCCACCTGGATAATGCGATCGATGCTGGGATGAAAGCTCACTTTGGCATCTCAACTGGCTTACTGCTCAGTGGCACGATCACGGCGCTCGTCTTTGCTTATTTAGTGCGGTTTCTGGCGGTTGCATTCAATACCGTGGAATCCAGCCTGACCCGCATCAAACCTAGCCTTGATGATGCAGCCCGATCGCTGGGTCATAACGCCAGCCAAACGCTGCTGCGGGTCCATGCACCTCTCATGACTGGTGGATTGTTGACGGCGATGATGCTCGTCTTTGTCGATGTGATGAAGGAACTGCCTGCCACCCTGATTATGCGCCCGTTTAACTTTGATACGCTGGCTGTTGAAGTTTACCGACTCGCCTCAGATGAGCGACTGGCTGAAGCGGCAGCACCCGCATTAGCGATCGTTGTTGTTGGAATTGTGCCAGTGATTTTGCTGAGTTGGCAGGTAGCCAATGCCCGATCGAACTAATGGAGCCTCGCTCGCTGATTCAGTGGCTTGTCAATTGATTAACCCTTGGCATGCATTGAAATCTATCGCTTCTTCATATTGAGGGAATGCGATGTAAAAATCTGATTAACTCAACTGGAGGTTCAGTAATCTCGCCTAAACCTGATGCTTCAATGTGAAAATCTGATTGGTTTTCAGCTTCCTGAAGCATCAAGGAGTGCAATGCAGTTCAATCCCATCACCTCAAGCCAAGCCCCACTTAAAGTTCGCAGGCTCCGCTCAAAATTAGCACGGCGATTTACACCGTCCGTAATCAAAACTGAAGTGCTGGCAGGTATGACGGTGGCGCTGGCGCTGATTCCTGAATCTTTGGCTTTTGCTGCGATTGCTGGGGTCAACCCCATGGTGGCGCTCTATACTTCCTTCTGTATGGCGGTGGTGGTGGCATTCGCTGGAGGTCGGATTGCCATGATCTCTGCTGCTACCGGCTCGATGGCGCTGCTGATGACAACGCTGGTGAAGCAGCATGGGGTGGAATATCTGTTTGCTGCCACCATTTTGACAGGAATTCTGCAGGTTTTAATTGGAGTTTTGCGGTTCGATCGCTTCTTTAGCTTCATTCCCCAATCGGTTATCGCTGGCTTTGTCAATGCTTTGGGTTTACTAATTTTCGTGGCGCAGATCCAGCAGCTTTGGGGCCAATCCTGGCAGGCTTATACGATGGTTGGCGTGACGCTGGCAATCGTCTATCTGTTTCCCCGAATTACAAAAGCCGTACCATCACCGCTTGTGGCGATTGTGACGATGACTGTTGTGGCGATCGCCATGCAGCTACCGATCCGGCGCGTGGGTGATATTGGTGAGATTACGCGCAGTCTGCCTGTGCTTCACATTCCTCAGGTGAGTTTTTCACTGGAGACCCTACTAATTGTCCTGCCCTATGCCGCAGCTTTGGCAATTGTGGGTTTACTGGAGTCTTTGTTGACGGCAGCGTTGCTGGACGAAATGACGGACAGTCCCAGCTCTAAAAATCGCGAGGTGCGGGGTCAAGGGATTGCCAATATTGTCACAGGTTTTCTGGGCGGCATGGCAGGTTGTGGCATGGTGGGTCAATCGATCATTAACATTCGATCGGGCGCGAAGCGGCGGCTGTCCACCTGTGTCGCGGGCGCGTTTCTGCTGTTTTCAATTTTTGTGATGCGCGATGTGGTCCAGCAAATCCCCATGGCCGCGCTGATTGGCGTCATGATTATGGTGGCCTTCGAAACCTTTGACTGGAAATCATTGAAGCTATTTCAGCAAATGCCGCTCGGTGAGTCTTTGGTCATGCCGATTACGGTAATCGTGACCCTGGCAACCCACAACTTGGCCTATGGAGTCCTCGTAGGTGTTGTGATCAGCGCATTGCGATATGCTTGGCAGGCAGCACAAATCAGCGTCATCACTTCGGTGAATCAACAAGGGGCCAAAGTTTATCACCTCGCTGGACAGCTATTTTTTGGCTCAGTTACCACCCTGTCAGAGCGGTTTGATCCGCGCCACGATCCGCAACAGGTGCTGATTGATTGCAGCCATGCAGCGATTTGTGATCATGCGGCTGCCCAAGCACTGCTCAAAATCATGGCTCAATATCAGCATTACGAGAAGCAGGTGACTTTAGCTGGCTTAGATTTGCACAGCTATACGATCGCTGAAAAAGCCGGTATACCTGTTCAGGCCATTCACTCTCGCAAGTCCTCTCATCAGGTTGCTTGAGCGACTCTGTTTGTTTTCTCGATCCTATATGCAGAGCAATAGCCAGGAGAGATTCTGGCTAGTTTTTTGATCTAACAGCTTTAGCTTACCCCTCTACAATATTCATTGCTTTCAGAATGTGATAGGTGATCAACAACTGAGTCAACGCCAGTGGATAGCTTTGCAGCGTTTCTCCGGTGGTTCCAACGACTTTACCAATATCCTGGTTTCCTTCTAGGCTGCAAAACTTACCAAGATAGGGCACTTCATTACACAGCACTCTTTCTAGCTCGCTAACCTGATCGCTGGTGGCATGGCCATCAATTTCTAAAACATCAACCGGTTTACCCATATCGCGATCGAGCACTAATCGAATCGCAGAGCCCAAATGATTGCCATTCGCTCCCAAAATATCGGTTAAGTCAGGATGAGGGATTGTTGGCCGCAGCACTAATCGAGCGTTCAGTAACAGATCATTCTGTCCACTGGTTTCGTTGCCAGGATAGAAGGTGATGACCACATCTGCCCATTGCCGCTGGGGACGAATGAAGTTTTCTGAATCAGACTCCCGCTTCCGCATCTGGTCTAGTACTTCGGCCTCGGTATAACCCCGTTTGCGAGTATCGCGTTTCACCTTCCAGGTGGTGCGCAAATCTTCGGGAGGGGCGAGATAAACTTTCACGTCATAACTGTCGCGCATGCCCCTTGTAGAATAGCCCAGCAACCCTTCCACAATCACAAACCGACCCGGTTTGATATATTCTGGCGGATCAAAAGCCCCAGTGCTGTGGTTGTAAATCGGCTTGAGGATGGACTGCCCAGTGCGAAGCAAGCTCAAATGCTGCTGAATAATGTCGAGATAGTTGCAGTCAGGGTGCAGTGCTGAGATGCCGATTTCTGCCCGCTGTTTGCGATCGTAACGGTGATAATCGTCTGTGCAAATCACCGTTACATCCTCTTCCCCCAACACCTTGGCAATGCCTTTGGTTAACGTTGTTTTTCCGGCTGCACTGTCACCAACAATACCAAGGACAATTGGGCGGTCAGTCATAGTTCCCCCTGAACAAACATAGAGGCTGGCAATGAGAAATTTGTTTCATCATTTTAAAGTCAATTGGGATCAAGCTATAGTCAAGTTTTTTAAGTAAAACTAGAAATTGGGGATCAAAACTAGACGATGCTCTATGCAAAATATCCGGCCTATTGAGTGGCGGCAATGTAGAGAAAGAACGAGAGAGCAAGAAAAAAGCAGTTCCGTAACCTGACTGAATCTTGTTAAACCGCTTGATGAAGTTTAAACAAAGGCTCCGGGAGTTTGGGCATAATGGGGTTGCTGCTGAAGTCGATGAGTACACTCATGACCTCTGAACCTTTTCTAACTATTGATGACCAGCCCATCTCTAATGGGCAGATTTTGAAGTATTTGCAAGCTACGCGCAAACTCGATGCATTCATTGGAGATATTGTGCGGCAGTTTGTAATTGAACGGGAATTGCAATCGGCTGAAACAGGAGTCAACCCAGCGCTCGTAGAACAGGCCGTCATTGATTTTCGTCTCAGTAACCAACTCACTGACGCCAATCAGTTTCAAACCTGGCTGGCTAACAATGGCCTGACCTATGAAGCCTTTCACAATCAGGTTGCCACTGGCTTTCGGTTGCGGAATCTCAAAGAAACGGTGACTGCCTCGAAGGTGCAGGAATATTTTATTGAGCGCAAAGTCTATCTCGATCGGGTAGTGCTCTCTCGCATCATCGTCGATGACAAAGATCTGGCCGAAGAGCTGAAAACCCAATTGCAGGAAGGAGCCAACTTCGAACTGCTCGCCAGAGAATATTCCCTCACGGACGATCGCGTTATGAATGGCATGGTGGGCCCAGTCAGTCGGGGCAGTATGCCAGATCTGCTCCGTGCCGAAGTGGATTTGGCCAAAGCCGGTGAAATTGTGGGACCGATCGGCATGGAAGAACGTTGGGGACTGTTCCGAGTGGAAGCTATTTTGCCAGCCACCTTGGAAGACCCTCAAATTAAACAAAGTCTTGAAGACGAAATCTTCGAGCAGTGGCTTGGTGAAAAAATGCAGTCCATCCCCATCAGACTCCAGGTAGGTGAATGATTACCAACGACCTCCTTGCCAGCGCCGCATGGAATGCCCCTCCCTTAAGCTGGCTCAGTGCATCTCAACAAGTTCAACTCAAAGACCAGGCGAAAACTCGCACCCACCGTTTAGGCGAGGTGATTTGGTCTACAGATGATGTCGGCAGTCAATTTTTGATTGTGTCGGGCAATGTGCGGTTGGTGCCTGCTGAGGGGAAGCCATTGCTGCTGAAGGCAGGAGACTGGTTCGGGGACTTGCTGGACTTGTCAGATGCTTGGAAAGCCCGCACTGCTAGCAAAGAGGTGGTGCTGCTGGAATGGTCTACGGCGGTTTGGGCAGCATTAACCACTCCTGAAATTCAGCAATTTTGGGCCTCGGTTCGATCGCGCTACCAACCCGATTTCTCTGACACTCCTCAACCCATTTCTGGCTATCCTTTTGTCTCCGGACTCAATACAGGAGCGGCTTGTCTGACGATGTTGTCTCAACGGTTCGAGACTCCAGTTCAGCAAGAGTGGGTGCAGCGTCAATTGCGGGGACAGCATCCCAAAAATGTGATCGACGCGGGTGAAAAAATTGGGTTGCAGATGCGGCGCTTGCTGATTGGCGACTGGCGTGATCTGAGGCAGATTACCTTTCCCGCCATGATGCGCTGGCAACAAGCAGACCACTGGGTGGTTGCCTATGGAGTACGGGGCGATCGGCTGTTGATTGGCGATCCGATGAATCCGGCTCAAACCTGCGAAAGTGTGCCGCGTCCCCTTGTCAAAGAAGCGTGGGATGGTCAGCTCTGGCAAGTTGAACTGATTAAAAAACAAGAACAGTTTAATCTGAACTGGTTTTTGCCTGCTGTCTGGAAGTTCCGCAATTTGTTGGGGGAAGTGCTTTTAGCCTCCTTCACGCTGCAGTTGCTGGGACTTGCTAGTCCAATCATTACTCAGGTAATTATCGACAAGGTGATGGTGCAGGAGAGCTTGCCCACCCTGGATGTGATGGCGATCGCCCTTCTAAGCGCAGCCGTGTTTGAGGCGATCTTGGGCATTCTGCGCATGTTCATCTTCACCCACACCACCAATCGGCTGGATATGGCGCTGTCGGCTCAACTGTTCCGGCATTTGCTGCGGCTGCCCCTGTCCTATTTCGAAGCTCGTCGCGTAGGGGATACCGTTGCGCGTGTGCAGGAGCTAGAAGAAATTCGGCAATTCCTCACCAGCACAGCCCTCACTGTCATTCTAGACAGCATCTTCTCCGTCGTTTATTTGGCGATGATGTTTTACTACAGCATCAAGCTGACGGGGGTGGCGCTGGCTGTGATTCCGCTATTTGCCATTCTGACTTTGCTGGCCACGCCGATCCTGCGCCATTGGCTGAATGAAACCTTTAACCGCAGTGCCGACAGCCAATCTTTCTTGGTGGAGACGGTTACGGGTATTCACTCAGTCAAAGCTCACGCTGCTGAAAAAGCCTCGCGCGATCGCTGGGAAGGACTCTATGCCCGGTTTGTCCGCACAGGTTTTAAAGCTTCCACGACGGCAAATGTCAGCAACCATTTAGGCGATTTCCTGACGAGTCTTTCAGCTTTACTGATCCTATGGTTTGGGGCTCAATTGGTGATCAAACAGCAAATGACGATCGGTCAATTGGTCGCCTTCCAAATGCTGTCGGGACATGTCACAGGTCCTTTGCTGCGCTTGATTCAGCTCTGGCAAACCCTGCAGGAAGTGTTATTGGCGGTCGATCGAATTGGGGATATTCTCAACGTTGCTCCAGAAGCCGAACCGGGCACGGGTTTGATGCTGCCGCCACTCAAAGGTCAAGTTGCGTTCGATCAGGTTTTCTTCCGCTATAAAGAGGTTCAGGAGCCAATCCTGCGTGGTGTTTCTTTTGATGCTGAACCAGGCCAGTTTGTCGGCATTGTCGGACGCAGTGGTTCCGGCAAGAGTACGCTTTCCAAGCTGATCCAGCGGCTTTATCAGGCAGAATCGGGCCGCATTTTGATTGATGGATTTGACATTAAGAGTGCCGATCTCGCTTCTTTGCGGCCTCAAATTGCGGTTGTTTTGCAAGAAGATTTTCTGTTCAACGGCAGCATCCTCGAAAATATTACGCTGGGCAATCCTGATGTCACGGCAGAGCAAGTTGTTGAAGCGGCCCGGATGGCTGTTGCTCATGATTTCATTTGCGATTTGCCCGATGGCTATGAAACGAATGTGGGAGAACGGGGAACGGCCCTTTCAGGAGGGCAACGCCAGCGGATTACCTTGGCCCGATTGTTTCTTTCCAACGCGCCAATTTTGATCTTGGATGAGGCGACGAGCCATTTGGATGCTGAAACAGAACAGCAAGTCTTGGAAAACTTGCAGCGGGTCTCTAAAAACCGCACGATGTTTCTGATCGCGCACCGCTTTGCACCGTTGAAATATGCAGATCTGATTCTGACGATGGAAAAAGGGGTGATTGTGGAGCGGGGAACTCACGATTCGCTGATTCAACAGAAGGGACTGTATTGGTCGCTCTATCAGCGTCAGCAGGCTTCTGTGTGAAATCGTCGATCGATCGATTCATGCTTCTCAAATTAACTCAGAATCTCTTCAGAGGAAAGTTAACTTCTTTTTTCTGAGGGGATTCTATTCTGATTCAGTTAATTTAGGCCACTGAGTAGCTGCTGATGTTTCTGGTACTCGCACAACTTTATCAGAGGTTTATTGAAGTTTCGTCCCCATAAATCTTTAATAAATCTTTTCAAAAATGGCTGGAATCTAGATCACTTCCGCTGGAAACTCAAGGAGATTCGAGGAGGTTGATCCATGCCAGCAAGCTTTTAGTATCTATCCAAGGTCTGGTATCTACCTAAAGTGAACGAGCGTCTCATTTCTGTATCCAAACAGAGGCTCTTTGGGATTTACCGGCTCATAGCACATGCTGCTTAAGCAGATCCAGTGAACGCGATCAACTCAATCTTCCCTGTTTATTGAATACGCACAAACTATGGCAAATGAAATTTTAAGGTTGACCGAAGCAACCCCCAATCAATCTGCTTATTTGGTTTATTCCACTGAAAACAATCTTCCTGTTTCCTCCGGCAATGGGCTTTCAATCACGTTTGATTTTTATGCGTATGGTGGAACAGGTGCAGACGGGATCAGTTTTTTTCTCGTTGATGGCAATAGCCCAATTCAGAGCGTTGGAGGCTTTGGTGGATCGTTAGGTTATGCACCTTATATTGCTAATGGTGCAGTCCAACCGGGTATTGCAGGCGGTTACGTTGGCATTGGGCTAGATGAGTTTGGTGGTTTTTCCAGCGACACAGAAGGACGGACTGGAGGTAGCGGTAGATTACCGGATTCGATCGCCGTTCGAGGCAGTGCAGCCACTAATTACAACTATTTAGCAGGCAAGCAGCTCCCAGTCAGTTTAGATAATCCCGATCCGACTGCCACTCGGGAGAATTCCAAACGGACAGCCAAAATCGATCTCAGTCCGGCAGGGGTGCTCTCGGTCAAAGTCGATTTAAACCAGGATGGCGATTTTCTGGATGATGGTGAAGTGCCTATCCCGAGCCTGGATTTAGTTGGCAGTGGCAACGGTGCTTTGCCGTCCTCATTTAATTTTGGATTTGCTGCTTCAACGGGTGGCCAAACCAACATTCATGAAGTGGGCAACTTTAGAGTTAGCAACTTCAATGGAGCCCCACTTTCGGGCAACTTTTCGGGCAATTTAGTCATTGTAGATCCCAGCGATGAGCCGAGCAAACCGTCAGGTGGTACTGGCGACGACTTAATCCAGACGGGCAATGGCAATGATGTTTTAAGTGGAAATGATGGCAACGATACGCTGGTTGGCGGTGGTGGTGCAGATACGATTACAGGGGGACCAGGTAGCGATCGCTTCTATTTCCGAGGGTCTTCCAAACAAGAAGCCCTCAGAAATTCAACGTTTGGGACTCGCGATCGAATTACTGACTTTAAATTTTTGGATGGCGACAAGTTTGCGCTCGATTTCGACAACAACTTTGCCACGATCGAAAAACCACGTGGTCTGTTTAATGCAGGCAAAGAACGTGGAAATAACCTCTTCAAGGCAGTGCAATCAGCCTATGCCGATAAAGATGATAAGAAGAAGGGAAATCAAGCCCTCAAAGCAAATGAAGCGGTATTTTTCCGTTTAGGCAGTAAAACCTTCTTGTCGATCAACGATGGCAAAGCCGCTTTCTCCAAAACCGACGATTTGCTGGCAGAGGTGACTGGGATTCAGTTCAAAACTGGGGATCTCAAAAAAGGAGCGTTGAATGTGGCCAATTATTTCTTGGTCTGATGCATCCTCTCTTTCATCAAGCTGGAATCATACTGGCGATCTCGCGCGGATAAACTAACCATCTGCGCTGCCAGGGTTCGGCCAAGGTTCTGACTAAGGGTGAGAGTTCGCTGATCTCATCTAGACCGGAATCCATTTGCAATTTAATTCCCTGCTGATAGAGCGTGTAGCCGCTGCTTTGGGCGGTTCGCAAACCCACATAGAAGCGGCTTTCTAGGCCTTGCAATTCTGCCTGCGCTTGCACTTGCTGAACCAGTTGATTCTGCTGCTCTGAAGATAAAGCAGTTACATCCAGCGTTTTAAACAGATCGCGATCGACAAATCGACGACATAGATCCGCGAGAACCGGATCAGAATTTTGCTGCCATCGTTGGAGGTGATAGAGAAATACGCCATCATCTGCGTTGAGATATTGTTCTAGCGGAATCTGGTTACAATTCTGTAAAAGCCATGCGGTCACGGTTTCATCGGCCCAGAGTTTGCTAAGTTGCAGCAATTCCCGCGCTCGTTCAAAGGCATGGGCTAGCACCCAGGTAGCTGCAATGTTTTTGGGATGGTTATAGACCTGGGCATACATAAAGTAGCGCACGATCAAGTAATGCTCGATCGCAGCCATTCCTTTATGAGCGACCGTGAGTTGTTGCGTAAACGGATCAAATCCCATGGCCATAATGATTCGATCGATATCCAACTTGCCATAGGAAGCTCCGGTAAAGTGGCTATCCCGCATCAAGTAATCGAGCCGATCACAATCCAACTGGCTGGAAACCAGCTGCCAGATGCAAGGCAACGGATGTTCTTTGTGGTAAACCTGCTGAAGTTGAGGCAACAAAGTTCGATCAAAGTCATCAAGCAGCGATCGAACCGGAAGGGACTCCTGCAAGATTCGGTTGGTCCAATGTTCATGGTGGCAGTTGAAAATCTCTTCGCAAGTATGGCTGAAGGGACCATGTCCAATGTCATGCAGCAAAGCTGCACAGAGAACCACCGCACGATAGGGTTGCAATTGCTGATAGTGGGAAGCTAGGCGATCGAACGCTCGTCGCGCCACAGCCATGACTCCTATCGAATGAGTAAAGCGGGAAGCTTCGGCTCCATGAAACGTGAGGCTGGCTGGTCCCAACTGACGGATGCGACGCAATCTCTGAAACGCAGGCGTATCGATCAGATGAATTAGCAGCGCCTCTACGGGGTCATTCCAATCAAGTCCGATCGCACCATGTAACGGGTCATGATAGGTTCGCCCCAAACGAGAGGTCCAAGTCATAGGCTTGAAAAGTCATAAGCTTGAAAAACAGCAAGAAAAAGCAGAAGCGTCACAGCTAACGCCTTCCTGCCCCCATGCTGACACATCTCTCAAAGTCGCGGGGGAACTCCTATCTGCGGTCTTATGGCAATCTTATGGCCAGTTTCAACCTGCCCCAGCAACCACCGATGGATGCAGCAACAGATCCACTGCCGCCTGATATTGCTGATCGGCATCGGTACTGATCTGTTCTCGGGTAATTGAAGGCTCTAGCGGCACCGGCACATCTGGCGAAATGCCCAATTTGTTGATGTCGTTGTGGTTTGGCGTTTCGTATTTTGCGATCGTCACCGCCAAGCCTGATCCATCGGAAAGGTTGAACAGCGACTGGATGAGTCCTTTACCAAAGGTCCGCTCACCGACAAGTTGCGCCCGTCCATTATCTTGTAATGCGCCCGCTAAAATTTCACTGGCACTTGCGGTGCCCTGATTCACCAAAACGACGAGTGGATCGGGGGTCAATGCTTTGCCGATTGCAGAGAAGCTATCTTGGATGCCGTTCCGATTGACGGTGTAGACGATTGTTCCTTCATCCAACCAGAGGCGCGCCACTTCAATGCCTGCCTGTAACAACCCACCTGGATTGCTGCGTAAATCCAGAATATAGGCGTTGGCTTGTTGGGATTCTAAGCGGCGAATGGCATTGGCGACTTCGGCTGCCGCATTGGCATTGAATTGGCTCAAACGAATGTAGCCGATCGAGTTGCCGTCCGGCTGTTTGCGCAATTCAGCATAGACGGGATTTAAGGTAATTCGGTTGCGTACAATCTCCAGATCTCGCGCCTTGGCAGTATCCTCATGCTCAGACACAACCGTTAGCATCACTTGACTGCCGATCGGTCCCCGCATCCGCTCTGCTGCTTCATCTAAGGTCAGTTGCGAGGTCAATACGCCATCGATCTTCAAAATTCGGTCTCTGGGTTTAATCCCTGCTTGCTCTGCTGGAGACCCTTCGATCGGGGCAATTACTTTCAGCTCACCGGAGCTACTCTCTTGAGTGATTTGTAGGCCAACACCAGTCAGCTCACCGGATGTATTAGTCTGCAGGCTGCGGTATTGGTCAGGCCGCATAAACCGCGTAAATGGGTCATCTAGCGTGGCCAGCATTTTCTGAATTGCATCGTAGGCGGCCTCCCGATTCGGCAAAGGACGCTGTAAAGCTCGCTGTCGCACCAACCACCAGTTCTGATGGTTAAAGGTGTCATCTACGTAAGCCCGATCGACAATGCGCCACACCTCACTCAAAAGCTGCTGCTCGGTTGTGAACGCCGTGGCAGGAGACGTGAAACAAGTCAGGAACAGAACGATCGGCAGTAGAAAGATCAGGCCGATCTGGAGCATTCGTTTGATCATGCAAACAATCTTAAACTTCTCTGCTTGGTTCTGGCTAGATTATTGTTTCGTCCAAACCCAGAAGATTAAGTTCCTTAACCTTAGCAGGAATTTTCTGAGCCGGGATCGATCGATAACCTCACAGATCGGGAATCTAAGGTGGAGAACGGGACGATGGAGGATTGAGGCTACAGGAATCTTAGAAATCTTTGATTGCCTTGATTTTCAACGGTGAGCATCAACAATATGAACCCATCTGAAACCTTTTCTTTCTAGAAAACTAAATTTTGCTCAAACCTTGGTGGTTCAACGCCTGAGATCCAAATGAGCTGAGAGCTATGTTACATTTATTGACAGTAATAAACACTCCCCGAACTGTTGTTCATGTTTACTAAACAGGTAACTGACTCAAAAGCCTATCAATGGTTTCAAGAGCGGTTAGAGATTCAAGCGCTTGCCGATGACATTAGTAGCAAGTATGTCCCCCCCCNACGTCAACATCTTCTACTGTTTGGGCGGGATCACTCTAACCTGCTTCATCATCCAATTTGCGACCGGCTTCGCAATGACTTTTTACTATAAGCCGACTGTGGCTGAAGCTTTTAATTCAGTCCAGTATTTGATGACGGAAGTTAATTTTGGTTGGCTGATTCGATCGATCCATCGCTGGTCTGCCAGCATGATGGTGTTGATGATGATTCTCCATGTTTTCCGGGTTTACCTCACTGGGGGTTTCAAAAAGCCGCGTGAGTTGACCTGGGTGACTGGGGTAATTCTTGCCGTGATCACCGTGTCTTTTGGTGTGACGGGTTATTCCTTGCCTTGGGACCAGTTGGGCTATTGGGCCGTGAAGATCGTCTCTGGCGTTCCTGAAGCGATTCCAGTGGTTGGCTCTTTGATGGTTGAACTGATTCGTGGCAGCAGCAGTGTTGGACAAGCAACGCTAACTCGCTTCTATAGCCTGCATACCTTCGTACTGCCCTGGCTAATTGCCGTTTTTATGCTGCTGCACTTCTTGATGATTCGCAAGCAAGGCATTTCGGGGCCGTTGTAATTGCAATCGTAATGGAAATGTCTGAACCTTACGGTTTGCGATCCCTGCCATTGCGATTAAACTAGCCTCATATTGCTGCAATTATTGCCAATTGACATTTCTGAACCGCATTTTCTGACTTTAGATTTCAAGGAGAGCACTCCGTCATGGCAACAGTTAAAAAGCCGGATCTCGCCGATCCAGTTTTACGCGAGAAGCTCAAGAAAGGCATGGGTCACAACTACTACGGTGAACCTGCTTGGCCTAATGATCTTCTCTACATCTTCCCCGTGGTTATTCTCGGCACGATCGCTTGCTGTGTTTCATTAGCAGTTCTCGATCCTGCAATGGTAGGAGAACCCGGTAATCCCTTCGCCACTCCGCTAGAAATTCTGCCGGAATGGTATCTCTATCCTGCATTCCAAATCCTGCGGATTATTCCAAACAAGCTGCTGGGTGTGGCGCTGCAAACCGCAATTCCCCTTGGCTTAATGCTGGTTCCTTTCATCGAGAGCGTCAATAAGTTCCAAAACCCGTTCCGTCGCCCAGTGGCAATGGTTGTTTTCCTGTTTGGAACTGCGGTCACGATCTGGTTGGGAATTGGCG
This sequence comes from Elainella saxicola E1, assembly GCA_002796835.1. GTDB lineage: Bacteria > Cyanobacteriota > Cyanobacteriia > Elainellales > Elainellaceae > Elainella > Elainella saxicola. The sequence continues at coordinate 15,570 of LUGL01000083.1, read as the reverse complement.
CAACTTTCCCGATCGACAAATCTTTGACTTTGGGATTGTTCTAGTCTGTCTGTTCCATTCTGTGCCGTCTGAGATTGGGTTTAACGGCTGATTAAAGTCAGCAGCTAAGGCCAATTTTAGACGGTTCGTTTTTTGCTTTCGGCCTGGTCCGATCGGTTTGGTCTCAAATATTGATATCGCCTTTTGCCACCTTCTTAATGAAATTCAACCCATTGAACTCATTCATTTAATTAGTTCATTCAATTTTTAAGCTAACGCGCTGGATATCTACATCCGTTAAAGAGTCCGTAAAGCGTTGCTTGATGAGTTGCCTTCAAAATTGTAGGTATGTTTGAGTCTAAGTATTGATCTGAATCTGCCCTGAAGATGTCTAGGCTGTAGCGCAGCTCAAATCATAGAAAACTCGTTCGCCCTTGCGCTAGATCTGACCTAAGCGACTAAAACCAGAATTATGCAAACTCTTGCTCAGGATTCTAAGCCGATGTCTTCGGTTTCAATGCAAATTGCGATTGCGGCTACCTTTACCGCCGAACCCCTAGAAGAGAGTTTAGAGTTTTGGATCCAACAGCTTGATTTATCCGCCGCGATCGAATTTGCCCCTTACAACCAAATTTTCCAACAACTCCTCGATCCAACAAGTTCATTTGCCCAAAATCGGCAGGGCATCAACGTCATTTTGCTGCGCTTCGAAGACTGGTGTAGAGATTTACCCGTCGCAGCCGACGTGAATCAAGCGATCGAACGCAATCTACAAGAATTGATTACAGCGCTGAAAGGGGCAACTGTCCGTTCATCAACCCCGTACCTCCTCTGCCTTTGTCCTGATTCTCCGACGGCTCAGGCTGATACTCAGTGGCAAGCTAACTGTCAACGCTGGCAGGACACTCTAACGAATGAACTCGGCGGTTTGAGCAGCCTCTACTGGATTCGACCTGAAGAGTTAGCCCAATATCCAGTTCATGACTATTACGATGCACAGCGGGATCAGTTGGGCCATATCCCGTTTACACCGCTCTTCTACACCGCCTTGGCAACTGCGATCGTTCGCCGCATTTCTGCAATTAAGACAGCTCCCTATAAAGTGATCGTACTCGATTGCGATAACACGATCTGGAAAGGTGTGGTAGGCGAAGAAGGCGTGATGGGTATTGAGCTGACCCCTGCCTATCAAGCGCTGCAAGCGTTCATGGTCGAGCAGCAGAAAGCAGGGATGGTGCTCTGCTTTTGCAGCAAAAACAATGAAGCTGACGTGATGGAAGTGTTTGAGCAGCGTTCGGATATGGTGCTTCGCTTAGAACACCTTGTGGCTTGGCGGATTAACTGGTTGCCCAAATCGGAAAATATTAAATCGCTGGCCCAAGAGCTCAACCTGGGACTCGACAGCTTTATTTTCCTGGATGACAATCCGGTTGAATGTGCTGAGGTGCAAACCAATTGTCCAGAGGTCCTGACGCTGCAATTGCCGGTTGATGACATTCCCCAATTTTTGCAACATGTCTGGGCGTTCGATCGGCTCAAAGTCACCGAAGAAGATAAGCAGCGAACTCTGCTCTATAAGCAAAATCTAGAACGGGAGCGGTTTCAGCAGCAGGCTTTAACGATCGATGATTTTCTGGCCGGTTTAGAACTCCAGATCGACATATCAGAACCGACTGCCGAGCAACTGCCGCGTGTGGCCCAGCTGACCCAGCGCACCAATCAATTCAACTTCTCGACGATTCGGCGGGGGGACAGCGAAATCCAGCAGCTTGGGCAAGCAGGGTTGGAATGCCGGGTGGTGGAAGTGCGCGATCGTTTTGGTGATTATGGGTTAGTTGGCGTCATGATCTTTGGTTGCGATGCCAACTGCTTGAATATCGACACTTTCCTGCTAAGCTGCCGTGTTCTGGGTCGAAGCGTTGAGTATCAAATGCTGAACCATCTCGCCAAGATTGCAGAAGAGCGACAATTAGCGATGGTGGCTGCCAATTTTGTTCCGACGAAGAAGAATCTGCCAGCTCGCAATTTCCTGGAAACCGTTGCGGCTGAATGGAAGCAACCCACGGAGACGGGCAATCGATATGCCATCCCGGTCGCGATTGCAGCCAGTTTGATCTATCAACCCCATGCTGCAGCAGAGTCTAGCTCTGAGACTGTCCAATCTGGTGCTAAAACAGTGGCTCAACAAACCCGATCTGCGGAAGTCACTTCATCCAGTAAGTCCGATCGGTTTGGCAAAATTGCGGCCCAGCTGCAAAACCCTGAACAAATTCTGCAAGCCATTGCGAATCAACGCCAAACTGCTCATCGAACAGTCACCCAGCCCTATGTGGCTCCGCGAACGATCACTGAAACTGAATTGGCGAAACTTTGGGCGGAACTGCTGCATCTCGACAGCGTCGGCGTAAAAGATAACTACTTTGAGTTGGGGGGAACCTCTCTCCTTTCAGTGGAACTGTTCGCCCAAGTTGAACAGCGTTTCGGTAAAAAACTGCCGTTGACCGCTTTGGTGAGTTCACCCACGGTTGAATCCCTGGCGCAAGTGCTCAACCTTTCTGAAGCGATGGATTCGCTGGTTCTGCTGCGGGAAGGCGGCTCCAAGCTGCCCGTTTTCTTGGTCCATGATGGCGATGGCGAAACCTTACTCTACCGCAATTTAGCCAATCGGTTAGATAGGGGACATCCGGTTTATGGGCTACAGCCCTATGCAGATGCGAACTTCCCTATGCTGCATACGCGCATCCCGGATATGGCGGCTCACTATGTGGAGAAAATTCGATCGGTCCAACCCCATGGTCCGTATTTGCTGGGCGGCATGTGTGCAGGCGGGGTAATTGCGTTTGAGATGGCCCAGCAACTGCAAAACCAAGGAGAGTTAGTCGCGATGGTTGCTCTGATCGACGCCGCCGATGTTGCGGCTCCCAAGCGAATAGGTCGTATCACAGAACAACGGCTCCAGCGCTTCTCTAGTGCCCTCAGTACCGATGAACAGCTCAGTTTGTCCCAGAAAATTGGCGCAATTACTGCTAAAGTGGGGCGGAAATTGGGAAATTTAATTGTCTACGAGACCCAATCTCGGTTTCTTAAGTTCCAGAATCAACTGCAACTCAACCTATTGCGTTATTACCTGGACAAAAATTTGTCGATGCCAAAGTGCTTGAAGTCTTTGTCAGTTCGCCGCATTTATGAGTTCGCAGAACAGGACTACAATCCTCAGAAACGCTTTCAAGGAGAGGTTTTGTTAGTGCGAGCGACCGAAGGAACGGGCAATGATGCGCCCTGGATTGAGGTTTACAGCGATCCTTTATTTGGCTGGGAACAGCGCGTGACGAAAGGAGTTGTTGTTCAGGACGTGCCTGGTGGACATTCCAGTATGTTGCAGGAGCCAAATGTGGCTGTGATGGCTGAAAAAGTTCAGCATTATATTGATGCTGTAACGAGGCAAATTCAGCCGCCATCAGCCGAAAAAGTGCCCACTATGGTTAGCTCAATCGGGCTTGCTCAGACAGGGCACTCTGTAAACAGTTGACCAGTTGGTGAGATGCTCCCTCTGAATCACTGAATTTGAACCACTGAAAGTTTTTACCAATCCTTATGCAAGCTGCTGCGCCGTCTTCTAACCCGATTTCTGTGCTCATCGTGATTGTGAACTACCGAACTGCCAAATTGGTGGTCAATTGTTTACGATCGCTTGAACCTGAGATACAGGCCATTCCAGGAACCAGGGTGGCGATTGTCGATAATGCTTCAGGAGATGATTCACTGCCGATTCTACGTCAGGCCATTGAAAAGGAAGGATGGAGCAGTTGGGTAACGCTGATGCCCTCTCCCCTCAACGGTGGTTATGCCTATGGAAATAATTATGCGATCGGTCCTGCCCTAGAATCTGATCAGCCTCCAACCTATTGCTGGCTGCTGAATCCGGATACGGCGATTCGACCAGGTGCGCTCAAAGAATTGCTTGACTTTATGCAGGCCCATCCTGAAGTGGGCATTAGCGGCAGCAGTTTTGAAGAAGCCGATGGAGAGCTTTGGCCGATTACGTTCCGCTTTCCCTCAATTTTGAGCGAGCTGGAAGGGGCATTGAAACTTGGAATTATTACTAAACTGCTTGCCCGCTGGTCATTGATTCGATGGATGGCTGAGGAACCTGCCGAGGTGGATTGGCTCCCCGGAGCGAGCATGATGATTCGCCGGGAAGTCTTTGAATCGATCGGTCTAATGGATGAGGGATATTTTCTCTACTTTGAGGAAACCGATTTTTGCCTGCAGGCTAAACGAGCAGGCTGGCCTTGTTGGTATGTGCCGCAAAGTCGAGTCATGCATATCGCAGGCCAGAGCACTGGCGTCACCGTGAGAACCGACAAACCCAAACGATTGCCGCAATATTGGTTCGATTCCCGACGGCGTTATTTTGTCAAGAACTATGGTCGCCTCTATGCTGCAATCGCTGACTTAACCTGGATCATTGCCTTCGTTTTGTGGCGCACCCGTCGAGTGATTCAACGCAAGCCAGATGCCGATCCTCCTCAATTTCTGCGAGATTTCTTGTTGAATAGCGCTATTTGGAAACCCGGTGTGCCCAGTCAAAGCTTAACGACTTAGGTTGCCTGACCGCATTAAGCCGAATTACTTGTCAAGCGCTCTAAATACCGTTCAATCAGCAGAATAGCCACGATGTCATCGATCGGACGGGGCGGAGTTCGCATGCCTTGGGGCAGCAGGCGCACCAAACCTTGAGGTGGATACATTTGCCAATAGCGATCGCGAGCTTCCAGTGTGGAATATCGTTCGTCCACCATCACCACCCGTGGCGGATCTGCGACTTCTGCGAGCTGCTGTCTCCATTCTTTGGCGCTGGTTTGGTTTCCCATAACGACCATCGAAACCGGGAACCGCTGCCGCAATGTTTCAATCGTCTCAATGGCAGTATTGGCAGCAATGACTTCATGGTAGTAAAGACTACGATCGAGTCCCATAATTGCCAGACCACACTTCTGCCGCCCTGGATCAAACCCTAAGATGACTGGCTGGTTTAATGGAGCAAACGAAGAGCTGGGCATGGAGAAATCGGGTGGAGCAACAAGACGCTTGCCCTAGACTTTATAGCCATTCTCAATTGAGTGCAACATGATTGAGTACGACATTTCTAGAGTGCATTCATAGAGTTCAATATGGGTGAGCTAGGCCGGCAGTGGACCAGCCGTGCTAAACACCGCTTTTCCATCTTGGATAGCCACCATTTCTAAATGTGCCCCTGCGGTATATGCATCTTCGGCAGCAATCACTTGGATCTCCAAAGATTCAGGATTGTGCTGAATTTGCTCAATAAAATTGACGATCGTTTCACGGCGATTGTCAGCAATCCGCACAGTGTCATCGAGAATACCCGCCTGACGACAACGAAACTGAGCGGCAGCAATCAGTAAGAAAATCCGTTCAGTGAGTTTCTGACCCGTCATGCTGCTGGGGTTGACGGTTGTGGTAGCAACCACTTCTCCCTGGCGAAACACAACTTGATTTGGAGCTGCCGTCGCAATCACATCAATGCAAGCCTCGCCTGCCAGGACGCAGGGTTCTCCAACTACATAGTTTCCTCCGGAAGTGACCCTGACGACATAATCCTGGCCATTAGAGATTTGGTTAGCTAACTGTTCAACATCTGCACTGGAAATCCGAATCACTTGGCGATCGACTTTCACCGTTCCCGGTTGAATAATTTGAGAAACGAGCTGGTTCGCCCGCTGCAAAAGTTGGATGACAGCTTTAGGGGCTGCACTGGGCACATCAACCCGCACAATGCCCCAAGCCAGCGTTTGATTGCGGAAAAGGGTAACGTTGCCGCGTCGCAGATCTTCAAACTCACGCTCCAGGCTGTCTTTCTGTTGTGCTAAGAACGTGATTTGGCTTTCCAGGTCTTTCAGCTTAGTGGTGCGATTCACAATTTCCCGATCGCGCTCTGCAATTTCCTGATCCCGCTGGGCAATTTGTTCGCGCACCGTATCTCGCTGCCGAATGAGTTCCTGCCGATCGGACTGGAGCTGTTGAATTTCCGTTCGCAATACGGTCGCCTGCTGAGAAACGGTGCTCAGCAATTGTTGCGCCTGTTGGAACTTGGTCTGACTCTCATTTAACCGCTGCTGCGTGGTTTTGAGCTGAGCTTGGGTTTGAGACTGCTGCTTAACAGCATCTTCCAGGGATTGATTAATTTGCTCTAACTGCCGCTGTGCTGCATTTTGCTGTCTGCGTGCAGTTTTCAGACGGCCTTCAATCCGCTCTTTTTCCGCAGTTGCCTCATCTAGATCCGAACGAGTATTTCGTAGATCGCTCTGAATATTTTCTAGCTCAAATACTCCTGTCCGTAACTGATCGCTGACAGCAAACAGCAGTGCAAAGGTGGATGCAGAAATAATAACTCCAGTCAAAATTGTGATTAACGTTGCAGTTTGACGGGGCCGCAGATTAAACAAGGTTAAACGGGCTTTACCAACGCGCATTCCCAGGCGATCGCCCACAATCGCAATCACCCCGCCCAACACCAACACCGCTGCAACCAGGACCAACCCTGTGGTCATCGCTTCTCGAGAGAACAATTCAGATACCAGCCTACTGTATTCTGCACGAGGGCGGACGAGTTCAGCTAGTTTGTTTCAGATTTAGCGACAGCAGTGGCGCAATTTGAGCAACATCTTGGAATAGAAATACGTCAAGACTTGGTATGCGGCCCCAAATCACTGTAGGCTTGCCAATGTTCTGTGATACGAAGACAGCGATGCGGCTCCTTTGTCTAAGTAATGGTCATGGAGAAGATGGAATCGGCCTGCGGATTCTCCAAGCTTTACAGCGTCAGTCGGATGCAATCCAACTTGCAGCTTTGCCGATCGTCGGAGAAGGAAAAAGTTATCAAACCCAGGGGATTCCCATTATTGGTCCGGTGCAAACCATGCCTTCTGGTGGTTTCATTTATATGGATGGTCGGCAGTTTGCTCGCGATCTGCAAGGTGGATTGTTGCAATTGACTCGGATGCAATTGAAGACGATCCGCGATTGGGTTCAATCAGACGGATTTGTGCTGGCAGTAGGGGATATTGTGCCGTTGCTGTTTGCCTGGTGGAGTGGAACCAATTATGCCTTTGTGGGCACCGCCAAATCAGAATATTACTTACGGGATGAACAGGGATGGTTGCCTCGCCAATCTTGGTTTGAGCAGCTCGAACGCTGGTCAGGTTCGGTCTATTTGCCCTGGGAACGCTGGTTAATGAAACATCCTCACTGTCAGGCTGTTTTTCCTCGCGATCGCCTTACCAGTATGGTGCTGCAAAAATGGGCCATCCCTACCCAGGATTTAGGGAATCCGATGATGGATAGCCTGGATCCCAAAGGCCTCATTTTCTCTAATGAACCCGATCTGACAGGCGATCGACTGACTTTTGTTCTACTGCCTGGTTCTCGTCTTCCTGAAGCCTATGAAAATTGGAGAATAATTCTACAGGCGGTTTCGGCCTTGTTGATGGCTTTTGGCAATCAGCGCCAACTCCTCTTTTTGGGGGCGATCGCGCCGCAACTCGATCCTGCTCCACTAAAACAATCGCTGGAAAGCTATGGTTGGCGTTTAGCTTCTACAACCCAATCAATGGTGACCTTTACCCAATATCGTGCCCAAATTGTTTTGACCCAAACAGGTTTTGCAGATTGTCTGCACCAAGCTGACTTTTCTTTAGCAATGGCCGGAACTGCGACTGAACAATTTGTAGGGTTAGGTAAGCCTGTAATTACTTTTGCAGGTGTCGGACCTCAATTTACATTCCGGTTTGCAGAAGCTCAAACTCGCCTGTTGGGGCCTAGCGTGGTCTTGGCAGATCATCCCAGTCGTGTGGTTCAAATTGTGCAGTCCCTGCTGCAAGATCCCGATCGCCTTCAGCTGATTCAAGCTAACGGCATCAAACGCATGGGATCTCCGGGTGCAGCCGATCGGATCGCGGACTATCTGGTCCAGCGATTGAACGTAAAGGGGCGATGAAGTAAGAAAGGTATTAATCTATAAGAATCTTTGAAAATTCAGTTTTCCATGAATAAAGCTGCCTAAGCTTGACATACATATAGGAGCGTAATGACTTGTTTAGGGGTGCCGACTAACTTGTCTTAAAGATTCATTCTGTAAGTAGGACTAGGGATTGTGAACAATCAAGAGCTATTAAGCCTTTACCAACAGGGTGAGCGAAATTTCAGACGGCAAAATCTTAGCGGGCTCTCTTTTCGCAGACAAAATTTGGCAGGCGCGGATTTTAGCGGTGCAGATTTGCGGAGTACCAATTTTTCTGAAGCAATTCTGACAGGGGCAAATTTCAGTAGTGCTCAGGTTGGGTTACGGCGACGAGAAGCAGTTTTGCTGTTCATTTGTCTCTTGAGTCTTGTCGCTTTGCTTGGAGTTGCAGCTGGCTTGGTTGGAACGCTTTTGAACCTGGAACTACGGGCTTTTACAAGTGCTTTTGAAGAAATTCTTGCAGGTTGGGCGATGGTCTTGCTGCTATTAGCCTTTGCAGCGATTTCCATCCTGGAAGGCATCACTAGCGGCTTTAGCGTATTTGCCATTGCCTTTGGTGTTGCTGTCGGTCTTGCCGCGATCGGCCCACTGTTTTCAACCTTAATTAACCCGATCGCCTTTGCTGTTTCTTCAGCAATTGCCCTTGCCATCACGATTGTTTCTTCGGTGACGGCCTTAACTGTAGTAGCGACTATCATCATGATGTCAGTGCTGCATGCTCTGGATTTAAAGGCAGCGATCGCAATTCTAGTCACCTATCTTGGCCTGTTTGGTTTTATTGTTTATGCAACCGATATTGTCACCTCAATTGTCCCGGTTGTTCCCTCAGTGACTTTGTTGACCTGCTATTTGGGCTGGCGCGCCTTACAAGGAGATCCCAAGCATAAACAAATCCGTCGTTTGTCCACTCAGCTTGTTAGGAACTGGGGGACCAACTTTTACAACGCCAATCTAACCCGGGCTGATTTTTCTAATGTTCAGTTCAGAAATGCCAATTTTGAAGGGGCCATGCTTGCCAAGACTTGCTGGAACGGATCTCAATCAAAATCAGATTTGCAAGGATTCAATCTTCACTTTTTGAGTAGGCGGCTGTAATTAACCTGTTTCAGGACAATTTCAGGACAATCTGAATCCTTTGATCCTGATGTCGTACCCGATCGATTAAGGGATTCACCTCATTTCTGAGTCAAGACAACACATCTTACAAAAACAAGCGCTAGAGACCATTTCTTGTAAGGGTTCTAACGCTTATTTTTTTCAGCCAAAATCCAGAATGTGAGGCAGCCAGAGGCTTACTTGATCTTAATGCTATGCCGATTATTTCTTTAAAACCCCAGGTTCAACCTGCATAGGCAAGACATCCAAAATATCTAATTGAGCACAGTATTTCAAATCATCATGGCAATCTAAACGCAGCAATCGTTGGCCATGACTAGCGTGGTGCAACAGTCCCAGCAAATTATTTTGCCATTGTTGATAAAGCGCAATAGCACTATAAACCTCATCATTGCCTGCCAGTGCCTCTAGGGGATGACCACTGCTTTCTAGCTGACTGTTGAGTTGATGGACGATCGCACCTGCACAGACCGTATCTTCTAGAGAGAAGGCTCCTTCCCAACCTGAACCCACAATCCAAACGGTTTCAGGCCGATGTTGCAGCAAATAATTAACAACCGCAGCCCGATTAATTAAAGCTGCGGTTAAAACAGTTTCTGCGGTTTGAATGCGGCCTAAGCAGCGCGTCCCGTTGGTTGTGCTAATAAAGAGACGTCTTCCTCCTACCACTTCTGCAGTGCAATCTAGGGGTGAATTGCCTAAATCGCATCCAGGTACTTTCGCTCCGCCTCGCTCCCCCGCCCGTAAGCGCTTTTCAGGTGCCCATTGTTCGCTGGCCTGCATCAGTTCATCCATGCTGCTGAAGACTTGTACTGCTTCTGCACCAGCCGCAAGAGCAGTTGCCATAGTTGTGGTCGCCCGGAGAACATCAACTGCGATCGCGCAAACTGGAATTGAGTCACTAGGAGTGAGTTCAGGAGTATGAAAAATTGATAATTTCACAAGCGAAGGATGGAAGTTAAAGGGCTGTAAACGGAAACCTTGCGGTATTTTCAGACAAAGCAGCACCTACCTCCAGAAAAAACTGTCTGGAGATAGCCGCCAACTCAATCAGAATTAACGTTTATTCTATCGGCTAATTGGAACGGATTGGAGTGATGCACCCATCTCTGATCGTAGAGTTTCTTCTATACAAAGTGAAGGAAATCTCAACGTTCTGTTGCAATCCAAGCTCGTAGCACCTCCGCCACTGTCCAGGCCTGGGCAAAACAGCCCTTAGGATTCATGGGGGCATCCCCGTTAAAAATTTCACTTAAATTGCCAATCCCATGAGTTAAGAGATGATAGGCCATGGGTTCTAGAAACTGTCGAGCCTGCACTGGGTCGCAATAAACTCGCAAATGGGCTAGCACAAAGGGACCCAGTAACCACCCCCAAGCCGTACCCTGGTGATAAGCTCCGTCGCGTTGGCGTGGATCGCCCCGATAAATCCCTTGATAGTCAGGATGATCGGGAGTGAGCGATCGTAACCCATGAGAAGTGAGCAGCACTCTGGCGCAAGCATCGACCACTCCTCGCTGCTGAGCTGGAGAGAGCGGACTTTCCGGCAGCGAAACCGTAAAAATTTGATTGGGGCGCAAGGCTGGGTCATTGCCCGTTGGGGTATCTAAAACGTCATAGCAATAGCCCGCATCAGCATTCCAGAATCGGTTAAATCGCACCAGGGTCCGATCGGCGATCGCTTCATATTCCTGGTGGGGTTTGCCTAACATCCGCGCAAACTTAGCCATGGTTCGTAAGGCGTTGTACCAAAGCGCATTGACTTCGATCGGTTTGCCTGTGCGAGGTGTCACCACCCAATCGCCAACCTTGGCATCCATCCAGGTCAACTGAAGTCCCGTATCGCCTGCGTAAAGCAAACCATCTGCCGGATCTAGGTGAATGTTGTAGCGCGTGCCGCGACAGTGCCAATCGATAATCTCGGCCAGAATGGGAAACAGATCCATCAGTAAATCATCATCCTGCGTGGCTTGATAGTATTGCCGGATGGCCTCGAAGTACCACAGCGTCGCATCCACCGTATTGTATTCTGGGATTTCTCCAGCATCAGGGAAGCGGTTGGGCAACATGCCCTGGCTAACATAGTGGGAAAACGTACGCAGGATCAAACGAGCAATTTCCGATCGACCCGTTGCCAGCGTCAGACCGGGCAGGCTGATCATCGTATCTCGTCCCCAATCGCTAAACCAGGGATAGCCTGCAAGGATGGTTTTCCCATTGAGCTGTGCGGACTCATGCGGTTGGCCAGCCTCCGGCAACACGACCGTGCGGTTGACAATAAATTGGTCAGCAGCCAAAACTAATTGATTTAACCAGCCTGGGGGTTCTTTGGTGCTGATGGGGCGATCGGTCCGCCAAAAGTTCAGCAGTTTTTGTTCATGATTTTGCCGCTGCTTCAGGGCATTACTGCCGTTCAAGTCGGGCATGGCCTCGGTGCTGGCTGCAATTGTCACCGTCTCACCCGGATTCAGAATTAAGTGAAATGTGGCGATATGGAGATGATCTTCCCGATCGCTCAACCCTCGCTCTCGCTCAATAGCCAGGTCAAAGTTGTAATACCAATCATGAAGCGTCAAGATTTCGGCTCGATCGCTCAGCAAATAAAGGGGAACTGCCTCTGGTGTCGCCGTTACTTTTGCGCCTCGATAAACCCGATCGATCGCCATCTGCCAGCCCCAACTGCGGATGTTGGCATGGTGATCTCGATAGTTAACCAACGCTTTGATGAATAGGCCGATCGGCTGGGAGGCCCGCAGTAAGTCGTAGTGAATATAGGTTGTATTAAATCCTTGCTGCATCCATACTCTCTTCTGGAGCAAGGCATCTCCGCAAGCAAATCGCCAGGTCGGAACCGTGCCTTCTAGACAGAACTGCTCGATATGCCGATATCCTTGAGGCTCCACTTTGCCATCTGCCCAGCAATCGGTACTTAAGCTGTAGATTTGCTGATGGTAGTGAACAATTTCCTCCAGCTTAGTCAGCATCAGAGTGCGGCCTAGAGGCGGTTGCAATGCTGCAATCAGTAACCCGTGATAGCGCCGAGTTAAGACGCCTGCGATCGTCCCGCAAGCATAGCCACCGATCCCATTTGTGACCAACCATTCACGATTTGCAGAGATTTGAAGATCACCACAAATTTCTCGCCCAAATGCAATGCCCATGAAGTCGCAACGCTTTTATACTAAGGTGCTTCAGCTATTTAGAGTATGGGGCGGGAATCGGGTAGAAATTCTGAGACTATGCTTAAGAATTGGTTAGCACTGATGGTTGGTAATTCCCGACTACATTGGGCTTGGTTCATGGAGTCTACTCTTCAGCAAGCCTGGGATTCAGCCCATTTCTCTACTGAAGATATTGGTTATCTTATCGAACATCACCTGGATTTTGCAGCGGGTATAGATGGCGCAGTGAACCAGAGAGCCGGATTACCCATTGGCTCGATCGTTCCAGCAAACCTGCCCCTCTGGGTTGCCTCGGTGATCCCAGACCAACTGCCCCTATGGCAAGCCTATTCCCACACTCAGGTGATCACGCTCGATCGTATTCCATTGCAAGGTCTCTATTCCACTCTAGGGATCGACCGAGCCTTAGCCCTCTTAGGTGCAGCAACAGTTTATGAATTGCCCTGTTTGGTAATCGATGCTGGAACTGCCCTGACTTTCACAGCAGCAGATGCAGATGGGAGGTTGGTGGGGGGTGCCATTCTGCCGGGATTGCAGTTGCAATTGCGATCGCTAGCCGAACACACAGCAGCTTTGCCCTATCTCTCTAGCGAACAAGTTCTTTTGCCACAACGCTGGGCAAACAACACAGCTGATGCGATTTGGAGTGGCTTACTTTACACCTTATTGGCAGGAATTCGAGACTTTATCACAACATGGCAAGAGCAACAGGCGGCAGGGGCGATCGTCCTGACGGGTGGCGATGCCAGTTTATTGGCTGAATTAATGCATCAACAATCCCCTGCCTTAGCAGCTCACCTGCGAGTTGATTCTCAGCTAATTTTTTGGGGAATGCGGCATCTAGCTCTTGCAAGCTATTCGTAATAAATGGCTGATCATGACTGAAAAGCCAGCGCCCAAGCTTCTAGCAATGGTAAAAACCCCTGAGTCGCCTCAGAATTGATCACAATTTAGGAAATGCATCAAGGATTACAATCCCTATTCTGATAATTTTTGTAAACATTTGCGCCATATTTTGTTACATTTTGTGAAGTGGACTCAGATTGTTGGATTTTGATCATCTCGATCGCTATCCACAAGCTGTCCGTTTACTCGAACTGTCCATTTACAGAAGGTATTTCCATGCCGTTTACCATTGATTCAGCTCGTAGTATCTTCCCTAATACCCTGTCTGCCGATGCGGTTCCTGCGACAATCGCCCGGTTTAACCAACTGAATGCGGAAGACCAGCTGGCACTGATTTGGTTTGCCTACTTAGAAATGGGCAAGACCATCACCATCGCAGCACCTGGAGCAGCCAATATGGTGTTTGCGGAGGCAACACTCAATGAAATTCGGAAGATGCCTGCCCAACAGCAAACTCAGGTGATGTGTGACTTGGCAAACCATGCTGATACTCCCATTTGCCGCACTTATGCAACTTGGTCACCCAACATCAAACTAGGTTTCTGGTATCAGTTAGGGCAATGGATGGAAAAGGGAATTGTGGCTCCTATTCCAGAGGGATACAAACTTTCTGCGAATGCTGCAGCCGTTCTGCAAGCCATTCGTGAATTGGAATCTGGACAGCAAATTACTGTTTTGCGAAATACAGTGGTCGATTTGGGTTTTGATCCGAGTAAGTTAGGTGGCTACAAAACAGTGGCTGAACCGGTTGTTGCTCCAACTGAAGTGGCTAAGCGCTCATTAGTCAGCATTGAAGGGGTCACCAATGAAACCGTGCTGAACTACATGAATAACCTCAATGCAAATGACTTTGATGCCCTCATCGAACTCTTTGCACCTGATGGTGCACTTCAACCTCCTTTCCAACGCCCCATTGTTGGCAAAGATGCAGTGTTTCGCTTCTTTAGAGAAGAGTGTCAAAACCTAAAGTTGCTACCAGAACGCGGAATCGTTGAACCTGCTGAAGATGGCTACACCCAAATTAAAGTGACTGGCAAAGTTCAAACCCCCTGGTTTGGAGGTGGCGTGGGGATGAATATGGCATGGCGGTTCTTGCTAACCCCAGAAGGCAAAATTTTCTTTGTGGCGATCGATTTATTAGCCTCTCCAAAGGAGCTGTTGAATCTAGCTCGCTAAGTTGCGGTTATTTCTGAGTTNAAATAGTGTTTGCATGTTAGGGGCTAGGAGAGATTGAAGGCCAAGCCCCTATTTTTTCTGAGGTATCGGATGCAGTTATTAAAGCGAGCGGTGATGATTACTCGGATATCAGTTAAAACCGCAATAGGAATTTATGAATCATATTCGCGAAAGAATCCAGTCTAAATCTATAGACGATCGAGCGACGGACCGAAATATCAAAAATATTATTCAGACAAGTAGCGCGTTAGGATTCTGGATTGCAATTACCATAATCAGCTTCTGGATGCTCAGCTTAATCCTATTCTTACTGCCTCAGTGGACCCAGATTTCTGAAATTTGGCTGATCGTTGCTGTTTTAGTGCGCACCTTTTTTCAAACCGGATTGTTTATTCTTGCCCATGATGCGATGCATGGCAGCTTGAGATGCAACAACAAACCGATGAATGACCAACTGGGCAAAATAGCGCTCTGGCTATATGCTTGCTTGTCCTACGATCGATGCTATACCAATCATCTTAAACATCATCGCTATCTCACTCAACGACTGGATCCCGACTTTCATCATGGCATTCATGCTGATCCCATCCGCTGGTATTTGAGGTTTCTCGGGCAATATCTTACTGCTCGTCAAATGCTGTGTTTGCTGAGCTGGTGGGGGTTAATTTTTATAGGGTTGCATCAAGGCTTTGGGACTTCTCCCATCCAATTCTTCTTATTATGGATTGTGCCACTTATTCTCAGCTCTATGCAGCTATTTTACTTTGGCACCTATTTACCCCATCGAGGTCCAAAAGCTGAGGGATTACATGAAATTCACAGTAGTCCTTATCCAGTTTGGTTATCTTTTCTAACTTGTTATCACTTTGGTTATCACTGGGAACATCATCAATTTCCTCAAATTCCCTGGTATCAGCTCCCCAGAATTCACGCTTGGTTTCGATCTCAATTATCTGTGAACCATTTTTGAGAATTGAGAACTGCCATTTTGCCTTTTTTCAGAATTACTGAGACGGCCTGCTTGAGCCAAAGATTCGATCGGCTATGGCGCGTACAATCTGTCACCACTCTCCGGAGATTGATTAGATGAGTAAATCAGTATGGTAATATAAAGAAATGTTAAGAGAACTCATCGAATTAGGATTTTAGGTTTACGAATGCAGGCAA
>LUGL01000082.1 GCA_002796835.1 Elainella saxicola E1 | reverse complement strand
GAGCAAGTTGCTCATCCCTGTGTAACTGGAGATAGTCATTGCCTTGGTTCTTGACGTACTGGGCAATCATACTTTCGTCTCCGTGTTTGCCGACTGTACTCGCAAAGTAACCATCACTCCAAAACTCTCCACCCCATAACTGCTGCTTTACTTGAGGGCAACGTTTGAACACTTCTCGGGCTGTGAGACTTTTAATCATCGTGACCAGTTTCGTCACACTGTAAGTCGGCACTGACTGCACCAAAAAATGCACATGGTCTTTGTCCACCCCAATTTCGACAAACTTCACCTCATAACGCTTCTCGATTTCGAGACACACTTCTCTCAACACTGCGTCCACCTGTTCATCGAACACAGCCCGTCGATACTTTGCTGGAAACACGAGATGGTAAAGCAAAACCGTAACGTTATGTCGTTTATGGATGTACTCGCTCATCCCTACATTTTACGCCGCAGAGCGGCGAGGAATCGACCCGTAGAGATTGAAAACACAGCTCCATTCAAAGAAAACCTCCGATCGTTTGCCTTGCCTCTGCAAATCGATCAGTAAATTTGCGGTTCAATCATCGTCGATCGCTTCACAATTCCTTGATAATACTGGAGGCGACATTATTTTTGGCTGTTTATCTTGATTTTCGTATAGTCAGGGTATCAGTTCGCCACATCCAATTGAATTTCAGCAAGATGGGTATTGGTTGATCCTGGCATTCTACCAAGTAAAGGAGATTCAATGCCGCGTCCCAAACGCAGTTCCAAAGCACTCGATAAGGCAGAACGTCGGATTGCTGCCATCAAAGCCATTAGTGCAACCCTCGACCTGGGGAATGGTCACACCGTCGAGTCCTTCAACACCGTGATTGAAGAGACACGCACCAAATTATCTGATTACAACTCTTCGCTTTCGACCGTTGATGCCGCGCAAACAGCCTTAACTGAAGCGGAAAAGAAACTGATGGAGGTGACTGAACATATCTTGCTCAGCGTTGCCGCCAAGTATGGCAAAGATAGCTATGAGTATGAAATGGCAGGCGGAATTCGCAGAAGCGATCGCAAGCGCCCAGTCCGTAAAACCGCATAGGAGCTGCTCATCAGGAACAGCAATTCAATAACACAGAATTCTTGTGGGGTGGGCATCTTGCCCGCCCAAACCGATCGAGAAGACAACACCAAATGATTTAATCCACAATCCTAAAATGATTAGCCGAGCGTCAGGCAATCAGGTCGTCTCTCCTGGTTGCCCTACAACCGTAAAAAGAAGATGAGTGGGGGGAGCATCAAGATGCAGAAAACACCAATCGCTTGTAGACCGCTAGCAGACTGGCTGGGGCAAACCGTTCGCTTCCAAGGATACTTAGATCACTGGGGAACGGCAGACAAAACCGGAGATACGGCTTTTCTCCTGCGAAATGTCAAGGTTGTCCCTTACAGAGGGTGTCAGGAACAAATCAGAACATTGGATCATATTTGGCTTTATTTCAACAAAGATGTTGAGGCCGCAGACAAACTTGAACGGTTTTGTGGATATGCAGCAGTTGGAACAGTAATTAGCTATACCAGGAGTAATGGTACGAAAGACTTTGCGATCGATATAAAGCCTCATGTACCGATCAAGACCCATTTCGAACTATTGCAGACCTGTAAAACACCAAAGCTAGAGGACATTAAAACCAAGACCTCGCTTCTGGAAATTACATTAAATTTATTAGACATTGAAGAACTGGATTTTAGTATTCATGTGTCTTATGAAGAGGTTTATCAGCTGGTTCGGAATGAATACGAACTTTGCCGCAGCCAGGTTGAAATCAACGATCGGTATCAGGCCATGCAACCGCACCGCTCCAAACCAAACCCCAAGATCCTCAAATTTGCTGCGGCTGGCTCGAAGTCAACCAAAGCAGTCG
Source organism: Elainella saxicola E1 (assembly GCA_002796835.1). Lineage (GTDB taxonomy): Bacteria > Cyanobacteriota > Cyanobacteriia > Elainellales > Elainellaceae > Elainella > Elainella saxicola. The sequence continues at coordinate 87,377 of LUGL01000082.1, read as the reverse complement.
GAAAGGGCTTTGCCACCTCATAACCGTTTGTCTCTAAACCTTCGGAAACAAATCGCTTAGCAGTCGCAAGCCCAATGCCGCTATTGCCGCCAGTAACAAGCGCAACTTTTTCTGAGAGTTTTTGTGACATGATGCTTTTCCTGGTTGAGTTGAGGGCTGACCAATTGAGTTCCGTCTCGTTTAAGCGGTCAAGCCACCATCAATTTTGAGGCTCGCACCTGTGACAAAAGCCGCTTCAGGACTGGCGAGATAGGAAACCATACCCGCAACCTCATTCCCCTGTCCATAGCGACCGATCGCAATCGTCTTTTTCATTCCCTCGGCAAAGTCCCCTTCCGCTGGGTTCATGTCAGTATCAATTGGCCCCGGTTGGATATTGTTGACTGTGATGCCGCGCGGGCCAAGATCGCGAGCAAGACCGCGTGTGAAGCTAGCGATCGCCCCCTTCGTCAGCGCATAAATGGAGACACCCGCAAAAGGCGCAACATCACTATTGACGCTGCCAATCATAATGATTCGTCCTCCCTCGCCCATGTGACGAACGGCTTCTTGAGTGGCTACAAAGACGCCTTTAATATTCACCGCCACCAATCGGTCAAACTCCTCGATCGAGAATTGGTCGATCGGTGCAATGGCGAGAACTCCCGCATTATTGACGAGAATGTCGAGACGACCAAAGGTGTGAACTGTTTCGGCAACGGCCTGTTTTACCGCTTCTACATCGGCACTATCAGCGCGGATCGCCAAGGCTTTTCCACCTGCCGCCTCGATGTCACGCACCACCTCATCGGCTTTTTGGGGCGAACTGGTGTAGGTGAGCGCAACGGCTGCCCCATCGTGAGCCAGACGTTTGGCGATGGCCGCTCCTAGACCGCGAGAACCACCCGTTACCAATGCAACTTTGCCTGCCAGTGTTGTCGTCATGAATTGCTCCGTTGGGTATGTCATTGCCGAATCAGTAATTTATTTACCGATCGGTACAAATCAGTATGGCATTCTCAGAGCATCACGATGTCTTCCTTTAGAGGGATTACTGCCAAACCAGCAGCCTATTTGCCGATCGGTACAAGTTGGTACAAGTATGCTCCGCCTGCCAAGGAAGATTTATACTGAACGGTATGGAAACGAGAAAGTCTCATGGAGTGCAGGGTCGTCCTCGCACTTTNCAATATCGACACCGCTTTAGAGCAGGCTTTGCTTGTGTTCTGGCGCAAGGGCTATTTGGGCACATCGCTGACCGACCTGACTGAGGCAATGGGCATTAACCGTCCCAGCCTTTACGCTGCCTTTGGCAACAAGGAGACTTTATTCCGCAAAGCCCTTGATCACTATCGCGATCGGCACACTGCGTACATGCGGGATGCCCTTGAGGAACCAACAGCCCGGAAAGTAATGGAGCGAATGATGCAGGGCGTTGTGGATTTAGTCACCAATCCAGGCAATCCGTCCAGCTGTTTGGTGACACAGAGTCTGCTGGCCTGTGCCGATCCAGATGATCCGTTCCATCAGGAATTGGCAGAACGCCGAGTGGCAGATGAGATTGCGATTCGCGATCGCTTCGATCGAGCGGTATCTGAAGGGGACTTACCACCTGATGCTGACCCAGCTGCCCTTGCTTGCTTTGTCCTCACGGTCAACTCCGGCCTGTCTGTGCAAGCAGCCGCTGGAGCCAGTCGCACAGAGCTCCTACAAGTTGTTCAGATAGCATTGCAAGCCTGTCCAGTTCAGGTTAGATAGTAGCTGGGTTCTCTCACAAAGACATCCTTTCAGCAATCAAAATGGCCATTGGTGACGAAAGCCTAATCTTTCTTGCAATAAATAAGCAAATTGAAGTAATTCTGCTTCTCCCTGCGGTTTGCCAATGAGCTGTAGACCGATCGGTAGTCCTGACAGAATGCGTCCACAGGGAATTGAGAGGGCTGGAAGTCCGGCTAGGGTAATGGTGTAAGTGATTGTTAGATAATCAATGATATTACGCAGAGGAGTATTGTTGATTTCCAAAATTTCTGATTGTTCATGGGGAAATGGAGGAACGCTGGCGCTGACTGTAGCAAGGACATCATATTTCTCGAAAAACTTGAGAAACCGCTGATACAATCGGCCTCGCTCAACTTCTGCCGCCAGGAATGCCTGAGCGGATAATCCCTGCCCTTGCTCAACATTCCAGCGGACGGTACTTGAAATCTGGTCAGGATGCTTCTCTACCTGCCGATGATAGCTCTGATATAACAGGCCTGCTCTCAAGGTTTCAAAGGTTGCTTGAGCATGGGTACAGTCCGGATGGTCTGGCACAACCCGATCGCACAACGACGACATCCAATCGATCGCAGCCTCAAACCCGGCCCGAACTGCCGGATCGATCACCGCAATGCCCAAATCGGGACTGAACCCGACCCGCACTTTTCCGGTTAGGCGATCGCACAGGGCTTCTGAAAACTCTGGGATTTCCCACCGATCTGCCGCTAAAGAAATTGGATCGCGGCAATCAAACCCGGCCATTACGGACAGCATCAGCGCCGAATCTTCCACAGTACGAGCCAATATGCCATCCGTCGCCAAACTGTCCCACAATAATGACTTCGGAAATCGAGGAATCCGCCCCGCCGCAGGACGCAATCCCACCACATCACAAAAGCTGGCCGGAGTGCGAACCGAACCGCCCATATCGCTGCCGTGAGACAGGTAAGCCATTCCCGTTGCCACCGCTACCGCTGCTCCGCCGCTTGAGCCGCCAGAACTGCGACGAGCATCATAGGGGGTTGCCGTGGGACCACAGAGCGCATTCTTCGTATGAGCACCCATGCCAAATTCAGGCGTATTAGTTTTGCCAAGGATGATCGCCCCTGCTGCTTTCAGGCGAGTCACGCAAAGATCATCGAAGGTTGGAACATAATCCTGATAGAGCAAAGACCCATAGGTGGTCCGCATACCAGCGGTGGCAGCCAGATCTTTAATCGCGATCGGAATCCCATGCAGCGGACCGGAAAGATGTCCCTGGGCAATGGCTTCATCCGCCTGCTGAGCCGCAGCAATCGCCTCTTCTCGGCAGGTCGTAATGTAGGCTTTGAGCGTTGAATCATGGCGATCGATCTGCTCAAAACAGGCCATGACCGCATCGTAAGCCCGCACTTCTCGTCGGGCAATTTGGTCGGCCAGTTGTTGGGCGGAGCGTTGATAAAGGGGGCGATCGGATCTTCGCGGTTCCATCAGGAGAGAGGTGCAATGCAAGCTGAATTGAAAGCAGTCGGACTTGGTATGAGGAATGTAATTAAGATTGTTGAATGGCAGCAACTTGAGAAGTTTCTGATTGATAAGTTTCTGCAAATAGGCTGCCCCAATCTGAAACCCGAGATGGGTCAATTCCAGCGAGTTTCAGAGATTTCCAGACTGCAACCGAGATCGTGTCATAGATTGGAATCCCGATCTCCTGCTCCAGATTTTTCACCAAAGGGGCTGCTCTAAGGTTGGTGCAGAAAGTCAGAATGGCTTGGGGTTTCTGTGCAGCGACTTCTTTCACCATTGAGATGATTTGAGACGGTGGAACCTCCGAAAAAGAGAAGTTGTTACACAGCTGTAGATGACGCTCTGCAACACAATGAAACCCTGCCACTGCAAAGTTATCGATAATTTTTGCTTGAACGGTGGTGAGGTAAGGCGTCACTAATCCAATTTTCGTAATTTGTTGATCTTTGAGTATCTCTAATAAAGCCAGAATAGAAGTGGTCGATGGAATACCAGTATGAGTGGTAATCTGTTGGCAAAGTTTCACATCAGATTCAAACCCCAACCATCCCGCAGAGGTGCCATTCCAGGCAATCACGTCAACGTTCGCATCGGCTAACAGTTGAGCAGATAACAACAATTTATCTAACTCAAATTGCTGCAATGCATCTTGCGATAAAGAAATCTCTGTGACTCGAAATCGACTAAAGTGAACAGACACCTCAGGCAAACTGGAAACGATCGCTGTCGTCACGGGTTCTAAAACGGTATTTGAGGAGGGAGTCAGCATCCCTAATAGAGTTCGTTGAGCCATTAACTTAAAAAACTCCGTTAATACAAAGCTTTTGGGGTGGATCGATGCGTTCAATTCTATCAGAGTAAACTGATGAGTGCTGACCTGGGAGGTGCGGTGCATAGTCCCAGAAATCCACTTCAGAGGTATCTACTGCAACCGCATTAGCAGCAGTTGGAAGAGCCGTTTGACCCATAACCAAATCAGCTAAGCTTTATAGGAACTTAAAGCCTTTCAACATAGCCTTATATCGCCAATTCAAAATATTGCATGCAAAAATGATCGATTGAGGACCTCAATCGATTGAACGAGCAGAAGTTAATTTTTTTCATCGATTCGCAGCGCTAATTCAATAGCGCTAATTCAATTCAAACGAATCAGGCGTTGAAACAATGGCCCCGATCGTCCCGCCACAGATCCAACCATCCAAAAGCGAGAATTACTGATTCGCTTGAGCCGCCGCAGCTTGCTTCACACAGGCACCAATTTGCGTATCAATCTTTAGAATATGGTTCACGAGCCACTTGGTCAGCTCGTCATAGACCTTGCGGGCAAACTCTTCGCTCACATCACTCTGGCGAATCTGTTCCGATAGCTGACCAAATCGTTCAATAAACACCGCATGGGCTTGCTGATTCGTAGCTGCGATCGGGCATTGGTGTTGATGAGCGCATCTCTCCTCATGCTCAAAATGCCATTCTGCATAATACTTCAGGAAAACCAGGATCTTCTTAATCGCTGTAGATCCATGTCCTTGTTCAATCGCCTCACCTAGATCATTAACTGCCACAATCAGCTCTTTATGCTGAATGTCGATCATGCGCACTCCAGTACTGAGGGAATCATCCCATTGAAATTTCTGCATTTTGACTCTTCTCCTCTTGCAATTGCAATTTGAATTCAAAATTAGACTTTTGTTTTCAGAAAGCCAACTAAAGACTTCAGGAATGATTGGCTAACAGGAACCTTGTCAGTCCTTTGCATGCTTTCTTCCATACTTTCTTCCATACTTTCTTCAGATTGGACAAACATCGCCCTGTCAGGTAGCGTGAAGTCTTCTGTTACCGGTTCAAATTCGATGAATGGAACAGGGACTTCTTCAGCTAAATTGACAACAATCAGCCGAAAGGCAATGCGTATCACTTCATCAACAGGAAGCCTCAATTGTTTAGCGATCGTGCTAATTGGCGTATTACCATTCACAAATTCCCAAACCTGCCATTCCTTCGCAACCAGTTTCATGCTTGGCTGGCCTTGGGTCACACTCACCAACGCAGAATCGGGCAAGGGAAGTTTTTCGGTCAACGCTCTCCAATCTTTAAGCGACCTCAAAGCTGTTAATGTAACTTCAACCGCAGGCTGGCTCAGACCCGTCATTTCTGCCATGGGCAAATTAGCGTCTGGATCAAAAATGAATTGCCCAGTCTGAAGCTGAAATAGATCGCAAACCTGGCGAATCACCTGACCATAGAACAGTTGATGAAGCTGTTCGGGATGGATTAAACCATGGGCCTTTAAACATAAGCCCATTGGCGTCGGGGTTGAATAGATTGCAAAAATTTTCTCTGCTGCGCGTTCGGTGATCCAACCCCGCTTTTCTAGCATCTTGACCAAACCTCGCCGATCGGCCCGATCTGCTGCTGCAACAATTCGCCCCTGATAAAACCAGACGAAATGCACGATCGGATGCGCACTTCTATCATCTGGCGTCTCTCGTAACTTGAGCAAGCCAGTTTTCTGACCCTGTTCCAGAAATTGAAAAACTTCGGGAAGTGAAAAGTCCGAGAATGTACCTTTGATACTCATGGTTGTACTCCCAGGTGATAATGCGAATGAATAGACTAAGGTGAATTCATTGAGTTTTCTGCCGCCTCCCGAGTTTGCATTAACAATTGCATCAGGGTAATCAGAGCTTCTGCGACCGAAGCTTCATCTCTGGCATCAACCGTAATGATAGGAGGATGTCCTTTTCCTTCTAATTGACGGAGCGAAATCTTGATAGTCTCTAGATCCCATGCTTCCAGGCAATCCATGTGAGTTAAACCCACGATCATCGGAATTCTAACTCGCTGTTTCATAAATTGCAGAATTTGGCGAGCATAGCGGAATTCGCTAGGACGATTTGCTGCGACCAACAAAATATAGGCGTGGGCTTTGCGAATTAAAATATCCCACATAAAATCGAATCGCGCCTGTCCAGGAGTACCATAAAGGTGCAATGCCATTTCTGGACCAAAGGCTAAACGACCAAAATCAAAAGCAACCGTTGTCTTTTTTTTCAGAAGTGCGGTTTCATCAGTTGCAGCTTTATCCGTGTCTACAGCCTCAATTTCACTAATTGTGCGAATAAACGTTGATTTACCAGCTCCAACCGTTCCAGCGACTACTAATCGCATGATTTCCATTGATTTTTACCTTGCAACGCTAGGTAGTTTGATATCAATAAATTCTGTGTCAGGACGCAAACTTCCTGAGAATTGTGGATTAAATAATGTAGCATTGATTTCTTGAACGGCTCGGGCGGACAAGATGTCCACCCCCCAAGAAATTCTGTTTTACTTAATTTCCATTCCTGCGTCCTGTAGCCATGCAAGCGACAGAGGGAAATGTCGAGAAAAATATTTAAGCAAGCATAGGCTTGATACTTTCCAAAGCCCGCTTAATTTCCAGCATCAGGACACCCTGCTTAGCTGCCCGATTTGCTAGTACCAACAAGACGGCATCTTCGCCACAGCTCGTCAGAATGCCATACCCTTCATTCCCATCGACAAAGATCCGATCGATAATGCCTCTCGCCAATTCCTTACAGATCCGTTCGCCCAAAGAGAGCATTGCGGCAGACATGGCAGAAACCCGTTCTTCATCCATGGGACCCGGAAGGCTAGAGGCTAAAGGCAACCCATCTGGCGTAACAAGCGCCGCACCCTGAACATCGGCTGTGACGGTAACAAATTCTTGCAGAAGGTGGGCTAATTTTTCGGTATTGATGGCCATGATTGTTTCCTTAAGTTGAGTGATAGATGTAACGATGAATAGAAGTAGAACTAGTACAATTGAGCGATCGCAATGCCTTAGATTTAATGGTCTTAGAGTTTAATGGTCTTAGAGTTTAATGGTCTTAACGCTTAACGCCTTAAAGCGCGTTTGCACCGGTTGTAATCAAGCGTCTGAATAATCCTTCTGTCCAGCCAGTTTCCTGCAAGACAGCGTTAGAAGAGACTTCAATATACGCCTGTTCAATAAACGCTAAGTCGATCATGCAGATTTTGCTGAGCGCTTCCCGGAGTTCCTCCGATTTTTGATCTTGCTTACAACGATTTCCCACTTCTCGAATCACCGTTGCCATAGCTGGAACCACATGTTGAGGGCCAATTCCAATACGAACATGAATTAACCCAATATGCCAGCGGCAATCAGCATAATTATTCCCCCAATTATCAATTCCCACGAACATTTCATGGAACCATTTAATAAATGTTTCGTGGAGTCGATGAATCCTGCCTTCAGTTGCGTGAAGGATAGCATTCATTTCTGCATCTCGCCCCATGTAGGCATAGAAGAAATCTGCCATTTCTGGAGCAATTTGTAGTCCCCAGGTTGCATTAGAAGACAACATATTTCTATCTGCATCGGTCAAACAAACGCGATCGACCATCTTGGACATAAACTCGTGAGGATGTAGCGCCATATTTTTGAAGTAGGGAAAGGATGTAGCGAAACATCCTTATGGTCTAAATAAAACCTTTGAATGAATTCCGAGGGACCACCTAAAAAAGTAAGCCGTTTGGCGGATGCTCAGTTTATTTACGGATGCAATTCTCCATCTAAAGGCCAAGCAATGCAGGCAGCTTCTTGTTTTCTTTACCCATTCGCCACAAAAACATAAAGAAAAAGCTTGAAAAAACAGCTATTTGGCTGATGCTAAGTCTATTTACTTATTGAGTTTCTAAAGCAAAGATTGGTTGGTTAGAACGATCGATCGCAATAAAAATACAGATAAATACACCATCTTTTACAGATAAGAGAAGGGAGGGAGGTGCATTCGTTTCATGTGGACATTACCTAAACACCGGGCTCATGGTTAGCATGAGAGAGGATCAATCCGACAAGTAGCAGAGTTAAAGGACATCGGTAGAATGACTATGAGAATGGCCACCGGGATTGATTCTGTTAGTGCTCCTAAGAGGATAGAGAAATGAATCAAGATGCAGCGTATACTATTTTTCTGATTTTTGGCTTCATTTGGATAGCGTTGGGCATTCTTGCAGTAATTGCCCTGTTCAGATTAGAGAAGCAACCTCTGCAATTCGGTAAATGGGGGTTATTGGTCACCCTATCCATTCTTATTCCGTTTGTTATTGCCCTGGGCATTGCGGCCTTGATGTCATGGAAGCACCTGACTTTTTTGGTTTAGTGCGGTCAGCGATCGGTCAGGCTGCTTCAGGGTTGATCGGTAAACCAGCGCTCCACTAACTGTTCCAATTCACCACTTGCTTGCATCTCTTGCAAAGCTTGATTAAAAGCCGCGACATTGGCAGATCCTTTAGGAAAGGCGATCGCCACGGGTGTTGGAGGCATCTCTTCCAACAAGTTCAGCTCTAAGGTAGGGTTATTTTCGAGATAGGCTTTCGCAACCAGTTCCTCGACCAATGCCGCATCCACAGTTCCTTCACGCACAGCTGTCACGATTTCATGCATTTGGGCATAAGCTTGCACCTGAATATTCAGTCCCGATCCGGCTAGCTGGCCCATTGCCTGTTCCTGAATGCTGCTTTTTTGGACCGCAATCCGTTTGCCCTGAAGGTCAGCCAACCGCTTGATAGGGTTCGACCGCAGGGAAATCAGCGTATGACGAGAGGTGAAATAAGCATCCGAAAAATCCAGAAACTGTCGTCGTTCTGGGGTTGGCGTCAGGGCAGCCATCGCAAAATCAAATTCGCCCGATCGCAAATCGCTCAACAGTTGCTCAAAGCTTACCTCCTGAATGCTCAGCTCAAACCCCAACCGACGCGCAATGGTTTTTGCCACTTCAATATCAAAGCCAACAATGCCGCTGGGTGGATCGCTGGCAAATCGATATTCAAACGGAATAAAGTCTGCTTCTGTCCCCATGGTTAGGGTGCGCTGGCTCAGTGGAGAAGGGGCAACTTCGGGAATTGCAGGTCGAGCAAAGCTGGGAAGTTCCCAGGCTGTTAAGGCTAGCGTTAGACCGATCGTCGGAATGATCGATCGCAACAGGATTGGGCGAGTAGAACGATCCAGCAACGTCATCATTTCATTTTTTGGAGGCTGCTGGGTATTGTAAGCCAAATTTGACCCCAACTTTCAGCGATTTGAGGGACATCTGCCAGATCGAAAATCCTGGTGCATGCGTTACGAATCAGCCATCAACCGAGCTTTTCTCTGAAGAAATAAAACTTAGCAATCCTTGATATTAATTTAGCGAAGAGTTGTGTGGAATCACGGAGAGAATGCCATTAAGGAGTTGATATAGTCTAAATGACTAATCAGTCGCAATAGAGAATTTCTCTAAACATGGCCTCTACAAAAGAGGATTTCTTCATTCCAACCAACATTCATATCAAGTCTGGATTGCTCGTTTTGGAAAAATATGTTCACGATCTCTAAACAATTTCATTTCTGCGCCAGTCACATTATCGAAGGTCTGCCCGAAGGCCATCCTTGTGGCAGACTTCATGGTCATAATTACATCGCTGAAATTATCTTAGAATCCGATCGCCTGGATCAAACTGGCTTTGTGATTGACTACAACGCGCTCAAGTCTTTTGGAGCAATGATCGACAATGAATTAGACCATCACCATTTAAATGACGTTCTCCCCGGTTCAACTTCTGCTGAATCAATTGCCTATTATTTGTATCAGCGAGCAAAAGTAATCTGGAAAGAAGTGGTGGCTATTCGGATTAGCGAGACGCCAAAAACATGGGCAGAATATCGAGAGGTACGTTCCTAAAGCTTTATCTCAGCAAGAAACCATGTTAGAGGCAGATCATCTTGATGCAGGTCATTCCAATCCTCCGTTCCTGGTGGCAGCGATCGGTCCTACCCATGAAGACCCTGAATATGTCAGTCCTCGCACCTGCTTAGAAGTGACGCTTGCAGAAATTTTACGTGCTGTCCTGAACTTGGAAAAGGTCGGCATTTGGGATAATTTTTTTGAATTAGGCGGAGACTCTATTCAAGCAACAGCATTGGTTCATCAATTACAAACGGTATGGCAGGAGTACATTCACCCAACCGCAATTTTTGATGCTCCAACTATTGCTGAACTGGCAGCTTATTTGTGTCTCAACCATCGAGACAGGATGCAGGCAATCTATGGATCAGCCGTCTTGGAAGAGTATGAAGCGGAATTTAAGATTGCGGGCATTCTACATCAGTTAGAACAGCTTTCAGAAGCAGAGGCAGAAAAGTCAGCACAGAGTAATGTAAATCAAAATATGCCTGGGGATGAGGCAGCGTCCCAGTCCCACAATCACTTTATGCGATTGGCTATCTCAGCGGCGAGAGACGCCATTCATGCAGGACAACCGCCCTATGCAGCCTGCATCGTCAAAAATGGCGAGCTCATTAGCTGCGTGCATAACGTGATATGGCAGAATCAGGATATTACCGCTCATGCTGAAGTTCAGGCCATTCGAGAAGCCTGTCGGAAATTAAAAACGACCCATTTGTCTGGATGCATCCTCTATTCAACCTGCGAGCCCTGCTCAATGTGCTTAACCGCCTGTCACTGGGCAAAAATCGATCGCATCTTTTATGGGTTAAGTATGGAGGATGAGATCCGGACTGGATTGAGCACTATTACAATTCCTGCCGCCACCATGAACGAAATGGGTGGTTTTCATCTAAGCATTAAGGGTGGCCTGCTGCGTGATGAAATGCTGGATGTAGTTGAATACTTTTTAAACTCGAAAATTGAGAATAGGACTGACTATAATCAGATTGCAAAACAGTATGAAAAGACAAAAGATTCTCTAGTCAGAAAACATATCGAAAGTTTTACGCTATTGAATAAGATAGGAGCGGTTGCGAATCAAAGTATTCTCGATCTGGGATGTGGAGAAGGCCACTATGGCCGTATCTTTAAAGGCAATGGAGCCAAGAGAGTGGTCGGGCTCGACATTTCTTCCGCAATGATTCAAATTGCGCGCCAAAAAGAATTGCAGGAAAGCCTGGGGATTGAATTTAAAGTCTGTAACTTGCTGGATTTTCAGGAAAGTGAAAAATTCGACATTGCTGTTTCTGTGAATGTGCTGCACTACGCACGCACAAGGGAAGAACTTCGGAAAATGTGCCAGACGATCTACGATAGCCTTGAAGTAAATGGGCACCTATTTGCGATCGTTGAAAGTACAACTCAGGACATCAGTTTATATGCGAATTACAAGAAATACGGCATTATCAAATCCATTCAAACTCCGATCCAGGACGGCTCGAAAGTCAGTTATACAATGTATAACGGCTCTGAATATTTCAACATCGCATGTTATTATTACAGCCAAACTACCTGGGATAACGTTTTGAGCAGTGTTGGTTTTCGGGAGGTGACCTGGTGGCCAATGCAGCTTGCTCCTGAAGCCTTGATGCAGTGCGGCGAGGATTACTGGCAGGATTTTTTAAAAGCGCCTCCGGTGATTGGCTTGACCTGTAGAAAGTAAGCGGCTTAAGAGAGAGTTGAGTAGCAAGGATGGAAAGAGGCAAGGGCTAAATTATGGAAACGGGAGATATCAAAGAGTTTCAAGATTCTATCAATAGTAACGCCTTAGAAAAACATCCATTTTTTGCCTACAGAATTGCTCGTTTATCACCGCTAAAGCGAGATCTATTGAACACTCAACTCCAACAGCAGACTATCAAACTGACTGAGACCAAGGTCGATCGCCCTAGAGAGATGGTTCCTGTTTCTCGTAATCAACCTTTATTCCTTTCCTGGAGGCAACAGCAGCTTTGGTCGCTTGAACAGTCGGACAATCCTGTTCCAGTTCAACCTCATCTTCATGCCTTCCAACTGGATGGGTGCTTAGATGTAGTAGCTTTGCAGCGGTCTTTTCAAACGATAATCGATCGGCATGAAATGCTCAGAACAGCTTTTCTGAAGCAAGATGACTCACCAGTACAGGTGATTGCGGCTCAGGTAACGCTAGATATTCCTGTCGTTGATGTGCAAGGTCTGTCAGAAGCCGATCAGCGTGAAAAGGTTCGCTACATCATCAATGGCGCAGCAAATCAGCGGTTTAATTTGGCTCAGCCGCCTTTGCTCAGAGTCAGATTAATTCGCTTACAGGCAACGTCTCATATTTTGTTATTAGCGGCTCATCCGATCGTATTGGATGCCCGGTCCATCCAAATTCTCAGTCAAGAAATCTCGCTGCTCTACCAACTCTATAGCCAAAATCAATCCAATCTCTTACCTGCGCTGCCAATTCAATATGCCGATTTTGCACAGTGGCAAAGACAGCAGGAAAATCAGCTGAATCAACAGATCCGCTATTGGCAACAACAACTGAGTCATCCACCTGGGCTTAATCTTCCCAGCGATCGTCCACGCTCCACTCAAGCAAGCTGGCGAGCTGATTCTCAGTGCTTTGTCCTTGATTCAGCTCTCACCCAAGATCTCAAAACACTCGGTCGTAAGGCGCAGGCTACTTTATTTGTAACATTACTAACTGCTCTTACAATTTTGCTGGCTCGCAACAGCGCTCAAAATGATCTGATCATCGCTACCTCTGTCGCAAACCGAACACCCAAAGAAACTGAATCGTTGATGGGTCCATTTGCCAACATTTTAGCGTTACGGATTCAGTTAGGCGATCGATCGACCACAGTAGATTTGATCAAGCAGATTCACAGAATTTTGATCGAGGCTTATCGCCATCAGGATTTACCGTTTGAACAAGTGGTGCGAGCCGTGCAACCTGAGTTTCCGATCGGTTCTCCGTTCTTAGCTCAAGCCCTGTTTGTTTTTCAAAGTCAAGCAGATACAGACTGGAACTTACCTGGCTTGAATGTATCTCCGCTTGAAATTCCTCAACAAACGACTCAATTTGCGGTAACCTTGTCAATCCAGGTCAGTAAGGATCAATTATTGGGAACCTGGACCTATCAGACGGATTTGTTTAATGCGGAGCAAATCGAGAGAATGACAGGCCATTTTCAGGCGCTATTGGCATCAATGGTGGTGGATTCGCAGCAGCTGATTACTCAATTACCAATGACTACAGAAGCTGAAAGACAGCATATCATTGCCGCCAATACCGCCAAATTGGATTACTCTCGCGATCAATGTATTCATGAACAGTTTGAACAACAAGTTAGGCAAAATCCTGATGCCATTGCAGTAGTCTACGAAGATCAAAGGCTCACCTACAATCAGCTCAATCAAGCAGCAAATCAATTAGCGCATTATTTAAAAAACCAGGGTGTTAAGTCAGAGATGCTGGTTGGTATCTGTGTTGAGCGATCGCTAGATACCATCATTGGTTTGTTAGGCATTCTAAAAGCAGGAGCAGCTTATGTTGCGCTAGATCCGACTTACCCGATCGATCAATTAAATTACGTCTTGCAAGATACGCAAACGCCTATTTTGCTGACCCAATCTAAACTCTCATTGGAGTTGTCAACTCAAGACATTCAGTTGATCTGGCTGGATGAGGATGCGGACTTGATCGCACAACAAAGCTCAGAGAATCCCATTAAGGAGATTTCATCAGATAGTTTAGCCTATATTGTGTATACCTCAGGCTCTACCGGAAAACCGAAGGGAGTCATGGTGAATCACTCCAGCGTGGCAAGGCTGTTTCCATCCGCGAGAACCTACGTTCACTTTGATGAAAAAGATACCTGGACTTTGTTCCATTCTTACGCCTTTGGCTTTTCTGTCTGGGAAATTTTTGGCGCGTTACTGCATGGTGGCCGCTTGGTCATTGTGCCAAAGTCAACAACGGTATCTCCTCAAGAATTTTACAGTTTAGTTTGTCGAGAACATGTCACCGTTCTGAGCCAAACACCAACCGCTTTTCGTCTTTTCTTACAGGCTCAAGAGCTAGTTCAAACCAAACCGCATTCCCTCCGCTTGATTGTTTTTAGCGGTGAATCTCTGGAACCCTATTTACTCAAGACTTGGATTGCGCAAAATGGGGATGAGTCTCCCCTGTTGGTCAACATGTATGCCTTGAGTGAAACCGCAGGAGAAGTTGCCTTTCGCCGTCTCACTCAAAAGGATTTGGACTCTCCCAACCGCAGCGTGATTGGTGTGCCTTTACCAGATGTCTCGATCTATCTCTTAGATGCTAATCTGCAACCCGTTCTGCCTGGGGAGATTGGCGAAATGTATATTGGTGGACCTGCTGTTGCTCGCGGATATTTGAACTTGCCGAAACTGACTGCCGAGAAATTTATTGTCAATCCATTTCAGTCATTCAACAGCATTAATTCGGATTATGTTTCATCTAACAATCGACTCTATAAAACCGGAGATTTAGCGCGATACTTACCGAATGGGGAATTAGAGTTTGTTGGACGTTGCGATCGCCAAATTAAAATTCGTGGTTTTCGGATTGAGCTGGATGGGATTGAAGCAGTGCTGGCTCAACATTCTGGGGTCAAAGAAGCCGTTGTGATTGCCCGTGAAGATCAGCCCGCTGAGCAATATTTAGCAGCCTATGTGGTGCCTCAGCAGAATGATTTAGATTCAGAGATGTTGCGTCAGTTCTTACAACAACAATTGCCGAGCTATATGACTCCGGCGGTGTTTGTAATGTTAGAATCGCTGCCACTTACACCAAGTGGGAAGATCGATCGGCATGCTCTGCCTGCTCCAAATTTGCAAGCAACGCGCGCTACTTTTGTTGCGCCTCGCAACGAGATTGAGTTTCGACTCAGAAAGATTTGGATGAAAGTCTTGGCAAACCGATCGCTCAGCATCCACGACAACTTTTTTGAGTTAGGCGGCAACTCTTTACTCGCGATCAGTGTCCTGGCTAGAATAGAAGCTAAATTTGGTCAAACTTTGCCGCTCTCAGCATTATTGGAAGCGCCAACCATTGAAGCACTTGCTCGCCGCCTCACCGTTCCTGACTGTATTTCCGCTTCAAGATCGCTCGTTCCACTCAAGCCAACGGGCAGTAAGCGACCGCTGTTTTACGTTCATCCCAGAAGCGGTAACGTGATATTGTATGGCAATTTAGCGCGATATTTAGATCCAGAACGACCGTTCTATGGGTTACAGGCCATTGGCTTGAATGGAGAACAGAAACCGTTGAACTGTCTTGAGGAGATGGCCGCCTACTATATTCAGGAAATCCAAACCGTTCAGCCGGAGGGTCCTTATTTGTTGGGAGGCAGATGTCTGGGGGGCATTGTTGCCCTGGAGATGGCCCAGCAGCTCTTGGCCCAAGGTCAGCAGGTTTTATTACTGGTTCTGGTGGAAGCCCCACTTTCCGGAAGAGTTGATCCAAACATCACTCGGAAGGTGAGACAGAATATGAAGAAAGCCCATGAATTAGATCATCGTTATGCCAATAGATTTCAACAAATCATGGATGCAAACGATCAAGCAAGGCGGAATTATCAAGTGCAAGTCTATCCTGGCCGAGTTGCCTACTTCCGGGCAGAGCAAACCTCGCATGATCCTTCGACAGGATTTGGTTGGGCAGATTTAGCCGTGGGAGGATTTGATGTTTACAGAGTGGCAGGAAATCACGACAGTATTGATGAAGAACCTAATGTGCGAATCTTAGCCAATCAAATCAGTACTTGTTTAGATTGGGCTGAACTCCAACCGGGAACTTTGAATCTTCATACCAGATTGGGCAGAATTCATAGCCGACAGGGAACTTTCAACAAGGCCTTGGAGAACTATCAAAAAGTGGTTGAGTTAGAACCCCATAATCCCTGGGCCTACAAAGATCTGGGAGATCTGCTGGTGAAGATCGGTCAATATGAAGATGCGGTGACTGCTTACCAACAGTTGATTCAGCTCCAACCTGAACATTCGGTGCATTTTCGCTGGTTGGTCAACGCCCTGTTGATGCATGGAGATATCGAGCAAGCCATTACGATTGGCCATCAAGGATTGCGGTTAAGACCAGATGATCCTGATCTGTGTTGTCAACTTAGTGCTGCTTATCATCGCCAGGGAAATTTGACTGAAGCGATCGCCTATGCTCAACAAGCAATTCAGATCGATCCAGAATCTGTTGTTGCTTACACACAGCTAGGAGAAATGCTGATGCAACAGGATCAAGTCACTGAAGCGATCGCTCTTTATCAGACTGCGATCGAAGCCATACCCAATCAGGCAAACCTATTTTGGGGTTTAGGCAGCGCTCAGGAAAGGCAGGGAAATTTTGATGCAGCACTGACTAATTACCAGAAAGCGTCATCACTGAATCCCAGTTCCACAATTTATCAGCAAATTGGCGGCATTTTAAGCCGGAAAGGGCAGCTTGAACAGGCAATCGCTGCTTATCAAAGTGCGATTCAACTTCAGCCAGACGCTGATGGTTACAAATGCCTGGGGAATGTTCAGGAGCAACATGGAGCAGGAGAAGCAGCAATGACGAGTTACCAAAAAGCGATCGAACTCTGTCCGCAACAGCCCGCTGAAGTTTATAAGAAATTAGGGGATCTGTCGTTTCAAATCGGAGCCATGGAAACCGCTATTTCTGCCTATCGAGAAGCGTTCAAGCTGCAACTTCAAGAGCAGGTACGATTCTGAGCAGTGACTATCTGAGCAGTCTAGGCTTGCGGATCAAAACGAGTTCGAAAGCCCCCATATTTAATCCAGTATTGCTTTAAGGCATGACAAGGCGTGTGCAAGCTGGCTTTGACACGATATAAAACGACCTGTCGATGATCACCCATCCAAATCTTGTCTACTGGATCTACAGAGATCAAGGTGCCTCCGAGGGCCGCCACTCCTTCAGAAAAGCGTTCGACCGCACTATAGTCTACACTTTCAAAGATAAAAAAGTTGCCTGAACAAATTAAATGGCGGCTGCGAATCCAACACTGCATTTTTTTCTGCGCTTCAGAGGGCAGCATTTTGGGTTCAGTAGACTCTGAACCAACAAGAGAAATGTTATGGGAGAGTTGGGACTTCATGGGCAAAACTTTCCCGCTTTTCAAAGCGTAGGGGTCCGAAGGTAGATCCCCACAATTGTTCATGTGTGTTGACATCTAAGCCTCTATCCAAGCTGACCCAGGTGGTTTCTGTAATCTCAACATAGCTATCTAGGTAAGTCTGGCAACCATTCTTCTCAATTAAGCAAAGGTTTCCCGGTTCCACATTGCCTTGAAATCGATCGCCATCTCGCTTGAATATCATCGAGCAGTGGTAGCGGCGTTCAATACAATCCGGCGTGATTGTTCTCAGAATATCTAAGTTACGAGCTGAACCTGCATAAAACAATGCGTTCTTGATGCTGTAGTTTTCGATATAGATGTGATCGCCCTGATCAATTAAATGATGCACCCCTTGCCGGTAGGGCTTCCATAAATCGTAATCGTAAACTTGTTCTGAATAAAGCCCAATTCCAGAAAAAAATTCAAATGGTAATGGTCGAAAAAAAACATGAATATGGGCGTAATTTTTAGGGTTCTCAAATGCCTGCTGATAATTACTGAAGTCCCCTGCCATCCAACGAGCCAGAGTAATCAAATCATTAGAAGAGGCAGCTTGAGACGCATGTAACGGAGACAGTGACATGGTAGCTGAGTGGAGTTGATAATGATCAATGAATACCGGGAATTAGACAAGTCTGAATTCCAGAGTGGCCCAATCTGAGAAACAATTAACTATTTTGACGAATTTCCGAGGAAAAGGAAGCAGTGACAACTCCTGAACCTGCACTGGTTTTAATCAGAGAGACCCGACAGCGAACATTAGGATTGACAAACCAAATTTTTTCTTCAGCGGCAGCCCGATCGTAAGCAGTTGTTAAAACGAAAGTCCCGTCTTCTGTAATATAGTAATCTCCGGTTGCCGCGATCGTCTCAGCATATCCCTGATCTCGCAACAGTTTTCCCCGATTCAATTGGTTCGGATCGGGAATCGGGATGAGAACACAAGTCCCTTTAATTACCTCATTTTCATCCCAATCAGATTGCCCTTCCCAAGTCATGCGAAAGGGCGAAACGGCTGCTTGCGGATCAACATCATAAGCTTTGCAGAGTTCAATCACAGCAGGATCATCCCCTGTGAGAGCGGCAATCTCAATTTCAGACTGGACAGCCTCAAAATGACCAAAGGCTAAATGATGGGCACTGCGCTGCGATCGCCAATGTCCGATCGATTTTGCCACAAACTCTTGAATATCCATTCTTGTAATCGCGATCGATCAAAAAACAGTTCAACTACAATGTACTTTTTACATTGAAATACATTGTCAAAAATGACGAGGCAAGTCTTTAAAAGTTTTTGATTGACAATTCATTCCCATCCTCTCAATTCGAGTGATGAGTATTTCTGTAAGGGCGTTTATTCAACGCCCCAATCATATGCTGCTCGCATCGGGGGATTGAGTATACAGTACCTGTCTCCCTCAAATAGAGCGACTAGTGGCCAACAATTTTCGGAAGCTGGGATTAAAGCAATCTAGACAATTTCGGTGATGCTAACAATCTTGCCAGAGGTTCGATTAATCCGCTGAATCTGCGGCGTCATCTTGCTGGCAGGCACAATGTATTCCGTGGTACTAAACCGGCGAGGGGCATCAAATTTTGATCCAGACACAACAATTCTGAACCGCTTTTCAGTTCCCGATCCCACAACCGTTGCAGAAGAGGGTCTAATCGCATTTGAACTGTTGCTGGCGATCGCATAAACAAGCTGCGAAGATGGTACAGCGCTATCTACTTGAGCAGGGCCGCGATCGAGAGCAAACATGCGGTTATACCCAACTTGCTTGGCATTGGCAGCACTATCCTTGCCACGATAGTAGGGAACAATATTTTCGCCAAATGCAGTTTGATACTCGGTGCTGTCGATATAGGAATCAATTTCAGCATCGTAGCCTTCTGCCACACAGCGAACAATATGTTCAGAAACTTCACGCTGATCTTGCGGAGCACGACCCAGCAGATGTAGAAAATTAAGTTCTACAAAACGATAGGGAGCGCAGGATTCAAAATAGCGAGTCCGATAAAAATCTGATTTAGCAACGATTCGCACAAATTCCCGGACGCTGATCGATCCATCGCACAACTGGGATTCCGCACTGGTAAGCCGCTCACTTTCCATGACATGCGGATTGCCCAACACCTGTTTGTACACAGCCCGAATCACGGTTTGTAGCTCTTCCAAACTGCTATTTGGCCACAATTCCAAAACAGTGGAGGATGACATTGATGCTATCTCCTAAATTTATAAGGGTTTTAAGCTGAATTAATCCATTGCATGGAATCAACCTTAATCATTTAAACAGACGCTATCCTCCACCTTAAGAAAGCCGACCCCTCAAACTTTCCTAAAATCTCAAGACTAGAACGCCCGCTCAGACTGATATAAAGTTGATTCCATGCCATTCATCTAAACAGGTGTAACGCTGGCGATCACGCCACCTTGCCGATGAATTTTTTGGTATGTTGCTGAGAGTTCGCTGAATGGCACGATGTAAACTTGGTTGCTGCGACGGAACTTGGAAACTCGATTGACAGTATTGGCTCGATAACCTGTTGCTTCAACGCGGTAAACCTTACCGACATCCGCTCCAACGCCCAGACGGGTGCGAGCGCTATCAGATGGACTGCGGAAGGTTGCGCCACTGCTTGCCGGGGAAACGATCGCGGTTGGAATAGATTGAATTACAAGGGAATTTAAACGGGGACTCTTGCCCGCCAAATTTCCTTTCAAGCTGCTGCTAGAAGCACCTCGAACCAGTTGGAAAGTATGGGTAAACTGAACCATACTCTGGCAAGCTTCTGTTTTATATCCCCGAATATAAGGAACATAATTCTCGCCAAAAACCACCTGATACTCATCACTATCGATATAGGAATCGATTTCCGCCTCAAAACCTTCCGTATCCAGAATAGTGCTGTGTTTGCGCATTTCTTCCAGATCCAGCGGCGCACGGCCTAGCAGATGGCGAAAATTCAGTTCGATCGCTCGATAGCGGGCACAGCTCGTGAAGAAGCGAGAACGATAAAGTTCAGACTTAGCAACCACTCGAACAAACTCACGAACGCTCAATTCGCCCCGTTTGAACTGAGATTCAGGCACAACAAGCCGTTCACTTTCCATGACATAGGCATTTCCCAGAACTTGCCGATAGACTGCCCGAATAATGGTTTCGACTTCTTCTTCCGATCGACCGGGGATCCACTCAATGGGAGCGGTTTCATCAAATAGACTAACCCCAAGGCGCGAAGCTGGTCCAAAAGGCATTAACAGTATCTCCTGGCTAACGAAAGGGTTTCAAGAAAATGTTTCAAATTGTAAAGGAATCTAAGATTACTTGCTCAAGCAAACTCAAGCCACAGCCTGATCCGCTCAGCGGCAAATCGCTGAACCTTATGAGAAATCAAGATTCTACTGAGGTCTAAGCTTTTAAGGCAGAATTGCTTTGTCTAGGATCGATTCTCTTATAAGCGAGCAATTATGAATGTCAAGATTTGTAAAACTTGACATATCGGGCTGATTTTTGCACTCGGTTTGCACAAATGATTCGTTCGGTTTTGCTTGCTTTACTCCACTGCTCCCGCTCTGATCAGCAGCTCAACCGCTTGAGTAGAACGGAAAGATTTGCGAGCTTCACTTAACGCCGTTGCTCCCCAGTGGTTCTGAGGTGTGAAATCTGCCCCTCGTTCCAGTAAAAGCGCGATCGTTTCCAGATCGCCCCTGGCAGAAGCCATCATCAGGGGAGTCCAGCCACCTAAATTAGCCGTGTTGATCTGTGCCCCCCGTTCAATTAAGGCTTTGGCGGTATAGAAATGCCCGTTATCAACCGCCAAGTAAAGTGCCGTGTCGCCAATTTTGTTCGTGGCATTTACTTCAGCTCCCAAAGCAACTAAGCGTTGCACCAAATCTGTTTGTCCCCGCCGCGCCACCGACATCAAAACCGTTTCTCCATAGGGGTTGCGATCGTGAATGGCGGCACCGTGATCCAGCAGCAAAGTCACAATATTACGGCGATCGGCTTCTGCAGCAAACATTAAGGCATTGTAGTCGGCCAAATTTTTGGCATCAACATCTGCTCCCTGGTTAAGCAGCAGTTCCACAATTTCCAAGTACCCTTCTGTAGCCGCCCACATGAGTGCAGTGTTACTTGCCCCAACTGCAGTCACCCCTCCTGTAGTATTAGCATCGGCCCCCTGAGCCAGCAGAGACTGAACCGCAGTGGCATCTCCCTTAATAATCATGCGAATCAGATCTTGATTAAGAGAAGGCATGGTTCAGTGGCCTGAATGAGTTAATGCAGGACATGGAGTCAATCATCTACTAGCATTCTGATTAAATTTGTTAAGTTTTGCAATATTAAATTTGTAATATTTTAAGTTTCGATAGCTTCAGTAAACTATTGATAGAGTTGCGGGCTGTCTTCCCTTTGCTCCTGTTCCTTTTATGCGGATTTAGATTTGGTGTCTAAGCGGTCTTCTCGCCAATCTTTGCGATCGGGCAAGGCAAACTCCAGCCCGAAGAATTCCCCACAGCCGCCTCATCCACAAGTTCAGCGGCAGGTTGCCCAGGAGCGTCTGATTCCACCTTTATTTGAGGTTGCCCAAGATGCGATCGTGCTGGTGGATGGGCAGGGTTGTTTTGTGGATGCGAACCAGGCCGCCTGTCAGCTGTTTGGCCAGTCTCGGCAGCTTTTGATTGGCAAAGCCCTATCGACTTTCTTAGGGGCAAGGTTTGATTGTGGAACGGCCTTTACAACTGCCTCTTCTGAACCCGCGATCGCTGAACTTTGCTCAATAGCCCCTAACTTACTAGACCCTAATAAGGCACGGCGCGAGGTTGAGTATACCCTAACTCTCAATGCCCTGGGCGATTGCCACCTGATGCTGCTACGAGATATCAGCCAGCGCCAAGAAGCCCTGGAGGCTGAACTGCGTCGTCAACGCCAGCGAGTCGAGCTGTTTTCGGAAGTGACACTGAAAATTCGGCAATCTTTGCAGCTCAAAGAAATTTTGCACACAACCGTTACTGAAGTGCAGCGGATTCTGCAAGCCGATCGAGTGCTGATCTATCAAGTGCTGCCCGATGGTACCGGCAAGACAATCAGCGAATCTGGGTTACCCAATTATCCGGTGCTGATGGATCTGGAATTTCCGGAAGAAGTCTTTCCGCTCAACTATCAAGCACTCTATGCTCAGGGCCGCGTGCGGGCGATCGCCGATGTTCATGACCCAAAGGCAGGATTAGCCGAATGTCTGGTTGAGTTTGTCGATCAGTTTGATATCAAAGCCAAGCTGATTGTCCCGATCGTCCAAAGCATCACAACTCATCCGACCGACGCTGCTCAAGGGCAAAACCAGCTCTGGGGCTTGTTAATTGCCCATCAATGTAAGAGCCCACGCCACTGGGTCGATTTTGAGCTGGAGCTGATGCAGCAGCTTGCTGACCAGATCAGCATTGCCTTGTCCCAGGCTCAGCTATTAGAGCATCTGGAAGAAATTGTTGAAACCCGCACGGCTGAATTGAAAGAGGCTAACCGTCATTTGCAGCAAGAGGTGAATGACCGGATTCAGGCTGAAACGGCTCTGCGGCAAAGCGAAGAGCAATTGCGGCTGATTACCAACGCCCTGCCTGTATTGATCGCCTACGTGGATGCCCAGCAGCGCTATCGCTTCAACAACCAGGCCTACGAGGAATGGTTCGGCAAAACCCCCAATGAAATTCATGGCGATCATCTGCGGCAGGTTTGGGGGCAAGACTGCTACGAGCGCATGCAGACCTATGTCGAGGCCGCTTTGTCAGGACAGGTGATCAGCTATGAAAACGACATCATCCTCAAAAACAACCGGATGCGATCGGTCGATGTCACCTATATCCCCGATGTGGAAGGCTCCAATACAGTCAAAGGCTTTTTTGCTCTGACGAGTGACATTAGCGATCGAAAAGCGATCGAGCGGATGAAAGATGAATTTATCTCGGTAGTTAGTCATGAACTGCGGACGCCCCTAACTTCCCTGCACAGCGCCCTGAAAATTTTGGCAACCGGACGATTGGGCAACCTCTCGAATGAAGGCCAGCAAATGTTGGGGATTGCTGATGACAGTACCGAGCGGCTGGTGCGGCTGGTGAATAATGTGCTCGATTTGCAGCGCATTGAGTCGGGCAAAGTCATCATGCATCGTCAGGCTTGTAACGCCGCCAGTTTGATGACTTCAGCCGTGGAAGCGATGCAGGCCATGGCTCAGCAGCATGAAATTACCCTGGTCAGCCAACCTGCCGATCTGGAGGTTTGGGCCGATGCAGACTACATTTTGCAAGCCCTGACCAATCTACTCAGCAACGCTATCAAATTTTCTTCGCCCGGTGGCACAGTCTGGTTGACGATCGAGCCGCCCCAGAGACAGAGCCAGCCCATTCCTCAAGGCTCAAAATCCAAAAGTCAAAGCTTAAAATCCAACGCTCAAACCGCAAAACTCGCCAGCAAAGCGGCACGCAGCGCCACGCAAAACTCGAAACTTCGCACTCCACAATCCACAATCCACAATCCGCCCTCCTTCCCCGAAGTGGTGTTCCGTGTCCGCGATGAAGGTCAAGGAATTCCAGCCCACGAGCTTGAACGCATTTTTGAACGCTTTCAACAGGTCGATTCGTCCGATTCGCGCAAAAAGGGAGGAACTGGCTTAGGGTTAACGATTTGCCGCAAAATCATCGAGCAACATCACGGCAGAATTTGGGCAGAGAGTAAGCCGGGATATGGCAGCGTTTTTTCATTCACATTGCCCACCTTGATGGAAGCTGAATCTCTATGACTAGCAGACGCATCTTAATTATTGATGATGAGGAGACCATTCAAACCGTGGTGCAGTTTGGCATTCGCATGGCAGCTGGGTGGGAAGTGCTTACCGCTGGTTCTGGACCGCAAGGGATTCACACGGCCCAGACGGGACAGCCTGACGTGATTTTGCTGGATGTGATGATGCCCGAAATGGATGGAATTGCCACTTTTAGAGCGCTACAGTCCCATGCGGAAACCAAGCAAATTCCAGTCATTTTCTTAACGGCCAAGGCTCAAACGGCAGAGAAGCGACAGTTTAACGATTTGGGCGTCAGTGGGGTGATTACCAAACCTTTTAACTCACTGGACCTGCCCGAACAGATCGCCAGAATTCTCCATTGGTAGCTGCATCGATGAAAATCCTGCTTGTTGAAGATGATGACTTACTGATTCAGGTCCTGACCCGCAGTCTGGCTCCCTATCACTACATTGTGGATACCGTGAAAGATGGGGAAATGGGATGGACCTATGGCTCCACCTTTGAATATGACTTGATTGTGCTGGATGTTGTGCTGCCCAAACTGGATGGCATCAGCTTATGTAAACGGTTTCGAGCCGAAGGATACCTAACTCCGATCCTATTGCTGACCGCTCAAGATACCATTACAGCCAAAGTCCAGGGATTTGATGCTGGGGCCGATGATTATGTGGTGAAGCCCTTCAATCAGACTGAGTTGATTGCCCGAATTCGAGCCTTGCTGCGGCGAGGCAGCATGAATCCTTCTCCCTTACTGAGCTGTGGAGATTTGTTGCTCAACCTCAGCACCTGTGAAGTGAGTTATCGGGGAAATTCTCTGATCCTGACGACAAAAGAATATGAATTGTTGGAAATCCTGCTGCGAGATAGCCAGCATGTGTTTAGCTCAGAAGAACTGCTCGATCGCCTCTGGTCTTCAGAAGCGTTTCCATCTGAGGCAACCGTGCGTTCTCATATTCGCCGTATTCGCCAGAAATTAGTCGCGGTCGGAGCACCTCAAGACCTGATTGCTACGATGCATGGACGAGGGTACTACCTGAAAGTACCGTGCAAGGAAGAATTAGCTCAGCCATCGACAAAATCTTCTTCGAATAGAACGGCTACCGCGTCCGATCGCCCCCATTCTCTCGATTCAGCTCAGTCAGCCAAGCTAGAAGGGAGTCGATCGCCCGAAGCTCAGCAGCAATATCTGGCTTTTTTGAATGCAACCTGGACGACAACCAAGCCTAAAAGCTTGAATCAGGTGGCAATTCTAGCCAAAGTGGTGCAAGACTTGCAGGCTAATCAGCTTGACCTACCACAACAAACCCATGCCCAACAAGTGGCCCATAAGCTAGCGGGCACTTTGGGAATTTTGGGGTTAGCCAAGGCGATGCATTTAGCTCGGCAACTGGAATCTTGGCTGGGTAGTCGCGAACCCTTGCAGCCCAAACAGGCTCCTCTGATGAACACCCTCGTCACGGCCCTGCAGCAAAGCATTGAGGAGACGACGCAGATCCAGATGTCGCAAATTCTGCAAGAACATGCGCCGCTATTGCTGGCAGTGAGCGCAGACCTGGCCTTTAACCAATCTCTGGCCAACGTGGCAGCAACCCATGGCATTCGGTTCGATACCCTGTTGCCCGATACTGCTCATGCGTTCATCACTGCCGAATCGATTTCTGGCCAGCCGTCTTCTGACCAGCCCTTCTCAGACAAGCCTACCTTTTCAGCCAATCAACAGCCTGACGTTCTCTTGTTTCGGTTTCCGACGGCTCCATCCGATGCAGCAGATGCAACCCCATCAGTTGCCCAGTTCAACACCTTACTGACCACATTGCAGGCTTTTGCCAGCCGGTATCCTGCTTTGCCAATTCTGGTGATGGGCGATCGCAGCAAGTTGAGTGATTGTCTAGAAGTGATGCGTCGGGGTGGCAAACTGTTTCTCGATCATTCAGCTCAGCCAGAGCAGGTGATTTCGGCAGCAGTCAAATTATTGCGAGGTTCCCAAAAGCCAACCAGAGTCATGATTGTTGATGACGATCGCACCTGGTTGCGCACATTACCCACGCTGCTGAAACCCTGGGGCTTCACGGTGACAACTCTGGCCGATCCAGAGCAATTCTGGACAGTTCTGCAAGCCTCTACCCCTGATGCCCTGGTGTTAGACGTGAAAATGCCCCAAATTGATGGGTTCGAACTCTGTCAAATTCTGCGGAGCGACCCCAACTGGCAGCGGCTACCCGTCCTATTTTTGAGTGTATTAACGGATCCTGCCAGCCAAAATCAAGCCTTTATTGTGGGAGCGGATGACTATTTATGTAAACCTGTGAAAGGGGTCGAATTGGCCAACCGGATTCTCAGCCGACTACAGCGAGTTAGAGCCTGGGCCAGTTAATGAGAGAATCCCAGAGAACCGGTTGATCGTGCTAATAATACCTATCATGCGGATAATTAAAGTTAGTCGATGCTGGTCCGATCGCAGTCCTACTCTACGCTGTTATCGTTTTTTNGCACAAATTTTGCACAAACTGTACGCCACATTAAGGATTAATCCCATCACTGAGTAAAAGCCCTATGTCGAATTCGACGCAAACCTCTTTAAGAAACGCTCAACATCCACTCATTCGCAAGCTGGCAGATTGCATTGAAGCCACCTGGCAAGAGTATCTCGACCTGTCACCCTACTCAGTGCCGGAAGATTTAGGCTACATCGAAGGCAGTTTGGAAGGCGATCGGCTGATCATTGAAAATCACTGCTATCAAACACCGCAGTTCCGCAAGTTGCATTTAGAACTGGCCCAGGTCAGCAATGGCTTAGATATTTTGCATTGCGTCATGTTTCCCAATCCAGAATATGCCCTGCCGATTTTTGGCACCGATTTAGTGGGGGGACGGGGTGCGATTAGTGCGGCAATTGTCGATCTGTCTCCTGTCAATTTGGATCGATCGCTCCCAGAGGGCTATCAGCAAGGGTTATCCAATTTGTCGCAACCTGAGTTTTCCCAGGCTCGCGCCTTGCCAGAATGGGGCGATATTTTCTCAGAGTTTTGTCTGTTTGTGCGGCCTGCGGATGCGGCAGAAGAAGACAAATTTCTCAACCGGGTTCGGGAATTTTTAATGCTGCATTGCCAGCTTGCTGCAAAAGAAGCCCCCCTGACTTCAGCAACGGCAATTGCCAACGTGGTAGCAGGCCAACATTACTACTGCGCCAAGCAACAACAAAACGACAAAACGCGCCGGGTGCTGGAGAAATCTTTTGGCACCGAGTGGACCGATCGGTATATGAACACGATGCTGTTTGATGCCCTTGCTAAACCTGCCGCTCCCTGCTAATTCAACGAAAAACAAGCGATAGCAATTGAGTTTTCACTTGGGATCCCTTCAGGTCTAAAGTGGAGAAAATGCCGATGATGCGCTTCCATGGATTTCCATCAAATCGAAACTGATTTACAAAATTCCGATTTTCAATATCGTCTTAAAGCGGTTTCCGCGCTGAAAGATTACTCGCCTGAAGTCGCAGTACCTCTGTTGCTACAATGCGCCCAAGATCCAGAGTTTTTGGTGCGCACCTTTGTGGNCCAGGGAATTAGGCAATCAGAAAACCCCAGAATCTTTTGCGGCATTGTTGCAAATGGCCAGATTGGACAACACGCCCAACGTGCGCGCTGAAGCTGCTAATTCCCTTTCTTTGTTTGGCCGAGTTTCCGCTTCTCATCTGGTTCAGATTTTTTTTAGAGATGACCACTGGCTGGTCTGCCGCAGCATTTTGGCAGCGCTTGTAGACATGGAATGCTTCGAAGAAGTGCTGGAAGTTGCCAATTTAGGGCTGCAACGTGAGGATGCCAGCGTACAGGAGGCTTCGATTGATGCCCTCGGATCCTTGGCCCGGTCTCCTCTGGCCGATGTGGCGATCGCCAAGCTATT
This sequence comes from Elainella saxicola E1, assembly GCA_002796835.1. Lineage (GTDB taxonomy): Bacteria > Cyanobacteriota > Cyanobacteriia > Elainellales > Elainellaceae > Elainella > Elainella saxicola. The sequence goes on along the minus strand of LUGL01000082.1, from coordinate 59,503 downwards.
GACCTTGCAGCAAGCAGAATCGGAATACATCCGAGTACGGTTAGCCTATGCCCTCAAACATTTTGAGCACCCTGAGGCGAAGCAGGTGTTATCGCAGTTACGCCAAGATACGGACTATCGGGTCGTAGGGGCAGCCATGGAAGACCTGATTTCTTAATGGGCGATCGGGATGTTTCTGTCGATCGAAAGAGAAGAAAGTACCCCTGTGGGTCATCCTCCGGCAGGCTCAGCAGCGCTTATATTGTAGTCACTTCTATATCGGAACTTGTTCCAAAAGTCTAGAACAAGCGTAGTAATATTTACAGAATTTAACGTTTGCTCTGACAGAATGGAAACAGGCAACACTTGCTGAGCATTTTTATACTCAAGGAGGCGCTCATGGCTGAAATACCAACTGGTGGCCAAATGTTGTGGAAGCGGGAAGGCGACGATCGGGTATTGCACCTGCGGCATAATGGCTCAGAGCCGTGGCGTTACTATGAGGAGTTTCCTCAGTATGTTTTGCCTGATCCAGACGGATTCTCTAAGGGGATTGCCACCTTCTTGGCCCTGCTCAAGAAAGATTGGGTAGCCATTAAATCCTAAGCAGGATCGAGCTGCAAACTTTCCAACGTGGTTCTCAGCGTTAAGGGATGAACCGCTTCGAGCTGTTGGATCGGCTGACTGAGGAGGCGCGATCGCATGGCTTCAGTAAGCCCTTGCACCTGCGTAAAGTCAGCCCCCGCAATACTTTCGAGCTGCTCGAATTCGACGCCCGTTAGATCGGCAGCGCGTAAATCTACCCCAGCCAGATTTGCCCCATTCAATCGCACATCGCGTAGAAAAGCACCCGTTAAGCTGGCACGACGCAGATCGGCCTGTACTAACCGGGCTCCGCGTAAATTTGCCCCCGTCAGATCAGCGCCCCCCAGATAAGCGCCCAGCAGATTGCTGCCCTGTAGATCGGCATTGCGTAAGTTGGCGGTGTTGAGCGGTGCTCCATTCAGGTTGGCTTTTGGACCGATCGCCCCAGAGGATGCATAGGCAAAGCCTCCTGGGAACTGAGTGTGACTGTCATATCGTGCCCCTTGCAGCTTCACGTCCGTTAGATTTGCACCCGTCAGATCGGCTCCACTTAAATCAACCCGATATAAACAGGCTGCCTGGAGATTGGCCTGTCGCAGCACTGCATGACTCAAATCAGCCCCGCGCAAATCAGTCCCACTTAGATCGGCGGCGCTGAGGTTAGCATGGCTGAGATTGGCCCGAATTAAGGTCGATCGACTGAGATTCGCGTTTTGCAGTTCCAGACCGCTCAGATTACATTGATATAAATCTGCTTGAGATAAGCTGAGTCCTGCATGAAGGGCAGCAAGAACATCTTGAGGCGTCTTCAGCCTCTGCTGGTTTGTCATGAGTTAGAATCGCAACTATCATCATTCACGGGTATTGTACCGTCTCTTGGAAACATGACTGCAATTACCGATTTCCCACCTCGATTGATTGAATATCCGGAAAGCGATGGGTTACCAATGGCTGAAAGTGATCAGACTCGTGAATATCTGGTATACGCCACCAAGGTGCTTTCGGTCTTTTTCGAGAACCAACCCAATGTTTACGCCTCTGGAAATTTATTTATTTACTACGAACAGGGCAATCCTGAAGCGGTGGTTGCACCCGATACATTCGTGGTGTTTGGCGTTGAAAATCGGCAACGACGCATTTACAAAGTTTGGGAAGAGCACGATCGTACGCCTAGCTTTGTCCTCGAAATTACCTCCAAAACAACCCGTAGCAAGGATCAAGGTGCGAAAAAAGGCATCTATGCATTTTTAGGAGTTGAGGAATATTACCTCTATGATCCCACCGGAGATTACCTGACGCCTCCTTTACAGGGTTTATGCCTGGTGGAGGGGAACTATACGCCCGTGCCCACCTCAATGCTATCTGATGGAACGATCGTTCTATCCAGCGCAGCATTAGAGTTGGAACTGCACCTGAAAGAAGCGGCCATGCGATTTTATAATCCGGTGACGCAGCAATATTTACTGACGCATGAGGAAGAAGCGGCTGCGCGACAAACTGCTGAAGAACGAGCACAAACTGCTGAAGAACGAGCACAAACTGCCGAAGAACGAGCACAAAGATTAGCCGCTAAACTGCGAGAACTCAATATTGATCCCGATGCAGTTTGAAGGGTATTCTCTGGGATTAGTCCTGTGAATAGCTGAGGCAATCCCATGCTGCTTGTTGCGCCAATGACCATGATGGATTTTTTCCGTAAAAGTGAAGGGATTTGGTTTACCCAGCGCACGGTGCACCATTTCGATACGGTCACAGATGAGTCGGGAGAATCGAGGCTGCATGTGCAGGTCGTGAACGCTGACGATCCACGCATTCAGCAAATTTGTGAATCTCAGGGCATTGATGCCGCCCTTGCCGCCGGTGGAGCTAGCTTTATGTGGCAGGCTCACCAGGAAAATCAAGCGCCTAATCCCGATCAGGCCGCCGTTCTAGTCGATATTCCCGATGATGCCAGTGGTCGATCGGGCAAGTTGCTGCGCAATCAAGGTTATGTCGAAAAAATTCCGGTGGTCAGCCGCTATTGGTTTGGCCAGGATGGCATTTTGACGATCGATACTGACTACGAGAATAACCAGGGCCAAGAACGTTGCTGGTTCATTACCGATCATTTTCGGGTGCGAGTCAGCACAGTTCGCATGATGAACGGCGTTTATTTGATGACCTATTGTTCTGAGCGGCGCTGGGTTTCAGAAACAGATTTGGCGGACTTGATCCAGCAAAATTTATCCAGAGCTTCTTGATGAAAACTGAATACGCTCGCTGATATATTAAGGATTGTTGCTTAGTTTCTCACATTGAGGACGGGTTGAGGGGCAATCTCGTATTTTGAGGTTCAAGGCATATAAGTCTGTGAATCTATGTATAAACCCTTCCTTGAGCATTTAGAAAAATCGTTGTTTGAACGGTTTGATCTACAAAGCCGCCCAATCCCAGCAGGGTTAGAGTTTCAGATCAGCGATCGGGGGAGAAATCCTGCAACGATTCAAAGCTGGTGCTATCAATGTTCTGAGTTTCGTAAAATTCGCTATACCTATATCGACGCGGGAGCAAGCGCTCAAATTTTGAATAGCGTCATCTATCCCAGCCATCACTACGATCTGCCGTTATTAGGGGTTGACTTTCTCTCATTCGGGCAGATTAAAAATCTGATTGTCATGGACTTTCAGCCGCTGTTTCAAGACAAAGCCTATCTCGCCAAATATATTGAGCCGCTCAAAACTTTGCATGATCAATATGCAGATCTGGCCCAAGATCTGGAAATGAAGTTTTATGATGCGAACCAGTATTTTTCAAAATATTTGTTGTTTGCCAAAACCGATGCCATCACGGTCAAAACCCGCGTATTTGAGGCATTCAAAGATTATTTGAATCTATACTGGCAAATGTTGGATGAGGCACAGCCCCTCACCGATCTCAGCGAGATTCAGCGCATTGTCAAAGCTCAGAAAGCCTACGATCAATATAGTGCCGATCGCGATCCAGCTTCCGGATTATTCAGCAGCTATTTTGGGCATGAATGGGCTGAAAAATTCCTCTATGGCTTCCTGTTTGAGGATGCGATGTCGTTAGTACGCGAAGCAACGCCTGCATAATTGGACTGTTCCCATGACGCTTTATCAACCATTTCTGGATTATGCGATCGCGCTTTTGCAGGAACGCTTAGATTTGCGCTCTTACCCCATTCCAGCAGGCTTCGAATCAAAGTCGGCAACCGTGGGGAAAGGCAAAAATCAGGACAACGTTGTGACCACGAGTTATGGCTATCAAGCGCCAAAGCTGCGTCAAATTCGAGCAGCCCACGTCCAGGGAGGAGACTCCCTCCAGGTCTTGAATTTTGTCATCTTTCCGCACTTAAATTATGACTTGCCTTTCTTTGGGGCAGATTTGGTGACATTGCCCGGTGGTCATTTGATTGCCTTAGATATGCAGCCTCTGTTTCGGGATGAGTCCTGGTATCAGGCCAAATATACCCAGCCAATTCTGCCCATTTTTACCGCCCATCAGCCCCACCTGCCCTGGGGGGGTGATTTTCCAGAAGAAGCCCAGGCTTTCTTCTCTCCAGCGTTTCTCTGGACTCGACCTCAAGCGACAGAAGTCGTAGAGACAAGGGTGTTCGCTGCTTTTAGAGACTATTTGCAAGCTTATCTCGATCTTGTCGATCGGGCTGAACCCATCACGGATCCGGCAATGCTTGCCAAGATTGAGCAGGCCCAGCTTGCCTATTTGCGCTACCGAGCCGAGAAAGACCCGGCCAGAGGAATGTTCACCCGATTTTATGGCCCTGAATGGACCGAAGAATATATTCACGGCTTTTTGTTTGACCTGGAACGGAAACGTGCAGCTGTTGCTTGATCACAACGGTTTCGCACCTCACTTTTTTCGATCGTCAGGCAATTAGAAAATTCTTTTTTAGGATTCCGGGTTGACATGGTCTCCCGATTAGTGGTGCGATCTGAGAAGATTAAATAATGACTTTGATGACTCTACATTTAGGAAACATAACGCAAATGATTGATATTCCTGCACTCACTGCATCACTGAGCCAAGCTACTCCTCAGGAACTGACTGAAGTCATCGCCGAATTGGAAAAATATCGGGAACGGCTGGTGAATGATACGCTGTTAATGGCAGAGCGGGCCAAGGTGATGAAAAAACAGGCGCTTGCTCAACTAGAACCTAACCTGGCAAAGCTTGACGAAACAATTCAGGCCCTGCGTCAACAGCAAGCGGCTCTGATTTCGGATAATTAGATTGCTGGATAACTAGATCGCTGATTGAATAACATGATTGCATAACAATGGTAAAAGGGAATTGGTCATGAGTCATTCACTCCAATCTGAACTCTCCAGAGACAACCCCCTCCTACAGGTTCAAGCCGAGAATGATGCCCTGATCCAAACGGTGAATGAGCAGATTACGCTGGGCACCTTTGATGCGACCGATCGAGCGATCTTACAGCAGTTAGTTGAAGGATTGGGGGATCCACGTGGTTTGGTGCGCTTACGGTTTGCTGAAACCCTGGGAGAAATTGGAGAAGCTGCAACTCCTTTTCTGGTGGATGCTTTGGCCAATCATGCTGATGTGGTCCTGCGACGGGCCGCTGCAAAAACGCTGACGATCATCGCCGATCCGGCTGCTGTGCCTGCTTTACTGCATGCGTTTCTGAACGATCCAGATACGGTCGTCAAAGGCTCCTCAGCAGGAGCGTTAGCCAGAACCGGAGAAGCGGCTGCACCCGCATTATTAAATATTCTGGCCTCTGAAAACCAACCAGAAGACATTAAAGGTCATGCGGCATGGGCGTTGGCGTTTATGGGCTCTGAAGCGGCTGATTATCTCTATCAAGCACTGAATGCCTCTTCGCTGGATGTACGCTGTGCCGTCATTGGGGCATTGGGGCATGTGGCGCAAGAACAGTCAGATGAAAGATCCTTGAACCTGTTGGTTTCTGCCCTCACCGATCCAGAACCGCTGATTCGCACCGAAGCTGCTGCCGCTCTAGGGCAAGTTCATTATCCGCCTGCCATTCCCCATTTGATTCTGGCCATGCAAGATGCGGATTTAGATGTGCGCAAAGCCGCGATTAATTCCCTGGGTAAAATGGGCGATCCACTTGCCATGGAGCCTTTAAAGGCGGCTCTGGAAGATGAGCAGAACGTGATTCGTACGCTGGCTAAATTGGCGATCGCCCAAATTGAGCGACAGATTGAAGAAGGAGTGGATGGGTAGATGGGTGATGAGTAGAGATAGATAGGTAGGTAGATGGATAATGAGCTACTTCACCTCCCCTTCTGTTTCCCACTCCCTGATTCACTCCCTACTGTTCTCTTCGGTTGAATTTTTCGGTCATCTCCAATCGGGATAAAGCACTGTTTGCCGCTTCTTTCACATAGGAGTCGGTCTGTTCGTTGTGAATTAAGTCAGTCAGCACTTCGACGCCTCGCTGATCGCCGATCGACCCCAGCGCATTGACGATCGAAATTCCTAAAGCTGGATTGTCAGTAGTTTGCAACGCTTCAATTAAAATATCAACAACAGGAGAGCCAATTTCTCCCAAAGCCATGACTGCCGCAATATGCACAACCGGATTGGAATCGCTAAGCGCCGTTTTTAAGCTTTGCGTACCTGCCTCTGGAAAAGGCTGGTCGGGATGATTGATCGCAACCTGAGCCAGAGCTTTAGCGGCACTGCCCCGCACCGTGACATTATCGCTATTCAGCAAGGCTTCTGCCAGAGGCGGCACTGCATCAGGACCGATCGCCCCCAGGGCTTTCACCGCAGCTCGACGATAGGTAGTATCTTCCTCATCCAAAATGCTCATCAGTCGAGGAATCGTGGACTCATCCCGCTTTTCGGCAAGTTCCCACATGGCCTGATCGCGCAGGTGAGGATTGGGATGTTTGAGCTGTTGAAACAGGACTTCGATCGACATAGGAGGCGTTAAAAATTGCAAAGATTAAACAAACAATGGAACAGATGAAGAACACAAAATCAAAATTTGGCTATCTCTGATTTCTTTTAGAATTGTAGCTGCAAGCTAGCCTGGGATTTTAGTCGAACCAGCCAGTCATCCGCTTCGGTCACTTGCTCATAAACGCGCGTTACCCCTAATTTTTCGAGCGCCATTAATGCTGCATATTTGAGATCCCAAATGGGAGTTGTCAAGCAGGTCGTTAATTCAGGAATCGCGCGCGGATCTCCCAGTTCTGCCAGGGCGATCGCAGCAGCAGCCCGTGATTTTTGGAACTGAGGCTGTCGGTTGTGCAGCGCTTCCAGCAGCAGATCATAGGCAGGAGCATGTTTGAGCCAGCCAAATAGCTTCACCACATGGAAATGCGCGCCATAATCGCTTCTTGCCTCTTCCTCATAAGTCGCAAACAAGGCGGCTGGAGCTTCATCGGGATACTGTTCCAGAATGGTTTGGGTCGCCAAATAACAGCGGCCAAAATCAGTTTCATAGAGTTCACGGATTAAAACGGGCAGCGTTGGCGGACTATTGTAGTGGTGCACGAGCTTGAGATCTTTAGGATGATCGCGCAAACTCTGCTCCAACGCAGGCTGAATTGCAGCAAAGGTGATCGCTCCAGAAGAAATACCGCTTTCTGCCAGCATCCGAATGCCTCGCAACCGAAACACTAACGAGACGGGACAGCAAGCGATCTCAGGAATGGCGGCATAATACTGAGCGTCAATCAGATCTTGAATCGATAGACGACGAGCCAGCACATTCGAATTTTGCAGCATGGCCACCACTTTATCCATTTGCGAATAGTCGCCCGTGAATCGACAAATGGCGGTGATAGCGGCACTGGCCGTTGGCAGATCAGTGGCAGCCATAAAGCGTCGAATTCGCTCTATTGCAGGGGCATAGTCTAATTTGGTAAGCGTGTGGATAATCACCCGATAGGTTTGGCCCGGTTTATCGAGGAGCTGAGCAACTTCTTCCAAAATGGCAGGGTCTTGCGTGCCAATTTCACCGATCGCCCAAACGGCATTTTCAACGGTATAGCAATCCTCATCCTGCAAGCAGCCCCGAATCACCGGAATCGCCTGCATGGCCTGTAAGCGGCCTAAGGTTTCCACCGACTTGCGTCGCACAATCCGATTATCCAAACTGGGGTCTGTCTGCTGCACTGCTCGCATCAGGGCCTGGATCGATCGATCGGTCGGAAAATTCACCAGATGCGATGCGGCAATATAGCGAGAATCGTTTTCGCTAATCTGGCTTTGGGGTGTATCCAATAGCGCGATCGCTTCATCTTCAGAGAGATTGAAGAAATTGAAAAAACGCTTATCCATAACTGTGATTGAGCAGTCGATCGATGATGCTTTAAGCCAACAAGAATATCCAACAGAATAAACCCAGAGATTCTTCGCGATTGCTCAACCTTGATTGGCAAAGCAAACAGCCAAGAACCTCCAGGCTATTAGGGTAGGAATTTACCCTATATCCCCCATATCAACATTGACTAAGACAACGAGTTGATGGCATAGTCGAGGAGCGCGTTGTATTCGGTGAGTGCTTGAGCAGACATGTCACGAGGAGCACAACCGCGGTTGCGAGCGAAGCTGAGCGCTTCAACATAGGGAGCGGTCGGCAGACCCAGTGCACGATAAACTTCGCGCTGACCTGCAATACCCCACTCATCCAATGGGCCGGTGCCGCCAACAACCAGGCAGTATTGGATCAAGCGCAGATAGTGCTTGATGTCGCGAGCGCACTTAGCCTTGAAGGTTTCGGTGGAGTTTGCTTCACCTGCGTTGTTCAGGTAAGGATATTTTTTGATGCAAGCATCATAAGCTTCGCGAGCAACGTTGTCGAGGTTAGAAGCGAGTTTCTCAGCAGCTTCCAAACGAGCAGCAGCCCGTTGAATTGAACCTTGAACCGATTCCAGGTCAGAGGTGCTGGGAAAACGACCAGCTGCATCAGCAGCCGCAATAACCGTGGTAACAACCGATTTCATTTTTTAAATCTCCCAAATAGTTAGAGTGTTGATTGTTGTTTAATTTTTTCTGAGCTGATAGCGATCGATTAGCTCAGAGCAGCAATCACGCGATCGAAGTAGCTGGAAGCTTCAGCAACTAAGCTAGCGCAGCGATCTTCCACTACAGGGGTTCCCATTTTGCGGAGCTTAGCACCGGCACGAGCTTCGCTGGGGTTATCTTGAATGTGAGCAGCAGCTTGAGCTTTCATGATTTGCACAGCACGCACGGTCGAGGTGGTGGGTACGCCCAGAGCAGCATAGGTTTCTTTCAAACCGTTCAAGCAGCGATCGTCTAGAACTGAAGCATCACCAGCCAGCAATGCATAGGTGACGTAGCGCAAAATGATTTCAGCGTCGCGTAAGCAAGCAGCCATGCGACGGTTGGGATAGCAGTTTCCACCCGCTTGAATTAAACCTTGGTTTTCACAAATCATCCCAGCAACAGCATCAGACACCATACAGCTGGCGTTACTAGCAATTGCGTTTACAGCATCCAGACGACGGTTGCCACTTGCTACAAATGCTTTGAGTGCATTGATGTCACTTACAACAGAGGTGCTGGCATCAGCCGAAACTACAGCTCTAGAAAAAGCGTCAAGCATTTCGCTCTCCTTACAAAATCAGTAATCTGTAAAAACTTTTTTGCTTGTTGATCGAACAAGACAATACAGAACATAGAAGATGGGGAGCGGCTCAGTCTCAGTTATGAGGAACAAAGCAATAATCCTTAACATTCCAAAAATTTTCCCCAATCAGATTGCTCCAACTGGGGAAAGAAACCAAAAATGGCATGGCTAGGGATCGTGGACTAAATCATGTGGCATTGGTTGCTTGGACTATCCGGGCAGACAAGGGGCCCACCCCACAAGCAATCCCGCTTGATTTAATTTCCGTTCCTAATATTTCAGGTCCGATCGCGCTATTGCTCAACGTCAGCAGGTAGCTCAAGCGCTTTTCAGCAGATGTCTAATCACATTGTCCTTCACCATCAGCTGGCGCAGCACTTCCAGTAAAAACTGCTGAGATTCCTCTTGATTCAGTCCTTTCACCTGCTCTTCATACAGCTTCAAGTTGAACTGCTGTTCTAAGCTAAGTTCGATTGGAATATCCATGGGGGCGACTCTCCTTGCTAATTTCCAGTGCTTTGGGAACCTCGTACGTTTCGATCAGTCAGCTCTGTTTCGCTTTATGTCGACATATTAACAAAAGTTAAACCTGCTTGACAAGTAGCTCGGTTTAGACCATTCCGAATAAAACGTTTCGTATAAAACATCTCACTGAATCCTGTTCGATCAGGTTTCATTACGATCGGTCATGCCAGACTGAGCTAGCAATTCATGATTAATCAACCAATGATTGACTCAAACGATCGACTCATCAGATACATCAACCAGAACTAAGCATGTCCAATTCATTCACTCTGAATTTAATATTGCAGCTTGGCTGAAGTTCAACGCCTTACTGAAGGTTGAAATCTCTTAGCCGATCGTTCTGCCTTATTGCTGAAGTTAAACAATAGAAATCTCTATACAAAGCATGAGCAGTCGTCATTCCGTTGCTGCTTGGGTGGTAGCCTGTTCGGAAGGCGTTGGCTGGTGTATGGTTCTCAGCCGATTGTCAATCAAAGCGGATTGTCAATCAAAATCGTCAACCAAAGAAGTTTAAAATTACCGGGAAATTTAACGATTCGCTCGAAAAGTCATCTAAATTATTTAGAGACTAAAAGGAGCTTTATGAGTACAAATCAATTCCAGGGTGTTCTACAGTTTGATGATTTGCTCTATCCCCAAGAAGATGGCTATTTTACTTTTGAGCCACCCGATGAAGAGAGGTACTATGACGATATTGCCTTGACGGGTTTAACGGTTGGGCAACAAGTAACGATCGCACTAGAATCACAACAGTTTGCTCCCCGCCTGGAATTACGATCCGGCAACGATGTGCGTCAGGTACTTGGAACGCAGGCTACGTTTACCGTAGAACCAGGAAAAGATTATATTCTCAGTGTCACCAGTCAGAATCCAAAAGAGTTTGGCACCTATACATTAACAACGAGTGATGGCATTCTTAATCCTGTTCCGCCCTATCAAGCAGAGGCATTATTACAGAAAGAGCAGTACCGCTGGCGGAAGCGTCCTTTAGGGCAGCCTGTTACTTTGACCTATAGCTTTATGGAAAAATTACCTTCTTATTATAAACCGAATCGGAAGGGGCGATGGGATGATAACAGCACTGGGGACTTTAAGCCAATGACCCAGGCTCAAAGACAAGCCGTTGAATTGGTCCTCCAAAAATGGGAAGAAGTTTCAGGCATCACGTTTAAGGCTGTTCCCGATCGCAACTCAGTCCAACTTCGCTTTGGTGCTGCTATCAGTAAAGGCGACTTAGGCTGGGCCTATTATCCAACCGATGGGAGATTGATCGGTGGAGATATGTGGCTCAACCATAAGCAATCATCCAATCGCAATCCTGTACCGGGATCCAATGGGTTTTCGACCATCCTGCATGAAATTGGCCATGCCTTGGGGCTAAGCCATCCTTTTGATGAGGTCTTGACGTTACCAAAATCTCAGAGCACGGTTCAATATACGGTGATGGCCTATAAGAGTTTTCCTGGCTTGCCACAGAAGTACCAGCCCCATACTCCTATGCTTTATGACATCGCGGCCATTCAGCAGCTCTATGGCAAGAACCCTAAAACTGGCAAAGGAGATACTGTCTACCGGTGGAAATCGGGTGAACCGTTTATTGAAACCATCTATGATGTAAGTGGTACTGACACCGTAAATGTTAACAACCAGCCGCAAGATGTTGTGATTAAGCTCGAATCAGGACAATTTAGCTCAATAGGGCGGTTTCGCGGTCAGCCAATCAAGGATAATCTCACGATCGCGTTTGGAGTGACGATTGAAAATGCGATTGGTGGATTAGGGAATGACACCCTGACTGGCAACAAGGGAGCAAATAGATTGATTGGAAATGCCGGTGCGGATGTGCTGACCGGACTAGCAGGAAATGATCGGCTGATCGGCGGTCTAGGGGATGACACCTTTGTTTTTCAAACAGAAAATGATGGGGTAGATACGATCGCTGACTTTGCCCAGGGGAACGATACGATCGATATTAGTCTCTTGCTGAAGCAGATCGGTTATACAGGAATTAATCCATTCTCAGACGGGACTTTGATTGCATCGATCCAGCAGGAAAATACAGTGCTTTTATTGGACAGAGATGGTACTCAAGGAAGCTTGTCTGCCACCCCCTTAGCAATTCTAGAGAACTTTACAGATATACAAAGCCTGAACAATGCTATCAAGTTTGTTGTTTAGTCGACAGTGGGACTCATTCGTGAAACTCACCTTAAACTGAAACACAGAGGATTACAGTCTGAAAAGTAATGGACCATACCTAGTTTATATTGATACTATACCAATCTGAAATTATCAATGAAGATTAGAGCGATCGTACTGTCGTTTGACAAGCACAGGCCGTTAGTTGATCATATGATTTTCAAGTACGAAGAAGTATGGCCTCAACATCCTTTCATATTCCGAATACCCTATCAAAACTTAAATAATACTGATAATCAGAATCGGGAGTATGTTGAATGCCCACCTGATATTAAAGGAACGGTATTAACTCTACTGTCTGGCTTGGACGACGATGAATGGATTTATTGGTGTATCGATGACAAGTACCCTATATTTCTTGACTTATCTAAAATCGAACAAGTTATCGATTGGGTTGCCAAGGTTTCTTCAAACCAGTGCAGCGGCGTCCTTTTTTGCAGATGCCGAAAGACTCTAAACGGCAAAGCTCTAAGGCAGGAACAACTGATTGATACTTGGAGCAACATTTATTTACGTCGCAAAGACTACTCGCAGATCTGGATACATCAATTTCTCCGAGTCAAAGTTCTACAGCATTTGTTTATAAATTTTCCAGATGAGATTTTGAAAGCCAGGATGATGGATGATCTGAAGAAAAGGGTTGTTCTGCCTGAATCTCATCAGTTATTTGTCACAAGTGAAAATTTTGCAGTATTCGGCGAAAGCACTTTAGGAGGAACTCTAACATTAAATTGCTATCAGAGCATACAAGAACACAATCTAGTATTACCCAGCATCCCTGTAGATCTCGAAAGAACTATAATCATGGGAGAAGCTAGAAACCAATTCTAGCAAAGGATTAGGCCTCCATCACTGAATGCCAATTTACTTTAGCTTCTCAATCTCGATATAATGGTGAGTCAACCGTTTCTTGCCAGCATGAGCCTCACCCATGAATCAATATTTTGCAACCGTCGCGCGTGGGTTAGAATCCCTAGCTGCCCAAGAATTAGAGCAATTGGGGGCCAGTGCGATCGAACCTGGATTCTGTGGGGTAGCATTTGCGGGCGATCGCACCCTGCTATATCGCGTCAATCTCTGGGCCAGATTACCCTTCCGGATTTTGATGAAGCTGCATGAGTTTCCCTGCGGCGATGCTGAAGATCTTTATCAGGGGATTCAGACGATCGATTGGGCAGAGTATCTCACACCCGATCTAACCTTAGCAGTAAATGCGACGGGCAAAAGCGAGCGGTTGAATCATACCCATTTCACGGCGCTTCAGGTGAAAAATGCGATCGTCGATCAGCAGCAGGATCGGTGGGGCGAGCGTTCAGATGTCGAGCTGCAATCTCCGGATGTCCAGGTCAGCATTCATTTAGAACGAGAGGTTTGCACGGTCAGTCTGGACAGTTCCGGCAAGAGTTTGCATCGGCGGGGCTATCGGCCTGCGGTAGGGGCAGCACCTCTGAAGGAATCGCTGGCAGCAGCCCTGATTCAGCTCTCCGGATGGCAGCCAGAGCAAATGTTTTATGATCCGCTCTGTGGCTCTGGCACTTTGCCGCTAGAAGCCAGTTTGAGAGCATTGAATATTGCACCCGGCCTGTTTCGCGAACGGTTTGGCTTTGAAACCTGGCTCGATGCCGATCTGCCTTTGCTAGAAGAATTGATTCAGACGGCAGAAACCAGCCAAAAGGAAAGTCTCCCTGCACCGATTTGGGGCAGCGATCGCGATCCGGCAGTGATTGAGCAGGCAATCAGCAATGCCACCCAATGCGGCGTGTCGAATCATATCTATTTTGCGGCGATCGAGTTAGAGGATGTGGCGGCTCCTACCGATAGCGGTGTGCTGTTCTGCAATCCGCCCTATGGGCAGCGCTTAGGCCGAGATAGCGACTTGGGGGCGTTTTACAAGCGATTGGGCGATGTGCTGAAACAACGATTCAAAGGCTGGACAGCATTTGTGCTGAGCGGCAATAAGGAACTGTCCCAAACAATCGGCCTCAAGTCCTATAAGCGGTTTCCGGTTTACAATGGAACGTTGCCCTGTCAGTTGATGAAGTATGAGCTGTACTGAATTCAGCGATCGGCGGCAAAATTGAAGCAGATCCGGTTTTTTAGGGTTCACTATGTTGCGATTAACCGAAATCAAGCTGCCGCTCGATCATCCCCCAGAGGCGATCGAAACTGCCATCCTCAAAAAGCTGCAAATTGCGCCAGAGGAGCTGATCAGCTATAACATTTTCAAGCGCAGTCCCGATGCTCGCAAGAAAGGGGAGATTGCGCTGGTGTACATTGTCGATCTGGAAACGCCACAGGAACAGGCATTGCTGCACCGCTTCAAAAAAGATCCGCATGTGGTGCCCACGCCAGATATGAGCTATCACCTGGTGACGCAAGCACCCAGTCATTTCACCAGTCGTCCGATCGTGATCGGCACCGGGCCTTGTGGCATGTTTGCAGGGCTGTTGCTGGCCCAAATGGGATTTCGTCCCTTGATCCTAGAGCGGGGCAAAACTGTGCGGGAACGGACTGCGGATACCTTTGCTTTCTGGAAGAAGAGAGAAGGGTTGAATCCAGAATCGAATGTGCAATTTGGCGAAGGTGGTGCGGGCACGTTTTCAGATGGCAAACTCTATAGTCAGGTGCGCGATACGAACCATTACGGACGCAAGGTGTTGAACGAACTGGTGAATTCGGGCGCTTCTCCAGAAATTCTTTACGTCAATCGGCCTCATATCGGCACCTTTAAGCTGGTGGGCATTGTCCAGAGTTTGCGGGCCAGGATTGAGGCCATGGGTGGCGAAATTCGTTTTCAAAGCCGTGTCGAGGATATTCAGATCGAGCAGGGACAGGTGCAGGGTGTTACTTTAACGAACGGTGAATTTATTGCCAGTCAACATGTGGTGCTTGCCGTGGGCCATAGCGCTCGTGACACATTCCAAATGCTATTCGATCGCGGTGTCTATATTGAACCCAAACCCTTTTCGATCGGATTCCGAATTGAACATCCGCAGACGATGATCGATCGTTGCCGCTATGGCGAGCAGGCAGGTCACAAGCTGTTGGGGGCGGCAGATTATAAACTGGTGCATCACTGCAAAAATGGCCGATCGGTCTATAGTTTCTGTATGTGTCCCGGCGGTTTAGTCGTAGCAGCAACGTCGGAACTGGGGCGGGTTGTCACAAACGGCATGAGCCAATATTCCCGCAATGAACGCAACGCCAACAGTGGCATTGTCGTCGGCATTACCCCAGATGATTATCCAGGAGATCCTTTAGCGGGTGTGGCCCTTCAGCGCTGCTTAGAAGCAAGAGCCTTTGAACTGGGCGGCAGTACCTACGATGCTCCCTGTCAGCTCGTGGGCGATTTTCTAGCGGGCCGTCCTTCCCAGTCCTTCGGCAGCGTCATCCCTTCCTATGCTCCGGGCGTGCATCTATGCGATTTAAGCACCAGCTTGCCAGATTATGCGATCGAAGCGATTCGGGAAGCGCTGCCTGCTTTCGATAAACAAATTAAAGGGTTTGCCATGGCCGATGCGGTATTAACGGGTGTGGAAACGCGCACTTCTTCCCCAATTCGAATTAAACGCAATGAGGAATATCAGAGTATCAATACTAAGGGGCTGTATCCGGCTGGGGAAGGGGCTGGCTATGCGGGTGGCATTCTATCGGCAGGAATTGATGGGATTAAAGTCGCGGAGGCTGTCGCGCTGGCTATGGTGCGATCGGCTGAGTAGGGAATTCGATTGTAGTGTCCTTGAGCAAAGTGATATTGTGGCATGACGGGCAAGACTCTGCGTGATTCAAGGCTTGTCAATGTTTTGTGACAGGTCACAGGAGGGGCATTTCAATGGCTAGCTTTAGCCTGAACAGAAAGGAGGGAAGAGATGCATATGTAAGCAAGCTTTAAGGCTATAGAACTCCGTACCCAAATTACACTTAACTACTTCAGTGGAGGTTGTATGCGATCGATACGCAGATGGATTCTGCCCGTTCTTGCTATCGTTACATCCTTACTTGGCGCATGGTTGGTGTCATCAAGCATGGCTTTTTTAAAGATGCCGATTGGATTGGTTATCCTCTCTGGTGTTTTGCTACTTCCCATTTTGCCTATCTGGTGGGCAATTCATGCCGAACGGAAGCTAGGTCGTCGAGTAGGATGGCGATATCGGCTGCCTTCTATGATTCGTCGCATTAGTTGGCGTGTTTTCATCATCAATCTTTCATTTATTATGGTTCTCTTAGTATTGAATGAGTCTAATGCTGCAAACAAGCCAAACTTCGTGTTCAAAGCACTGAAACAGAACGGTGGTTGGATGCTGGGAAGTAGCAAGGGAAAAACTGTCGATTCAGTTCGTAGCACCTTGAGTGAAACAGCTACAGGATTAGAATCTTTATATGCAGATGCTCGTCATATACTTGTTTCCTCATCAGGTTCTGTCATAGATGATTCTCCCTCTACTCCTGCTTCCCCCCGTGCTAGTAGGTCACCTGCACCATCTTCAAAGTCAAACGACTCCGCAATCAAATATTTTAAGCAGGCTGAGAATGCTTTTAATCAATGCAATGATGAAGAAGCACTCGCAAATTATAGCAAGGCGATCGAGATTAATCCAGACTTTGCAGATGCATATGTAGCAAGGGCATACATTTATGCCAGTCAATATAAGTATCGAGAAGCATTAGAAGATCTGAATTTGGCAATTAAACTAGATTCACAAATTGCTGGGGCGTATAATGATCGAGGTT
Organism: Elainella saxicola E1; assembly: GCA_002796835.1. GTDB lineage: Bacteria > Cyanobacteriota > Cyanobacteriia > Elainellales > Elainellaceae > Elainella > Elainella saxicola. Next base: position 42,873 of record LUGL01000082.1, on the reverse strand, counting down.
TTATTTATCAAAAACAGGGCGATTTTCAGACAGCGTTGGAAGAATTTAATACAGCAATAGAGCTTGATCCTAACTTTTCCAATCCATATAATAATCGGGAGTTGAATTACATAATTGAAGATAGATATCAAGAAGCTCTCGTAGATCTAAATAGAGCAATTGAGCTAGACCAAAACTCCGCCTCAGCATACGGTAATCGAGGGTTTGTTTATTACAAGCAGAGCTATTTTCGAGAAGCCCTAGCAGATTATAATAGGGGAATTCAACTTGCTCAAAACTCCGTTTGTGGAAACAGAAATAAAGAGTACGCTGTAATTTATAACAATCGTGGTTTATTGTATTTCAACCAAAATAATCCGCGACAGGCCCTACTAGATTACAATCAGGCAATCGAAATAGATTCAGAATATCCTATGACATATTTCAATCGAGGATTGCTCTACCTACAATATGGTTCTGAACAGGATGCCCGTAGAGATCTACAGCTCGCTGTAGATCTCTGTAAGCAAAGAGAAGTTTTTGAGTGCCAACACATTTTTAATGAGCTTGCAAAAATTGGCTGGTAGGGGATGAATTTGCTGATACGCTAACCTCCAGTACTATCAAGGAACGGTGAGGCGCTCGACTCTCATTAAACCGCAAATTTACTGATCGACTCGCAGACACAAGGCAAACGATCGCAGGTTTTCTTTAAACATGACAACATTTTCAATAAACGTCCTCGCGTTTTCTTTGAACGGGGCAATGTTTTCAATAAACGTCCCTCTGTTTTCTTTGAATGTCCCCCTGTTTTCAATAAACGCCCTCATGTTTTCTTTGAACGGGGCAGTGTTTTCGATAAACGTCCCTCTGTTTTCGATAAACGTCTCTCTGTTTTCAATGAACTCGATGAATTTCAATGAACTCGATGAAACTGATCTACTGAGCCTGACTTGAACCTCATTGAGATTAGCAAGTCAAAGCGTCCCCTCAGGTCGATAATCTTAGGGGACAAGCTTTAGAACGATCCGACAAGGTCGATCGCAGTCGATTAGCGAACTAACACAGACATGTATTTGCCTTCAAAAGGGGCTGGGATGATCGGCGTAAACTTCACTCTATCCGTTGCAATCCGCTTGACGTAGAACTCGTTGATCGTATGCAAAACTTGCTCTCGCGTGCCAATAATCCAGATCTGCGATTTATCGGTATGCGAAACTTTCAGCAGTTCGTTGAACTCTGTAGTCATGATATTTTCCCTCGCTGAGGTTGGGTTTGTGGGGAAGAAAAGCCCAAGGTATGACTGTCCGGACAGCGCTAAATTGCTGAAGATCGATTAAGATCGCAACAATCTAGCTCTCTGTTGTAAGCAGAAGCCTAGACAGCTGGCTATGAGTGGGACCAATCACTTATAGTCAGCGCCATACCTTGAACAGATCTACTGGTTGTCTTGTCAATTGCAAAAACCAGTGTTGCTTAGCATAGAACAAAGCTCGATCGAACACAAGCGTAAGTCAGCGTTTGTCAATATTTTGTGAGAATCGATCAGATTTTTTGGATGGAGTCGGTGCGATCGGATACTGCCTTTTGTCGCTTAAGATTCAATATGTGTTGGGCTGTAAAGAAGTAGAAGATAGGTTGAAAGTTCCAGACCAATTACTTTGACTCAGTATATTATATTATGCGGGAGGGTCTTAGCAAACGTCCTCTGATAGAGGTAGTTATACTGAGTTTTTCTCCCTAATTTAGTTGTTAGTCGGCAAGTTTTCTGTCAGACTTTTTCTTAGAGATGCAGCCTGTACGCCGCTTTACCTGAAGGGACTCGTAATTCTTTTGCGGGTCTCTATGCTCCTACTTTCGCTTTCTAAAATGATTCTGTAATCCCTGATTGATGTGGAGGCATAAAGTATGCTCGATGGTTTGCTCGATAGGCATCAAGATACTTATCAGGACGTGGCCGCGATAATTACAGCAATGACAGATGATGAAAAACCATTTTTATTTGAAACAGTAGAAGCTGTGCTGACCGATTTAAGCATTAGTCAAGTTATTCTTTGTGTCGAGGAAAAGAACACCTGGGTAGAGATGGTCCTTGGTCATCTCAAGGAAGACCCAAGACTGGAAATAGTGCATATGCCTATGGCTGTTTTGGGTGTAGTTCGAAATAAAGCTTTACATTATGTAAAAACGCCTTGGCTGGCTTACTGTGATGGTGATGACGTTTGGTATAAAGAGAAGACTTCTACCCAAAGACGTTGGGCAGACGCTACAAAGAGTGATTTTGTAGGTGCTGACCACACTCTTATTAATGAAAGGAGTAAGCTATGTGCATTCGCACGAGCACGCAATATTCCTATGCCTTCTTCATGGTTAGTGCGCACTGAAATAATGAAGCAATATCCATTTCACAATTCACTATCTTCAGGAACAGATGGTGAGTGGTGGATACGAACAAGGGATGTTGTTCGCAAAGCTAGGTGTCCTAAAAGACTCTTAAAATATCGTGTCCGCGCTGGTAGTCTTAGTTCGAACTCGCCATCTAAAAAGCGAAAGGAAAGGATCATACGTCTTGCGAATTTGCCAGTTTTCGGAGGAATTGTTCTTCTTATTACTTGGTGTATTTGGTTAGCTGCAAGGCAAGAAAAATATGTTTGGTTTGGAGAGTGGGATAATAATCTTGATTCATCAACGATAACTACTGTAGTATCTAACTTCAGTAGATCAGAAATGAATTTATTTTGACGATAATGCCTGGGTTCGATCCCCCTACCTTTTATAAAGGGTTACAGACGTTGCCATTCCAAAAGAAGTTATTGCCGTATTCATCGCTTCGTCAAGGTTCCTATATCAACATTGTTGTTCTGGTTGACCGATCGCCCACAACAACGATCGAACTCCTGACACAATAATCTGGATTTGGGTGGCTGGCTTATTGGCTGTCTTGGTTGGAGGTTGGGTAAATTACCATTACCAGGCTGTTCTATGGGGATCGGCAGGAAACGCAAGTTGGTTCACAATTGTAGGACTGGCACCGATCGCCTTAGGTGGTGTGGGTTTGATTCGCTGGTCTTTGCTGAAAGCATGAGTTAGTCCAGTGTAACGTATCTAATTGCGTATCTAATCATATAAACAAGTTCAGTGCGTAAAGATATTGCTCACTCGTACTCTGCTATGAGTATTGATGACAGGCACGATCGCGAAAACCAGAAACACACAAGGAAAAGCTGACGCTAACTGCTGACGGAGTATTCAACGCTGTTAACGTCTGCCGCAGCCCGATCAACTCAGTCGGCTTGTTGTCTACAAAGGCTTGTTGTCTACAAAGCAGTCGTTGTGATTTGAACCAGACTGTTGGTTGCGATTCGCTCAAGAATTGTCTACACTCTCGGTGATTCATATAAACTCGCTTTCCCTCAACGTCCTTACTAATCAAGTAATCACCTTCCTCCAACCCCAGTCGTTGTATACCAGGAGGCATAGGAATTAGTCTGACGATCGATTACCTGATCGAATGACCTCAAGGTACGATCGAGGTAAGTGAAGGCAAAGGACAAAGAACAACATTTATTATCAAGCTGTCATTTCCCGTTCACCTCCATTCGGATGCCTGACTGCAAGAGCAATGAGTCCTATGCAACGCCCAAATCCTCAAATTGTTACGCTTAACGAGATTTTGGTTACAGAGGAGTTATTTCGTAGAGTCTCCCGAACTCCTAACTTGCAGGCAGAGAATCAGGCCATGCGTGTGCTGATCCAGCAAATGGCGCAAAATTCAGAAACCTTTATGCAAACTCTGGTGAATACGGCTCTGGCGCTATGTGAGGCGGGAACGACTGGGTTGAGCCTGCTGGAAACCACACCGGATGGAGAAGAGATTTTTCGCTGGCACGCCTTAGCTGGAACTCTAGCGCACCATGCCGGTAGCAGCACGCCGCGCAACTTTAGCCCTTGTGGCGTTTGTCTTGAACAAGGGACTCCCGTTCTCTTTTCGCATCCCGAAGACTATTTCCCCTATTTTCAGGAAGCAAACATACCGATCGTCGAAGGGCTAGTGCTACCTTTGGTTGCCGATCATCAGGCGCTTGGAACGATTTGGATCATGTCGCACGATCCGCAGCGGCAGTTTGACTCAGAAGATGTGCGAGTTATGACGAGTCTGGCAGACTTTACCGCCACCGCCTTGCTGTTGCAGCAACGCCAAACGAAAGAATTGCTAGCAGCAAATGCCGCGTTAGAAGCAGAAATTGCAGAACGCAAACAGGCAGAAGCCCGATCGCAGGCTCTGATGCAGAATCTTCCCGGTGGAGCCGCCTTTGTGGTCGATCACGACCTCCGCTATTTGCTGGCAGAAGGCGAAGCACTGGTGAATGCTGGATTCAAGCCAGAAGATTTTGTAGGGCGGACAATTTTTGAGGTGCTGCCTCCTGAAGTAGCCGCAAATTACGCAGTGAATTATCGCAAAGCTCTGGCGGGTGAACCTTTTGAAGTGGAACACAATGCCCACAATCACACCTACATTTCACGGGGAACGCCACTGCGAACTGAAGCGGGGGAGATTTATGCGGTGCTGGTGGTTTCTTATGACATCACCGATCGTAAACATGGTGAAGAAGCCCTGCACGAATCGGAAGCTCGCTTGCAGTCGATCGCTAACCTCGTGCCCGATCTGCTGTGGGACAGCGAACCGGACGGCTCGACCAACTGGTATAACCAGCGCTGGATGGAATACACGGGGCAAACCTTCGAGCAGGCAATCGGCTGGGGGTGGACGGATGCCATTCACCCAGACGATCGGGAAGGGTCTGTGCAGTGTTACCGAGAAGCGGTTGAACAGGGCGTGATGCTTCAACAGGAACATCGCATTCGTCGGCATGATGGCGAGTATCGCTGGTTCGTCGTCAAGGCTTCGCCGCTTAAGGATGAAAGCGGCAAGGTTGTCAAGATGTACGGTGCGGCGACTGACATCCACGATCGCAAACAGGTAGAAGATGCCCTGCGGGAATCGGAACAAAAATATCGATCGCTGTTTGAGTCGATCAACGATGGCTTCGCGCTGCTCGAAGTGCTGTATGACGATAACAATAGACCCAGCAATTGTCGCTTCCTGGAAGTCAGTCCCTCGTTTGAGACCCAAACCGGATTGCCCCAAGCCCAAGGCAAAACCTTGAGAGAACTCATCCCATCTGTTGAGTCGGGTTGGTTTGAGCACTACCACCAGGCACTTGTCACGAACACCCTGGTTCACTTTGAGATGCAGCAGAAGTATCTCAATATCTGGTTTGAAGTCGATGTGTTGCCCTACGGCAATCCCCAGGATCGACGAGTGGTGATTGTCTTCCGTAACATCAACGATCGCAAGCAAACTGAAGCCGAACGCCTGCAACTCATCCAAGAACAATCCGCCTGTGAACAAGAACGCCAACGCGCCGAATCTCTGGCAGAACTCGATCGCACCAAAACCCTGTTCTTCACCAATATCAGCCACGAATTCCGCACGCCCCTGACGCTGTCACTCGCTCCCCTGCAAGATGCCTTGAGCGATCGAACTCATCCGCTCGATCCCGTTCATCGAGAACGCTTGGAACTCGTCCACCGCAACAGCCTCCGCCTATTGAAACTGGTCAATACCCTGCTTGACTTCTCTCGCATTGAAGCCGGACGCATTGAAGCACTGTATGAACCAACTGACTTGGCAATGTTCACCACAGAACTCACCAGCGTATTCCGTTCTGCGATCGAGCGGGCAGGCTTGCAGTTAGTCGTCGATTGCCCACCCCTACCGGAACCTGTGTATGTCGATCGGGGAATGTGGGAGAAGATAGTTCTGAATCTGCTCTCTAACGCTCTCAAGTTCACCTTTGAGGGCGAAATTACCGTGTCCCTGAGCGTTGAGTCGAGAGTAAACCTTCGAGCTTCAACTTCAAACAGTCCCGATTTGACTTCCGATCCTCAACTCTCAGCTTCTGAACTTGACCCGTTAAGCTCTGAACTTGACGCTCCGACCTCTGAACTTGACGCTCCGACTTCTGAACTTGACCCGTTAAGCTCTGAACTTGACGCTCCGACCTCTGAACTTGACCCGTTAAGCTCTGAACTTGACCCGTTAAGCTCTGAACTTGACGCTCCGACCTCTGAACTTGACCCGTTAAGCTCTGAACTTGACCCGTTAAGCTCTGAACTTGACGCTCCGACCTCTGAACTTGACTTGTTAAGCTCTGAACTTGATACTCCGACTTTAGAGAAGCAAGCGACGCCATCAAACCTGCATGTCATTCTCAAAATAGGTGACTCCGGAACTGGAATTGTCCCTGAACACCTCCCCCATCTATTTGAGCGGTTCTATCAAGTTCGAGGGACACAAGCCCGAACTTATGAAGGATCAGGAATTGGTCTTGCCCTGGTCCATGAGCTGGTTAAACTGCATGGCGGCATCATTCAGGTTAGCAGCACTTTAGGGGAGGGAACTTGTTTTACGATCGTCCTACCCTTTGGCACAGCCCATTTGCCGACCAATCGCATCGCCTCTCCCGATCTTGAAGACGATCGCCATCAGCCAACCCGCACTTTAGCCTCAACCACGATGCGCGCCTCCACCTATGTCGAAGAGGCCGAGCGATGGCTTCCCAGAAACGATTTTGGATTGCCGATTTTAGAATTTGGATTAGAAAGCCCAGAGGCCGCCTCACCCGATCGCAACTCAGATCAACTCACAAACAATCCGACATCCAAAATCCAAAATCCAAAATCCAAAATTCTCCTCATCGATGACAACGCGGACATCCGAGAATATCTATCTCGTATTCTCAGCGAATATGTTCAAGTAGAAGCGGTCGCAGATGGGGCAACGGCTCTGGCAGTGGTTGAAGCACGGGTACCCGATCTGATTCTGAGTGATGTGATGATGCCGGGACTCAATGGGTTTGAGTTGCTCCAGGCATTACGAACTGACCCACGCACCAGAGAGATTCCGATCATCCTGCTTTCTGCCCGTGCTGGAGAAGAAGCGATCGTAGAAGGACTGGCAGCCGGGGCAGATGACTACCTGATCAAACCCTTTTCCGCACAAGAACTCGTGTCTCGAGTCATGGCTCATTTGCAAATGGCGCAGCTCCGCAGTGAAGCCCTTCAGCAAGAGCGCATGAGGCATCGTCAGAAGGATGAGTTCATTTCCACCGTTTCCCATGAGCTAAACACGCCACTCGTCTCAATTCTGGGTTGGACGCGCCTGTTGCAGAGTAATTCACCCAGTCCAGCCATATTGAGCAAAGCTTTGAATACGATCGAGCGCAATGCCACCCTACAGGCCAAATTGGTCCAGGATTTGCTTGATATCTCTCGGATCACGGCAGGCAAATTTCACCTGAATCCTCAACCCATTGAGTTACAACCTGTGATTGAAACCGCGATCGCAACTGTCTCTCAAACCGCAGCAGACAAAGGAATTTATTTAACCTGGCACGAAAATGTTACGGAACCTTTTGTTGTGATGGGAGACAGCGATCGCCTCGGTCAAGTTTTCACGAATCTCCTCAGTAACGCCATTAAATTCACGCCAGAATCCGGCAGCGTGAGGGTCGAACTCTCAGTGATGAGTGCTGCTGCGAATCCCCCTTATGCTGAAATTCGTGTAGCTGACACAGGGATAGGGATTGCGGCTGACTTTCTGCCCTACGTGTTCGATCGCTTCCGCCAAGCTGAAGGAGCCAATGCAGCGAAAGGATTGGGACTGGGATTAGCGATCGCCTATCACATTATCGAACTTCACAACGGCACCATTCAGGCCCAAAGTGCAGGAGAGGGGCAGGGCGCAACGTTTATCATCCAACTCCCACTATTGCAACCTAATCCCTAATTTCCTCATTTCTAAATTGCAAGAAGGCTTTGACCCGCGCCAGCAACTCATCAAACTCGATCGGTTTTCGAATAAAATCATTTGCTCCCACGTTGAACCCTTCGATCGCCTTGAATTGCTCATGAGCCGTTACGAGAAGAATGGGAACATAGGGAAGCTCCTGATTTTGTCGAATCTGTTGAATAACTTCATACCCGTTCATATCAGGCATCATAATATCCAGCAGCATCAGATCCGGTGGGGCAGTTTTGACTTTCGCTACAGCTAATCGCCCACTATCTGCAACTTCAACCTTATATCCCTCTGCCTCTAACACCGTTTGCAGCAGAAATAAGTTGTCCACTATATCGTCAACAATTAAGATGCGGTAGTTGGAAGCAGGCACGGCAGTAAAACCAAATTATGACAGGTGAAAGAGAACTCAGGCAGATTGCCTTACCCGATCGTTCTCGACTTGAGGTATATTGCCCTCTCACCTGAGATAGAGGTCTGATCAATCCTTTCGTTTTTCTACCTCAACAGCCTATCCAGATTCGCAACCCCTTCAACCAGATCGGCTAAGGCAAAAGGCTTGGACAGAGGCCGTTATTGCAATTGGATAATCCAATCCCACAAGCAGGGAGCATAACATATACTAATCAGGGTGTTGCTTACTGCTCAAACCCGCAGCCTGAAAACTTTTCCTGAGCCTTTTCATCCAGAAAATCCAGAACAATGCCCAACCAAGTGTCCGATCGGCTTCGGCAAAACGCTGAAAGAATTATGCGAATGTGGGAGGTCCGGGCACGCAATGAAGTCAGTGCATCCCTGCATCAGGACTCTCTTGTTTTACAAAATTCGCTGCCTAAATTCCTCAACCAACTCGTGGCTGAACTGTCAGTCACCGATGAAAGGACATCTGCCCAAATAGAAGCCCATGACATAGAAAACACTCGGATTGGCAAACAGCATGGACATGAGCGAGCCGGATATGCTGATTACTCTATGACTCAACTCATCTTTGAGTACCACATCCTCCGTCAGGTCCTCTTCCAGGTGTTAGAGGAAGAAACCCCTTTAGGAAGCAGGGAACGAGATATTATCATTGACTCGATTGAGCAAGCCGTAAATGATGCCGCTACTCAATTTTCACAGACCCTGCAAGATATTCAAGAGCTATTTATGGTGACACTCACTCACGACCTTAGAGGTCCAATTAATGTCGTCAAAATGGGAACTCAACTGACCCTGCGGCGGCTGGAACGCGGAGATAGCCATGTGGATGTTGCGCTGAGGATGATTAGTGCGATCGATCGACTGGATGCAATGATTCAAGATCTGCTTGATGCCAGTCGGTTGCGGGCAGGGCAAAGCTTAAAGTTGGAGTTGCAAGAATGCTGTTTACATACCCTCGTTCAGGATGTCGCAGAGGATTTGAGATTTACCTATGGAGAGCGGTTCGTTGTGATCTCTCATGCTGATATCAAGAGCGATTGCAGCCGCAAAGAAATCCGGCGAGTCATTGAGAACCTGGCAATCAACGCTGTGAAATATGGTGCCCCTGACACACCCATTACCCTCACGCTTGAGCAAACGGAAACCCACATCAGCCTTACTATCCATAATCAGGGTAATCCAATTCCTCCGGATGCTCAGTCGATTCTATTTCAACAATTTCGTCGAACCGCCTCTGCTCAACAGCAAAAGGGATGGGGGTTGGGATTATTTTTAGCAAAGAGCATTGTTGAAGCCCATCAAGGAACGATCGCGGTTGAAAGCACTGAAAGCAAGGGAACAAGCTTTATCATCAAGCTCCCCAGGGTTTTGGATCAAATGGCATAGTTGCTTAGGAGCGATCGAGTAATCCTGCGATCGCCTTCACCAACACTTCCGGTTCGACAGGTTTAGTGAGGTGCGTTTGAAATCCAACCTGAATGGCTCGCTGCTGATCGAGTTCTGTGGCATAAGCAGTCAGGGCGATCGCTGGGATGCTGCCACCTTGCTCAACGGGGCGTGAACGAATTTGCTGAAGCAGCATATAACCATCCATTTCAGGCATGCCAATATCACTCACCACCACATCCGGAATTGACTGTTTCATGGCCTGCAATGCTTCTAAGCCAGAAGCAACGGCTGTGACCTTTGCCCCACTTTGTTCTAACAGAAACGCTTGAAACTCACGGGTATCCAGCTCATCATCAACCAGCAGAACTTGCACTCCAGAGAGCGGGTGAGCGGGTGAGGAAATGAGGGATTGAGGCTCTCCTGAGTTCCCCTGCTCCCCTACTTCTGCCTGCTTGAATGAAGGAAGCTCAACAACAAATGTGGCTCCCATGTCTTCTCCCTGGCTCTCTGCCCATACGGTGCCTCCATGCATTTGCACAATCTGCCGTGCGATCGCCAGACCCAATCCCAATCCGCCAAACTTGCGGGTGGTTGAGCCATCTTCCTGCAGAAAATACTCAAACACATGCGGTAAGAACTGGGGACTGATGCCTTTGCCAGTGTCAATGACTCGAATCTGCGCTAGATGATCGAGCTGTCGCAGTTCAACTGTCACCTGTCCGCCGTTGGGGGTGAATTTGACGGCATTGGTGAGCAGATTCCAGACGACCTGCTGCAAACGGGCGGCATCTCCAGAGATCCGGGCAACGTCTGGAGCCAGATCCAGAATGATCTGAATCTGCTTTGCTTCTGCGGCTAACCGCACCGTTTCCACAGCAGCCGAAATGACAAAGGTCAAACTGACGGGAGCGACGGTCAAGGACAACTTGCCTCGCATAATGCGGGAGATATCGAGCAAATCTTCAATTAATTGCGTCTGGAGTTTGGCGTTACGTTCGATCGTTGCTAATGCTTCTCGTTGACGCACAGCATCCAGCCTGCCGTTTTGCAGTAAGCGAGTCCAACCCAAAATCGGGTTGAGGGGCGATCGCAACTCATGGGATAACACCGCTAAGAATTCATCTTTGACTCGGTTTGCTGCCTGCGCCTCTTCCCGTGAAGCTTCAGCTGCCGCTCTGGCCTGTTGTTCAGCTTCATACAGTCGGGCATTCTCCAAAGCAACCGATGCCATTTGCGCAAGCTGCACCAGAATAGATTCATCTGCGGCTGTAAACTCACCCTCATATTTATCCGAAAGCTGGATCAGCCCAATATTTTGTCCATCTCGCCCCACTAAAGGAGCCGCTAACCAGCCTCGCAGGGGTGGGTGTTTGCCAGACGCTTTGCCAAAGTTATGCCACTGAGGATGCGCTTCCAATTCGGCTTGAGTCATCCGCATGGGGCGGTTAAGATGACACACACAAGCATAGATGCCAGAACCATCTGGTTCTTCATGGTAGTCCTGCCACTGAGCATACTTGTCTGATAGATAAATTGTGGTGATCGCTTGTGCCCAATTATGGTTGATAGTCAAACTCGTCACCGCTTGATGGGTTTCAATGATCGCAGCGGCTTGATGGGTAATCACGTTCAACACATCTTCTACAGAAAGTGCTGAGTTAATAGCCAGAGCTGCATGGGTCAGTCCCTGCAACTGATTGGCAAAATGTTGTTCGTTAATCAGAAGTTGTTCACGTTCAGCTTCAGTCTGCTTGCGTTTGCTGATGTCGTTAAACAGAACCGCTACCTTGTGCTCTTGCGGCCCACCCATGCGGAAGGCGTAGACATCGTAAAATCGCCCCAGTTGCTGAGCAGCGTTCTCAAACCGCTCTGGCACTCCCGTCAGCGCAATTCTGCCATAAATCTCAAACCAGTATGCCTCGTGCTGCGGCACTAATTCCTGCACGGTTTTGCCAATCACGTTTACCAATCCGGTGTGTCTTTCAAAGGCTGGATTAGCTGCCAGGAAGCGGTAATCAAATGCTTTTCCGGTTTCATCAAACAGAACTTCGATCAGACAAAACCCTTCATCGATCGACTCAAACAGCGATCGATATTTCACTTCCGATTCACGTAGGGCTGCTTCGGCGCGGGCACGTTCAACAGCAGCCCAGGTGCGTTCAGCCACTTCTTCTGTCAACGCAATCTCTTCCAGTGTCCACTTTCGAGGTGTGGAGGAATGGACTGCTAATCCTGCCACAAACTCTCCCTGTTTCACGAGCGGAACACCGATATAAGCTGCAATCTGGATGTTAGCGTAGGCCGATCGCTGAGCCGCAGATAAATTGGGATCGATCGTCACATCCGTTGCCGTAGCGGTCTGACCTCTACGGTAAGTCGCCAGTAAACCAGCGCCAAAGGACTCGATCGGGTAGCCTCCCCGCAGAGATTCTGCGCCATTGACGTAATTCTGTTCCAGAAAATAATCAGTGCCTCGTACCTCAAAGTACGTCACCCGATTGGCTCCCAACTGTTCGCCCAGCACCCGATTGGCAGTTGCTAGAATTTCGGTCGCGTCTGTTAATGGACGGAGTGCATCATTCAGGGTGACGAGGAACGCATCGCGATCGGCATTGCGACGAATGATTTCTTCAGCTCGTTTGATTTCGGAAAGATCATAAAAGTAACAGACTACACCATAGCTGCCATGCGGCAGGTTAATGCGGTGAAGTTGCCAATCGTAAGACTGAATTTCTGCAATATCCGCTCTCGGTTCAGCCATCGGCGGCGAGTAGTAAGACTCTCCGGTGGCAAGCGTGTGGCGGAAGTGATCGATCGCTTCAGTGGCAAATGGTTCCTGCCAGATGATGCGCAGCGCCTCAGCCAGATCTCGCCCAATCAACGACTGAATGTTAAAGGTAGCGATCGCAGTCTGGTTGGCCTGCTGGAGGCAAAACTCAGCATCAATCATATACACCCCAAAAGGGGCATTGGCCACCAAAGCAGAAAACATCTCCTGATTTTGGCGTAGGGCCATTTCAACCCGAGTGCGTTCCAGCTTCGTCCAGATGCGGTTTGCCAATTCGCGCATTAACGCAATTTCATTAATGTGCCAGTTATAAGGGGTTGAATGATAAATACCAAGCGTAAACTTCCATTCTCCCTCTCGAATTAAAGGAACGTTGATGAATGAACCAATTTTGAGGGTGACAAATCGCTCCGGATCAGCAATGCGTGGGTCCGTTTTGACATCTCGAACAGTGATAGTTTGTCCAACTTTGGCTGCCTGAAAAAAGTCTTCTGTCACAAATTCCGATAAACGATAACTGCCCACCAGGCTGGGTACATCATCCCGATGCCAATTATGATCAATCGTCGCCACCTCGGCACTCTGATTAATTTCAACGAACGCACAATTGGATATGTGAAGATAATGGTGCAACTGTTCGCCGAAGGTTTGAATAATGTCTTCAACACAGGTTGCCTCCACCAGGGCTTGAGTGACCTGAGCGAGAAATTCAGCACTCAACTCTGCCTGTTTGCGAGCCGTTACATCGCTGGCTGTTCCCAACCACTCCACGATTTCATTTTGGTTATTCAATAATGGGATCGCGCGAGAAAACGCCCAGCCGATCGTTCCATCTGATTGAATGATCTGGTGTTCTAACTCAAAGGTGCGCTTTGTGCGGATGGCTTCCTCGATCGCCGCCATCACCCGCGTCTGCTCCTCCACAGGAATACACTGCTCAAGCCATGTTTGATTCGGGCCTTGGGCATTGGCAAGAAAATTTTTACCTTTGAGCAGACGCATCTCACGCCAATCCGCACTCATTTTGTATACCGTGTCTGAACTGGCCGTGATAAACAAGCGGAACTGTTCTTCTGATGCTCCCAGGGCAGCTTCTGTTTGCCGACGTTCATCTTCGGCCCGCTTCTGATCCGTGATGTCGCGCGAGATGCAGAGCAGTCGTTCAACGGTCCCATCTGCACCCGTCATGGGAGTAATTTTGTTATCCCACCATTTGGGTTCACCCTTCAACGTCGGATAGTAGCCCTGAAAGGAACAGACTTCACCTGCTGCGGCCCTGGCGATCGCATCAATAGCCACTTGCTGGTCCCCTTCCCGCCAAAAGTTGATCCAGGAGGTGTTGAGAAAGGGCCTGATGTCCTGAATGCCCAGCAACGCCTGCCCGCCTCGACTCATAAACTGGATGCGGCCCTCTAAATCCAACACCTTGATACAGTCATCGCTACTATCCAGAATTTGTAGCGCCCGGATCTCCAGCACTGAGTCGAGCTGTCCATCTGGACAATCTGCGATCGCTGCTGTTGCCTGATCCGGAGTTTCAGCACTGTCCTGAGCAATGTCTGGAGATAAACCACTATCTGAGGAACCACTATCTGAGGAACCACTATCTGAGGAACCACTATCTGAGGAACCACTATCTGAGGAACCACTATCTGAGGAACCACTGTCTGAGGAAATAGAGCGTTGGAGATCACGAGTCATAGCGTCTCCAACCTCACTCTGAAAAGTACTTAGCCAACAAATCTTGACCCGCCTCGCCCATCTGATGCAGTAGGTGCTCAATCTGTTTTAATGCGATCGGCAAGGGTTTTGTCCGTCCATTCTCCCAACGGTTGATGCTTTGAAATGAAACTCCTAACTTCGCGGCAAACTTTGTCTGCGAAAGGTTTAGACGCTGTCGCGTTTCCCGCACGAGATTAGCTAATTGATGCTGGTCGATGACAGGCATAAGGCATGATAATGGCACTTTAAATTAGATATACCACCTGATATAGCGATCGTCTCTCCCCCATAGGGCTTAAAAGGCTTGACCAAAAGTTGATGCGATCGATCGCGAATCAAGGATTTATCTTTCGTTACAAAATAAAACATTTGACAGGCTTCCAATTTTAGCGGGAGTGCTAACCTTAATCTGCCTAAGCTATTTACTAGACCTGTGGAGCGATGAAGGTGGACTCAAGCCCCAGAAAGATTAACTTATCTACGGCGACTTGTATCGTGATCGCCAATATGATTGGTGTCGGAGTGTTTACAAGCTTGGGCTTCCAAGTAACAAGTATTACTTCTGGCTTTGCCCTCCTGGCGCTCTGGGTGGTTGGGGGCGTTTTTGCCCTCTGTGGAGCGCTTTGCTATAGCGAATTGGCTTCAGTCATGCCCCGTTCGGGCGGCGAATATTATTATTTATCGAGAATCTACCATCCGATCGTCGGCTTTTTGTCGGGCTGGGTATCGGTCACTGTGGGGTTTGCTGCACCCATTGCTGCTGCTGCGATCGCGTTGGGCCAATATTTTAGCAATGTGGTTCCCGGTATCAATCATCAGGTCATTGCAGTGGTTGCTGTGATTGGCATTTCCTTAATTCACATGCGGAATATCCGAGTAGGCTCCTACTTTCAGGACATTTCGACCATTCTGAAACTATCGCTGATCCTGGTTCTGATTGCCTGCGGCTTTACAATTTCCCATCCGCAGAGCTTGAGCTTTTTACCATCTTCAGAGGCGCTGGCTGAAATTTTCACGGCTCCGTTTGCGACCTCGCTGGTATTCGTCACCTATGCCTATTCGGGCTGGAATGCCTCGATCTATATTGCAAATGAAATTAAACGACCTGAAAAGAACATTCCTCGCTCTTTACTGCTGGGGACATCCATCGTTTTGGTCCTATATGTGCTGCTAAATTTCATCTTCCTGTTCACCACGCCGATCAGCGAATTGGCTGGGCAGCTTGATGTGGGTTATGTTGCGGCAAATCGCATGTTTGGCGATGTGGGTCCAACGCTCATGAGTCTGCTAATCTCCTTTGGGTTGATTTCAAGTATTAGCTCTATGGTTTGGGCTGGTCCTCGCGTGACGCAAGCGATCGGAGAAGACATTGCCTTATTCAAACTACTATCCAAGCGCAATCCCCATGGAGTGCCAATTTACGCCATGCTGCTGCAATTGGCGATCGTCATCTTTCTAATGATTAGTTCATCGTTTGAAGCGGTGATTACCTATCTAGGATTTACGCTCACCCTCTCGGCCTGCGTCACAGTTTTCGGAGTCTTTGTGCATCGACTGAGGTATCCTGACATCCACCGTCCCTATCAGACCTGGGGCTATCCCATCACGCCATTGATCTTCTTAGCGATCGGCCTGTGGATGCTGATCTTCATTTTCCAGGATAAGCCAGTCGAATCCCTGGCAGGGTTGGGCACAATTTTATTCGGCATTCCAATCTATCTATGGGGCGAGCGGCAGAAAGAAGGCATCCAGGGACATGTTCCAGAAAGTATCAGGGAAAATGCGATCGAAAGCGTCAAGTGAGCGAAAAACACTATCGATCTGAGGTTTTACGAGGTTTGTTAAGATGATGAAGTTCTATTCTCGATCGCTGCTGCTGGCTATGCTGGGTTTGGGAATAACCTTTGCCGGTTGCAGCTCATCGCCGCAGCAAGACACGGCAGTTGTCACGCCCCAGTCCACTCAGTCGCCACAGCCGACTCAATCGGTACCGCAACCCAGTCCTGTAGCCAGTCAAGCGCCTGCTCCACCCGATCCCTTTGCCCAGTTCGATCCAACCGTATCTGCGCAACTAACGGATACGGCCAAGTTTCTAGCGGGGATGCCGTTAGAGGCAAACAGCAGTCTGGCAACATTATCACAAAGCAGTGCTTGGACAAATTATCACAGCTTTTTCGAAAACGCTTGGCAAAAATTAGAGGCGCAGCAGTTGGCTCCAATTCGCAATTGGTCCAATACTGAACTCAGCTCCCTGAATCAGACGAATAAATCCATCTTCTATCCGTTTGCTGGACCTGATTTTCTCTATGCCCATACCTTTTTTCCCAATGCCAAAGACTATGTCCTGATTGGATTAGAGCCAGTTGGAAAACTGCCCGATCTGGCTGCGCTCTCAGAAGGCGAGGTTGCCCAAAAATTGAACGAGATGAATGGGGCAATGTATTCGCTGCTGCAATTCAGCTTTTTTCAGACCAATTCCATGCAGGTCGATCTGGCTGATAAAGGAGTAGTGCCAATTCTCTTCCTGTTTCTGGCCCGCACCAATAATCGCATCTTGTCTCTGGATTACGTAGGACTCGATCGAGATGGGAACCTCAACGTCTATCCAGATGGGAACATTGACAACGCTTATCTCAAGGGTGTGAAGATCGCGTTTACTCAACCAGGGAAGCCCGCACCCCAGTTTCTTTATTACTTCTCCCTTGACTTATCGGATACCGGATTCCAAGCAACGCCCGCATTAACAAACTTTGCTAACAAGCAGCTTGAATCGCCGATTACCTATACCAAAGCCGCATCTTACCTGATGCATTACGGAAACTTTTCGCAGATTCGGGATCTGGTGCTGGCCCGCAGCAGCGCTGTTTTAGAAGATGATTCTGGCATCCCGGTTGGCTTTTTCGATCAAAATCAGTGGAACTTGCAGTTTTACGGCACCTATACCCAGCCGATCTCCCTCTTTAGCGAAGAATATCAGGCCGATCTGTCTCAAATTTACAAAACCAACCCTAACGTCAAGCCACTCGATTTTGGCATTGGCTATAAGTACGGTTTGAATGAGTCAAATTTAATGTTAGCAATTAAGAAGTAGGATAATAGCTCTAGCAATTATTGAGAATTTTCCGGTGTAAGGTAAGCAGTGCCGCTCATCTGATGCGATCGATCGCAATCCACTCTCTTCAGGAAGGACGAAGCGCTTGGAAAATATCTTTCTGCTGTTTTGCAGAGATACTTGACCCAATGCTTTGTCTCATGGATCTGCGATCTTAACGCACCGAAACACATCTCTATTGAGGCACGGAAATTAAATAATTTTGTCAGTAGATAACCTGCCGCTATCCCAGAGGGTCAGCAGCTCATTACTGATGTTGGGCTTGTGGAGCAACAAAGGCAACAATCAATAATTCCAGCGTAGAGGAAAGTTCGATCGGCCACGATCGTCCGCAAAGGTTTGTCATCGAATCTTGAGAATCAGTCTACGACTAGCATTCTTCTTAGTTTCCTTGCCTCTGCGCTCACAACATCCAGGAAAGGCAGCCTCCTTTGGTTGATGGATCGAGGGTAATTTTAAGTAAAGTTAAGTTTTGGCGATCAAACGCAGATGAAACTGATATCATTTTTTGATAGCACTTCAGGAATAAAGCAATCACTATAGACAATGTGCTCCTACCAGAAAAAACGTTGTTGAAGCCAAGTTCTATGGCTTATAGACGCTTTTGCTGCAACATCTAATCCTATACAAACAAAACAGTTACTCATGAGCAATGTTTGAAATTTTATATGCACCAGTCTACAAACAGATGTATGGCATCTAACCAGGCTTTGAATAAAAGTCTAATTTACTAAGTTATAAAATCGCAGAAGATCAAGTTAGCATTCCTTTTTTAAGAAGGATTCATTAACGATTGGATAACAATTGTTTTTATCCAAATTCACTGTTTGTTTACAATGTTTATCCCCTAATCAGGAGAACTCAAATCATGTCACCAGTCAATAACCCAAATTGGGAGCTTGTATTCAGCGACGAGTTTAGTGCTTCCCAACTTAATACAAGCACTTGGAGCAATCAGTACTACTATGGCGGAACAAATGAAGGGAACAACAACTTATCCCTTTACACGCCTGACTCTCTTATCTTTGGCAATGGTCAACTCAAGCTTCGTGCGAGCAAGCAACCAACCCAGGGGGAAAGAGTTTATATTGGGCCGGATGGACAGCGTCACTATACAACGGAAACTTTTGATTATCGGTCTGGTATGATCGCGGGTCACAATAAGCGAGCATTCACGTATGGTTATATGGAGTTCCGTGCCAAGTTTCCTGCTGGTAAGGGCTTTTGGGGCGGTTTCTGGATGATACCTCAGAAAGAAGAGCAACCCTTGCAATATGATGAGCGTGGAATTGCATACAAACGTTGGCCACCCGAAATTGACGTAGTCGAAGTTCTAGGACAGGATCCAACCACAGGACACTCAACGCTTCATTACCCCGATTCCACACAACCATACAACGATGGAATGTATCATCAGGATTGGAATGTTGCTGATTTATCTCAAGGGTTTCACACCTTTGGTGTCCAGTGGTTGCCATCGCAAATGATCTGGTATGTGGATAATCAGCCTGTTTTTCAAGTATCCCAAAATATTCCCAATGAACCAATGTATTTGCTAGCAAATCTAGCAGTTGGTGGAACTTGGCCAGGAGATCCAGACAGCACGACTCCTTTCCCCAGCAGCATTGATATTGATTATATCCGGGTATATCAAAATACTCAGGGCACTCTGCATGGGGGAGATGTAAATGATACGTTACAGCGAAAGAATGGAAACTTATCTGGGGAAGCTGGAAATGATACCTTGACGATTTCCGAGGGTGGCTCTATTTATGGAGGCGATGGAAAAGATCTGATTACAGGAGGATATAAGGATAATCGCTTGTCAGGCGATTTAGGGGATGATCAGATCGTCGGTCGAGAAGGAAATGATACAGTTTTGGGAGGTGCAGGCAATGATACGCTCACAGGCAGTATAGGCAACGATAAGTTGTCTGGGGGTGGAGGAAATGATACTTTATGTGGAACAGATGCAGCCACCCAAGGAGAATGGGAATATGATGTCTTGCAGGGGGATGCAGGCAGCGATACTTTCCTATTAGGAAACAGTTCAGGTGCTTATTACAAATTTCACGGCGATACCGATCTGACAGAGATCAAGAATTTTGGTGTGGGAGATAAGGTTGTTCTGTCATCTGCCTCAACCTATTTGGCGCAAAAATATACAGGAGGCTTTGCGCTATTTGTTGTTGGAGGAAGTTCTAATGACTTAATTATGAAGGCAAGTACTAGCCTTAACCTCGATCTTCCTCAGGGCAACTTTCAAATCTCTGCGGGACAAACGTTAGCGAATGTTTTTGTTGGAGTCTAACCTACTGTTTAAATCATCCAGCAGAACAAAGTTATTTCTGAAAATCGTCCTAACTTTCAAGAATTCAACTGTTGCTTCAAATCACGAATTGCGACACTTGTGTTGCGGCTGTAGGCAATTTGAACACAACGGGCAATCACATCCTGCACAGAAATGTTGGGGAAATAACGGCTATTGGTTCGCAACCCATACTCTGCGGCCTGTAGTTCGTAAATCCAAAGCTGTTGTTTGCGAAATAGCCAAACCTCAGGAACCTGATAAGGCAGGTAATCATTAACATTCGAATAGCTAGTCACATCAATCTCTAGAACCAGGTCTGGGGGTGGATCGTTTCGCCAATCAATGCGTTCCTTGCCAGATATCGCTTCCCAGTGATCGATGTAGAAGCAATAGTCTGGTTCGATCCCACTTTCCTCTAACAAGTC
The DNA here is from genome assembly GCA_002796835.1 of Elainella saxicola E1. Lineage (GTDB taxonomy): Bacteria > Cyanobacteriota > Cyanobacteriia > Elainellales > Elainellaceae > Elainella > Elainella saxicola. The sequence goes on along the minus strand of LUGL01000082.1, from coordinate 22,860 downwards.
CATGGTTACTGGCGTAAAGGCATCATATTCCCGCCCTGAGTCATCGAGAAGAACTTTGATAATATCGGCGATCAAGCTGGCATCTCGACCATGCTTGGGCAAAGGAGACATCAGCAACACCTCTCCATCGCGGTATTTGAGGCGAGGAATTGAGCCATCGCCACGCTGCTGGTACAGGGTTTGATAGTCTTGCCAAGTGGCAGGGAGCCGAACGACAGCACCCGGAGGCAGTTGAATCTTTTCAGGCGAGACAAGGGCATACATCAGTCGATTTCCCTTTGTGGAGGGCTACTGTCATCATACCAAGTCTAATTTGGCAGTACGATATTGGTTTGGAGTGGTTTGCAAAACTCGTCGAAATACGGTCGTCATGTGGCTCTGATCGCCAAATCCAGCTTCTAGGGCAATTTCAGAGATCGATCGTTCCTGATCCTGCAAAAGCTGCTGAGCTCGTTCAATTCGGCAATGCAGCACATATTGATAGGGGGAGAATCCCGTTGTCGATCGAAATGCCCTAGCAAAATGGTAGGGGCTCAATCCAACAGCTATGGCGATCTCGTTTAAGCTTAAGGGCTGCGAGAGGTTGGCTTGAATGTAATCCAAAGTGGTTTTTAGTAACCTGGGTTCCAGGAATTCGGGTGGACGCTTGAACTGGTTGGAGCGCGTTGATTTTCGGTAGATAATTTGTCCCAGGACGGCGGTTGCGATAGATTCCAGATAGAACGCACCACCTGCTTGACCATTATTGAAAAACTCCTGCATGGCGATCGCCGCATTCAAGCCCCAGTGAGTTTTAGAAATTTGTCCCGGCAGCAGTTCCAACTTCTGCTCATCAGCCACGATACGAGACAGGAATGCCTGGGAATATCCAAACACGACAAAGCAGGAAGCCTCTTCTACAGAACAGTAGGTGCTGCCCTGCGGCACAATATCGAAGCCGCCCGGGAATGCCTGGTAAGGTTGCAGACGATCGCTATCAAAAGCCGCGACGCCCTGAGTGATGCCAAAACTGGTGACCACGAGGTTGAGGGGCGATCGGAGATTCACTTCTAAATGTCCGGGTGGAATGATGGCAACCAGACAATCTGGTGTTTGCAACCAATGTCCCCATTGCGGCAAGGCTTCCAGAGGGGATTGGTCAAGCGGCATCTTGCGGTCAGTTGGGTGGAAGAGAAACTCTTGCAAGGGATTCATAGGCGGAACGAAGCAGACGATCGAGGCAAAGGAGTGGCTCAAACTTTAGATTGTCACAAAAAGCGCTGGAGCATGGTTCGCAAAAATCAAAAGTCCGCAAAAACCAAAAGTCCGCAAGAATCAAAAAGACAGCGTCACTCTAAATCAGTATGCTGATCTGTGAATCATGATTGTTGTAACCCTCCTATGGCTGCTCTCATTCCCATCTCAACTTTCTTCATTGGCTGTCATGGCTTACTGGCTCTGGGCTTGTCCTATCGGGTAGCGATCGAACGAACCCGCACTCGGATCTGGCATGGGGCATCTCTTGCAGAAGTTGCTTCACAGCCGGATTATTTGCAGCATCCCAATTCCTGGGCAGCGTGGGTCGAGAAGCTGGCGCAACAATGGATCGGAACCAGAAAAGCGGATGATGGAATGTTGCAGCGCACGGTACGAGCACACGGTAATTTCATCGAATATGTGCCGCTAGGTTTGTTGTTGCTGGTGGCCCTGGAATGGATGCAGGCTGCAACAGGATTGCTCTGGTTTCTTGGTGCAATGCTGATTCTGGCTCGGATTGCCCATGCCTGGGGACTGATTCAAACCTATGGTCCTTCAGCAGGACGCGCGATCGGCTTTTTCGGGACTTGGCTGGTTTATCTGGTTGGAAGTGTAGCTTGTCTGTACTACAGCCTGCGGCAATTTTCGTGATGGGTGAAGGATAACGATGTTAAGAGCGATCGATCAGGATCTGTGGGTGGCTGAGCAGCCCTTGAAGTACTTTGGATTAGAAGTTGGGACGAGGATGACGATCGTTCGTCTGCAAGATGGCAGGTTGATAGTCATCTCACCGATCGCTTCTGATGACGCAATGATTCAACAACTAAATCAATTAGGGGTGGTAAGTGATATCGTCGCCCCCAATTTGTATCATCACCTGTTTCTAGCTCAGTTCAAACAGCGCTATCCTCATGCAAAACTTTGGGCGACATCAGGTCTGGAACAAAAGTGTCCTAATTTGTTAATTGATCAATACTTGAGTGAACAAACGATCGGGCTTCTGGATGAGATTGAGGCAGTCCCAGTCAGTGGATTCAATACATTTGATATCAAAGGATACTCACCCTTGAATGAATGGGTATTTTTCCATTCTAAAAGTCGTACCTTGATCGTCACTGATTTGGCGTTTTATCTGGATGGTCATAGTTCACTGACCACACAACTCATTTCCAGATTGTTTGGTGTTTATGGACAATTGCGTCCCTCATGGCTTGAGAGAATTGCAACCAGGGATAAAGCGCGGGTGAAGCAATCTATTCAACACATTCTCACCTGGGAGTTTGAGCGGGTGATTATGGCTCATGGCAGGATTGTGGAACGGAACGGTAAGCGCCAATTTCAGCAAGGCTATGAATGGTTTTTAGGATCGCCCTTGAGTTCTGAGGAAAGATAAGGGTTTGAAATCGTCGATCGCTCGAATCAAACCGAGAATCCTACTAAGATTCACAGCTTTAACCAGCCAAAAATCCCTCCTACTGTTAATTGCAAATCACTCGCTAAGGCTGGAACGGGTAATCACTCATGGGATTCCTGTCAATACTCAGGTTGTTATCCGGATGGGTAGATTGGGAGTGACTTCTCCTCTGAGGTAATCAGCCAACCCTCAGTTGTGTCAGTGATTCTTCTCTTACAACCACCCCTATCAAAATCCGATCGCCCATCTGTAAACCTGTATCAAGACAGACTTGCGAAAAGCCCCATTCTCCGGTAAGTTGGTTTCTCAGTACAAATCAATATCCGCAATCAAAGCGTCACCTGGAAACTGCGCCAACAGCTCCAGATGACTAACCCTCAAAACTGGACAAACAGTTAGGAGGGCTAGAGGGCAGTTTATCACTCCACTAGCCATCCTGATCTTGCTATGCCAAAAAAGCAGCAGGGGGGCTTTGGTTTTGGGTATTTCTGCAATCCATTTCCTCAGTGGAGTGAAACAACTGCTATGACTGATCACACCTCCCTCATCCAAATCAACCCCGATCCGCGTATCCTCACCCTTCTGGTCATCGGCACCGAAGACAACGTTAAAGCACACATCCTGCGACAACATACCCTTGGCATCGCTGAAGCAGGCTTATGGAGCAAACCGATCCCGGTCCCTAACTGTGCCGATAAAGTCATGTCTGTGCTGAACCGCATCACAACTTGAAGCAGATGAGTTTGAAATAGATAAACGATCGCAGTAAGACGACTGGCTATTTTGCTGCGATCAAAAATCATGCTTATCTGGAATCTGAAGGATTGCAATGGACGATCGCCAAAAGGAACGTAAATTTTAGCTCACTTCGAGTCATCATGCGCCTGCTACAAAGCTGAGGATGATACGGTTACAACTAGCATTGCTGTTATTCCTGTTCATCTAGCCAAGCTGTGAGAGCTGCCAAGTCAGTGATATCACCATCTTGATAAAGGTGCGCCCGTAGAAAATAGGCTGTTCCTTCAGCGATCGTTTCAACGCCTTGAGATGTTTAATACTTTATGGATGACCCTCGTTTTAAAAGTAATACAAACGTCCACATATTTCCGCAAAAACAATAGATTGTCAACAAAATACCATTACAGGAGTAGGTCGGTTTCCAGAGCCTATGGTATAGTCACAGAAAAATATATAAATAAACTTGCCTAGTAAAAATATCATGTAGATTTGAAGTCGATCCAGCATCATCTTCAGGTTTTATGCGCAATTCAGTTCTATATACAAGGCCAGAAAGTAGGTTATGTAGGGTTGAGGCCGCATAAGGCTTTTCAAGAAAGATCGCATGTTGGTAAATATTGACTATTAGCAGATATTAGGGGTTTGCAACTCAATAACACTCCTATCAAGCCGGAAGAATGGTGATATCCCATTTGGGCAAAGTTTCAGAGCATTGCCATCAATCGACAGTCTCAAAGATTTGGGATTGGCATCACAGGTCTGATTGGCTTGAGCGACGTTGTCAAAGATGTCATCGGTTTGAGCAATCTTCTTCAGAGGCTTGACTTTTTGTGTTTTTTTAGGCGATAGCCTATGTGGTTGAGGATGGCACTTATCGTTTGGCGGGATGCAACAAGTGCAACGCGAGGATGGATAACTCCTGCTCATCCAGCCAATTGGTAACAATCTCGTTGTTTTTGCCGTAGAAGATACAAAGGTGAAAATGAGTCAAAAATGAGGGCTAAAAGCATCTTGCTGCAAGGCTTTCAGACTTAACTTTGTTTCTTGTCCATTGCTAAACATGCCCGAATTTCAGGTTCTTCATCAAAAAATTACACTCACTGCTATCAGTGTAAAAAAAAGAAAAACTCCTTTAAGGTAATATCTTTCGCGTGATTTAATGAGAAGTTATGTAACGCTATATCTCCCTATGCGTTAATGAATGGCTTACGTTGCATCTACTCAATACTTGGACAGTTTACCTAGATGTAAGGAGTTTTTGTGAAAAATATGAAATGCACAAGTGCAGCCGTTGTTTTTGCTTCAACCTTCACGGTTTTGGCTACCAGTTTGTTATCTGCTCCAGCTAATGCGTTGACTCTGCAAACCTCTGGTTCATTTGACTTTGCTGCTCCCAACGTTAACGATGGTGTCATCCCTATCCAGAAGTTTGACTCTAGCTTGGGAACCCTAAACAGTGTCCTGATTGAATTCACAGGGACGATGCAAGGGAACGCAGCATTTGAAAACGGAAACATTAATAGACGTACAGCTACTGTCATCATTTCCGGTTTGTTTGATCTGACTCTACCCACCGGAAACACCTTATCCATCAGCCCCGCTATCGGTCATTCTTACGATCTTCCTAGATATGATGGAAGCATAGACTTTGCTGGAGCATCTGGTAGGACGGTGGAGATAACAGCAACCGCATTCGACAGACAAATCTATACCAGTAATACAGTGTTGAATGCGTTAACAGGTTCAGGGGTTGCTAATTTTCTGTTCTCTGCAATCGACGATTCAGCTTTCATCGGTCTTGGAAGATTCAACTATAGAATTAACACCCTTGTAAGAGGGGATGCTTCAGTCACCTATGATTACACTCCGGCATCTACTCCTATTCCCACTCCTGCGTTACTCCCTGGATTAATTGGCATAGGTGTAGCAGCAATCCGCAAGAGCAAGGCAGAACAAAAAGAGACTGTGGAAGTATAGCGATCGCTTTTCCCAGCAGTTCCTCGATTGGACGCTTAAGAATTTCCGCTGCTTTTGGATTGAGTGCATCCCAGTCTTGTAAGTCTCAGTTTGAGAGTTGACCATTAAGATAAGCACAACAGTGGCGGAGAACTTAGGGCACATTCTCCTCCATCGTTGTGATCCTGACAGCTTAGGAGAGCAATCGCAAAACCCAGGAAGGCAAGCAACATCCAGACAAAGATGGCCAGTTTCATCACATTGCTCGGCAAGGTGAATGTCGGGATTGATCATAACACCACAGAGTTTGCGGTTGAATTGATTCGACGCTGGTGGGGGCAACTCGTCTATTTATTGGGCTGGTGGATGGTTTAAATTTTGATGGGCCGCCTGGATTTTACGAAGATAATGATGATTTTTGGAAAGTTTCAATTTCCAAACTTAAAAGATAACTTTTACATTAAAGATAAGTTAGAGAAGTATTGATACCTTGCCATCTCAACTAACGCAAGTTGTAGACTATCCTCTACAAGCTTTGATTGCAGAATATAAACGCCTCGACTTTTATCATTTTTAGCACCTCAGCACTTCATGGTGAGCTCGAACAGTGAAATCGGTTGAATGCATGAAGTGATCGCAACTTGTCAAAAAAGACATTGACTGGATACAAAGNATCTCGTTCTCTCGATTCATCCTCTTCCCATCAAAGTAAAACTCCTGATAGAGACTACTGCTCAAAAGGCGTTGCTATAACGTTAATCACTACTTAACGTGTAAAAAGTGGAGGAGTAGGAAGATGACAGCAATGTCAACAGCACCCCGGTTCCAGCGAGGGCAAATGGCTGCTTTTATTGGCGGCCAGGGAGTAATCAAAAACTATCAACTCGAAGCTGGCAGCTGGGCTTATGTCATAGAGATGGAAATGGGGCCTGAGCCAGAAATCGGACGAGTTGGCTGCGAAACAACCGTTTGCCTATTCGAAACTGACCTGACTTTATTAGATTGAATTGACGCTCAGTTTCATGAGTTTAGCCCCAACTGAGGTCATCACTATTTATGCAGATCCATCATCTCAACTGTGGCTGTATGTGCCCCTTGGGTGGAGCCCTATTTGATGGCTTTAGCCGAGGGCCGTTCGCCCACTTAGTTTGCCACTGTTTGTTAATTGAAACTAACCAAGGGCTTGTTCTGATTGATACAGGATTTGGATCGCAGGATGTTCAGTCCCCCTACTCCAGACTTAGTCCCTTCTTCGTTCACTTCAACAATATTCAATTCGATCGTCAATATACCGCCATCCATCAGATTGAAAAGTTAGGATTTTCAGCAAGTGATGTCCGTCATATTGTTCTGACCCACCTCGATTTTGACCATGCGGGCGGACTAGAAGACTTTCCCGAAGCAACGGTCCATTTAATGCAACCTGAGAAGAGTGCAGCCCAGGATCGCCATAGTTTTATTGCCAACCGTCGCTATCGCCCCAGGCAGTGGGATGACGTCAAAAGCTGGAAGTATTATGCAGCAGAAGGTGAGCCTTGGTTCGGCTTTGAGGCCGTTCGCGATTTGGAGGGATTGCCACCCGAAATTCTCCTGATTCCGCTGGCTGGGCATACCAAAGGTCATGCAGGGGTAGCGATCGCAACCTCAGAAGGGTGGTTACTGCATGCAGGTGATGCCTACTTTTACCGCCATGAGATGGATCGGAAAAATCGGCACTGTACGCCTGGACTGCTGGCCTATCAATGGATGATGGAAGTTGATCGTCAGGCCCGTCTACAGAATCAAGATCGGCTGCATGCCTTGTCGATCGATCGGCAGAACGAAGTCACCCTATTTTGCAGCCACGATGCGATTGAATTCAAATCATTCAGAGGCTCCAAATGAAGATTCAGCGAAGCGTTCGGCACTTTAAAGAAATACCCCTGGAAGATTTATTTAGGTTGGGGTTTCGGATTGTGATGATTTTGATCGGATCAGCACTTTTATTTGTTGCTGCGATTTACTACGGCATGATCAATCCCTAGTCCTGTTCCCGACAACTTTTCCTCCAGGGTTGCTCAGAACGGATGACTGCTTAGATCAACAAAGGAGAATACCGTTGATTGAATCGAATGCTATTTTTCCACCTATCCAGGCTCAAGCCATATTCAGCAAAGCAAATACGATGGGATTGCTCATTGCCTGCTGCATTATGAGCGTATGGGCTATCAATCTTGGTGTTCTGCTCCAGCTTGAGATCGATCGTCTTGTGGTCTGGTTGATTCCGCTAGCGATATTATGGCAGATGTTTCTCTACACAGGATTGTTCATTACTGCCCATGATGCAATGCATGGTTCAGTTTGTCCTCAAAATCTTAAGCTCAACCATTTCATTGGGGCGCTGGCAGTCCTTTGTTATGGGGCATTCTCCTATCAAAAAGTCTTGAAAAATCACTGGCTGCATCACCATTACCCTACCAGTAGTCGGGATCCAGATTTTCATAACGGAGAACATCAAAACCCATTTCTATGGTACTTGCGGTTTATGAGAAAATATTGGGGTTGGCAACAGTTTCTGGCCCTATCAGCTGCATTTCAGATCGCCCATTATTTGCTTGGTATTTCTCAGCTTAACCTTGCCTTGTTTTGGGTCATTCCGCCCATTTTAAGTTCAGTGCAGCTCTTCTACTTTGGCACCTTCTTAACACATCGAGAACCTGAAGCTGGATATAGCAATTCACACTGCGCTGAGACTATTCCGCTACCCATATTTTGGTCATTTGTCACCTGCTACCATTTTGGTTATCATCAAGAACATCATGAGTATCCTCAAGCTTCCTGGTGGCAGCTTCCATCTGTTTATAACTTTACTATTCACAGTAAAGCCATTCATAGTAGAGTGATTCGCAATAGAGTACCGATCGGCGAGCAGCCGGAATCAGATCCCTTACTGACCTCAGGACGCAAGAGCCTCCAGTCCTTCCATCTCAGGGCGGAGCCTTAAAACGAGTTTTGTCAGGCAACCAGCATATTCTTTTTAGTTGCCGAGGTAATATAGCCCGCGATTCATCTACGGACGGCTCTGAGTTGGGTTTGAATTTGCGATCGACTGAGGTTGCATAACGCCAACTCAGGAATCCATTCGTCTGTTAACACAAAATATTACAGAATGCCTTCACAAAAGTCACTTCCCAAGAAATACTTCTGAATTGGTAGAAGCAAGTATCTTTCCTGCTTTTGAGCGAACTTAACCAGGAAACTCACTATTTATGATCAGGGCAATCACGAGAGTTTCTGATGCTCACAAAATTCAGATTGTTTTGCAAATTGAAATAAGGTTAGAAAAATGACTGACGATCGACAAGTACGAGGCATGGGCCTTTTCAAGGATTCACAACCGCTAGAACAAGCGATCAATCAGCTCAAAGCAGGCTCCTTTGATTTGTCTCATATCTCTGTGATTGCGCGTGGCATTGAAAAAACAGAAGAGGCGGGCGCTGTTCAGGTGAGTGATCAAGTTGGTGATCAGACAGTGGCTTCTTCAACGGGAATTGTCACCGATGCCGTTCGGACTGCAACATGGGGCAGTTTGCTGGTTGGCTTGACGGGTCTAGCCATTCCGGGACTTGGGGCAGTGATCGCAGCAGGATCGGTGGGAGTGGCGTTACTGACTGGATTAGCGGGAACCGGATTGAGCCTTGCGAATTTCAATCAATTAAATAAAGCATTCACTGATTTAGGCATTACAGAAGCGGACGCAAAAGTTTACAGTGAACGACTCAGCAGCGGAGACTATTTAGTGATCGTTGAGGGAACAGCCGCCGACCTTGAGCAGGCAGGGCAGGCTTTAGCAGATAGCGGAATTCAAGACTGGACCATTTATCCGATGGCAGCCTGAGCAGTTTCTACAATAGCGTCTCGCCATATTCCCAATCACATTATTGAGGATCGATCGGATCGATTCGAGAAATTCCCATGGCTCACTTTGGCATCATTTGCCCCCCCTATTCTGGGCATCTCAATCCGTTATCAGCATTGGGACGAGAGTTGATTGCACGTGGCCATGGCGTTACGGTTCTGCAAATTTCTGATTTAGAGTCGAAGGTACGATCGGAAGGGTTGGAATTCTATTCGATCGGCGATTCCCTTTACCAACCCGGTTCATTAGCCGCATCCTTTCAGGAGTTAACCCAGTTAAGTGAAGTGGCAGCTCTACGTTATTCGGTCGAGTTTTGTCGTCACATGACTGAAATTATCTGCGAGGATGCACCAACTGCAATCGAGGCTGCCGGAATCGATGCTCTATTGGTCGATCAGCTTGAGCCAGTTGGGCAAACCATTGCGCAATTTTTGCGGCTTCCCTTTATTTGCATTAGCAGTGGTCAAGTGATTCATCGTCGGGCCGATATGCCGCCATTTTTCATGCCTTGGAGCTATCGCAAAGCAAAATGGGCCTATCTTCGCAATCACATTGCCTATCAGATTCTCGATCGCAGTTGCCAACCCATTCTGCAAACCATCAACCACTATCGGCGGCAATGGCAGTTACCGGACTACCGGCGAATCTACGCGGTGGAGAATCCGTTAGCCCACATCAGTCAGCAACCGGCTGCCTTTGAGTTTCCCTGTCCCAATCTACCCGCCAATTTACATTACACTGGGCCGTTGCGGAATACTTCTCCGCAGCCCGTTGATTTCCCGTTTGAACAGTTAACGGGTCAACCCCTGATCTACGCTTCCCTGGGCAGTGTGCAAAACACCAAGCAAGAGATTTTTCAGTGTATTGCTGCTGCTTGTGAGGGATTGGATGTGCAGTTAGTGATTACTCATGGTGGCGGCATGAGTGCAGAAGCGGTGCGGGCGCTGCCAGGTTCACCGCTGGTTGTGGAATATGCGCCCCAGCTAGAAGTTTTAGCCAAAGCCAGTCTAACAATTACTCATGGGGGTCTCAATACGGTTCTCGATTCGCTCAGTTGTGGTGTGCCGCTAGTCGCAATTCCCATCACCTTCGAGCAGCCCGGAACCGGTGCCCGAATTCGTTGGACTCAAACCGGGGAAGTCGTTGCTCTGACTCAACTCAGTGTGCCGCGATTGCGATCGGCAATTCAGCAAGTATTGACGCAAAGCCACTATTTCCAGAATGCTCAAAGATTCCAGAATGCCATTCAACAAGCGGGTGGCGTTAAGCGAGCGGCAGACCTGATCGAGCAGGCGATCGAGACAAACTGACCATTCTTCAAAACCAACAAACCTAAAAATAGAGCCCCAACTACGGCTTGTAACTGGGGCAGAACCTTGTTAGAACTTATGGTTACTTGAAGATTAACAGACTCATTATTAGGTTTTGTCATTCATGTGAGGGAAAATTTGTTAAGCAAGTAAGTATTGAATGTATCATGAAGTAATTTTATTGCTGCGCTTTTATCACATATATTTAGAGCGAATTAATATTGCGATCGAGTCGTGTCTTTAAACTATAAATCCTAGGAGCTTCGAAACTTCAACTAGATTGACAATCAAGAGCTCAAAGCGTTGCGGCTACAATCAGTGCGCCTTCTAAGGCATGAGGTGTTAGGGACTACGGCAAGATGTAAGCGGCTTCTCATCCTTAAGTTGGAAGTTGAGGCACTGGTTTGCTGGTTAAAGTAATCAGCTAATTGGCATATAACTCGCAGGATAGGATGAGTGAGGTATACCTTGTGTTTTTTCGGCTTATGTCGGCCTTTGCAGACGGTTGAAACACAATTTACCGAATATCACCCAATATCAACAGTGATGGATTACTGTTAATGGTCATTCTGTTAACGGTAGTCGCTTCAATTTATTTGGCTCAAACGATTTGGCTCAAACTTATTCAGGATGAGGTAGCCAAAACATGGCAACGAAATTTCCTAAGTTCAATCAAGGTCTAGCGCAGGAGCCGACGACTCGTCGAATCTGGTATGGCATTGCCACAGCGCATGACTTTGAAAGCCAAGATGGCATGACTGAAGAGAATCTTTATCAAAAGATTTTTGCTTCTCACTTTGGTCATCTCGCAATTATTTTTCTCTGGGCTTCTAGCCTACCCTTTCATGTTGCTTGGCAAGGCAACTTTGAAAGCTGGATTAAAGATCCGCTGCATGTTCGTCCGATCGCTCATGCAATCTGGGATCCTCACTTTGGTCAAGCCGCTGTCGATGCCTTCACTCGTGGTGGCGCAGCCTATCCCGTCAACGTCACCTATGCGGGCATCTATCATTGGTGGTATACGATTGGGATGCGCACCAATGGGGACCTTTATATGGGTTCCGTCTTTTTGATGCTGCTGGCGTCGATATTTCTGTTCGCAGGTTGGCTACACCTTCAACCTAAGTTCCGTCCCAGCCTGTCCTGGTTCAAAAACGCCGAGTCGCGCCTGAATCACCATTTGGCAGGGCTGTTTGGCGTCAGCGCTTTAGCCTGGACAGGGCATTTGGTTCACGTGGCAATTCCGGAATCTCGGGGTGTGCATGTGGGCTGGGGCAACTTCCTGACGACGAAGCCCCATCCCGATGGATTAACGCCCTTCTTTACCGGACAATGGGGCGCTTATGCCCAAAATCCCGATACGGCTGGACATCTGTTTGGCACAGGACAGGGAGCCGGAACTGCCATTCTGACATTCCTGGGTGGATTCCATCCCCAAACGGAATCCCTCTGGTTAACAGATATTGCCCATCACCATCTGGCGATCGCAGTCATCTTCATCATTGCTGGCCACATGTACCGGACAAACTTCGGCATTGGTCACAATATTCGGGAGATGCTGGATTCAAAGGCGGGTCTGTTTGGTGGTAGAAGCGAAGGACAATTCAATTTACCCCACCATGGTTTGTATGATACCTACAACAATTCATTACATTTTCAGCTAGGGATTCACTTAGCTGCGCTCGGAGTTGTCACTTCTCTGGTTGCCCAACATATGTACTCGCTGCCACCCTATGCATTCATGGCACGAGACTATACAACGCAGGCTGCGCTGTATACCCATCACCAATATATTGCGGGCTTCCTGATGATAGGTGCTTTTGCTCATGGGGCGATCTTTTGGGTAAGAGACTACGATCCAGCACAGAATAAAGGGAACGTGTTGGACCGCGTGCTAAACCATAAAGAGGCGATCATCTCGCACTTAAGCTGGGTATCGCTGTTTTTGGGCTTCCATACATTGGGTATCTATGTCCACAATGACGTGGTAAACGCCTTTGGCACACCAGAAAAACAGATCTTGATCGAGCCTGTATTTGCTCAGTTTATTCAGGCCGCGCATGGGAAAGTGCTCTACGGCTTCGATACGCTGCTTTCCAATCCGGATAGTTTAGCGTTTACAGCTTGGCCTAATCACGGCAACGTCTGGTTGCCAAACTGGTTAGATGCGATCAATAGCGGTACCAATTCGCTCTTCCTTACGATCGGTCCAGGTGACTTCCTGGTCCACCATGCGATCGCGTTGGGCTTGCATACGACCACGCTGATTTGTGTCAAGGGTGCTCTGGATGCACGCGGCACGAAGCTGATGCCGGATAAGAAAGACTTTGGCTTCACTTTCCCTTGTGATGGTCCCGGTCGGGGCGGCACCTGCCAAACTTCGGCTTGGGAGCAGTCCTTCTTCCTGGCGATCTTCTGGATGCTGAACACCTTAGGGTGGGTCACTTTCTATTGGCACTGGAAGCATCTTGGCATCTGGCAAGGCAACGTTGCCCAGTTCAATGAGTCTTCGACTTATTTAATGGGATGGCTGAGAGATTATCTCTGGCTCTATTCTGCTCCGCTAGTCAACGGCTATAACCCGTATGGCATGAATTCCCTGGCGGTTTGGGACTGGATGTTCCTGTTCGGACATCTGGTTTGGGCTACCGGCTTCATGTTCCTGATCGCTTGGCGAGGCTATTGGCAGGAGCTAATTGAAACGCTGGTTTGGGCTCACGAACGCACGCCCCTTGCTAACTTAGTGCGTTGGAAAGACAAGCCAGTTGCATTGTCGATCGTTCAAGGTTGGCTAACTGGATTGGTGCATTTCACTGTTGGATATATTCTGACTTATGCAGCCTTCCTGATCGCCTCAACGGCAGCAATGTATGGCTAAATAGCTTGAGTCCTCCACCTCTTGTATCGATGATGGCTGGTTCTTCCAGCCATTTTTTATGCAATCCATTCCTGTGTTGAGCTACACAAGCGTTCTTAATTGGGGATAGAGCTAGTGACAGATCTATCTGCTCGAAATAAGGAATAGCTTGAGGGTGATACTCAGATGAATTCCTTCTTTTGGTGGTTCAGCGATCGCTATGACAAGCCTCTCTTCTTCTGACACAGGTGACACAGGACAGCCTTCAGCAGATCTACTCGATCCTCGCGATCCGGTGATCAATCCGATCGGCTATCCTCAAGTGACAAAACAACTCTCAGAAAATATTATTCTGACGACGGTTGATGACCTGTATAACTGGGCCAGAATGTCGAGTTTGTGGCCCCTATTGTACGGCACCGCCTGCTGCTTCATTGAGTTTGCGGCATTGATTGGTTCTCGGTTTGACTTCGATCGATTTGGACTGCTGCCACGGGCCAGCCCTCGCCAAGCCGACCTGATCATTCTGGCAGGTACGTTAAATATGAAAATGGCTCCAGCAACGCTGCGGCTGTATGAGCAAATGCCTGACCCCAAATATGTGATTGCTATGGGGGCTTGCATGATTACGGGTGGTATGTTCAGCATGGACTCCCCAACCGCAGTACGTGGTGCTGACAAGATTTTGCCGATCGATGTCTATATTCCGGGTTGTCCGCCCCGTCCAGAGGCCATTCTGGATGGAATCACGAAATTGCGGAAGAAGATCGCGAATGAATCGCTGCAAGAACGGGGAATGATCGGCCAAACGCACCGTTACTATACGGTTTCTCACAACATGAAACCTATTTCTCCGATTTTCACGGGAGAGTACTTGCGATCGGAAACACGGAAAAATGTGCCTGGGATCGTTACTGAAGCATTAGGAGGTGCAATTCCACCTGCTCTGCTAACCCAAGATACCCGTGATGCTCAACTGGAACGAACCGATCCTGCCTTGAAAGAGGAGCTGGATTTAGCAGGTGAACAAAAAAGTGAAGGAACCTCCGAAGTTGGCGCATAATTGCCAGATTAATGGGCGTATCGATCGTCCGTTTCCTCTGAAAAGCTGTTAGAAGCGCCGCTCGTTTCTTCATCATCCAAATCATCGGGGATGGGGTGATCAGTGGAAGGAAGATTGGTGGGATTGGGATCAGAAGTGCTGGGAACATAGTCTTCAGCCGTGCTGTCAACCGGTCCCCCTGCAGCATTTGGTCCCTCTCCAGCCGCTGCATTGCACGCTTCTTCTAAAGAAATACTGGGATCAGTATGGATTGCTGCTGCTCTCATCCCCGGATTTTGCGCCACCTCTTCTGACACAGTCTCTTCGTTATGGGGTTTCGGATCTGCCATGACAACTTCCTCTCAAAACTGCTGTTTCTGCTTTCAAACTAACAGCAAGGCTTGAACCCACCATCTAACTAAAGAGGTGAGCAGCGAGGTCCGTCGGCTGTCCAAATTAATGGATCGATATACATTTGTCGCATTGATCGATCGGGATTCCAGGCGTGATAAACCAGGTATTCAGTTTGACCGTCAGGCCCGAAGATGATCGAGTTATGTCCAGGACCAATCAGCCGATCGGGAATCGATTGCAGCACTCTGGCTCCTGCTTCATTACCCACATCAGAGTAAGGCCCGGTGACATTATCCGCTACGCCATAGTCGATACCATAATTTTCAGTTTCCCAGCGGCCACCGCTATAAAAACAGTAGTAGCGATTTTGGTGTTTACGAACGCAAGCTCCTTCTAACGTATGCCAATCATAAACACCACCATACATCGATCGATCTACTAAAAATCGCTGCCAGTCCGATCGCGCCCGCAACACAACTTTTGCCTCTCCAGCCAATTGCGTCATGCTGATTAGGCGATCGACCATCAAGCCCGTTCCTGCCTTGAACCCACCTTCACTGTCAAGAAAATCGCAGGCGTAAAATAAATACCAATGTCCATCCTCATCTTGAAACGGATGTGGATCGATCGCAAAGGGATAAGGCTCAGGTTGCAGCAGCAGACCGACATCTTCATAGGGACCTAATGGGCGATCGCTGGTAGCAACCCGCAACTGGTGNATTTTTGTCCTCATGCCCAACGGAGTAATAGAGATAGAACAGCCCTTCTGAATAGGCAATTTCTGGTGCCCAAAAGTTGTTGCCCAGGGATGGATCGGGACGTTGTAGGGCATGTCCAGCGAACTGCCAGGTGTGAAAATCTTCAGAGATCAGCAGCGGAAAAACCAGAGATTTGGGATCGAACTCTCCTGCGGCTTCTGCGGCTCCGGTGCCGATCGCATAGTAAATGCCTTGATGCTCCCAAGCAAACGGATCGGCAAAATAACCAGAATAAACGGGATTGAGTGAGGTACGTTTCATACAAGCAAGGTATTTCTGCCTCAGTGTGACGCCGATAGCGATCCTCTGTTTGTACAATGCAAATGAAATCACTATAGATTCTGTTCACACAGACTGAAGAACGATCGCAACAATCCCAGCAAAACCGACATTTCACCAATACCATACAGCAGTGATTCCGACACAACCCCATTAGCCAATCGGTAAAACTTCCAGCCCTCTCCATTCGTCACGATCCCATAAATCGCGATCTCTTTCCCGAACTGCCGATTGATCCATTGGCAAGCCTGCATTTCCACCAGACACTGGGCAGTCCCTTGCTCAAAATCATCCTTCTTCGCTTCCACCACACAAACAAAGGGCGCTTCTAAATAACCTCGCCGTTCCGCGATCAAATAATCCGCATTGCCGCAAGCTTTTTCTCCCTCTAAATAGGCTCCCTTCCAAACTTTCAACCGATCGAACCCTTCCAATCCTTCTTCACAGATGGCGTCGATCAGCAATGTCTTAGATACCTCTAAGCTCTCCAGATCAAACCGCTGGAGTCGTTCTAGTCTCTGCTGAAAAAAATCGCTGATGGGCACAGGGTCAGCAGCGATCGACCAGCGCTGTAGCTCACTAATGCCCAACTGCTTAAACGCCTCTTTGTAAGTGAAGCTCGAAAAACTTTTCTTTCGTTCTTGAGTCGCCTGGGTCATCGGAACGATCCTTTGCTTTTAGGTTCACGGCAGCTTCGCTACAAACAGCCCTGATTCACAGACACCAATCTCAGTAAATCGCAAATCCTGTTGAGATCCGCCCTAGTCTCCCTGCAAGAAAGGGGAACCGAACACAGCCTGCTCAAAGTCCCCCTTAATAAGGGGGATTTAGGGGGATCGATCGCAGGAATTGACATCAAAATGAATTCATTTTCGATCTACTGAATCTCATTGATTACTGATGCTTCATCCTACCCAGAAATGCTAGCTGTCGCAAGACTACAGGCCGATCGGCTGATTAAATCATTGAAAAGTCTCAATACTTGAAATTAATATAAGTTTCCACCTGCTGCTCCGCCAATCGATCGACCACCTCACACCGCAGCATTTGCTGGATCGATTCAGGCAGACTTTCATAATAAGCACGCGGAATTCTCAGATCCAAATGGGCCGTGTGCAACCAATGCATCACATATCCCATTACGATCATCGGTCTGGGCCGATCGGTCAGATTGGGCGAGCCTCGGTGTAACGCTAAAGGCGATCGAATCATCACATCTCCAGGCTGCAAATAGAAAGATTCGATCGGAATTTCTCCCGACGCAATTTTGGCAAGCCCCTCTTCTCGCGGTAAGACATGGGTGCCTAGCGCCATTTGAAATGGGCCATTCTCAGCCGTGACTTCTACTAGAGGAAAATTGACCGCTACCGCGTAAAGCGGGGTGACAAACTGATCCATAAATAGAGGCCGAAAATCGCGGTGAATTTCTTGATAGGTCGAGCCCTGAACGGGCACATCTGCACCAAGCTGCACCAGCCGATATTCCTGGGCAAAGACTCGATTCAGCACCGCCAGAATCACCGGATTGGCAAAGATCGCCGTATTCGCAAACGGATCGATCCAGGGCAACGTTAAATAATAGCGAGACTGTTCACGTGGCGCTAATCCACCTGCCTGATTTTTCCGCTGTTGAAACAATTGATCGAAGGCGATCGCCCAATCTTCAATCAGGGTTTGCGGAAACAGATTACGAATTACACAAATGCCATCTCGGTTCAATGATTCCGCTAAGCGATCCAGCTCTGCAACATTCCAGTGTGCTGTCAAGTCCGATCGAGGATATACAATTCCATCTATCCCATCTTTCGACTCGGTTCCAAGCGATCGTTGTACCTGCCATCCCCAAGCATTCATCTCGTTCATTTCACCCTTTTATTGTTTTCGTCAAGCAGATCAGCTTTAGTCATGCATCATACATCTTCAATTGTGACTTTCGACGGATGCAGCTTGGGGTCGATCATCATAGGTCGTAAAGAAAGTTGATGAATTAGAGATGAATTTGGAATTGATACTGTCAAGCAAGGGAGTATTCTAATATACAAGTACTCTTCACAAGAACTTGACCGTTCTATTGATGGGTAAGTAGAGATTTTTGTGGAAGATGTGGAATAAATTACCCTGCCGGAAGTTATGTCAAATCAACTCACTATTTTGGTGACGGGTGGAGCTGGATATATTGGCTCTCACGCAGTTTTGGCGTTGCAGCGTGCGGGTTACAAGGTGATCATCCTTGACAACCTTTCCTATGGGCATCGCGATCTAGTTGAGCAGGCTCTTAAAACCGAGCTAATCGTTGGAGATACGAACGATCGCGCCCTTTTAGATCAGATTTTTGCAACTCACAACATTGCGGCTGTGATGCACTTTGCAGCTTATATTGCCGTGGGTGAATCGGTGTCCGATCCGGCCAAGTACTACCGCAACAATGTGGCCGGAACGCTCACGTTACTGGAAGCCATGGTGGCTGCATCCGTCAAAACCTTCGTCTTCTCTTCTACCTGTGCGCTTTACGGAGTGCCTAAATTCACGCCTTTAACTGAAGATCACCCGCAAGACCCGATCAGTCCCTATGCCACAACAAAGTGGATGGTAGAGCGAATTTTGGCCGATTTTGATGCTGCTTATGGTCTGAAGTCGGTTGCATTTCGCTACTTCAATGCGTCTGGAGCTGATCCTGACGGACTGCTGGGTGAAGATCACCATCCTGAAACTCATCTAATCCCGCTAGTGCTGCTCACTGCTTTAGGGAAACAAGACTCGATCGCCATTCTTGGAACAGATTATCCGACCCCAGATGGCACCTGTATTCGGGATTACATTCACGTCGCAGATTTGGCCCAAGCGCATGTGTTGGGACTGAAATATTTACTGCAAGGCGGCAACAGCAATATGTTTAATCTGGGGAACGGCAACGGTTTTTCGGTGCGAGACGTGATTGAAACAGCTCAACAGGTGACGGGTCGAAAAATTCCCGTAGTGGAGCGCGATCGGCGAGCCGGAGATCCACCCATTCTGGTCGGCAGCAGCGACAAGGCAAAAGAAATTTTAGGATGGAAACCTCAGTATGCGGATCTCCAGCAAATTTTAGCTCACGCATGGCAATGGCATCAGCAACGGCATGGCGTAAAATAAAGCTGGTTGCTGTGCAGTACCTAAGTAGATGCGATCGCACCACTTTCAAGACAGATTTGAGACAGATCTGGATAAATTTGCGTAATTTTTTGTTGTATTAAATAAGGGTAAGGTACTCAATTGCAGCCGAATTGATGCGTTGATCCAAGAGTTCCTTCTATGGATCATTTCTAGATGCTAGGGATATGATGAAAAAAGAAGCGCAAAAAATATTGAGATGAGGAGCAAGATCTCCTAGGCTAGGAGGGCATCCTCTCTAAAGTTGACACCCCAGAATTCCCATGAAAACTTTCGGTAAATGCCTTGAGGAGCAGCACCCGTGTGAAATAGAGACGTTTGACAGCACGCGCCTGTTTGACATGGCCTATCCCCGTCCTCAGCTACAGCGATCGCACTGGCTCTGCTTGAACGGCCAGTGGAAATTCACATTTGATGATGAAGGTAAGTTCAGCCAACCTGACAACGTTGCGCATTGGCTGCATCATATCGAAGTTCCATTTGCGCCTGAATCTATCCGAAGTGGGATTCACGATCCTGGATTTCACCCAAATTGCTGGTATGAACGAGAGTTCGATATCGTACCGAGTGAAGGTCGAGTGCTGCTGCATTTTGGGGCCGTCGATTATCGAGCTCGCGTCTGGGTGAACGGGCAGCTCGTCGCAGATCATGAGGGGGGACATACGCCCTTCAAAGCCGATATCACTTCTGTGCTGAACGCTGATGGAAAACAGCGAGTCACGGTTTGGGCAGAAGATGACCCGCATGATCTGGCGAAGCCGCGCGGCAAACAGGATTGGCAGCTCCATTCCCATAGCATCTGGTATCCCCGCACCAGCGGCATCTGGCAGACAGTTTGGCTGGAACAGGTGCCTGAAATTTATATCGATCGCCTTTGCTGGACCCCTCACTTTGAGCGTTGGGAGATCGGTTTAGAAGCATTTGTGATTGGCCAAACGAGTCGTCAGGACAGCATTCAACTTAAGGTCAAGCTCACTGCAGGCAATCAGCTGTTGGTGAATGACACCTATGAAGTGCTGAATGGCGAAATTCACCGCCGCATTGCCCTTTCTGATCCGGGGATTGATGATTACCGCAACGAGCTGTTGTGGAGTCCGGAGAAGCCAACCCTGATTCAGGCGGAAATTCAGCTCTGGCAAGGCGATCGCTTATTGGATCAGGTCAAGTCCTACACGGCCATGCGTACGGTCGGGATTCAGCGCGATCGGTTTATGCTGAACGGCCATCCCTACTATCTGCGGTTGGTCCTGGATCAGGGATATTGGCCTGAATCGCTGATGACAGCTCCTTCAGATGAAGCCCTGCGACGAGATGTGGAACTCACCAAGCAAATGGGTTTCAACGGCGTTCGCAAACACCAGAAGGTAGAAGACCCCCGCTATTTATATTGGGCCGATGTGTTGGGGCTGCTGGTTTGGGAGGAAATGCCGAGTGCTTATCGGTTTACACCAAAGGCAGTAGAGCGAATGACGCGAGAATGGACTGAAGTAATTCAGCGAGATGCAAGTCATCCTTGTGTGGTGGTTTGGGTGCCGTTCAATGAATCCTGGGGCGTCCCGGATTTGACCGCGACACCGGCTCACCGCAACTATGTGCAGGCCCTCTATCATCTAACGAAGACGCTGGATTCAACCCGTCCGGTGATTGGCAATGATGGCTGGGAGAGCACTTCAACGGATATTCTGGCGATTCACGACTATGACAATAATCCCCAGCAGTTGGCTAGCCGTTACGGATCAGGGGTTAAGCTATCCGATCTGTTCGATCGCCAACGACCCGGTGGACGAATTCTGACGCTAGATGGCTACCCACATCAGGGACAGCCGATTATGCTGACGGAATTTGGTGGCATTGCCTATGGGGCACCAGAAGATCACGGCATTTGGGGCTATGTTCGTTCGGATGGAATCACCGATTTACAGCGGCGATACAGCGCTTTGTTGGCAGCCGTGAATAAAGTTGAGCTATTCAGCGGCTTCTGCTACACTCAGCTCACCGACACCTTCCAGGAAGCCAATGGCTTACTCTATGCCGATCGCACACCAAAATTCCCAATTGAAGCGATCGCGAATGCAACCTTAGGTCGAGCAGGCGATCCATCCATGCTGGAATTCCAGCCCGATCTGCAAACGCTGCACAGCTCAACGCTGCCTCAATGTGGCAGTCAGGTCCATCCTTGATTATCAGGAGGATGCATCATTGCAAGGGTGAAGCAATCCGCATCAAAACAATACAGCCAGATTTTACAATCGCCGCTGCTTTTAACGGAGGCAAACGGTGAGAATTCTGGTTATTCTTTGAGGGCACTGGTTTCTAACCCATGTATTCCCAAACCCTGATTAAACCTGACGGTCGTAAACTGACCCTCTATAGCCGATCGCCGATCGCGGATAACATCATTGCTCCCAGTCCAAGTGAGGAGCCGATCCAGGCCAATCCCCATTTGCGTTGGCATCCGTTGCGCGGTGAGTGGGTTGCCTATGCCAGCCACCGGCAGGGACGGACCTTTATGCCGCCACCTGAATATAATCCTCTGGCTCCAACCGTAAATTCGCAGTTTCCGACGGAGCTACCACAAGGAGACTATGACGTGGCGGTTTTTGAAAATCGCTTTCCCTCGCTGACGCTGGCCGCTCATGATCCGCCGATCGAGATCGTTGAAACCCTGCCTGCTAATGGTGTCTGTGAAGTGGTGGTGTTTACCCAAGATCCCCAGTCCTATCTCAGCACCTTACCGCTCGATCACTTAGAGCTGCTGCTGCAAGTTTGGGCCGATCGGACCAGGGTGATTGGCGGCTATCAGCAGATTCAATATGTTTTGCCATTTGAAAATAAAGGGGTAGAAGTGGGGGTGACATTACACCATCCCCATGGGCAGATCTATGCCTATCCTTTTGTGCCACCTGTTCCGGCTCGCATGCACGTTTGTCAACAGACTTATTACCAGCAGCATCAACGCGGACTGTTAGAAGACTTGATTCAGAAGGAAATTGAGGATAATCAGCGCATTCTCTATCGAGACGAAGAGGCGATCGCATTTGTCCCGGCCTGTGCTCGCTACCCCTATGAGGTTTGGCTGGCTTCAATTCAACCTGCCGCCACATTTCTCGATCTCACCCCTCAGCAACAGCGAGGATTGGCCAGAGCCTTGAAAACGGTGACGCTGAAATACGATCGGTTATGGAATCGGCCCTTCCCTTATTTAATGGCCTGGTTTCAAGCACCGATCGATGGCCAACCTCATTCAGAGTGGCACCTCCACGCTGAGTTCTATCCCCCTTACCGAACGCAGGATCGACTGAAATATTTGGCAGGCACTGAATTAGCCGCAGGCATGTTTGCGAATGATGCCTTACCTGAAGATAAGGTCAAAGAATTACAGGCAATCGAGGTTGATTTGGAAAAGTAGTTAACAATGCTGAGTCGATCGCAAATTCAAGCCTAGACTGGGTTGCTTAGCCGCCCGCAGATGAATCCTATCCATTACGCAAAAGTTGCTGAAGTGATGATGCAGCTTAGGTTTTGGCTGCAAGTTGCACCCCTTCAAGCAAATCATATAACTTACTAATTCCTCTCCAGATCGTTTTCAGTCCAGGTTCATCACTCTGACTGCCCATAAAACCGCCCAGCCTTGCAATCCAACGAATTGCTTGTGCAAACGTCGGTGGCTTCTGACTCCGATTTTTCGGCTCGAATTTGCGCCGCAACAGTCGCCACTCTGCCCGACTGAGGATGCACTCACAAGATTGCTCAGGCTGCAATCGTGCCTGGTAGGTCAGCCACAAAATTCGAGTGGCAACAATCGAGTAGGTTGCTAAGGCATTGGTCAATCGAGTCCCACTCGATAACTGCAACGCTTGAATCTGAC